>NZ_JANQTA010000001.1 GCF_028278985.1 Candidatus Nitrosopumilus sp. | reverse complement strand
ACACTGTTAACAATTAATGCAGGAGACTACATCTTCTACACTGACTGGGCTTGGACTTCGTACACGGTATTCTCAATATCGCAAACGTTGATGCTTATTGTAGGTGCAACATATTACCTAACATTTACAGGCGTTCCAGGCACAGCAACGTACTACGCTCTGATTATGACAGTATACACGTGGGTAGCAAAAGGTGCATGGTTTGCACTCGGATATCCATATGACTTCATTGTAACTCCAGTTTGGTTACCATCAGCAATGCTGTTGGACTTAGTTTACTGGGCAACAAAGAAGAACAAGCACTCCTTGATACTGTTCGGCGGCGTACTGGTAGGAATGTCATTACCGTTGTTCAACATGGTAAACCTGATAACAGTAGCAGACCCACTTGAAACGGCATTCAAGTATCCAAGACCAACATTGCCACCATACATGACACCGATAGAACCGCAAGTAGGTAAGTTCTATAACAGCCCAGTTGCTCTCGGTGCAGGTGCAGGTGCAGTTTTGGCATGTACATTTGCAGCATTAGGTTGTAAATTGAATACATGGACTTACAGATGGATGGCCGCATGGTCTAAGTGGGACTAAAAACCCAACCTTTCCTTTTCATTTTGTTATCTATTCCTAATGCATATTCTACACAATTTTTTGAAACATATGAAATTCAAATTTTGAAAAATGAAACTTGAAATTATTTTTAATAATTTTTTATCAATAATTCAAAGTGACCTGTTCTCTTTCTTGAATTAGAGTTGATTGAACGGTTGGCTTGAATCTTCTTTACTTTCCAAGATTTTCCTGAGAACAAATCTGAGACTTGTTTAGAATCTGAATTTGACAAAAGCACTTTACATCCTTTAGAATCCAGGTTGTTACATAGATCTGCTAATCTTTCAAGATCACTATCAGTAAAGTCCTTGTTTGTATAACTGGTAAAATTGGCAGTATTGCTTACTGGCTGATATGGTGGGTCAAAGTATACTAGATCACCTTTTTTGGCATCTCGTAGGACTGCCTCAAAATCACGACATTTGATTGAGACTCTACTTGCTTGTAGAATGGAGCTGACAGAACGGAGATTTCCTTCATTTACTATATTTGGATTTGAATAACGTCCTAGAGGGACATTGAACTTTCCTTTGCTGTTAACTCTGTACAATCCATTAAAGCAGGTTCTATTCAAAAAGAGCAATCTTGATGTTTTCTCAATTTCACTTCTTGGATTTGATTCTCGAACTGAGTAATAGTAGGATTTTGAATCCTTGTGATAATTTCTTTCATGATTTTTTAGAGATGAAATCAAGTCATCAATTCTGTTTCGAATTGTAGTATAAGCTAAAACTAGATCAGAGTTCAAATCTGAGATACTGCATTTCTGAGCATTTCTCTCTGTGAGGATATGAAAAAGCAATGCACCTCCTCCAATAAATGGTTCAAAATATGTCCCAAAGGTTTTTGGCAAATTTTCATTTAAAATTGGAATTAACTGACGTTTTCCACCTGCCCATTTTACAAATGGTTTTGGGACGACAGTTGATACTTGGGAGTATACTTGTTTCAATAACTAGTATCACGGAATTTTTTAACACTTAGGGACACAAAAAAAATTGATCTTGAACTAACTTTTTCCTAGTTGAGTAAGAGCTTAAATACAAATTTCGTAAAATTGTGATTTTTAGAAATTAAAAAGCTTCGAACGGGATCCGGACCCGCGACCTTTACCTTACCAAGGTAACGCTCTACCAGGCTGAGCTATCGAAGCACAAATTCACCCTGTAGAAAATCCTTATAATTCTTCATTATTTTTGCAAAAACTCTAAACTGTTAAATTTCACACAAATTTTTATCATTTTGGAGGAGTAATCAAGCCTGGCCAAAGTAAGCACTCCGTGCTTTTGGACATGCAGGACTTAAGATCAAATAATGGGTGATCCTGTCTCTCAGGAGTTCGTGGGTTCAAATCCCACCTCCTCCACTATTTTGTATTTCTAAGTCCTTTATTGTTAAGAACTTCATAAACTTCTGGAATGGACCAGACAAAACCAATACAAGCACAATCTTTTCTCTCACAGAGCTGACAATACAATTCTCCTTTTTGGATTACAACTTCTGCGATTCTATTTCTGGTATTATCCTTTAGAATAATACGGTCCTCATCAACTGAAATCTTTTCAAGTTTTGGAGCATATTTTGCAAAGGTCTTGTCCTTTAACATCATCTCCTCTAACATGTAAGTAACATAACCTGAGAAACTGTTGACACCTTTCATTGAAAGGTCGTCTTTACTCTTTTCATAAACCTGGTGGAACTTGTCATAAACGTTCTCTGAAACCGTAATTGATTTGAATCCCTCTTTTGGCAATTTACTTTTCCCTTACCGTACATTAAGGTACTAAGTATATAATGTTTTATTTTCGGTTCTGTGTAATATGAGAGACCTAGCCTCAAATCTTCTACCTGTTTACCTCGAGACCTTTCGTGTCGGGAATTTTAAAAATTGAGATTCAAAGTTTCATGTGCCCAATTTTGGACATTACTGCTAATACAAACAGGAATTGGCTTTTTCTTTATTTTCATGGGCAGTAATTTGCTTTCAATCAATTTTGGAACAGATGTGTCGAAACCACTATTATCATTAATTGGCGTAGGAATAGTCTTAGGTATTGTTTTTTTAATACCTATTATTAGCCGAATTAATGGAAAAGTTTGATCAAGAGTTTAAGATTAATTTCATTGTAGCAATACTGTTTATTTCTGGAATAACCATAATCTTGTTTAACACTATGCCAGAATTTGAGAAAGCAAACATTGCCGAGTCACTGATAGATGAAACTGAAAAAATTCCATTATATGAAATCAATAAGCCAATCACATTGAATCTTTTTCCTGTTGTAGGTCAATCCAATGCAACGGATTTACGAATATTGATAACTTTTCAACAATCTGTGGTTTATGCAGGAGATGAGGTTGAATACCATGCACGTATTGTCACAGATCAACAGATATCCAATATTCAAGCAATTGCCATAATTTTTGATCATGAAAATGTAGAATATACAAAACATACTCGGGGACAAATTTTTCAGGAAATCAATACTGCAGGAAATTTTGGGCATGCAATTGTCTTAGGGCCTGATATGGAAGAACCGTTCTCATTAAAAGGGAAAATTCCATTTCCAGTAGAAAGTGAAGTTTTTGTTACAGGATTCATAATTAGAGAAAACGGGTTTGAGACACTGAATCTTGATGAACCTATATTGAAAATATTTCCCACATCTGCAAAATTGGAAACAGAGGCAAATCGTGCTTTATTGGCACAAGCAGAACAACAAAGAATTAGTTCATTAGTTCAAGACATCTCAAATGCACGATTGCTTGCATTGACTTGGGTAGGCGTGGGTGCAATCCCAATAATTATTGGAGCAGATATTCTGATTCGTGTTTATTTGCGAGAAAGTGAGGTCAATAAATGGTTTAGAGAAAAAACTCAACCAATAATCAAATGGCGTAAAGGCGAACATGAGATTATAAAATGATTATTTTTTCTTGTTTAGTTTGAGAATAATCTCATGACGTTTTACAACTGCCTCTAATTCGTCTCCTACTTCCCAACCTGCCTCATCAACTTTCTCAGGTGGAATAACAACTACAAGTTTTGAATATTCTTTGTTGCCTACTTTTCGATTAACTTGTTTTTGTAGTTTCAACTATTCAAATTTCTACTAGGTACCTAATATAGTTTGGTACATAATTATTGTTAGGTACCTAAATGTTTATATTAATAGGTACCTAATACTACACATGGATAAAACAGATCCTCGTCAAGAAAAAGGAAAAGAAATTGCAAACTCTAGTAATCAAATTCAAAGAGTAGATGAAAACCACTACAGGGTAAAATCACAAACCTCAGAAAAAGAGTATGACGTTATCGCTACTGAAAAGGGTTGGACTTGTACCTGTCCTGATCATTGTTTTAGACAGGTTTGTTGCAAACATATCCATGCAGTAGAATTTTCAAAATTAGTTAGAACCAAAGTTTGGAAAGCAACACACATCAATGAAATTGAAACTGACAAATGCAAATTCTGTGAGTCCTCCAAAATCATCAAAAAGGGATTGAGAAAGAACAAGACCTATTCCTTGCAGGTTTACCAATGCAAGGATTGTGACAGAAAATTCTCAGTAAATCTTGGATTTGAGAAAATGAAGGCTTCCCCTCAGGTTATCACTAGTGCAATGCAGTTGTATTTCTCAGGCGAATCACTCAGAAACGTTCAGAGATTCTTGGAATTGCAGGGCGTAAAAATTACCCACAAAACTGTATGGAACTGGATTAACAAGTATGTTGGTTTGATGAACGGGTATCTTGATGAGATTGTTCCAAATGTCAGCGACAAGTGGAGGGCTGACGAACTGTACCTTAAGGTCAAGGGCAATACGAAATACCTCTATGCCATGATGGATGATGATACTAGATTTTGGATTGCCAAACAAGTGTCAGATAGAAAGTACAAGGATGATATTGTGCCAATGTTTGAGGACGGAAAGAAACTTGCAAACAAAAAGCCAAAGGTACTCATCACTGACGGGGCACAGAATTTTCACTTGGCATACAAGAGGGCATTTTTCTCAAAGACAAATCCAAAGACTATCCATATCCGTCATATCCATTTGAAAAATGACATGAATAACAACAAGATGGAGAGACTAAACGGAGAAATCCGAGACAGGGAAAAAGTAATGAGAGGACTGAAAAAAGATGACTCTCCAATTATTGACGGTTACAGAATCTATCACAATTTCATAAGAGGCCACATGGCTTTTGACAGAAAGACTCCTGCGGATATTGCAAGTATCAAGGTTCATGGAGATAACAAATGGATCACTTTAATTCAGAATGCCAGCAAAAGATCATAACTTTTTAAAATATTCTATTGTGAAAAAATAGTATTGCCTTTAGATGATCCAAATCTCATAATTGCAATTATTGTAGGGGCAATTGTAGTGTTTGGGGCAGGTTTTACAGCAGGCACTAGATGGGAGAAAAAAGAAACCAAAATGAAAGAACTTAATGAAAGAATAGATAGGATTGAGAATGGATTCTTTTCTGGCATTACTGATGATCCAGAACTATCAGATTGGATGAGAAACAATAGTGCATTTCTCATGAAGTTATTTAGTAAGTTCAAAGGAGGTAACAATAGTTAATGGCATTAACACCACAACAAAAACAAAGAAAACAAGAATTAACCCAAAAACTACAAACTAGAGTTTTGAATCCCATCGAGGCAGATGAATTAAAGGGATTATTAGAAGAAGAGAAAAAAGAGGCTGTTTCACTAGGAGATGTTGGCAAAGTATTTGGAATTATTTTATTACTTGGGTTAGTTGTGGCTTTTTTGTCTGATAGAGATTAACTAGAAATCTAATATTGCAGATACTTCATAATTTTGTATGGTTATCAAAATAGACTTTGAGTCATTAATTCAAGTTATGCTGAATGAACTTGAAAGACAGCATCCAAACGAAGCAATGTCTGCACTTCAAGGAACTAAAGTTCTCTTAGAAGAGGAAATAAAACAAAATCCTAAAGGGTGGTTTACTGCTTTAGGCTTAGGTATTCTAGCAATTGATGGTAAAGAACTCTGATTTCATGAATCAAAAATACGTGAAATCTTAGGTCTCGAAAGTAAACAGGTAGAAGATCTGAGGCTAGGTCTTTCAAATTACACAGAACCTTATTTTCAAAAACCCTTTCCCCTAGTTAATAGAAATTAGTCTTTATACAATACCTTAATCCAAAAGCAATATGGGTCGTGGCTATTCAACTGAAGAGATTCGTGAAAAATTAATTTCAACTTTAGAGGATTCAGAAACTGGAATGTCAGGAGTTGAGATTTCAGATAAAATTGGAATCAATAGAATTACCATGACAAAGTATCTCAAAGTTTTTGCAGCTGAAGGATTGTTACGTCAAAAAAATATTGGAAATATTACATTATGGTTTTTAGAACCTGGACAAGAAGCATATAATTTTCCAGATGATTATTTTCAAGTTTCACCACAATACCTTGATTTTTTGGTAAAGGGTTCTGAAGAACAAGTATTTTCTCTAATCAAAAACTGCCTTCATTCTGGTGCAACAGTAAACAGGCTAGTTTTAGAAATTATACTTCCTGCAATAGAGTCAGTAAATCAATTGTTCGAAGATGGAAAAATTGGCACTGCTGAAAGGAATCTTCTAAGAATGACAATTTCAAAATCTTTACAAATTTTCAATCAAACTCAAATTGTTTCAGAACAAAAAAAGAATGTTGTATTAATTGCAGCTGATTCTAACAGCAGTTTGATTTCTGAAGCAGCAGCTGCAGCATATCATTCAGAAGGATGGAGAGTTTCTAATCTAGGTGACATGTCTTCAGCAATTGATGTACTCTTTGATTTAGATTTTCAAAAATTGGTAGGAAAAATTTGGAAGCAAAAACCTGGACTTCTCATAGTTGTAGTTTTTTCAGAAACTGATGAAGGGTTAATTTTTTTCACAGATTCAATAAATCCTACCAGAGAAAAATCTGGCAAAAAAATGAAACTAGCTCTATATGGAAAAACATCCAAAAAAACCAAATCTCATTCTGATTTGGTTTCTGAGAAAATTGAAGATATCCTGCAATGGTCTCAATCAACATTTGAAAATATGAAGTAAGATGGGCCCGATGAGATTCGAACTCATGACCTTTCGATTATCAGTCGAACGCTCCAGCCAAGCTGAGCTACGAGCCCACGAAGAAATCTCTAGGCTGAGGTCATTTAAGTTTAATTTTCTTTCCACTTGATAGAGCATCCAATTGATGGGTCAAAGTCTTTTTCAATTTTCTCACCATCTAACAATTTCTGCATATTGTTGATCATTGTCTTTTCTGTGGCCTCATCATCAGGTTTCATAGCATTGTCGATTCTACCATGAAAGACTAGTTGTTTTTGGCTATTGAACAAAAATGGATCTGGGGTACACATGGCACCATATTTTTTTGCAATCTCCTGAGTTTCATCAACTAGATAATCAAAACCAAATCCTTTCTCTTTTGCAGTATCCTTCATTGCATCAAAACTGTCTTCTGGATAGTCAGTTGAATCATTACTGTTGATTCCAACTATTGCAATATCTTTTCCAAATTTTTCATACAACTCGTTTAGTGCGTCTACTTTAGCTTTTACATATGGACAGTGATTACACATGAAAATTACTAAAACTCCTTTGTAGTTTTCATAATCTTTGAGTGAATGTTTCTTATCATCAATTCCTAACAATTCAAAGTCAGGTGCAATATCTCCAGCTTTTAGTTTAACTTGAGATTCTAAAAGTACCATAAGTGGACGTTCATGTTTTCAAATAAAATCCTTGCCTAGAAGACAACAATTAAAATCCACACATAATCCATCATTCACGTGGGCCGGTAGTATAGCCTGGTAGTATACCCGCCTTGCACGCGGGGGGTCACGGATTCAAATTCCGTCCGGTCCACTCTTATGCGATCTATTCTGATATTCGGACTGCTGGATGGATTTAAATAGGATAAGTTTCGGTTTTCTCTTATGGCAAGCGTAGTAGATGGATGGCCTGTATGGATTCCACTCATTGTTGGTTTAGCACCAGGTTTGATATACTGGTTAGCAATTACCGCCAAGAGAAACTAAATTTACAATTTTTATTCTCTTTTTATTATCTTCTATTCATAGTGTAAACTAGGTTAAACGTTGTTACCTTTCTTGTTCACAATATGAATTGTTACAGAAAATTAATCTCCGATATCCATAAAATTCAGATGCAAAAAATTATTCCGATAATATTTCTAGCTGTTTTATTAATTCCAATATCTCAAATTAATGCTCAAGAATATTCTGATAATACTCCAACACTAACTGTTTCATTACAAAATGAAACTCCATTTGTCTATCAGGATTCTGAAGGATATACAGTTGTAGTAGGTGTAGTTGAAAACAACAATGACCTAACTCCAGTTAGTAATGTTCAGGTTCAGGTAAAATTCTATGATGATCTAAATCCACAACCAATTGAGACAGTCACTGAGAATGTCTCCCTTGAAGTAATTCCAGCAAATGGGGTTTCTCCATATTCAATTCGCTCCGCTACAGCAAATCCCTATATCACTCAAGCAGCCGTTTCTTTAGTTGGCTTTGATTCTTCAAATCCAAAAGAAAGTGCCCTGATAATCTATTCTAATGATGTGTCCATGGATACTGAACTCCACTTTACTGGAACCTTGGAAAATGGGGGGGCTCCAATTTCTGACACAAATGTGTATTTGGCAATACACGATGCATTTGATCCTCCAAGAATTCTAAGTGTTGAAACTGTAGAAATTGGTCAAGTTGCATCTAATGATAAAATCACTTTTGAGTTTAATGGAAAAATTGATTCTAGAGCTGTAGGACTCTTTATGGTAGCTGAATCAAATATCTTTAATTCTGATATTGTAGAAGTTACAATTCCACCACCTGAGATAGCATCTATGCTGGGAGCAATTTCTGATGTCTCAATTCAAGACAAACAGGGAACGAAACTCTCTGAACTTCAAGTAGGAGTACCTGTCAACATTAAGAGTAAAACTACTATTCAATTTGCAGCAGATCAAGAAAAAAATGAAACAGCATACACTTACTATGTTCAAATCAAAGAATCTGGAGAAAACCCAACTGTAGAATACATTGGTCAATACGAAGGACGATTTATTGGCACAGGTGATGACTTTCAAACCATAGACTGGATTCCTCAGAAATCAGGATTGTATTATATGGAAACTTTTGTTTGGGATAGAAATAACATTCCCATTTCTGAACAGGGTCCTATTGTTCTCTTTCTTGTAAAATAGTAAGTTTATTTTCATATTCATCATAATATCTCCATGTCTGATTTTTCTCTAGCTGCAATGGGCGGAACATTTGATATTATTCACAGAGGTCATTTGACATTACTTGTAAATGCATTTTCAAGATCTGACAAAGTAATCATTGGTTTAACAAGTGACGAACTGGCAAAAAGAAAGGGAAAATCTCCTCACAATAATTATCAAACAAGATTAGCACATCTACTTGAAACTATCTTTCAAGAATTCCCAAAATCTGATTTTCAAATCAGTAAGTTGGATAATGATTTTGGTCCAGCAGTATTAGAAAAGGAAGTTCAGGCATTAGTTGTTAGCTCAGAGACTAGTAATCAAGGTGAAAAACTCAATGAATTAAGAGCAGAAAAGAATCTACCTCCTGTAGAAATCATTGTAGTTCCAATGCATTTGGCTGAAGATGGTACAAGAATATCTACCACAAGAATAAAAAATTTAGAAATTGACAAAGAAGGAAACTTGTTGTGAATTGACAAGAAGCTTGTCTAACTTTGAGTAATTGTCATAAAACAAAATTGTAGGATTTAGCCTCATGGCAATCATCAATCATATGATGAAACAAATTGATAATGATGTCTCAAATCTAAAACAAGGATTACAACCTGAGAGTCTAGCATTTTGGTATGATAAAATAATTAAAGAAACAATTGAGATGGCACCTCCTTGGTTACAAGATAAAATCAAAGTTCATCAAGATCCTGTTCTTACAATGAAGTTTAATCTGGACATTTCAAAACGTGCTGTAAGATACTTCATGATTGCAGTTGAAAATAATATTGAAGAAATGCCATATTCAACAAAATTATATTTTCTCAAAGTACAAGAAGTAATGTCTACTGAAATGGACAAATCTCTTGTTTGATTTTTCTAGGCACAACTCAAAGCTCTAAGTATCTATAACCATTAATTCTAAACCTGCTATACAATGGAACTATACAAATCAAAATATTCTGATAATAAAAAATCTAGAAAATCAAGACGAGATGATAACGTCTCAAAATCATTTAGAAATTCCAGAAATGATAGATTTTCTAGAGATGGAAAAAGAGAATCTGCAACTGTAACATGTGCTGATTGCGGAACAGAATGTGAAGTTCCATTTGTACCAAAGACTGACAGACCTGTTTATTGTAGTGATTGCTTTAGACAAAACAAACCAGAATCTGATGATTATGAGAAATATTCACACAAAGACAATTCCAGAAATGATAGAGAATCAAGATACTCTAGAGATGATAGACGTTCCAGAAATGATAGATACTCTAGAGATGATAGAGAAAGAGAGTCAGCTACTGTAACATGTGCTGATTGCGGAACCGATTGTGAAGTTCCATTTGTACCAAGACACGATAGACCTGTTTATTGTAGTGATTGCTTTAGACAAAACAAATCAAGAAACTCTGATGATGATAGATTTTCTAGAAATGATAGAGAATCAAGATACTTAAGAAATGATAGAGAATCAAGATACTCTAGAGATGATAGACGTTCCAGAAACGATCGACCTAGAAATGATAGACGAAGTGAAAGAAGATCATCCAGAGATGAACCACGTTCTAAAAATTCTAAAAGTGAGAAATTCCTAAAAAAACAAGAAAGTTTCTACTCCAATGGTTCAGACAAATTCTATGAATCTTTGAAGGAAAAATTATTTGAGATTTTAGGGGGAAAAATTTGCTCTAGTTGTGGATTTAGAGATGAGAGAGCCTTGGGATTTAGTCACAAATATGATGAAAACGCATTTGATGATATTCACCGTGGTGGAGCTGCATCTTCATGGGGTAAATACATCTCTGAACCTAATTTAGCCAGAGATGAACTAAAGGTGCTTTGTTTGAACTGTAATCAAATAAACCAACCTGTTTCCAAACCCAAAAATGAATCTAGACCAAAAAGAAAGAAGAGCAAATATTTTCCTAGATGATCTCTGAAATCAATTTTGAGAATTTATTAACACTTTAATTATAATAATTTTGAAGATAAAACATGAATGGCGACTTTAAGGCATTAGGTCTGACTTTGATTGCTATGGTTGGCATTGTAGCCCTTTATACCGCATTTGCACCTTAGATCTTTTCTTTTTCGATTTCTACACTTTCTTCAATAACCTTAGTAGAAACTAGCTTGTCTTCTTTGTCAATTACTGATTGTATGAAATCTGCAAAATTCTCCACATTTTGCTCATCAGAAAGAAGAATACTATGTGCTGATTTATCTTTCAATGAAATCACCATTTCGTTTTGAATCACATTTAGAATCGATGTGATAAACGTCTCTTTTCCCTCTTTGATGAAAATTAAACTCGCTAGTTTTTGAGCTTCGTATTTGTCGTCACACTTTATTCTAATCTTCATTTATTCTCAAAAAGAAATTCGTCAATTTTGTCTTTAGCTTTTTCTCTATTTTCTTGATGAGTGGCAAGAAAATTATTCATTTTTTCAATCAAAATTGCTTTTAACTCTCCAGAAAGTAGTTTCCCTGATTTGTAATCATCATAGATTGCTTTGAGTTTTTCATCATCAGGTTCAAAAAATATTCTAAGATACTGAAATGACACATCAATGTCCGGATTCCCTCCTAGCTTTCTATGTTGTTCAAGATCTGGCTGACCCCCTGAAAATGCGTATTTGTTAATTTTCTTTTTTACTACATTTGGAGCATCAGTTGTGTAAACAGTTCCATTTTCATCAGATGCTGACATTTTTCCTCCAGGGCCTTCTAAAGCTGGAATCATAATGTTATGGATTAATGCTGGTTTTGGTTTTCCTATTTTTGGAGCAATATCTCTTGTAAGTCTGAAATGAGGATCTTGATCAACTCCTAATGGAATCAAAACTGGTTTGTCTTCAATAAAACAAGGTGCTGATTGTAATGAAGTATAAAATATCATACCGAGATTGGTTTCATTTGTAAATCCAAATGTAGCTTTTGTATTTGAAAAATTTATTTTCTTTGCAACTTGAGCTGCAATAGGATACAAGGTCTGAATATTTCTTGTATTGATTATGATTTTTGTTTTCTTAGGGTCAAATCCTAAAGCGATAAAATCTAAAGCATTTTCAAGTGCAAATTTTTTTGTATCTTCTAAAGTGAGATTTTGTTTTGAAAAGAATTTCTCATCATCAGTTAATTGAAAATACATATTCACATCAAATTTTTCTTGTAACCATTTTGCAAACACCCAAGGAACCAAGTGTCCAATATGAGTGTGACCAGATGGACCTCTACCAGTATAAAGGAAGAATTTGTTTCCTTTTTCATAATCATCTAGAATCCTGCTCATTTCTCTATGTGAGAAGAAAATCCCTCGTCTGAGCATAAAATGGTCCTCGCCTGTGATTTTTGTAATTCTGGCTAGTAATTCAGATGAAATCTTTTCTGTACCAAATTTTTTGATAAGTTTTTCATAATCAATGTCGCCCTCTACATGCCAAGGTGTTACAATAAAGTCGTCAGCTGACATTCAATTTGACTTAGGTTAAGGTTTAAAAAGTCTTTTTCGAACTTTCTGCTGTTGTCACAAGTTTTTCATGATATTGAAAAAAAAATAATTTCATCACTAAAAGAGAATTCTAAACAATCTCCAGAATCATTAGAAAAATCAACTAATTTGTCTCCTGATCAAATTAGGCGAGGAATTGAATGGCTTAAACTCAAAGATTTAGCTATTGTAAATGAATCCAAAACTAGTCTTATCAGTTTAGGAAAAAATGGTCTTGAATCAATTGAAAAAGGATTACCTGAAAGGCAATTACTAAATTCTTTAAAAAATGGTCCAAAAAAATTATCGGATTTACAAAAACAACTTGGTCCAGTATTTGGTCCTGCAATGGGTCTTGCTAGAAAAAATAATTGGGTAAAGGCTGATTCTGATTCGATTTCTCTAAATAATGAACCAGCAGAAATTCCTGCTGAAAAAATTATCAAGCAAATTGGAAAAGAAAAAATTCCTAAAGAAAAAATTGATGCTTCTGAACTTTCTGTTCTTTTGAAGCGACCTGATTTTGTAATTGAAGATATTGTAAAAACTAAAGAAATCACACTTTCTGATTCTGCAAAAACTCTCGAACTATCTGATTCATCTGGAGCAATTGATGTTGAAGCCAAAGTTCCCCAAGTTTTTGTAGCAAGAACTCATCCATTAAAAGACACAATTGATGAAATTCGTGAAATCTTTGTAACACTAGGCTTTTCAGAAATTAATGGAAACATGACCCAGTCTAGTTTCTGGAATTTTGATGCATTGTTTACACCTCAGGATCATCCTGCAAGAGAACTTCAAGACACATTTTACTTGGATGGAATTTCAGCCAAAAAAATAGCTACACCTGAGCAAATTAGAAAAGTTTCAGATTCGCATAAGAAAAACTGGAGATACCAATGGGACATTAATGAGGCACGAAAAATGGTATTGAGGACTCATACCACATGTGTTACAATAAAGCACTTAGCTGAAACAAAACCTGATGAAGCTCGAGTATTTTCTTTAGGTCGTGTATTTAGAAATGAAAAAGTCAGTTACAAACATCTAGTTGAATTTAATCAAATTGAAGGAGTTGTAGTTGGAAAAAATGCTACACTTCGTGATTTAATGGGAATTCAAAGAGAATTCTACAAAAGAATTGGAATAACGAAAATTAAATTCTGGCCAACATTTTTCCCATATACTGAACCATCTTTGCAAACTATGGTGTATAATGAAAGATTAGGAAAATGGGTTGAATTATTTGGAATGGGAATTTTCAGGCCTGAGGTTACAAAGCCTCTTGGAATAACAAAACCAGTTTTAGCTTGGGGTGGAGGAATTGAAAGAATTGCAATGCTAAAGTATGGATTAGATGATGTTCGAGAATTTTACAATAATAATCTTAATTGGTTAAGGAGCGCATCAAAATGCCAGTAGTTGAATTATCTTATTCTCGCCTCCAAAAATTAATTGGAAAATCATCAAAAAAACAAATTTCTGATTCATTACCATTTCTTGGTTTAGATATTGAATCTGAAGACAAAGACTTGGTAAGAATTGAATACAGTCCAAACAGACCTGATTACTCTACTGATTTTGGTATTGCATTGGGAATGCAAGGATTACTTGGAATCAAAACTGGCGCAATCAAATTAAAAATCAAAAAATCAAAACAATATTCTATAAATGTAAAATCTGATGTTGCAAAAATCCGACCTTTTGTGACTGGAATTGTGGCTAAAAATGGCAAAATTGATGATAAAACAATCAAACAACTTATGGCCATGCAAGAAGATCTTCATTTTGGAATTGGAAGAAAAAGAAAAAAATCTTCAATTGGAATTCATGATTTAGACAAGATTTCATTTCCTCTGACATATTCTACAACTAGTAGAAATGACAAATTCATTCCATTAAATTCTGAAAAAGAACTAACAATTACTCAAATTCTAGAATCTACTGATGTTGGAAAAGATTATGGACAAATTTTAGGCAATTCATCTAAAATGCCAATTATTACTGATTCAAAAAATCAAACTGTCTCATTTCCTCCAATAATTAATGCAGCAGTAACAACTGTGACTACAAAAACCAAAAATCTCTTTGTTGAAGTTACAGGAATTAACAAAGCGGATGCTGAAGATATGCTTTCAGTCGTTGCAACAATATTGCAAAGTGCAGGATTTAGTCTGGAAGAAGTAAAAATTTCAGGTTCAAAAAATTCTACTCCAAAATTAGAGTCAAAGAAAATGACTGTTAGTACAACTTTGGTAAATCAAATTTTAGGATTGAATCTGAATTCTTCAAAAATTATCTCTTGTTTGAAAAAATCTAGATTAGATGCATCTCTAAAAGGCAAAGATATTTTGTGTATCATTCCTGCATATCGATTTGATATCTTTGGTCCAATGGATCTTGTGGAAGAAGTTGCATTAGGATATGGAATTCAAAATCTTGAACCTGCATTATCACCATCACAAACAATTGGCCAAACAAATCATGTTTCCCAAAATCTAAAATTTCTGAGTCAGGTGATGGTTGGACTAGGTTATCTTGAAGCACTAAATTCGAGCCTAACAAGTAAACGAGTTTTGTATGAAATGACAAACAGAAATTCTTCTAAAATTATTTCTGTACGTGATTCAAAAAGCCAAGAACATACTATTTTACGAGATTCAATTCTTCCAGGATTACTAGAGAATTTATCAAAAAATATTCACGAATCATATCCTCAAAAAATATTTGAAACAGGTTCCGTTTTTTCAGAAGGAAACCCAATTGATGAAAAAATTAGTTTTTCAGGAATTAGTGCTCATCAAGATGCAAATTTCACTGAAATAAAATCTGTTTTACAGTCTGGACTAAAAACAGGATTTGACCTTGAAATTCAAACAAAAACAACATCTCATCCAACCTTTGAAGATGGAAGATGCGCAAGTGTTCTTGTAAATAATAAAACAATTGGAATTATTGGCGAAATTAATTCTCAAATAATTGAAAATTATAAAATTCGTGTACCTGTTGTAGGATTTGAAATTTCTTTATCTGATTCCATTTTGAAATCTGTTTAGAAAAGACATTCCGATCATACCAATCCCTACTGACAAAATAATCATTCCAATGGTAAATTCAATGATCATTCTTTGATGAATTGACTTATTCTCTACATCTAGCATATAGTATGATTCTTCGTCCAAGCTTTCAAAAAATTGGATTTGTGGATAATCAAAAATTACAATTAAACTCCCAATAATCAATAAAATAATTCCGACAAAAAATAATGTGATATTTTTTATCTCCATTTACTTTCTTTGGTTTCCGGTGATTTAATTTTAATTTCCAAATATGCTCAATTTTTCTCTAAATGGTTTTTAGTAAGAATAATTCCAATATTAAGCGCCCAAGAGCAGCCACGCAGACGGATTAGGATGATGTCGATCGTAATGATACCAATGATTTCTAATTCACCCAGGTGTGGTACATTATGGGCAACCCCGGTTAGAAAACCCAAGGAGGTTTTGGCTAAATTCCAATGATCTTGTGCGAGTCAGAACCGGGGAACATTTACAATTTCAAAAACCATAAAACACCAAAATTTCAAGTGAATTCATGGTAAACTATTGGTTAGCAAAACAAGAACCAAGTGGTCCAAGAGGATATAATTTTGAACAACTAAAAAAAGAAAAGAAAACTGTATGGGATGGTGTACATAACAATTTAGCACTAAAACACATGCGGGAAATGAAACCCAAAGATCTTGTAATTTTCTATCATACTGGTGATGAACGTCAAGCTGTTGGAATTATGGAAGTTTCCTCAAAACCCTATCCAAATCCCAAAGAAGATAATGAGCGTTTTATTGTTGTAGATGTAAAATACAAAAAATCTCTTAAACATCCCGTAACATTGGATGAGATGAAAAAAGAGAAAAAATTCAAAGATTGGGAATTAATTCGAATTTCAAGATTATCTGTAATGCCCGTTCCAAAAACCATCTGGGATGCTATTTTAAAGATGTCTCAAACTTAGAAATAATCGGTTTATTGATATAGTCGATTTTTGTAATGCTGGCATGGCAACAGCTTATGTTTTAATAAACTGTGAACTTGGTTCTGAAGAAGCAATTATTCAGCAACTAAAGGGCTTAGAAGGTGTTAAGGAAGTTCATGGAACTTTTGGTGCATACGATATTTTGGCCAAGATTGAATCTGATACTGTAGAAAAACTTAGAGAAACAATTACTTGGAAAATCAGAAAAATTGAAAAGATTCGTTCAACACTTACCTTGATGGGTATTGAAGGCCAGACATAATCACCCCTTTTTCTTATTATGATTTTACACTTTATTTTTGTCATAAAGGAAGAAGATCGTGGCAAACGACAATCTGAATTTGATTATATCAAAAAAATGGCACAATTTTACAAACATTGGATTAAAGAAAAATTTGGAAAAGATTATGAAATTCAGTGTGATGAATTAATTACAAAACCACGAAGCATTTTACAAAGACTTGACACACATACATTTGTTCGAGATCATGAACAACGTGGTAAAGACATCTACCATTTCTATCTAACTTATTCACGTCCCCTCTGGACAGATTCCCTCTGTGATGGTTATCATGCAGAAAACTTTGGCATGGTTTTTTGGAAAAAACCTAAAGAATCTGATGATGAATTATTTCTTGCAGAAAAAAATTGTACAACAGTTTCTTATGAATTACTCCATGAATTAATGAGACAGTCTGGCAGAAAAAAACATGTTCAAGAAGTTCGTGATGTTTGGACTAAGCATTTCTATGAACAATTAGAATTTGAACAATATGGTGAAGATTTCAAAATTACAGACGGAAAACCAATGTTTCTAACAATGAATACTTCACAATTGAAATTTGAAAAATAATTCTTTTAACACTTTGTAACAGAGTAAATGTTATTTTCAAAGTTTGCAGTTTTGAAATCTAGTTTGTTTTCAGGATCATCTGATCTTCCTTTACTCAAACCTTCAAGTTCAACTAGTGCATCTCCTCTAAAACCCACTGATGAACCATAGATTGCATCAGTTAACATGGTTCCATGATCACCTTTTTTGATATCGTCTACCATGTCATAAAATCTAGTAGTTTCTTTTTTGTTAACTGGATTGCCTGTTGCTTTGTTGTATGCAACAGCAATATACATTCCATTATTTTTAACTGCAACTGGAATTTTGTGATTCTTCCCTGTTGCGCCTGGAATAGTTTCATTTACTAATACTTCGCACTTGTGATACATGCTTGATACATATGCAAAGAATCTGTATTGGGCAAATTTTCCTTTAGCATCTTCTTCACATCCAACAAAGACTTTGTGAAGTAGCTCTAATGCTTCATCATTCATACTTTGTAATCTATCATCAATCCTTCCTCTTTCAAGAAGTTCAGAATTGCATTCTTTTGCAACTAGTTCTAAAATAAAATCAGGTAAATTGTAATTCTTTAATGCTGCAACAAATGCTCCGGCTTGTGACATTCCAAATTTTGGAAATCCCTTATTGACCATTTTTACACCTCATTATACAAAACATGTAACTCCCCAATCCCCAATTCTATACCCGCTTTTGGCTTATAATTGTTAAGAAAATTGATGCCTAAATTGATGATTTTTTTTAATTTTTAATTGTAAATAATAAATTCCGGATAATTTTATGCTTGATGTGGAAATAGAAACTACTCCTAAACTTGTTTCAAATGTTTATGAAAAATTAAAAGATAATATTTCTAAATATCGTGATGTTGTTGGACGTCCACTTACATTAACAGAAAAAATTCTTTCAGGCCATTTACATCAAATGACTGACAAACCATTTGATGGTGGAAAAGATTATGTTTTTCTAAAACCAGATCGTGTTGCATTACAAGATGTAACAGGTCAAATGGTAATGTTACAATTCATGCAAGCTGGTTTGAAACAAACTTCACTTCCTACAACAGTACATTGTGATCATTTGATCAGAGCTGAAGTTCAAGGTGATGTTGACATGAAAGTTTCATTAGATGAAAACAGTGAAGTATTCAAATTCTTACAATCAGCTGCCGCCAAATATGGTTGTGGTTTTTGGAAACCAGGAGCTGGAATTATTCACCAAGTAGTTCTTGAGAATTATGCATTCCCTGGAGGTCTAATGATTGGAACAGATTCACACACACCAAATGCTGGTGGTCTAGGAATGGTTGCAATTGGGGTTGGAGGTCTTGATGCTGCTGAAACTATGGCTGGATTGCCATGGGAATTACTCTATCCAAAAAGAATTGGTGTAAAACTTACAGGAGAGCTAAATGGTTGGACTGCTCCAAAAGATATTATCTTAAAAGTGGCCGAACAATTGACTGTCTCTGGCGGAACTAATTCCATTGTAGAATATTTTGGTCCCGGAACAAAATCAATTAGTTGTACAGGTAAAGCAACAATTACTAACATGGGTGCAGAGATTGGCGCAACATGTTCAGTATTTCCATATGATGAGCGTATGGAGACTTATCTCAAATACACAAATCGTTCAGAAATTGCAGAATTGGCAAATCAGAATAAAGAATTACTTATTGCAGATTCTGATGTTGAAAGTAATCCTGAAAAATATTTTGATAAAGTAATTGAGATCGATCTTTCAACATTAGAACCACATATTGTTGGACCTCATACTCCTGACTTGGCAAGAAGCATCTCTAGTTTAGCTGATGATGTAAAATCAAAAGATTATGTGGATCCAATTTCTGTTGCATTGATTGGAAGTTGTACTAATTCATCTTATGAAGACATGTCAAGAGCTGCAAGTCTTGCTGAACAAGCAAAATCTAAAGGAATTAAAGCAAAAATTCCTCTTTTAGTTACTCCTGGTTCTGAACAAATTAGAGGTACAATTGAACGTGATGGACAAATGGATTCTCTCAAAGATATCGGTGCAACTGTTTTAGCTAATGCATGTGGACCATGTATTGGTCAATGGAATAGACCTGAATTAGATAAAGATGAACAAAATACAATTGTAACAACTTTTAATCGAAATTTTCCTGGAAGAAATGATGGACATAGAACTACTCTAAATTTTATTGGAAGTCCAGAGATGATTATTGCATTAGCTTTGGGAGGAAAACTTTCCTTTAACCCATTAATCGATGAACTTACTGCTGCCGATGGAACAAAATTCAAACTTGAACCACCAAAACCTGCACCAGAAGTTCCTGAAGAAGGATTCATGAGACCTGATGGAATTTTTGTCGCTCCACCAGAGAATTCAGATGATGTTGAAGTTTTAATTGATCAAAATAGCAAACGGTTGCAAAGATTAGAACCATTCCCAATATGGGATGGAAATGATTTTGTTGAAATTCCTATAATGGTAAAAGCCAAAGGAAAATGTACTACTGATCATATTTCACCTGCTGGTGCATGGCTCTCACTTCGTGGTCATCTTGATAATCTTAGTGATAACATGTTACTTGGAGCCGTAAATGCATTCAATGATGAAGTTGGAAAAGGCAAAAACGTATTGAATAATCAACTAGAATCATTTTCACAAATTGCACGTCAATACAAAGAAAAACAAATGCGTTGGGTGATTATTGGAGATAATAATTACGGCGAAGGAAGTAGCAGAGAACATGCTGCAATGACTCCTAGATATCTTGGTTGTGCTGCAGTAATTACAAAAAGTTTAGCAAGAATTCATGAAACAAATCTCAAAAAACAAGGAATCCTTGCATTGACATTTGGCAATCCAGATGATTATGAAAAAATTCTTGAAGATGATAAAATTAGTCTTGTTGGATTAAACGAATTAGAACCTCACAAACAAGTAAAATGTATCATTACTCATAGTGATGGAAATAAAGATGAAATTCTTCTAAATCATTCTTACAATAAATCACAAATTGAATGGTTCAAAGCTGGTTCAGCACTTAATGTTCTAAGAAATAATCAATAGAGGTTAACGTGGGGCCGACCGGAATCGAACCGGCGACCTACGGGTCACTACAGCTCCAAACTTACATCATCCCTGAGTCAGTTTAGCTTAGTTTACCTCTGGAGCCCTTAGCGGTGATCTATTCGTAGACACTGTCGCCCTACCAGGCTAGGCTACGACCCCACGAACAAGTTTGGAATTGACTTGAATTTTAAGTTATTTTTAACCAAGATTTATTTGCGATAAACACGATTTTGTATTAGTTAATCAATTATGGTAAAAACATTTCATCTTGTATTAGGCGCAATTCCAGTAATTATTGCACTTTTAATTTCAGTTCCAATGCTGACAAAAAATGAAATTCCGATTTCAGCTGCAAATTCTTTTGATACTATAGAAATCGAATATACAAAACATCAACTAAAGAAATTATCTTATGGTGTAACTGAAAGAGTTGGAGCAGAAAAAACTGAAATTTTATCAATCAAAAATGATGGCGCATTAAAATATTCTATTACTGAACTGGGATATCTTCAACCCGATAAAAGATCTAAGCTTGATGAATCTCAATTAAATAAAATAAAGGCTATAATCAAAGAAACAGGATTTATGTCAATTCCATCTGAATCATTTCCAGTTCTTGAAGATGTAACAGAATATCAAAAATCAAATGTTAAGGTCACTCTTAATGGAAGAGTAAATCAAATCCATTGGCCTGAACAAAACGCTACTGATGGTTTCATTCCACCAATTATTACAATGGTAGAAACTGAACTTGATCAGATAATGTCTGAAATTAGTGAATAGGTACAAATAGCCTTTAGAGGAAATTAGTTCATGTTACCTCTATCTGGAGAACGCACTGATGCTAAAGGAATCAAATCTGAAAAATTAGAAGAAAGTGATACTATTCGTGGTTCTTCAACTCTAAAACGTGGATTTGCACACATGTTGAAAAACGGAGTTGTAATGGATGTAACAACTGTAGAGCAGGCTCAAATTGCAGAAGAAGCAGGTGCAGTATCTGTTATGGTTTTGGATAAACTTCCATCAGAAGTTAGAAAGGCTGGTGGTGTTGCAAGAACAGCTAGCATTAGAATTATTGAAGATATTATGGATTCCGTTACAATTCCTGTCATGGCAAAATGTAGAATTGGACATGTCAATGAAGCACTTGTTTTACAAGAAACTGATGTTGATATGATTGATGAATCTGAAGTCTTAACCCCTGCTGATGAATTTAGACATATTTGGAAATGGGATTTCACAACTCCGTTTGTAAACGGTGCTCGTTCATTGGCTGAAGCTCTAAGAAGAGTTGAAGAAGGCGCAGCTATGATTAGAACAAAAGGTGAACCTGGAACTGGAAATGTTGCAGAAGCTATTACTCATATTAAAAAAGTCAATGATGAACTTAGAACAATAAAATCAATTTATGATTCTGGAGACAATCAAGAACTTGTTAGAATGGCAAGAGAATTCAAAGTATCTTATGATATTGTAGAACAAACTGCAAAACTTGGTAGATTACCTGTTGTAAATTTTGCAGCAGGTGGAATTGCAACTCCTGCTGATGCAGCTTACCTCATGTCATTAGGATGTGATGGAATTTTTGTAGGATCTGGAATTTTTAATGCTGATGATGCAAAAGAAAGAGCACGAGCAATTGTCTTGGCAACTACATTCTGGAATGAATCTGATAAAGTAAAAGAAGCACAAAAGATGATTGATGAAAGACAATCAATGTTGGGATTAGATGTCAAAACATTAGAATTGAGAATGCAAGATCGTGGTGGTTCTGCATGAGTTTGAATGTTGGAATTTTATCCATTCAGGGAGATGTACAAGAAAATGTCTTGTCAACTCAGACTGCATTAGATGAGCTTGGAATTGATGGAAATGTAATTGATGTAAAGACTCCTGAAGATGTAATGAATTTGGATGGATTAATCCTTCCTGGAGGAGAAAGTACTACAATTGGCCAAATGTCTCTTGTTAATGGTTCTATGAAGATTTTGAAAGAAAAAATCGAAAATGGCATGCCTGTTCTTGGAATTTGTGCTGGAATGATTATGTTATCTAAAACTGCAAATGATCGCGTGGTTGGAAAAACAAATCAACCACTTTTAGATATTTTAGATATTAAATTAGAAAGAAATTCTTTTGGAAGACAACGTGAATCCTTTGAGGCTGATGTTTCAATGGAATCAATAGACATTCCAAACTTTAATGGCATTTTCATTAGAGCTCCATCTGTATCTGATGTAGGCTCTGATGTGGAAGTATTGTCTAAATTTAATGGTCGAATTGTTGCCATAAAGAAGGATAATGTCATTGGTACTGCATTTCATCCAGAATTGACTGAAGACACATCTCTTCACAAATACTTTTTGAACTTGGTCAATTCCTCAAAATCAAACTAAGTTGAGAATTTCTAAGTAATTCTTTTTAACTATAGAACAGTCGAGATTTCAAAATGGACAAAAATGTTGTGTTTATGGGATTATTCGCAGTTTTAATTGGTGGTACCTTTGGTTTTGTTCCATTTAATGAAGTATTTGCACAAAATGATAATCTTTCTGTAAGTAGAGAAGATTCCGAAGCGTACAAAAAACAACAAGAAAGTTCAGAAAAAGAAAAACAAAAAGCTGAAGAAAGAAAGCAAAAACTAGAAGAAAAACAAGAAAAACAAAAACAAAAAGCTGAAGAAAGAAAGCAAAAACTAGAAGAGAAAAAAGAAAAACTCAACGAAGATAGAAAAAAGATTGAAGAAAAATTAGCCAAAAAAATTCAAAAATATGAAGATAAATTAAGAGAACTTAAAGCAAGAACTCAAAATAGAATTTCATCTGATGCTTTAGGAGATGTAGAAAATTTTTCATCTTCAGAGAGTAAATTAGAAGAAAAATTAGCTAAAAAATCTGAAAAAATTCGTGAAAAATTAGAGCAAAAACTAGAGAAGTTAGATACAAGAACTCAAAAAATACTTGAAAAAATTGAACGTGGAAACTATCTAGGTGATAAAATAGGCACGGATACTGTTTCTGAAAACTATCATCTTGCATTTGATTCTGTAGATGCAACTTCAATCGGTGATCAAACTACCACATCATTATCTGGTTCTATGGTTTTTTCAACATTTGATAAAAAAAATTCTAATTTAAAATTAAAACTAGATGAATGCCAAATTACGGTAGACAGTGTTCCGTATAATTGCGGATTTGGAAAAGCTAGAAGCACATCTTCTGATAGTTCTGGTAGTAAAGATTCCTTGGTAATTATTGCATTTTTAGAAGATGACGTGCTTGAAGAGGTACATTCTACTCTCAAATTACTTGTTAATGCAGATATCCCAATTAGTGATATTGATGAATCAACACAAGTTTCAATCCTCTCCCCACAAAGCAAAATTTCACACATGTGGTTCTTAGATGGTTCTGCAACTTTATCAAAAACAATTGTAGATGAACCAACTACTGATGAAATCACTGATGAGATACCTGATGAAATACCTGTAGGAAAAGCAATTTCAATTGAATTAACTGAAACATTGGGCTTGAAGAATTGAAAATGAACCCAAAAAATTATGTTTACATGTTTTTGATTTTTTCAATAATGTTGATTCCTACTACAATTCCAATATCACATGCCGAAATTGGAACAATTTCAGTAGAATCTTTTGATGTTAACTATAATATTGAAAATGGAAATGTTGATTCCATCTTTTTAGATCCTGATTTCATTGAATTATTGATTACCATGGATACAAGTGATGATGGAACAATTGAGATAACTATTCCACGTGATTTACTAGATGCAAAATTTGAATCATCTGATGATATCTTTTTTGTTTTAGTTGATGGCTTTGAAACTGATTATGCAGAAATTGAAACGACTTCATCGTATAGAACAATTGTAATTCCATTTTTTGGTGGTGATTCTGTAATTGACATAATTGGAACTGATGCATTAAATCCGTTCTTGGAACCTGAAATTGAAATTCCTTCATGGATAAAGAATAACGCAGCATGGTGGGCAGATGGTGCCATTGATGATGAAGCCTTTGTTTCAGGTATTCAATATCTAATAAATGAAGGAGTCATGAATATTCCTCAAACTGAATCTGGAGAATCTACTGGACAAGAAATTCCTTCATGGATAAAGAATAACGCAGCATGGTGGGCAGCTGATCAAATTGATGATGAAACATTTGTTTCAGGAATTCAATATTTGATTACAGCTGGAATTTTACAGGTATAGGGAATATCCCCTAACGGTGGTTCAAGCCTTACCAGATTCATTCTTAAGTGAAGTATAACCATCAAAAACAAGTGTGTAAAAAATTGGCTACTCTAGAAGAATTTAACATTGCATGTTCTTCCTCAAATGATGTACACAATATCAAATGGACACAAAAAAATTCTAAATATCTAAATAATTCAAAAAAGAAAAAACCAAAAAATTCTTCTTCTACAAATATTATCTACACCGACAAAATCCCACTAGATAAAACTTCAAAAGTTTTCAAAATAAGCGACTCTGAGAAAACAAAAAAGAGCATTTCTGGTAAAAAATTTCAAACTAGTTCAGACTCAATTTGTAAGATAGAACGGGGATTTAGACGTCCTGGACGTTAAATTTTGAACTTGAAAAGAGTAGCTGAATCCCTGTGGACTAGTCTCAAATTAGGAACAATCTTCAAGATTATGCATTGATTGCAAATCTTTCTTAAACTCTGACAAACTCTCAGGAACTTCAACTGCAATGGAATCCTTTAATGACAATTCTTTTGCCTTTTTCTCATTCCAAACTTTGGAGTTAAACTGTACTACCTCTTCAGTGATTTTTGAATAATCTTCTGTGCTTTCAGCTTCTACCTGTCTTTCTATGTGGATGCTAGTTTCTGAATACAATGTTTGCCATAGATGTTCTGTGATAAATGGAGTAATTGGTGCTAATAGTTTCAACACTGTAGATAGCACTTTATGCAAAGTGTAAATGGCAGCATCTCTTTCCTCTTCAGAAAATCCCTCTCCATAGGCACGTTTTTTGACCATTTCGATGTAATGTGCAGCAAATAAATTCCAAGTAAATTCTCTAATTGCAATTGCTGGGACAAAGAAGTTGTATTCATCATATCCTTTCTTGCAATCTTTAATCAAATTATTTAATTCTGACAAAATCCATTTATCAACTGTAGTTGGTTTTCCTTCTTTGATAACTGGAAAGCTAGACAAGAATCTTGACACATTCCATAACTTGCTCAAGAATTTCTTTGTTGATTCAATTTTTTGTTCATTGCATCTAAAGTCATATCCGTGATTAATTTCACTTGCACTCCAGAATCGGAATGTGTCAGCTCCAAACTTTTCAATTACTGGAAGTGGATCAATTGCATTTCCCTTACTCTTACTCATCTTCATTCCTTTCTCATCAAGACCATATCCCATGATCCAAGCTTCACTCCATGGTTTTTTGCCAGTTAACATATCACATCGTAAAAGTGTGTAATACAACCATGTTCTTACAATATCTTTTGCTTGTGGTCTTATTGATGTTGGATATGTTTTCTCAAAGAATTCTGAATCCTTGCTAAACTTTGTAACAAACAGCGGTGAAACACTAGAGTCCATCCATGTATCAAATGTTCTATCTTCTCCAGTAAATTCACCATTTGCACATTTTGTACATTTTTCAATTGGACACTTTTCTTTCCATGGTTGATAGTATTTTCCTGGTTCAGGAACATGTGGTTCATCGCAACTAGAGCAATACCAAATAGGAATCTCTGTTCCATAGTATCTCCGTCTTGAAATTGGCCAGTCAATAGAAATTGAATCAAGCCAATTCATCAAAATTTGCTTGTGCATAGAGGGGTAAAACGTAATTTCTGAGCCTAATTTCCGCATTTTTTCAACAGAATCTTTCTGTTTGAGATAGTATTCCTCCATCGGAATAATTTCAATTGGAATCTTACTTCTTTCTGAAATTGGAGTTCTGTGAGAAATCTCTTCAATCTTTTCTACGTAACCTTTTGATTCCAAATCTTCGATAATTTTCTCTCTAGCTTGTTTTGGTTTTAGTCCTGAATATTCTCCTGCAACTTCTGTCATCCTTCCATCCAAACCAATTGCTACAATCTCTTCAAGCTCCATTTCTCTAAACAATGCAACGTCATTTTGGTCACCATAACTACAAACCATAACAGCTCCTGAACCAAAGTCTTGCTGAGCTGAATGATGAGTCTTGATTTCAACTTCAGCTCCTGTAATTGGAACAATTACCTTACTTCCAACAAATGGAGCATATCTTTCATCTTCAGGATTTACTATAATCGTACGACATGCACAAAGAAGTTCTGGTCTTGTACTTGCAATGATGATTTCTTTTTCAGTATCTTTTATCTTAAATTTCATATGAACTAGCTTTGTTTGCAAGTCCTGGTATGCAATTTCAGCATCTGCAATTGTTGTTCCTGAAACCCAATCATAGTTGTTAGGTCTTGTAGCTAGAACAATTTTTCCTTCTTTCCATAATTTGATAAATGTAGATTGTGTTAATGCCCGATACTCTTCTGAATCTGTTCTGTAATGGTTCTTTAAGTCACCACTCAAACCGAGATTTGTCATTATTAACACCATCTCTTCTTCTAAATCATCAAGTGCGTCTCTGCACAAATTCAAGAATTCTCCACGGTCTGTCTCTCTCATTCTGATGTTGTGTTTTTTCTCAGTGTAGAACTCTACAGGTAAACCGTTTCTGTCAATTCCAATTGGAAAGTAGACGTTTTTACCCTTCATACGAGCAGTTCTTGCAATCATGTCTATCTGGGAATAGTGAGCCGCAGCTCCAATATGCCAAGGCCTGCCTGATGGATATGGCGGAGGAGTGTCTATGGTGTAATTATCATCAGTTGGAGTGAATTTGTAAATGTCTGAATCCTGCCATTTCTTGAGAACTTGTGCCTCTAAATCTGGATTCCAAGCCTTTTCTGAAATTTTTGGGTCCATTTTACAAATTATCTTTTGAGATGTTTGATATAATGTGAGAGCCTTTGTTGTATCCCTCGTAGATGTAAACTCCTACTGCCTCTACGTTTGCTGGCATTTTTGGTGCAAGTAATTTGATAAGTTCACCTGATAGATTTTCTACTGTTGCCTCTCCTTCTAATAGATAGGTTGTATGCTTTGGAACTTGCAATTCAAACAATCCTTTAGGTCCTTCAAATTTTATTACATAGTGAGAGTCGTCTTCAGAGATCACATACTTTCTGTTAATGAAGAATTTGTGATCAAATGCGGTTAAAACATCTTTGATGATTCTTTTTGCTTCTCCAAAGTCTACAAGTAAATTATCTTTCATTTGTCCAACTAATTCTACCATTACAGATGATGTATGTCCATGTAGGATAGAACACTTCTCAACTAGAGGAAGTATATGTGCATAATCAAAAGCAAATGATCCATCATCTAAAAAGATAGAACCGGTCTGTGGTGTCTTGTCATAAAATACTATATCTTGCAACTCTTTTATCTGTGCAGAATATTTCCCATGTCCAATTGCCATAATTTTTTGTTCAGGAAAGTCTTCTTTGATCTGTCTGTATTTTTCAATCTCCTCTTCATTATCTATTACTTCAATCAATCCCTTCTGTGTTTTGAAATCAACTGCAACTTCTACTCCATTCTTTAATGTAATCTTGTAATTGTATTGATATTCATCCTCAAGAAAATCTAGCATCTGTGCTACTGTCAACTCTGTTCGAGTCTTCATTAGGTTTCCTTTCTTGTCGATATATTTGAAATCCGAATCTAACATTGTAGGATTTGTTGTCATGCAAAGTCACCTGACTGAATCATTATATAAATTCTGTAATGTTTGTGCCTAAAATTTACCCTCAGACTAGAGAATTTAGGATTCTGGCTAGATTGATGTCATTTTTTGTGATGCCACCTGCATCATGAGTCATCAAATCAATAACGAGTCTGTTGTAGACGTTAAACCATTCTGGATGATGATTCATTTTTTCAATCTCCATTGCAGCTCTAGTCATAAACCCAAATGCCTGATTAAAACTCTCAAATTCTATCTCTTTGTGTAGTTTCTCATTTACCACACTCCATCCAGGTAAATTTTTCAATTCTTCTTCAATTTCTTCTTGTGATAGTCTCATCATTTTCAGTATTCTTTGATTCCATTAATAGTTAAAGAGTTTGATTCATTACCCATTGTAGAATTTAGAGGAATAATCATGGATGACAAATATGAAGAATTATTTAATAAAATTAAAACTGCAGTTTCAGAAACAGTTACAAACAAAACAATTGGAATTGCATATTCCGGTGGTGTTGATAGTACACTAATCTCAAAAATTTGCAAAGACATGGGTTATGACATTACTTTACTCACTATAGGATTCTCTGAATCCCATGATATCTTATTTGCAAAAGAAGTCAATGAACAATTGAATTATCCTCATCATGTTTTAGAAATCGAATCTGAAACCTTTCCATCCATATCATCTAATATTCATAATAAAATCAAAACTGATAATCTATCATGGAACGAAAACTGTATTGCATTTTACTATGTATCAAAGCTTGCAAATAGTTTGGGAATTAGTACGGTAGTTACTGCAAACGGAATTGATGAGCTATTTTGTGGATACAATGCCTATAGAGAGGCATTTTCAGGTGGTGACTCTAAAATCAACGAAGTGATGGAGGCAAAACTAGACAATGAATTAAAGATGATGAATGCAGTTAACATGATTGCATCTGAATTCCAAGTACAAATTCTACAACCATTATTGTCTGTAGATTTTATCGAGTATGCAAAAACTGTTCCAATTTCAGAAAAGATTACAGACTCAGAAGATATCTATCGTAAACATATGATACGAAAACTTGCCACTCAAGTTGGCGTTCCAGAAATTTCATGTAATAAAAGAAAAAAAGCACTACAATATGGTTCAAAAATTCACAAGACACTACTGAAAACTAGATGAACCATGTCCATCTAATTTGTGTTTGAAATTTTTTACTTCTATTATGTAAGATTGATTTTTTACGCTCAAAATAATTTTCCAAAAAAAGTCAAGATGTTTACTTACTCTCAAACTATATTTACAGTTAGGATTTAGCACCGGTGAGTTTGATTAAAGATAAGGTTGTAATAATTACAGGGGCCAGTAGTGGAATTGGCTATGCAGCAGCTGAAACTCTTTCTAAGGCAGGTGCAAAAGTAGCTATTGGTGCAAGAAGAACAGATAGGCTAGAAGAACTTGCAAAAAAGATTTCTGATGATGGTGGAGAAGTATTTTATCAAAAATTAGATGTTACACAAAGATCTGAATGTGATAATTTTGCAAAAGCTGTTTTAGAAAAGTGGGGTTCTATTGATATTCTAGTTAACAACGCAGGCCTAATGCCATTAAGTTATTTCAAAAATCTCAAAGTGGATGAGTGGGATAGAATGGTAGATGTCAACCTCAAGGGAGTTTTGTATTGTACTAGTGCCGTAATTACTCATATGAACGAGAAAAAATCTGGCCACATAGTCAATGTTTCCTCTACTGCAGGAAGAATAGTATTTCCAGGAGGAATAGTCTATTGTGCAACAAAACATGCAGTGACTGCATTTAGTGAGGGCCTGAGACAAGAGTTTAGTGTTCGCTCAAATATACGGGTTACAAGTATAGAACCTGGAATCGTGGAAACTGAACTAACAGATACAATTACTGACGAGTCCATTAAGGATTATGTTGAAAATGCAAGAAAGATAGATGGATTACAATCTCAAGATGTTGCAAACGCAATCCTTTACGCAGTCAACGCTCCTCCACATGTCAATGTTAACGAGATTCTAATGAGACCAACTCAACAAGAACACTAAGTCTAAATGAATTTCTTTACTGTTTTCTGAACAGACTTGTTCACATTACTAATGATTGCAGGTGATGCACCAAGATGTTTTTCTGGTGAGAAAATTGCATCAATCTCTTTTTCAGTCAACTTTGATGTGAATGCTTTATCATTTTTGATTGCATCTTTGTAAAACATTCCCTTGTCATTTGCCTCAAATGCAACACGTTGTACATCTCTGTATGCAACAAATCTTGGAACACCTTTCTTGATTAGGGCCTCTAACACAAATTCAGCAAATATTTGTCCCTTTGTGATGTAGAGATTATCAACAATTCTTTTTTCATTTACCAATAGATTTGAAACAATTCTAGTCATAGTTTCTAACATTTCATCCACAAGAATTGATACTGTAGGAATTACAAATCGTTCATTGGCAGAGTTTGATAAATCCCGCTCGTGCCACAATGGAATGTTTTCAAATGATAATGCAACTTGGCTTCGAACTAGTTTAGATAATGATGATACACGTTCACTTTTGATAGGATTTCTTTTTACAGGAACTGCACTACTTCCCATCTGCCCTTTCTTGAATTGTTCTGCAACTTCTCCAATCTCTGTTCTCTGCAAGTTTCTAATCTCTATTGCAATTTTTTCTAAAGTAGCACCAACTAGAGCAAGCTCAAAAACATATTCTGCATATCTTTCCCTTGGAACAACTTGAGTTGTAACTTCTGCTGGGAATAACTTTAATCTCTTTGCAGCTCGTTTCTGAACCTCAAGTGACTTTGCACCCATTAGAGAACCTGTTCCAACCACTCCCAGCGTCTTACAGATTAGGATTCTTTTCTTGATCTCTTCAATTCTCTCAACGTGCTTTGCCAACTCTGCAGCCCAATTTGCAAATTTTAATCCAAATGAAATAATGCTAGCATGTTGTCCATGTGTTCTCCCTACTGCTGGTATCTTTGCATGTTTGACTGCTTTTTTTGCAAGAATAGATGCCATCTTTGCAACTTTGGGCTCAATAATTTGTAATGCGTCACGCATTTGCATTGAATTACTAGTATCAACCAAGTCATTACTTGTCAAGCCATAATGTATCCATGGTCTTGCATTCTTTGAGCATTTTTCACTCAATGATTCAACTAATGCTGCTGTATCATGATCACTTTTTGCTTCTAATTGTTTGATTCGTTTTGCAGTAATCTTTCCTGATGTTGCAACTTTGAAAATTTCTTTACCTATACTTTTTGAAATCATGCCAATTTCACTTTGAGAAATTGCTGCTGCCCCTTCAATCTCCAATTGATAATTGACTTTTTTTTGCTCACTAAAGATCTCCATCATTTCTTTAGTACCATAACGACCATTATCAATGGGTAAAATTGCCAATAACTTCTATGTTTTAGCATCGAAAATAAATCTACTGGTAATTTTACCCAAAATTAGATTATTTCATTTTTTGAATTCAAACTATTGTCGAGTTTTTTTTATTGTTGCTATTTTTTTCTGAGATCTTACTTCTTTGGTTTTTGCTTTTTGTTTGTCTACTTTACCTTCTCTTTTTGTTGGTTTGCCGCTTCTTCTAGCAGCTCTTGATGCTTTAGCCCGCACTTTTTGCTGCTCTTTTTGTTCTTCTAACTCTTTTTTAGTAGGTTTACGTTGTACCATAATTCTAAATTAATTTCATATTAGATAAATGATATTACTATATCCAGATGAAATACTATCTTCAAGCTACCTTTCTATGATTCCTGTATCTTGTAGAACCCATTCTAATGCTTTGAAATAACCTTGTTTGAAATTTTTTTCATCTATTTTCCAATCTGGGTTTGCTCTAAGTTCTGCAAGAAGTTGATTTGCTTTGTGAGTAATTGTTGCTTCATCTAACATATCCTACAATTGTATCTTGGCAATTTTAAATTACTTTTGATTCAATTATGGTTTAAATTGGTACTGACGAAACTCAAACCGGTCAAAATGTCTAATATCCAGGTGATGATTAGTCTTCTATAGGAAGATGGAAAACAAACCACTCAGAGATAAACCTGCAGAATTCAAGCAGTGGGGTACAGGAATGGAAGAAGCCCAACAGCAAATGAAGAATGCCTGTGAACTACCTATCTCAGAATCAGGAGCACTCATGGCAGATGCACATATTGGCTATGGCTTACCAATAGGAGGAGTCTTAGCAACTCGTAATTCCGTAATTCCATATGCTGTAGGTGTCGATATAGCGTGCAGAGTAAAACTATCCGTCTTAGATCTTCCCCCCGAAATGCTTGAAAATGAAAAAGGAATGGAACAGTTAACTAAAGCAATTGAGACAGAAACAAAGTTTGGAGTAGGAGCAAAATTCAAAGTACGACGAGAACATTCTGTCATAGATGAAGACTGGGATGTATCTTCTATCACAAAAAAATTGAAAGGCAAAGCTCACTCACAGTTAGGGACATCAGGTTCAGGTAATCATTTTGTAGAATTTGGACCCATTACAATCAAAGAAAAAAATCTAGGGATAGCCCCAGGAAAATATTTGGCACTCATGTCTCACTCGGGAAGTCGAGGTGTCGGCGCAGCAGTTGCAGACCACTATTCAAAACTAGCAATGAAAATGCACCTTGAGCTTCCAGATCGTTTGAAACATTTAGCTTGGCTTGATCTTGATACTGAAGAAGGAAAAGAATACTGGGATGCAATGGAACTCATGGGAAAATATGCTGCAGCAAATCATGCTTGTATCCATAAACATGTAACAAGCCATTTGGGAGCTGACGTCCTACTTGATATTGAAAACCATCACAACTTTGCTTGGAAAGAAAGACATCATGGTGAAGACCTCGTCGTACATCGAAAAGGTGCAACTCCTGCAGGAAAAGACGTTTTAGGAATCATTCCAGGTTCAATGGCATCCCCTGCTTATGTTGTTAAAGGAAAGGGAAAACCTGAATCTCTTAACTCTGCTGCTCACGGTGCTGGGAGAGTAATGTCAAGAAAAAGGGCACATAGAGAACTTAACTGGGAAGATGCAAAAAAGATCCTCGCAAACAAAGGAGTTACACTTCTATCAGCTGGCTTAGATGAAGTACCAACAGTCTACAAAAACATCGACAAAGTAATGGAAGAACAGCAAGATTTGGTAGATATTCAAGCCCGATTTGATCCAAAACTGGTGAAAATGGCACCTTCTGGCGAACGACCAGAGGATTAATTCTAACTAACCACTCTTTGAAATGAATGGTGAATTAGGCAAGAACGCATATAGCATCAAAATTGATACCCATAGAAGTGACTAAAGGTTGAGCGAAGACGATTCTGAACTAGAAAGGTTAAAGGCAAAACGTCTAGCTGAAATGCAAAAAAATATTTCTTCACAACAAGAAATTGACCAAAAAAAACCTGAAGAAGATAAACCAGTTGAAAATCCTAGAGAATTACTTGTTGCAAAACTAGGCTTTAGAGGACTAGAAGTTTTAGAAAATGCTGAATCTCAATTTCCAAATGAAACAAAATTGATTGTTACAAAATTGTTTGAATTAATCAAAAGTGGAGAAATTGATGAAGAAATAGATGGTGGTAAATTATTAACTCTGTTCCGTTCTGTTGGATTAAATATTAGAATGGCAACAAAAATCAATGTGGAACAAGATGGGAAATTTGTTTCATTAACTGATAAACTAAGCAATCAATCTTCAAGTGATGAACAATGATTATTGAAATTGGAACAAAAAATTATTCTGATGACAGATTAAAAATTAAGATGGCCATGTCTCATATGGAGAGTCTTTTGAGTGCATATAATGGCTATATTCTAAATGATCCTACTGAAAAATTAGGTTGGACCTTTTTTAAAATGGCACTAAAACCTGAATTACAATTTGGAATAGAACAAAAGTTTTCTGACATGATTAACAAATACACATGGAGTAATCCCACTGATAAATTTGCAAAATTTATGACAGATTATTTTAATTCCAAAGGTTGTCAAGTAAAAGTTTCTGTAGTTCCTGACTAGACTCTTCTTCCTCTCTTTCCACCTTTCTTTCTAGTGGTATCATGAGGAATAGGTGTAACATCATCAATTCTTCCAATTTTAAATCCACCTCTTGCTAAAGCTCTAATTGCAGCTTGTGCACCTGGACCTGGAACTCTTGAACCGACTCCACCAACAGCGCGAACTCTGATGTGAAATCCTGTGAAACCTTTTGTTCTTGCAGATTCAACAACTTGATTTGCAGCTTTCATTGCAGCAAATGGTGATGATTCGTATCTATCAGCATTTACATGAATTCCACCAGAACTAATAGCAACAGTTTCTGCACCAGTAAGATCTGTCATGTGGATGATTGTGTTGTTATAACTGCTGAAAATATGAGCAATTCCCCATTTTTCGGGACCCTCTTTTTTAGCCTCTGGTTGAGTTTGTTCTACAGCTTCAGATTCTACTTCTTTAACTGGTGCCTCAGTTTCTTCAACTGGTGCTTCCTCAACTTTAGCTTCGGTTTCAGACATTGACTACTGACTCCTTAAAGGGTTTAAAAAACATTGATTTTTTTCCTTGCTTGAAAATGGTCACTTGAACCAAAAATTGCTGATTCTTCTTATACTCTGAATATTCATTTTCTTTATGGTCTCAATTCTTCCAGTTGCAATAGTGGTTGCAGTTGGGGCTGCATTATTCGGATCTATGGCATTTCAATCCCTACAACCAGCTCAAGAGGTAATTTTATCTCCATTAGAACAAAAATGTCAACAAATAGCCAATGAAGGATACAAAATTCATGCATTGTATCCAAATGCTAACCCAGAAGATTTACCTGAAACAGAAATGAAAAGAATGCTGTATCTAGATGAGCAATGGATGACACAATGTGTTGCTGTTCTTCCATCAGAATCTATATTCAATATTGCAAATAATGTTGAAAGAGATCTTTCTTTAGGTGAATAATTAATTAAAATGACTCCAACCAAGATCAGTTAAGATATTTTTTTCATAATCTTGTTCTAATTGAACACCTTTTCCAGGTGATACTATGCCTATTTCAATAATTGGAGTTCTTAGAGATTTTGCAATTTTTTCAATCTTTGTTTTATCTTTTGGGTTTATCGTAAATACAAATTCGTATTCTTCTCCACCATGAAAAACCAAATCAATCAACTGCTTCTTTGTTTTTACATAGTTTTGAATTTCAGCTTTTATAGGAATTTTTGTAATGTCAAATTTTTTGCCACTTTGATTAGCCATTGTATTTAGAGTAGTAGATAGACCATCACTGGAATCCATTGCAGATGAAAAATATTTGCTAGATTTTAATGCAAATTCTAGCTTTGGATTAGGCTTAAGAAAATAGTTGATTGATTTTGAAATAATTTTATTTTTCCTAGTTTTGCTTAGAAGACTCTTTAGACCAATTGGAGTGTAGCCAAATGGCCCTGTTACAAAAATCAAATCTCCTTGCTTAGAACCTCTTCTTGTGACTATTTTTTTGGATTTACCAAAAATACATACGTTAAACACTATTTCTTTTCCCTGATTCGTATCTCCACCAACAATAGAGAATCCAAATTCCTGTGCGGCTTTTTTGAATCCGTCTGCAATGTCATTTACTGCCTGTTTAGGAATGGATTTAGGCAAATTTACTGATATTATGCCGTATTCAGGTTTGATTCCTTTAGAAGCAAAATCACTAATGCAAGCTACAATGCTTTTTCTTGCAGCGTCTTTTAGTCCCATTTTTTGAGGAATGTCAGTACTCTGTACTAGAGTATCTGTTTTTACAAAAATTTTCTCTTTACCAAATTGAATGGTTTCAACATCTTCTGAAACAAAATTTTTGTTTCCAAATTTTTTTTGAAATATGTTGATTATTGCAGATTCATCTAACTTCTTCATAACTCTCATTCACTAATTTTATTCCATCTTCAACAATTTTTTTACATATATCCAAACTTTTTGATTCTCCAGATACTCTAATGATATCTTCTGTATTTGATTTTCTAATTAACACCCAACTGTCATCATCAATAATCCCTTTTATTCCGTCTAATGTACTTGTTTCAGAAAATTCTTTTTCAAATTTTGATTGCAAGTTTTCAATTACTTTATCATGTAATGTTGAATCAACACTAGTTTTGTCTCTAATCTGTGAATAACTTTCCATGTATCTAAGAATTTCATCAAAGTTTGAACTATCTAACATTGATGCAATCAATCCACTGGTAAGAATTCCTTCTCTGCAATAATTGAATTCAGGTAAAATAAATCCACCACTACTTCCTTCACCTCCAGCCTGAGCATTTGTTTTTAACATCAAATCAATAACATTTGCTTCTCCAACTTTGGATCTTTGAACATTACCACCTTTTTCTTTGATGAATTTTTCTACTGCAATACTAGTATCAATACTAAGAACAAACTTTTTGTAACCTAGTTCCAGAGATTTTGCTACACCTAATCCTAAAGTTACATCTGGAATCTGTTTTTTACCATCTTTAACAACAACTAAGCGATCTCCATCTAAATCAAAAGCAAATCCTAATCTGTTTTTCTTTGAGGCATCACACAAATCTGTTAAATTATCTGTAGTTGGATCGGGTCCTCTTGAACTATTTTGTAATTTTTCATTAATAGTAGTCACTTTACAGCCAATTCTCTTCAATAAAGCTGGAGCAATAGTATCAGCTGCTCCACCACCAATATCTATGACTATTTCTGGTTGATTACTAACATTTCCTAGAATTTTTTCTGCATCATCAATATACGATGATGAAATTTCAAATTCACTTCCAATTGATGATAAAGAATTTTCTTGATGTTCAACTATGTATGGTAATTCTTTTTCATTAATTCCTCTTCCATCAATTATGAATTTCATTCCATTCCATTCAATTGGATTGTGTGATGACGAAATAATTAATCCTGAACCATATTTTCTTGCTTCTCTAAAAACAACTGGTGTTGGTACCATTCCCAAATCAAAAACATCAATCCCATTTTTCATTAATGCAGCTTTTGCTGTTTCTTTGATCATGTTTCCTGAAGGACGTGTATCATTTCCAATGACACATTTTTTTGATTGAATCAATGTTGAAAAATTACTTGCAAATTCTAGTACATCCTTTAGGCGTAAATCTTCTCCAAAGATTCCTCTAATGCCAGAAATTGTTTTCTTCAATCAATCCCACTCGGAAATGCTTTTTATTAACTCTGATGGATTTATCCAATCATGCCTTGGTAGCTCAGCCTGGTAGAGCGAACGCCTCGTAAGCGTTAGGTCGCGGGTTCAGATCCCGTCCGAGGCTTTAATCATAATTTTATTTTTTAGAAAATTTCAGGAGTTTTATTCAATGACAGTTTCAATATCTGTTTCTAATTCTTTTGGTAAACCGTCCCACCATTGTTTACTTTCTTCAGCCATGCTCCCCATTCATTTGCTGAAATTGTCCTTTATAGATCTGTCGGTTGATTAAGATTTGATCAATTCTTGATAATTTATCAATTAATTCTAATCTGCTTTCTCTTCTTGTTTTCTTTTGAATTTTCTATACATGATTATCATTAGTGCTCCGCCAGCACATCCCCAAAATAATGGTGATAATCCAGGTTCAACAGTTGGCTGAAAAGCACCTACAAAACTCAATGACATGATTACAACTAAAAACAACCCTAAAATTTCAAGCTTTTTTGTCATTGTACTGTAAAATCAATTGTAAAATCAAAAAGATATATGGTTTTGTAAATAGTCTTATTCATGGACAAATATCTTATGGTAATCCTAATTTTTATGATGGTTGGAGTCCCAATCTCGTTTATTTCCCCTACAACTGGTGAATTGAGAGAAGATCCTCTTTACTTGTTGTTTTATGCCTCTATTGGTGGAATGTGTTTCATCGTTGTTTATGGATCATACAAAGATAGAGTAGATCGTCAAAAACGAAATGCAAAGCGAAGATCCAGAAAATAATTTTTCTATAATTCTAAACCAAATGATTCTGCAATACTTGAGAACTTTACATAAGAATCCAAATATTGTCTTCCTTTTGAAGTGATTACAAAAGTATTTTTTCCATCAAATTCGATTTTATTGATAAGACCTGCACCAGTCAAGTTTTCCAAGAATTTTGATAATCTTGAATGTGAAAGATTGGCCTTTGTCAAAAGTGATGTAGTTTTGATGCCTTCCTGTCCTGATTGTTCTGTTGCAGTAAGTAAGTCTGCTACAATTTGCATACTTGTACGATAGGAAACCATGTGTAATATCCTATAAAACTCAGATATAAGGGTATTACCACTAATTCAGATCAGATAAATAAGCTCCTGGCTGATTTGTGACCATGTCTTCCCAATCATCAATTCCATGGTTTGATGAGTTTATTGGTGTAGCCTATCGATATTTTGACCTTAGAATGAATGTTGTTCCATTATTTTCTGACCAAAAAGAGTCTCTAAATTTGTGGAGAGATGTTATTCATTGGTGGGTTGATCCATCAATTAAGATACGTTTTGTTGAAACAGGAAATGATTATTGGTTCATCATGGGTGCTGATTCACAAAAACAGGATACCAATATTTCAATGTACAAATTATTACCTAAGTCTGAACACTATGAACGATTCAAGAAAGGTCATGGTGGAGAAGCATATCTTAGATTTGGAGTGTATACTAAACTAACTCTAGAAAATTCTAAAAAAGATACTCTATGCGATTGTGGTCATGAAGCATCTGATCATGATGAAAATGATGGTGATGCATGTTTGTACAACACCTGTGATTGCAAAAAATTTTCTAGTTTCCAAGTAAATTTATTGAAAAGAAAAAAAACAATTACTGATATTAAATTTCTGGATGAAGAAAATGTTAAAGATGATGTTTTAGCATGGAATTGTTTAAACATTAACAAATTTTCTAAAACAGAATCAAGCTAATCAAGATCTTTGTTTACTCTGATGTGTTCCCCTGGATAATAGTCGTGAAGCTGTTTAGAATAGCAATCTCCACATAAGACTCCTTCAATATTCCATTCTCTCATTGGAATAAATCTGGTTGTAGTTTTTTCACCACAAATAGCACATTTGTAACTTGTAACCAAAGTGAATTTGCTTTTTTTACTGGATATAAAAAACATTCTAGAAAAACCATTCCTACAAAAATTATGTTAAATATTACTAGTTTTTACAGAATTTAGGTAGCAGTCTGACCAATGTAAACCTCCTGCAAGATTTTTACGTGGTTGGACTTCTGCCTACTTACAATAAATTACTAGTAAGCTTTCTTAGTGCTAATATCTCATCTTCTTCTTGTCTAATTTTCTTATCAATTACACGAAGCATTGTATCGTTCCAGACATGTTGTGAAAAGAAATTGTGTTTTGTATTTGCCAATTCTATTTCGTCATCAACTACCGTATCCTCAAGAAATTTAGTCACGATGACATCTGTTAGTTTTAAAATTCTAGAATTGAGTTTAAAACTACGAAAAATTGGCTCTAATTTTCTAATATCTCCCTTAAAATCACCCTTTGACTCTAAAACTTTTTTGTGTAGTATTCGAAAATAAACTGCTACAAAAAATAAAGTTGCATATCTTTTGGTTTTATGGCCACCTTGCTTTCCGTACTTTAATGATTTTTTTGCATATTCTTTAACAAGATATGGATATAGTAAAATCCTGTAATCGTCTTTTAGGTTGTCATTAAAAATATCATCATACTTACTTCCTCGTGGCAAAAATTGTGAAGGGGAACTATAAGCCTCTGTAGGTCTTTGTTCAATTCCAGCAACTAGTGATTGAATTGCATCTTTTGCAACAATTACTTTTTTGTGATTGTCTGGAAGATATGCATTGTATGTTGAATCACCTTCATACTCACATTGTTTAGATTTAGTTTTTGTGTCAAACGAACCTGCTTGAATTTCATAAAAATAACCACAATTTCTTAATTGGGATTTAATTGATTTATGAAAGTCCATTAATGAAACTAGATCTTTTCCTCTAACAGAGTTTTGAGAGTTCCTATATTTTGTGATGTTATTTTGTTCTTGTTCATCATCAGCTTTGATAATTGTGACTGTCATGGAACCATCCATGTTTTTGGTACGCTTTGAATGATCTAAAATTGAATTTGATGTTTGTGCACCATTTACAATTTGAGGAGCATGTAATTTGATAAAATTATCACCCAACTCTTCAAAATCACTAACAACAATAGTAATTCCATTGTTATAATAGAAAAATTTCCCTGGATTACTCTGTAAAGTTTCTCTTAATCCTTTGTTGACTGTGGTTTTGAATTGCATCCATTGTCTAATATTTGATTCAAAAACATAATCTCTGTTTTTACTAACAAATTCTGTGAGTTCTCTAAGTTTTAAAATTCCTAAAATAGTGTTATCATGTCTTAACATTCGTTCTAATTTTATTGATGATTTTTTCCCAGCTGCAGGTTTTTTTATTCTATCCCATAATCTCTGAATGATTCTCTCTCCATCAATAATTTCGACTAGATCATCTTCATACTCTACTTTTTGATCTGTTACGTAACAGCATTTAATTTTCAAATTTTTTTCTTTAATTTTAGTAACTAATTGTGCTAATTCTGGTCGCATTTTTGTAACATCTTTTGATAACAGACGTTTTGCATCTTCTTTGAATTTTGCAATCGCTTCAAGGGAATGTGATGTTCCATATTTTGATTGAAACAATCTAATTGTATTATCTGAAAAATCAACAGGCAAATATGCATCAATTCCTAAATCATTAGCGCCATCAACAATTGCATCTGCAGCATCGTCTTCAGTTGCCTCAAAAACTCTAGTTAGTACCCATTGCAAAAAATTATTTCCTTTTTCAACTTCATTTTTAGCACTTTCAGCGTATTCTTTGATACTACCTTGAATATTTTCTGAAAATCCTTCAAGAGGTGGAGATGAATTTTTCTGAATTAATAATGAATGTGAGCCAGGTATGTACTCTAATAAACCATTTCCGTTTTGAGACAATTTACTCTTCTAATATGCTATATATTTAGAGAATTTGGTAATTATGTAATAACTCAACTGGAATGAAAAAATTATGTTAAAAAAAGTATCAATTGCTGGAGTATCAATTACAATTGCTATCGTAGTGTTTGTTGCAGCTTTAAGTTATTCAGAAGATGAGACTGAAATAGAAATTGAACCCATTGTAAATGCAGATGTGATAATGCCTACAAAAGTTTCAAGACCTGGATGTGAAGAAACTGATAGATGCTATATTCCATCTGAAATAACTGTTGAAAAAGGAAGAACTGTTACATGGTTAAATGAAGATTCTGCTTTTCACAGTGTAACTTCTGGTTTCTATGATGCACCAACTGAACTATTTGATAGTGGACATATGGATCCTTTTGAATCATTTTCGTACACTTTTTCAGAATCCGGAGTTTATGATTACTATTGTACTCTTCATCCTTGGATGGAAGCACAAGTAATTGTTGAGTAAGGTGCCCGAGGGAGTCGAACCCCCTTGTATAGGCTTTGCAGGCCCACGCATAACCGTTCTGCCAGAACACCGTTTTGAAAAACACAAAATGAACAATTAAACTCTTTAGATTAGAATTTACTAAATGATTTTGAGGCCAATTTAACATCCTCTCCTTTTACAGTTTTTCTACCTGCATGGGATGATAAATCAACAGCATTTTTTGCAATACTATTTGCTATTTCTTCAATTACTCTCCTTAACTCATCAGCAGATTCATCACTGACTCTTTCAGCCCCTGCTTTTTTCAAAATTCTATACATAGCTGAAAGACCCAATTCTGATGATTTCATAAAATTTCATTTATTTTTTTTCGGAAAAAGATAATGAGTGAAAAAATATCACTAAGGAATCGATTTATACAGACAATCTACAGAATTGTTAAGACATGACATGGTATTTTGATTCTCATATTCATTTGTCTGATCCTCAATATGCCCCAGAAATTGATTATATTTTAAAACAAATGGAAATTCTAAAAATGAAAGCATGTTGTGTTTCAATGGATTATGAAAATTCCTTAGAGACATTAAATTTGGCAAGAACGAGTAATCATGTTTTACCGTTTATTGGCATTCATCCCGAATGTTCAAACGATAATCTTGAATCAGTGATTACTTTAATTGAAGAAAATCATGAAATTATTTCTGGTATTGGTGAAATCGGATTAGATCCTAATTATATTACAAATGATGATTTTAGTAGACAAATCAAAGTGTTTGAAACATTATTGTCTTTAGCTGAAAAATATAAGAAACCAGTGTCAATTCATTCTAGAAAAAGTTTAGATAAAATATTTGAACTAATGACATCGTTTGATACATCACGTTCCTTATTGCATTGGTTTGATGGAAGTAAGAAAAATCTCTCTATAGCAATGGATATGGGATTCTATGTTTCATATGGACCTGTAATGATTTATGCAAATGATAAGCAAACTTTACTCTCAAAAACTGACTTGACAAAAATTTTGGTAGAAACTGATGGCCCAGTTAGATTTTCTAGATGTTTTGAAATGAAATCTGGACAAATTAGCTTCATTCCAAGTGTTATTTTTTGTGCGGCTAAAATTCTTGGAAAATCCTTTGATGAAATGAGTTCAATTCTTGAAAAGAATTCAAAATCGTATTTAGGAATATAGGTATAAAATACCCCAGTTGTTATCCGAAGCGTGGATAGGATAAAACGTCTCTCTTATGAGGTACTTGATGCACACAAATCAAAATTTGGTGAAGATTTCGCTGATAATAAGAAGGCATTAGATCAAATCTCAATTATTCGTTCAAAAGGTTTGAAAAATGAAGTTGCAGGATATATCACTAAATTTATCAAAAAAGAAATACGTGAAGAAAAAGCAAAACAATCACGAGTTTCTGTAACAGAAGTGGAAGAAACCATTGAAGAAGTTCAACAGCCAGAAGTACAAGAAGAAACTGTTTCTGAATCTACTCCAGAAGTTTCCGAAGAAGCACCTGCTGAAACTGTTGTTGAATCAGCAACTGAAACAAACACTGAAGAAAATTCAGAAGAGAAAACTGAATAATTCTTTTAGGTCTTTAAAATTTTTGAATTAAAATGATTACTGTCAAATTTGTTGGGGGAGCTAAAAAATCATTTCAGACAGATCAATTAGAACTTGAGAAATCTGAAATTTCTATTGAATCTTTATTGTTAGAATTAGAAAACTTACAGCCAGAGAATAGTCCTAAACTAGATTCTGAAAATTCGTTAATTGCAATTAACGGTGTTGATTCATCAGCCATTGATGGTAAAAAATCCATAATCAAAAATAATGACATTGTAAGTATTATACCTGTAATTCATGGGGGCTCCTCAAACAAGTTGATTTTTGAATCTCAGAAAAAGTTAGTTCAGGCTTTAGAAATAAAAGGTAGCAAAAAAATTGATATTAAATTTATTGATGAATTACGAAAAAAATATCCAAAATTAAAGATACAAGCAATTTCAAGTAGTTTTATTCTAAATAACTATCATCTTAAACGGATAGTTTCATTGTCGATGAATTCAGAAAAAAATAATGTATTACTGTCTAAAAAATTAGAAACAGATCTATTGATGAGATTTGCTATTACTAAACAAATTTCTGATGCAATAAAAACTGCTGGACTAAAATCTAATAAAAATTTCATTTTGATTTCTATTGGAAACAAAACAATGCTAAATTCTCTATATGCAGATTTATCTGAAAACTTGATTCCACTTTTTTCAAAGAATAATCAAAGTTTTATTAAAAAATATTTTAAAATTAATCAAAAATATGTCAATTCTGTAAATTCAAAAACTCCTCTTGAGGATATTTTGATAGAAAAAGCAGCTGTCTTACTCTGACATACTTCGTTTAGTTTTTTCTATACTTAGAATATCAGATTTTTTCAAAATTGATATTCCTGTTTTATTTCCAAGGATTTCAACTAGGATTATTTTATCAGGATATTCTAATGATACTTTATTTTTGAATTTATTAGCAATTTTTGTAATCAATTCTTGACTAGACATATCTGAATTTCTTTTTTCAATTGAAATTCTATATGTCTCATTTTCATTAATCTGATTGCTTAATTTTGTAATTTCTTCAACAATGTTTTCAATTTTTGATTCTACTTCTATTTGGATTGGAATAATTCTTAGACAATATCTGACACTCCAAGGTTCATCTAGGAATTTTTCTTTAATTTTTCTTACAGTTTCAATTGGTTCTAATTTTGTATCTGCAACTAAAATCCCTGACATATTTGTGATGGTGATTTTTGGTTCAGAATCTCCAAATTCTTCAAAAAAATCCCTTAATTCCTCTTCTGTATCTGGTTCAAGATGTCTTGCACATGTTATTATCAGATTCATATGCTCAGTATCTCCCCTTTACTAATAGCACCTTCTCGAAGAACTTTGATTTCATCATTTGTCACTTCGATTATTGTTGATTCCCCTTTACTCTCAATAACTCCTCCATCCACAAAAATTTCAAAATCTTCTAACCCTGTTGAACAATTTTTTGGATCTGTAAATGATTTTTCTCCTGAAATATTTGCACTGGTTCCAACAAGAAAATCAATTTTTTCTAATAAATTTAAAATACATTCACTATTTGGAATTCTAATTGCAATTTTGTCTTCAATTTCTAATGATTCCTTCAATTTCTGATCATTTACTTTCACTAGCACAGTAAGTGCTCCAGGCCAAAATTTTTCAATAATTTTTTTTGTTTTTTCATCAAATGAAACAATCTCTTCTGCTTTTTCTATTGAATAAACTAGTAAAGGCAAAGGTTTTGCTCTATCTCTGTTTTTGATTTTGTATATTTTATCTACTGATTCTTTTAGATAGGGATTACAACCAATCCCATATACTGTATCAGTTGGATAAACAGCAATACCTCCATTTTTAATAATTTCAGATGCTTTTAGAATTCCTTCATCATTACATTGAACTCTCATAAATTATTCTCATTTTTTTAGATTAATTATCATTGCTTTTTGATAAGTTTTTAAAAGTTGAATATGTTCTAAAAAAAGAATGTCAGCATCAGATTATGAGGATAATGATTTTGAAGATGACTTTGATGATAATTTAGATGAATTTGATGATATTGAAGATTAAATATTTAATCCAAAATTATCTGCAAATTTTGTAAATGTATGATATGCTTGAAGAAATTCTCTTCCAGATTGACTTATTTTGTATCTGTTTGAACCTTGTGAATCAACTTGTTCTAATAATCCTTGAGATACTAGAGTTTTTAGTATTCTAGAAATTCTAGAATGAGAAATGTTTGCTTTTCTAATTAGATAAGTAACTGTTGCACCATCCTCATCTTGCAAATCATCTCTGGTTGTGTATAAAATATCTCCAATAATTTTCATATGAGTCCTATATTCGGCCATTACTCACTATTTTTCTTGTTAATTTCTATGAGAGGGCAATGATATTTTGCAATATACCAAAAAGATAAAAGAAATTGACCCCATCAAAATTTTTAAAAAATTGAGCCTATTTCAGGTCATCAAAGTTATCATCAAATTTTATCTTGGTTAGTGGAACTTTACTAACTGGAATAAACAACAAAATCAAACCTCCAATCTTGATTATTGTAGAAACATGATCTAAAATTGATTCTGGGAAAACAAACGAATACCATCCTAAAAATTCTCCAAATGCTAACAATGCAAGGCCTACTGCTACTGAAATTGCTCCTTTATTCTTATTTTCAAAATATGAAAGCATGGTTTCGATTGCACCATATGCAAGAAGAATAAATGAAACTGATCTAAAGATATGTTCTAACTGTACTGATGAAACAAGAAATAATGGAAAAACTCCAACTGATCTAAAGTATCTTGATTTAGGGAAAAATGACTTTATGCTATGTGAGAAAGCTATGAAAAAGTATCCTACTGTTTGAATTCCAATTCCTAATGTTTGAATCCATCTTTCAATACTTCCAGATTGAATAACAAAATCTTCTAGCATGTATCCTGACCAAATTACAAAAAATCCAACACTTATTGAAAAGAAAGCAATTGTTAATCTAAATAATGTAGGACTACCTGTATTTCGGAAACCAACTAGTGACATTGTTCCAATGATTAATCCTACCAAAAATCCAACCAAATTGAGAATATTCTCAAGTAAAAACTCCAATGATGTTTAGAAATCTCTTAAACTAATTATTTTAATCTGATGAATGATTTTACCATATTGTTAATCCCATTCATCTAATGAACCTGTTTGCTGATTTTTAGTATCCCCTGAATAGTCGCCTAAAATATCTGAATATCTTGATTCATTATGAGCAACAAACTTGACATATTCACCATAACTCATTTCTAAATCACACGAACCACATTTAACCAAAGAAAAATCCATAGCTAATTCTGCATCTTCTTTGCATTTAGGACACTTGATCTTCATGAACAATCATGCTATTGTTAATTATTATTACTTTACATCGATAAAAGATAAAAGTAGTCTTTAACAGGGATTTTTTATGAGTCGCATATGCACTAAATGTAAAGACGAGATTCCTGAATCTGAACAACTTGATATGGTTGCAGCAAAATATCCAGTATGTAACAAGTGCTGGGCAGAATGGAAAGAATATCGAATTATGGTAATGAATGAAATGAGGCTCGATATGTCAATGCCTGATCACAGAAAATTATTGAAAAAGCATGAAAAAATCTTTGCTGGAGTTATGTCTCCTGATGGTGAAGTTATTGATTATTCCAATGAAGATAATCGAAAACCAGATGAACCTCCAGCTGGTGCCTAAAATTTTAAGTGTTTTTTTGCATTATCTGGAATAATTATCATTAACTTTCTTTTTTGATTCTCATCTAAATTATTGATAATTTTCTTGATTGTATTTGAAAGAATTTCTTTTTCATTTTCTTCAAGTGTTATGAATATCTCTAAAATTCCATCCAAATTAAATGCAATTAATTTTTGAGGAGATTGAGATACTTCAACAATATATTCTGAAAATAATCCTTCTCTTTGTTCTTCAGTAAGAGTAGTCAAAATCTTAAGCCAAGTTTTGAATAACTTTGAAAAATTTGGAAATGGAATTGTTGGTCCTGCTTCTAATGCATTATTGATAATTTCTTTTTTTTCAGGTTCAGATAAACCAAAAAACTCTATCATTCTTTTTTTCAAAATTGGATTTCTGAGAAAATCGGGTAGATTTGCTAAATTTACAATAATATTTCCTGCAAAATTTTCTCCAACCATCGATCAGACAGATTCTATGTGGAATATAAAATCATGTTCTAGCACTTTAGCTTTAATAAACGCAAATTTGATTGAGAATTATGACATCAACAGTTGTAGTTGGCGGTTTTTTTGGAGATGAAGGAAAAGGAAAAATCATTTCTTATTTAGCAATTAAAGACAATCCTAAGGTAATTGTACGAGGCGGTGCGGGTCCAAATGCTGGTCATACAATTAGAGACGGCGATAAATTTTACAAAGTTAGAATGTTGCCAAGTGGCTTCTTAAACAAAAATGCCAAGGTTATGATTGGACCCGGTGTTGTAATCAATCCTGATGTACTAAAAAAAGAGATTGAAGATTTTGATGCTTCTGGACGTTCATTTATCGATAAACATTGTGGAATAATCGAAGAATCTCATCTTGTTAGGGATTCCAAAGGGGAATTAAAAGAAAAAATTGGAAGTACTGGTTCTGGAACTGGTCCTGCAAATTCCGACCGAGCTATGAGAGTTTTGAAACTGGCAAAAGATTTTGATTCTCTATCTTCATTGATTGTAGATGTTCCTGAAGAAATCAATTCAGCCTTGGATGCAAATGAAAATGTTCTTGTTGAAGGTACACAAGGTACTTTTCTATCACTTTGGCATGGAACCTATCCTTTTGTTACCTCTAAGGATGTAACTGCTTCAGGAATTTGTGCTGACATTGGATTAGGACCTACTAAAGTTGATGAAGTTATTGTTGTGTTCAAATCTTACGTTACGCGTGTAGGCACGGGACCTTTACAAAATGAATTATCTCTTGAAGAGGCTGAAAAGAAAGGCTGGTCAGAATTTGGAACTGTAACTGGAAGACAAAGACGTGCAGCTGACTTTGATTTTGATTTAGCTAGGCGTGCAATCATGCTTAATGGTGCTACACAAATTTCAATTACAAAACTTGATGTTCTTTTTACTGAATGTGCAGGCAAGACATCTTATGATGAATTATCTGATGAAGCAAAATCCTTTATCAAAAACATTGAAGATAAACTTGACACGCCTGTAACTATCATTGGTACTGGTCCTGCAATCAATGATGTAATTGATAGAAGAAACTAGGCTCCTTTTTTTTGGATAAGTTTAATTTGATAAAGTATTGAACACTTCCGTGGATAAAATTCAAAACTCTTCTGATAAATTACCTCGTTACATTCAAGTAAATTCCACATTAGAATTTTCTAGGCTCGTTTGTGCACTTGAGCGTGCACCAAGAGTTTCATTTTTGCATGATCATGATGGAAAAAAAATTCTTTCAGTTCAAATGGATGTACTAAAAGAAAAACCAATTGTGTATTACACTCCTTTAGAAAATAATGGCCATTACTTGTGTTATGGATTAAAGGCTGGTAAAGAAGAATCTGAAATTGTAAATTCTACTGCTGATTCTAGTAAACTTTATTCTCCAATTGTTAGAATAAAATCACTTCCAAAAACATTGAAACCCGGAAATGGGACTCTTGACAGATATCAACCCATTGAATTAGAAGATATGTTTAGTTTAGCAAAACTCACATGGGGTTTTGATGAGGTGCCATTTCCTCTATTCTTATTCCCACATTCAGAAAAATGGTTACTAGGTGTTTTCATGAATTTTCATGAAGAAGGAACATCCTATTTTTGCCATGTTGTATTAGATAGTGATCCATCAAAACCTTTCCTAAAATTCTCTCTTTCAAATGACTCTGAACCAGTTTTTGTAGAAAATCCATCTGAACATGGCTATTCTTATGTTAAAATTATAAAATTAAAAGAGACCCATCCGTTAGTCGATTATGGTCACCTTCAAAACTAGAATTTCAAAGATCTCAAAAACTAATGGGAAGGTAATTCTTGCAAATGACTATGATTCATCTGTAAAAAATTTAGAATCAAAAACTCTCAAAAATATAGAGCAACTTCATCCTTATCTTTGTGCTATAAAACTAAACTTTCATTTGCTTTTGCCGTTAAGTAGTAAACAAATTTTGAAAATTACAAAAACTGCTCACAAGTATGGTTTACAAACAATCGCTGATATCAAACTCAACGACATTGGAAATACTAATCGTGTAACAACTGAACATTTGTGGAATTTAGGATTTGATGCAGTTATTGCAAATCCGATTATGGGATTAGATAGCCTGAAAAATCTTGTTAAATCTGCTCACAAAAATGACAAAGGTGTAATCACATTATGTCATATGAGTGCCCCTGAGGCTAGATTATCGTATGACATGGAAGTGAAAATGAAGAAAAAGCAGCAACTATACCAATTGTTTTTGAATTGGGCTTTAGAATCTAAAGTTGATGGAATTGTTGTTGGAGCTACATTTCCTAAAATTATTCAATATTGTTCAAAACTTGCTGGAAAAAAATTGAATATCTATTCTCCAGGAGTTGGTACTCAGGGTGGAAATGCTTCAGAGATTATTTCTTCAGGAACTGATTACATGATTGTTGGAAGAACTATTCTGAATGCAAAAAATCCAAAAGAGATTGCAAAAACTCTCCAATTACAAAGTTTGGGTAAGTAACATTTGTGCTTTAGTTAGTACGGTTTTTGCATTATCAAATGTTGTTTTTTCCATTGCTGTATTGTAATCCATCCAAGTATAATCCAAATGCTCATGAGAAATTTTAACATCTGTTGTTTTAGTTTCAGCTAAAAAGAATACTACTTTTTTGTGAACTAATTCTCCTTGAAATTGAAAATTATATTCTATCCATTCCTCAAAATTATCTAAAAATGTAATGTCTGTAATTCCGGTTTCCTCTTTAGCTTCTCTAACAGCTGTTTCATGAGTTGATTCACCTGATTCCATTTTTCCTTTTACAAAATCCCAATGTCCAGAAGGATAATGTAATAACAAAAATTGATTCTTATTATTTTCTTTTCGGAATAATACAATTCCTGCTGATGTTTCTTCTATCATTTACCTAACCTTCTTTTCCTTTCTTGAAATGTTCTAATTGCACGCATCAAATCTATTTTTCTAAATTCTGGCCAAAAGATGTCCATAAAAACTAATTCACTGTATGCACTTTGCCACATCAAAAAACCGCTTAATCTTTTTTCACCTGATGTACGCAATATCATATCTGGTGATGATTGTGGTAGATGAGATGTGTACAAGTTTGATTCAATTTCCTTCTTGCTAATTTCATTTACATCTAAAGATCCTTTTTTGATTTTTTCACCAATTTTTTTAACAGCATCAACTAATTCGTATTGTCCTCCATAGGCTAATGCAATATTTAGAAAATGATTGTTGTAGTCTTTTGTTGCATCATCTAATCTTTGCAAAACTTCTTTTATAGAATCTGGAAGCAATTCAATTCTTCCAATTCCTTTTACGCGCATCTGATTTTTATGAATTCTAGGATCATTGTATAATTTCTCTAATCTTAATCTGATTAATTCATAAAGATAATCTAATTCTTCATCATTTCTATCTAGATTTTCAGCAGATAATGCATAAAGAGTAATAATTTTGATATCAAATTCTTCACACCAATCCAATAGGTTCTCTACTGCATCGGCTCCCTTCCAATGTCCGTCTTTTGGCATTGTAAGATGTCTTTTTGCCCACCTTCTATTTCCATCAAGAATTAATGCTACGTGATTGGGAATGTCTCCATCCCTAATCTCATTTTCAAGCCTTTTTCCGTAGATTTTGTATAATCCTGATAAATGAAAAAAAGTGTCTTTTACTTTGTTCATTTTTGACGCCTTTAGGTAAATACGAGCCTAGAGATATCAGTGTTTTTCAATAATTTAGAAGATTTCAAAAAATTTAATCTGAAACCATCTCTTGATCTCTATTTCTTCTATATTTTTTGAATAGGATAGTTGCTGACACCAAAGTTGCTGCCAATCCACCTAGAAGAGGAGGAATCAATGTAAATGAACTCTCATCATAAATCATGATATTTGTAAATTGTAAAATTGTTGGATACAATGAAGCTAACACAATAATTCTCAAAATATCACTAATTTGTCTTGGAATTCCACCAATCCAATTACTTAGTAATGTTCCAGCAAAAATTGCACCCATTCCTATCCATAAGATTGGCAGAGCTCCTGCTACAAATTGTCCAATGATTACTTGATCAGTTATCTTTGCAACTAATTCTGTTTCTGCTTCAATTAAAGTTGCATCAACAGCACTAATTCCAGCTGGAACTGATGATAGAATCAACAATACTCCTGTTACCATGGTAAACATTCTGATAAAACCCATCGGTGTTGGCTTTGACCAACTTGACCACATTCTATCAACATCAAATGCTCTAATCAAGAATGCACCTCCCAAAATACTAACTAAAATAGCAAAAATTTCTGTTGTGAGATTAAACACACTTGCGACTCCTCCAATTAACAAAAGCATTCCTGGAACACCCAAGAAGAATTTTGAATATCTTGAATCATATGCAACCATTTTCAAATATTTACCAAAAACTGCATACGAATATTCAACACTTCTGCTAACTTTCATTACAACACGTTGAACTGAAACTACTGGAAGAACATTTTGAATAACTGGAATAACACTTTCATCATCTTCTCCATCGGATACAATTACTGCACCATTAGCAGAAAATTTCTCTAAAACTTTTTTTGTTTCAACTAAAATCTTTTCATCAGCTTGAACCCCTCTATCTTTGACTCCTGCAACGGTGACCACCTCTACTTGGTAGCCTTTACTAATCAGATCTTCATATGTTTTGATTGCAGAAAAAATCGAGTTTGAATCTGCATCTTCAGGATCCTCTAGAGCTAATCTTTGGGCTGCTTCAATACATGCATCTCTACCAATAACTGGAGTAACAATTCCGGCCTTTTCACCTACATCATTATCTCTATCAATACAAATTACTAGTAATTTGTTGGCAGTTGAAGCATTGACATCCTTTTCTACCTTGTCAGACCTCTGAGACATTCTATTTTTATCACAAAATTACCTTTTAACGATTTCCAACTAATGTGGTTAGTAAAATTCGGATTTGAGGCTAATTTGGTCTTGAATCATCCGATGATTTTACCAATTCTTGTGACTCATTCTTTAGTTCTTCAATTTTTTGAATTACTTGATTTATTTCATCTTCCGAACTGTCATTTTCAATCATAGAAGCTAAAACTTTGGTTTCTCCTATGTATTCATTGAATTTTTTCATTGCTTCCATATAGCTAATGTAGCTTGTTTGCCATTCTTCAGGTGGTTTAGATGTCACAAATTCACTTATCTGAGCAGTCACCTGTGATGATGTTACATCAGTAACAATATTGTAATCTTCTGGAGAAATTTCTCCATTTCTAAGATTTTGATAATCTATTTCAATTGATTCTTCTAGAACTTCATGAATATTTTTTACTCCATCAAGATAATTTCCATAGTCTGAAACAACAAAGGTTGTTTGATTTTCTACTGGAACAAACCATAATAGAAAACTTCCTCCAGTGATTGCTGCTAAAACAATTGCAGTTATTGCTACTCCTTTTTTTGAAGCCATTTTTGATTTTTAACATGATCTTATTTATAACTGATAATCTTTGAAGAAATCACCTTAGATGATTAAATTCTTAAAAATAATTGTATTTTCAATATTTTACACAAAAATTTTTCTTAAAATTTTAACATTATGTAAAATATTTCCTATTTTTCATTTTTTTACGCCTAAAAAAATTTACCTACATCTAGGCCTATAGTGAAATAATTTTCACAGGCTCTTCCTAAATACCACCAAGTTTGAGAATTTTTAGAATGGTTGAAGCATATTGCGTAAAATGCAGAGCAAAAACGGAGATTAAAGATCCGAAAGAAACTACCCTAAAAAATGGACGTCCAGCTGTAAAAGGCACATGTCCAAAATGTGGAACTAATGTTTTCCGAATAGGAAAAATGACATAATCATTAACAGAAGTCCACACGATTTCTCTTTTTCAAAACCCATATAGGGTCTAGTGTATACTTAGTCGTATTGACAAAAGCAGAATACGAGAATTTACTTAAACGAATTCAGGATAATTTAGGATCTGCCAAAAAAGATTCAAAATCTAGATTTGAACTACCTGTGGTTGATGTAATGTGGGAAGGTCAAAAGACATTCTTACGAAATTTCTCTGAATTTCCTAAAGTTCTGAGAAGGGATCCTGATAAAGTTCTTCAATATCTATCAAAAGAATTTGCAGTTCCAGCTGAAAGATTGGGTGATAAGGCAATGTTTATTGGAAAACGAGCCCCGGATGATTTTACCAGATTATTCCAAATTTATGTAAAAGATTATCTGGAATGTCCTACATGTAAAAGTCCTGATACAAAAATTGAAAAAGAAAAAAGAATTTCATTTTTACTTTGTGAAGCATGTGGTGCAAAATCTACTCTAAAAGGTAAATATGCATAATGCAATTCTCTGCAAGAATTACTGACTACCAAAAAAATGCAATGCTAAATATTTGTGATGCAGAATTATTAGGGAAAAAAATTACTGAAGGAGAATTAAACATGCACATCAGTGAAGGTTACTATGGTGAAAAATTTGTGGATCGTGAAGAAGCAAAAACATTATTGCAAAATTCTTCTATAATTAACATGGTAGGAAAAGATACTGTTTCATTATCCTTAGAACTTGGAATTGGTTCTGAAAATGGTGTTAAAACTATTTCTGATATTCCGTTTTTAATTGTCTTCAAAATGTAATATGACATACAATATTATTTTAAATTATTTTTACTACATGAGGTTTAAAAAAAATGTCTGATGAATTAAGTCGTAAATTAGAATCAAAAATAGATAAAAAATTATCATCTAAATCAAAAAAGAAACAACTAGATGATGGTTTCAAAAAAGGTAAGGTCGTCAATGAAGTTTTAGACAAACCAACTGTAATGACATTATACAAGATGATCAGTGATCATGTTATTTCTTATGTTAATGGGGCAGTCAGTGCTGGAAAAGAATCTGTATTGTTTTGGGGTGTAGCTGAAAATCAAAAAAATGTGGCCTTGAAAATTTATCTGGTAAGTACTTCTAATTTTAAAAAACGAGAGCCTTACATTTTGGGTGATCCTAGATTCTCCAAAGTCAAAAAAGGTACAAAAAATCTTGTCTATCTCTGGGCAAAGAAAGAATTTCGTAATCTTTCACAATGCTTTGAAGTAGGTCTTCCTGTGCCTGAGCCTATTTTAGTCACAAATAATGTCTTGGCAATGAATTTCATTGGAACTGATGGCTCACCATCAAAAACATTACTAGAATCTCAGGTAGATGAAAGTGACTATTTACAATCATTATCATTTCTTCATGAACTTTATCAAAAAGCAAAGTTAGTTCATGGAGATTATTCTGAATATAATATCTTCAAAACAGATAATGGAATAGTAGTTTTTGATTTGGGTTCTGCAGTTGATTTGAGACATCCTAACTCTGAAGAATTTCTTAAAAGAGATATTAGTAACATAACCCGATTCTTCAATAAAAGAGGTATATCTGTAAAAGATCCATCTGTTGTCTATGAGGAAATTACAAAATGAGTTTTGAGAAATTAATTAGAATCCCAAATGATCGAATAGCTGTTCTAATTGGAAAATCTGGTAATGTAAAGTCGAAAATTGAATCATCATGCCATGTTTCTTTAGAAATTGATGGAGATACAGGGGAAGTTTTGATCAAGTCTACTGATTCTGTTGAAAAAATGGAACCATTCAAAGCAATGGAAATTGTTACAGCTATTGGTAGAGGTTTTTCACCTGAAAATGCTATGACTCTCTTAAAAGGAGAAAACGCATTGCATGTAATAGATCTTAGAGAATTTACTGGAAAATCAAATGCTAATGTTGAAAGGATAAAAGGGAGAATTATTGGAGAGGGTGGTAGAGCAAGAAGAAATATGGAAAATCTAAGTGGAACACACATTTCAGTTTATGGTAAAACAGTTTCAATTATTGGTGATGCAAGAAAATTACGACTTGCAGTTGATGCAATATCTTCAATATCAAATGGAAGTATGCATGGTGCAGTTTACAGTAAGTTAGAAGCTGCAAACAGAAAAGAAAAAGAAGATAAAATGAAATTGTGGGAAAATCAAAATGTCTTCGATTAAAGAAAAATTTAATCAAATTTCTCCCAGTGAGTTCTTTTACAGTAATCGTGATTTAGCCGGATTTAGTAATCCTACACGTTCATTATACACAGCAGTTAGAGAATTTGTTGAAAATGCGCTTGACGCATGTGATCAAAAGGGAATTTTACCAGATGTTCATTTAACAATCAAGGCTGTAGATCCAGACAAACCAGACCCAAAACCATACATTTTGACTGTAAAAGATAATGGTCCTGGAGTAGATGCAAAACATGTTCCTCTAGCATTTGGAACTGTACTATATGGTTCAAAATTTGGTCTAAAACAAGCCCGAGGAATGTTTGGACTGGGTGCTACGATGGCAATTCTGTATGGACAAATTACCACCAACAAACCTGTTGTAGTAAAAAGTTGTACTGATGGACAAACCCAAGATCAATTTGAAATTTTGCTAGATATTGAAAAAAATAAACCCGTTATTGTTAAACATACAACCAAAGAAGTTGCAAGAAAGGGATTATCTGTTAGTGTTTGTTTAGAAGGTGATTATTCTAAAGCAGGAAACAAAATCCGTGATTATGTTTATGAAACATCACTGATCACTCCTTATGCATCAATTACTTTTGATGATCCAAAAGGAGAAAAATATTCACATCCTAGATTTGTAAAAGATATTCCACCACCACCAACAATTATTCGTCCTCACCCACATGGAATTGATGTTGAAAGAATAAGAAGAATGATTGTTGAATCTCAATTTGAAATACCAACTATTGATGATCCAATGATAGAAAAAGTTAGAAAAGATTTAGGATTATCAAAACAGAATCTTGCCTTTACCGCAATTATGGCAAAAGCAAAGAAAAAATGGAAAAATCTTTCCAGGCAAGTGCGTGTTGTAATTGCATTGATGTCTTTTCTAAAAATGGATTTTGATAAATTAAACAAAATTAGAATTGAAGACCTTGATGTTCCAAACAAAAAGTTGTATTATTGGGATTTTGGAGATTCACAATCAAAATCAGTAGACATGGATCCTGAAAGTCAATACTATAAACAATTAACAAATACAGTTCAAGGTGAACCGTTAAACACATTTCTCACAAAACGATTTCAGCGAGTAGGTCCAACAACAGCTGTAAAATTTGCTGAATTTGCAGGATTCAAGCCTGAAAAAAGAATGGGGACTATGACTAACCAGGAATTAGTTAATCTGAGCGATTCTCTTCAAAAGTATGAAGATTTTCTTGCACCTGATCCAAGTTGTTTGGCCCCATTAGGCGAGACTCCTCTAGAAAAAGGAATCAAAAAGTTCTTCAATCCTGATTTTGCAGCTGTAGTTCAGCGCCCAGCTTCTGCATATTCTGGTTTCCCATTTGTAGTTGAAATGGGAATTGCTTATGGTGGAGATATCAAATCTGGCGGTCCACATGTGTATAGATATGCAAATAGAATCCCATTACTATACGATGAAGGAAGTGACGTTGTTCTCAAAGTAGTTCGTGATACTGATTGGGGTCGTTACAAAGTAAAAGGAGAACCTCCATTCATCATTGTTTCTCACATTTGTTCCACTAGAATTCCTTACAAAACTGCAGGAAAAGAAAATGTTGCAGATAGACAAGAAATTGAAAGAGAATTACGTTTAGCCTTACAGTATTTATCAAGAAAATTAGCTGCCTACATGTCAAAAAGAGGCCAAGCTGAAATGGCAAAGAAAAGAGCAAATCTTTATGCAAAATACATTCCAATGATCGCAGAATTTTGTACTGAACTTGCAGGAAAGAAGAAAGAACCAAATTATAAGAAAATTTTAGAAGAACAACTTCCAACTGAAAACAAATCTAATGTAGAGGAGGAAAAACCAATTGAAAACAAGTAAATCTAAATCAAAAGCACTTAGCCAAAAGGCAAAAGAAAAACAAAAGAATGTTCTTGAAGCTCTAAAAAGTCATGGTGCAAAAATCTATGATGATTTAGATAATGGCCAATTTCCCAAATTTTCAATTCCAAGTAGATCTGTTGGTAACATAGTTTATGATAAAAAACTTAGACAATACATTCTAGGAAATTCTTCTGCTTTAAGAAGTTCAAAAAATTCTTCTCAACTTAGATCATTTACTCAATTAATGTGGCTAGCATTCTTTGCAAATCGATTAACTCAAGAGAAAAAATCATCTACTTTGAGAGATGTTTATTATTCCTCACAAGCATTCGCAATAGAATTTGATGACCAATCTGAATCTGATAATATTATTGTCGATTTAGAGGCTGTAACCTCACGACCACGAGAGGATTTCCACATTTTCCCTGAAGAAAGAAGTTCAATTTTTGGAGATTTGAATATTGAATATACTATTCCTGGATACGAAGGAAAAACAATGAATCTGTCTAATCATCCTGATGGTTATTCTATTGGCCCAAGTTTGACTACTGCAGAATTAGTTGATACTAGTGCTGAAATTGTAATTGCAATCGAAAAAGGTGGACTCTTTACACGATTTGTTGAAGAACAGATTGATAAAAAATTCAAATCAATAATTATCAATACTGGAGGACAAGCACCACGTTCAACTAGAACTTTGCTTAAAAGATTACATGATGAAATGGGTTTACCAGTAATTATTTTGACTGATGGAGATGTATATGGAGAACATATTGCAATGGTAATCAAATCAGGTTCTGCTAACGCTGCACATCTTAGAGAGTTAACAGTTCCTGATGCAAAATGGGTTGGAGTATGGGCAACTGATATTGAAAAATACAAACTTCCAACAATTCCAATGACTGAATCTGATATCAAGCGCTGTTATGATTTACAAAAAGATCCTAGATATGAATCAGGAATATGGAAAAAAGAATTAGAAGTTTTCCTTAGATTAAAAAGAAAGGCTGAATTGGAAGCATTTGCAAAATATGGTCTTACAAATATTACAGACAAGTATCTTCCACAAAAATTAGAGTTAGCAAAAAGTTTGTAATTATTTTATTCTAAGTGTTAGAACACCATTTCTGTATTTGAAATCGAAAATTTGCATATCGTTTGCCCCTTCAATAGGTACTTCTTTTGAAAAACCAGCAGTACCTCTAATGTAGAGAATTCCGTCAATTAGCCTAACTGCAATTTTATCTTCTGGCCCTGGAACTTCTGCAACAAAAACAAATTCTCCTTCACCTTTAATGAGATCATAAACCCAATTCTTTGTTTCTTGTTCTCTTACTTGTGAATAGATTGGTGCTTGATCTTTAGTCATTTTCTTTAGAACTCTTACCCAATAAAACATGGTAATTGCAGCTGCTCCAATTAGGATAAAACTGACAAACCCTGAATCTGCTCTTTGGGTCATTACGTAAATTATTCCCAAAAATAAAATTACAATAATTGGAATTACAAAATTTAATGATTGTTCATTAGAATATGTTCCTTTATAACTTGCCAAACAGTAAAAATTCGAATTTACCAAATATAAAGTATCTTTGGTTTTGAGACAACCATGTCCTTTATCTGTACTTTAATTGTAAACTAGAGCGTGGAAATACATCCAGATGAAATTGTAAAGACAAAGAACAATCCTCTTGAATTATTCTATTCATCAATCAGAGCAGAAGCCACAAAGAATGACTATGAAAGAAAACTCAAAAAAGTTCTTTGTGAATTTCTGCGTCCTATCCTCAAAGGTGACCCAGAACTTGTAAAAAGACAGGAATCTGAGCCCAAATCCAAGAAAAAAGGAGTAAAACGCAAGTTTTCAGATGCAGACTTTGAGGTAAGAGCCACAGAGTTTGTCAAACGTGCAAAGGAAAATCCTGACTGGGCAGAAGATGTGATGATCAAACTAGGACAAAAGTTCAAGGAACGTGCAAACCTTCCAAAGACTGATCCAAACTATATCAGTCCTGTTTCATTAAAAAATTACTTTGTACCTGTTCAAAAACTTCTAGAAATGAATCGTGTAAACTTATCATGGAAGCGAATTCGTTTGACATTTCCTGAAATTGAAGGAAAAGATGAGACACGTGAATATACTTATGATGAAATTCGAAAGATGATAAATCATTGCAAGGTAATGGATAGAGTTCTTATTTTGCTTGCTGCATCATCTGGAATAAGAGCTGGTGCATTTGTATTTCAATGGAAACATCTGATTCCAATTTATTTTCATGAGGGAAAATATCTTTGGGAAGAACAGGATGTAACAGAATCTGTTTCTCAAAAATCACCAGTTGTTGCTGCTATGATTAGAATTTATGCAAACTCTAGCTCTGAGTATGTTGCCTTTGTCACTCCTGAATGTTGGAATGCAATTCAAGAATACAGACAACAGTGGATACAAGAAATAAGACATGAACCAAAACCAGAAGATCCGTTCTTCAAAAAGAGCGGACCCTTTGTCAGAGAACTCTCTGAAATGGGATTGCGCAAGAGACTGGAAAGAATTCTAAAAGAATCTGGAATACGTTCTCCTTTGCCTACTGGAATGCGCAGGTACAATGTCCCTGCATTTAATGGATTTAGAAGGTTCTTCAACAAAGCAAACAAAAAATCCCTTTCAAGTAACTCTGTTTTAGCCTCACTAATAATGAAAGAAACAATGATGGGCCATGGTGGATTAATTCAGCTTGACAAAAATTATTTCAAATCTCACATTGATGAACTAATCGAGGAATACATCAATGCTGTTCCTAACTTGACTATCTCTCAAGAATTAAGATTAAAGGCTGAAAACAACAAGCTTCGTGAAGAAAAATCTGAACTTGAAAGAATCAAAGATGATAATGCTAAAATTCTAAATTGGATTGCAAGACAAGAAAACAAAAATCAAGACTGACAAATATGCTAAAAATTACCGAATCCTCCCATTACTGTATTTTTGATTTGATATTGTGATCTTATTTTGTTCTAGTAGACTTTTACCCAGTTGCTTTGTGAAGCCATGAATTGTCTGTCTCCATCAAATTTTGCGTGTAAATACACTGTATCATCAGAATCCCAGTTCCAAGAACTACAAATTGAGAGAAAACCATATTCATCAAGTGTATGATGATTACTGTTAGTTGATTTTACATAATTGTTTGAATCAATCGTCCAATAGTAAAGTTCAACATTTTTCTTGATTAGTGGTGTATCGCCATATCGTGAATCAATTTTGATACATACAGTTTCACCTTCTTTGGCATTGTAAACATTGTATCCATTGACTGCAACATGTAAACTGCTTTCGTGTTTGATATTCTTTTTTGGATTTTGCAACTCTTCAAGTGCATCCAGATATGGATAGACAGTCATTACCGGATGCAGATTTCCAGACGGTGTTGTTATGGTAGTCCATAACTCGCTGCAAAAATTCAATGATGAATAGTTTTTTTCACAACTGTTTTTCTTCTTTTGAATATCATGAACCCAATCAATTATCACTTCTTTTGCAAAATTATCTGTAAGTTCATCATAACGAGAGTCATGTATCGCCATAATCTTTTGTTTCAATGCAAAATGTGACAATTCGTGTGATAATGTCCAGATATTTTTTGCCGGTTCTGATAAAAGTGATGATGAGGTTGATACAATAACATGGTGTGTTTTTCCATCAACATACTTCCCATGTGTCTCTGTTGCTTTTGTCCATAGATAGCTTGTGTATGCATCTGTAATTACTATGACCAATGAGCCTTCTCTGGTCTCATCAACTGTTTTTTGCACAAATTTTTTATTAACACATTCATGTGTCATGGTATTAAAACCAACATTGTACTTGTGAAGATACTGCTGCACGACAGAATCATACATACTCAATGAATCCAGGTTTCTTTCAGAGCATGAAGACCAGGATGTTGCAAAGATGATTTTGTAGTCAAAGACTTTCTCAAGACCCTGTGCCTCAGGGGATAATTCACTCATCCCAGCAAAGAAAACTGAAAATATCATTATAGTGGTTACAGCACTACCGAGTATCTTTTTCTTGTATGTATTTTGATTCATTTCTGATCATTCTATTATAGTATACTTTTAGTATACTTATTCATATATACATTTAGTATACTCAAAAATTATTTTGTGCGTGAAAGACGTTGAATTTGTGACCAAGGTCTCAAACATGGGTGACAAGAAGATCATAATTATTCCAAAACATTATCATGAATTACTGAAGAAACGTAATCTTGTAGACACTGAAATCAATGTTATTTTAGAAAATCTTAGTTAGCTTGCAAAAATATCATTGATAATACTGAAATTTTAGTTTGAAATCTTAATTTGTAGGGTACCCGACAAATTCCCTTTTTTTGTCCATTAGTAGTTAATGGATATCATATGCCCTATAATCTCCTTACAACCATTCCTTAGGTCATGTGATATTCATTGTTGTTCATTTCATGTGGAGGCGATATACGATCTCTAAACATTTTGAATGTAATGACTCATCTCCAAAAATATATGAAATAGAATTTGATACGGGTTCTTTGCAAAAAAATGACACTTGGCATTTATGTGAATCCTGTAGTCAAAAACCTGAATTTTTAAAATTTAGACTAAGCATAACCAAAAAAGATCCTAAAAAATAGTTTCAAACCATTAAATTTTATCATCATGAATGACACACTACAATCAAAACATAATGCAGGCACAAGCGATGAATTGTAACTGTTTCAATTTATGTAATGTGCTTTTTCTAGTAAATTCACAAATATTTTGTCACTGTTTTCACGATGCGCACATTATCTTAGGGTTTTTCGTGAAAAACGTGAAAAAGTGAAATTTGCATAGAACACCTAACAAAATTCACGCTTTTTTCACGGTTTTCACTGTTTTTTCACACAATTGACACGCCTAACAGTGAAATTACGTGTGGAAATTCACAATTACTCTTTGTTGTTGGATATTTTCATCAAATGAAAAATCTCTATGAGGGAATTATTCAAATTCCACTGGCCATCTAGGTTTAAAATCTTCTTCAAGTTCAGTTACACTTTGGATTCTATCAACTCTAAACCCCCGTATTGCCTTTTTAGCAATATCATATGCAAAAAACAATAAAGTACCACCTTTACCTCTAGCTCTAAAACTATAAGGCTCCACAACCCTTGGTTCAATTGAACCATCTTCTTCTCTTGCTTCTAACCACAAAAGTTTAGTTTTTTTGCCAGCTTCTTGAATAATTCTTATAGAATCCTCATGAAATAATAAAGCTCGAACATATGCTTTGACATTAATCGGAATTCCACCTTTTTTAATTGTTAATTTTAATCCTTCAACTAAATCTAACAACCCATCTTCATAAGAATTAGTGAAATTAGCTGATTTTAAATCTAAAATTATTGAAGGGACACTGCATTTTTCTTTTAACACAGGTAAGATAGACACAGAATGTCCATCTAGTTTTTTCATCAAACCAGACGAAAGTTCTTTTTTGACCCAATCGGAATTTATTGAGTTATTTGAAAGAATAATAATCAAATCAGTCATTTCGCTTAATGCTGAATCAATTTTTTCAACAATGGAATCACCAACTTTGATCTCCCATTGGGCAAAGAACATTGGAAAATGGTATTTTTTAAGATCAGATGCAAGTCTTGCTGCAAATTCTTTATCTGTTGATGAATAACTGAGAAACCCATATCTTTTTGGAGAATCTACAAGAATATCAGACATCAGCTTTCTTATCCTTTTTGAAAGTTGTCAACCACAAATTATTTTCTCGAGAAATCAAGCTCTCTACACGTTCTACAAATAAAGATTTTTTATCGTTTGACGAGGCATACTCACCAACGTCTCCATTATACAAATGAATTTCTTTTTTCAGAGTTTCACAAATATTTCTATAATTTATCCAATTTTCATGATATTTGAAAGTTCGAAGTACGCCTGTAAATACCGCAACAATTACAGCAGTAAATACGGATATCCATTTAAGATATCCATATTCAGTTAATCCAAAATCAATTGCAATTAAAACAGGAGTTAGCGCAGAGAGAATAATAAGAGTCCATTGCATGGAGCGATAAATTTTTTGGTTTTTTTGTGAATTTGTATCATACCATAAAATTTCTTTTTTATATCGCTCTTCCACAAATTTATTAAATTTTTCATCTTCCATTTTTTCACATCATCTTGCAGCTCTTCTGATTGCTTTAATAATATCATCATGAACCCAATTAACTATTTCCGCATTATTTTCTCGTAATACGGAAGGAATTCCATCCGAAGAGCTACTATGCAATCGAACACCTACAAGTCCTTTTCCCTTTCGAGCACTAGCTCTAAGCTCCCAATTAACCCAAGGACTTCTATACGTATTATATCCCAACAAGCAAACAGTAACTGAAACCAAATCTAATTTGTATCTAATTTGTTGTTGAATATAGGATTCATTTTCACTGTTGTAAGGATCTTTAATGGAGAAATCATAAAATTCAAGATCACTATTGCTATTCCTGGCTTGACCTCTGAATAAATTTACTAATTGAATATCTTCCTCTACAAAACTTAGAAAAACACGTCTGGCCATTAAAAGAACTCACAGTATTTTGATGAAGGTGTTAAAGACATTTCTATTAACCAGCTGCTTTTTCAATGGCGTTAATTACGTCATCAATTTTCCAATTTACTATAGTACCTCCTTGTTGGATTAAAGATGGAGGGGAAATATCATTTTGAGAACTATGCAATCGAACACCTACAAGTCCTTTTTCTTTTGCAGAACTAGCAATAATTTCCCAATCGACCCAGTCACTTTTGTGAGTAGAATGACCAATCAAACAAACAGTCACAGATACATTATCTAATTTACTGCGAATTTGTTGTTTAATATAATCTGCATTAGTACTATTGTAAGGTTCCTTAACAGAGTAATCATCAAACTCTAAATCATTATTTGCATTTTTTGCTTGTCCTCGAAATAGATTTACCAAATCAAGATCTTCCTCTACAAAACTTAAGAATACATGTCTAGCCATATTTTGGATTAATTTACCAAATAATAAATCTGATCACGTTTATGAGGTTCTTATTAAATATTAAATTATGAATTTGTTTCAGAAATATATTTCAATATATTGTGGATTCAAGAATATGTGTTAAATGAAGAAGTCACTAAGGATTTTTTTAGGAATTATCACAATTACTGTTTTTGTAGTTATTGCAATATTTTGGCTTCAATATGGTCCAAATTACATTAAAGAAAACTATGATCCCAATAATCCAATTCAACAATTTATGGGAATTTTGTTCTTAACATCTGCAGGAATTTTTTTCAGAAAACTAAAGGATATTCCAAAATATAAACAACAAGCAAATCTGTGGGAATGGTTTATGATTTTGTTAGTGCCTACGCCGTTAGCATTTTTAGCGGTAATTCATTCTGAAATTTCACTTTATTGGGGAATGTTTGCATTTCTATTAGCATCTACGTTTTGGATCTCAATTGGAGTATACAATGGAACTCATTATGAAGAAAAATGGAATAAAGATTACAAATTTGCATTAGTTACAGGAATCTACATGTTAGTTTCAATTGGGGTTATGATTCACATATTATTTTCGATAATCCCACCAGAAAAGTTATTGCCATAATTCTGATTAAACATGTATGAAAAGAGAGTTAACAGAAACACAACATACTATCAAAGAAGCAGAATATTTTCTAAACAAAATCAAAGAATTAGAAAGGTATGGAGACGATGATGAATTTGATTATAACTTTCATGCATTTCTTCATTCATGGGTAAGTATTTTTGATGTGATTTTAGAAGATTATCAAAGAGCATTTGGATTAAAAATTTCAATAATAGATAATCTTAGTATAGAAACATTTAGAGAAAAAACAAATGGTGACAATAGATCTTTAGAATTTATTAGCGAATATGATAAGCAGATGATTGAATTTTTTGGACATCAAAATCATAAGAAAATATTAGAATTATTGATGTCACCTATGCGTTTTGATGAGTATATTGTTTTTCTTTTGAATCAAAAAGATTGGAATAACCTTGAATATGGATTTCATGATTGTTATATTGCACTTTACAATGTAATTCAAGATATTTTAAGATGGGATTTAGACTATCACCAATTAATATTATCTCCAGTGATTTTACAGAGACAAAAATTTGGATTTGATTTAAAATTCATACAAAATATTCTATCAGAAAATAACTTTGAAGGAGGAAGTATGTATTTAGAAGAAATTTTTGAACAAAGTTTTCTACAACAACAAGTTATCGTAAAACAACAAAAGAGATATGTTGGAACAAAATCAATTGAAGAACTTTCAGAAGTTGTAAAAAATATTAGAATAAAAACTCCCATCTATACAATTGCAGGTTTAATGAAAAAGAAGAGAAATTCAAGAACACATAGAAAAGGTAAGGAATCAATGATGACCATACAACATTTTGAGGGAGAAGAACTTACAGATAAATCTCGAAATCTAAGCTTTCTAAGAGAAAATTATGTTAACGAAGCACAGGGAATGATTTTTGGGCACTTTAATACGCCAATTGGCACCATCGACACCTGCGAACAGATGTTAGAAAAAGCAAAAAAATTTGTTAATGACTTTTCACAGGAATTTCCTCCAGATAAGTGCTAAAGCTAAGTTTTTGAATCAATCCACACTTGATTGAAAAAATTTACCAATTTTTGAAGCACATCGGGATTAGACAGTAAAATTCCTGCATTATATTGACCAATCATGCTGTCTTGATTAAGATCAGCTGAGGAAACAAGAGCTTCTAAATTATCTCTAATAATCACTCTAGAATGAACATAATCATTTGTTCTATGATCTTTACCAAGCATTTTACGAATATAGTCAAATGCTTCTTTACCAGATTTTGAAAAACTATTTCTTTCTCTAGTGATGATTTGAATTTTTACTGTATCATTTGATCTTGCAAGAATGTCTTGTATCAAAAACATGTCAATATGAGGTGTAATTATTTTTAATTCATTTTGAGAAGCAGAGATGAAGCGTTTGACATCTTCTAACAAAGAGTTATCATTTGTAGGAATTGTAGTTACAACATCTAAAGATTGAATTTGTTCATCCCATTCTTCCCAAATAACTAATTGAATTTTTTTACCAGCAAGTTTTGAAAATCTATTATCTAAAATAGCATACAAAACATTTCCATGCTCCATTGATACTTCAAAAGTACCTTCAGATATTGCACTTCCAGAGGAATAAATGAAGTTAGGAGGGTTGCCTAAGGTTCCTGAACCATCACTAAATAATGATGGATGATTTTCTCGATAAGATTCTGCAAATTCTACTAATTGAATATCCGTAACCAAATGGCATTTTATTGTGTGTTTAGAATTATTTTCTTGTAAAACTTTGAAATTGCCTACCAATTTATGATCGATTTTACCAGCATGTAAAATTTCCAATCTCCACATTGCAACAGGATCTTTTTGGAAGAATCCAGTCAATGAAAAAGTTTTATCAACAATTTTTGTTTTCTTATGACGATACTGCAATATTGATGTCAATTATTTCTTATTGAAAAATTTAGCTGTAAGGAAATTATAGATCGATTTATCTATAATTCATATATTATGAATACATCATATGAATAAAACAGTCTACGTTCTAGGTGCAGGATTCTCAAGAGATGCAGGATGTCCCACAGTATCAGAATTTATCTCAAAAAACTCAATTTCACGCATAAAAAAGACCCTAAATTCGGACGAAAAAAGAAAGCTAGAGTCACTTCAAAGTTATTGGAATTATAGAATCCAAGAAGGATATTGTGAATCAAATATTGAAAGTATCTTTAATCATGTGTCTGCAGCAAAATACCTTTTCATGGAATCAATGACTGAGTCAGATGCGGGAAATTATGATGCAGAAAAAATCTATAATGATTTGCAGTGGTACATACTCAAAACTTTAAAAGAATCTACAAAAAAGAAAATTCCAAAAGAATATCAAAAATTTGTAAAAGAAATGTTACAACCGGAAGATGTCATCATTAGTTTCAATTATGATCTGATATTAGAAAAAGTCTTACTTGATTTAAAAATTCAAATTGACTATGGAATATCTGATCCACAAAAAAATGATAGATTAATTTTAAAGTTGCATGGTTCAGCTAACTGGGTTTATTGTAATAATTGTGGTCATTCATATCCCACAGAAGATTATAGTGGTTTGGAAGCATTATCAGAAAAAATCAAATGTCATTATTGTAAAAAATCAACTCTAAAACCAATACTAATTCCACCAACTCTTTACAAAGATTATCAAGATCAAAAATTAGGAGGAATGATTCAAGAATTGTGGGCAAGGGCAAATGAAGAATTGTATAATGCAGACAAAATCATATTCATAGGATTTTCAATGGCCCAAACTGATGCATATGCACAAGAGTTATTCAAGCTGTCATCAAATATGAATCCAGAACTTGAAACATATTTTGTTGTGAATAATTCTGTTTCTTCAAAATTAAAAAATAATTATCGTAATGCTTTGGTAAATAGACAAATAAAATTTGTAAATTTATCAACAGTTGATTTCATAAAACAATGCAAACAATTCAAATGCAGATAAAATCATTTCATGTCTTGGTTTTTCTTTCTGGATTCAATTAAGGAATCCAGATTCTCTGCATAATCTTCAATGTTTAGTTCTTCAACAGAAGCAGAGTCACTTAGGAAGGATTGAAGATCATTGTGGATTTTCTTGGAGTAAGGTTGCTCAATTAATGACAGAATCTGTCCCAAAAGCATGTAGTTCAGAGCTGTTGAATATGTAGCATCAAAACCCTGATCAATCAACATAGACCAAGTTTTACGCACATACACATCAAAAATTGGGTGTATTGCAACGGTTTTCTTTACTATTGTCATGGTATTCTAGTATGCTAAGCATACTATATAACTATTCTTACTAAGTTCAAAATTGCTTTGAAATTTTTCAGGTCACAAAAACAAGTGAGTAAAGCATTCTATTTCGATCAAGGTAAATGTCGAGATTTGAACTGAAATGAAAATTCGCCATGAGAATACAATAAAAAATTCAAAAAAATAAAAAATAAAAAATTAGTGAACATTTGAATTATGATTAAGATAAGATAAAGCACAGTAATTATTGTGGAGAAAATTAACCAATCTTTAGCCAAATTAGAAAAAAATTTTTTGCAATAATTTTTTTATAGTTTGTTGTAGTAACTACAACATGGAAAGTTTGTTAGTTGCAGGGATCATAGGTGGCTCAACAATTCTTAGTCCGATTATTTTAGACATGTATAAAGAATACAAAAAAAATAATTATTTGTGTCATTGTATGTGACACTTTTTAATTAGTTTGTGCTTAAAGTGATTAATGAAATCAAATTATAGAAAATTAACTGCACGATGCGATGGACGTGAAATATCACTTCCAAAAGAATATGTTGATTTTATTGGCATGCATGCAGAAGGCAAAGAGATGAAGAATCGTTTTGGTAAAAAGTCTGTTGTTGCGGTGTGGCTAAATGAATATAATGAGATGGTTTTGGCAAATCAAGAGATAATTCCGTTAGAACGTACTAACGGTATTGTATCACTAGATAATTCCATTACTGTGAGAAGTGGAACGTATGGCTTTGTTGTACCTTGGATAATTTCTCAACAATACCCGATGATGGGAATGCATCCAAAAGGTTTCGAAGTCAATAAATTTGAAGATAATCGATTAATTTTAACACCTGTAGAGTAACTATTTCTCAAAAATCTTAGGATCAATGTGAATCTCTGGCATTTTAAAATATCTTGAAAATTCTGTTGCTACTTTAACTCCCTTTTTGAATTGTTTTTCAATCAGTTTGTCTGAGGGATGTTCATTGATGCGAACATGTTCCGATGTAAAATGAACAATTTTGTTCCGTCCACTTTGAAATGCCAATAGGTCTTTTTTCTCAACAGTGCTAAGAAACCCCACATTCCAAAGAATCTCTGCATATGTGGGTAGTCCTAAGGATTTTCTTGGAATTTGGTGCTTTTTCTCAGAGTTTATCAGATATCTGATCCAGAACTTGTGTAATTGATATTCTAAAACCTGTGCCAAGCCGACATATGCCTCTGCTCTGATTCCTTTTTTGAAGTAATTTTCCGCTTTTTTGATTTCTTTAGGATATATCGCATTGTATTTTTTTGCATTTTCATTAAATTTTTCAAGTAATTTGATTGCCTTTTTAGTATCATTCATCAGGAAGAATATTCATCTTGAAATCTTAAGCATTACGACAAACCGTCGGATTCTAACCACAAATCGGGGGCGTTCTATTTCTATTGATTATCAATAAACTCCTTTGTACTTAGAGATTTTAACCAATCAGAAATTCTCCATTAGGGAATTAAAGTAAACATCTGCGACAATATTTTCTAAAGTATTCTTAGCCAATATACACAAAACAGAAATTCTTTCTTCAGAACTTATCTCTTCATCTCCTTTTCTGATCACAAATTTGCGCATGTGAGATTTTCATATTGTGAATCCATACTTGGATCAAAACTACATTGTAAAACAAAGAAATCATTAATCAATCTATGTGACTAAAGTCAGATATGAAAAGAATTTTTTTATCTGTTTCCTGGCTTGGATATGCTGCTCATTCCTATCGATGCTGCATAAATCATTACCAGTGTAATTGGAGTTAATTCCGTAAATAAAGATGCAGATCCAGCAGCTAATAATATGGATGTAATTGTTGCAATTAAAAGAGTTCTTGCAAATTTACCTGGATCAAATTTTACTGATGTTGGCAAAACTGATTTGACACCTTTTTGCATGTCTGATTGTGTCTTTGCATCTGGATGTACAATACTGTTGAGTATTTCTTCATTTTCTTTTGTTTTCATCAAATTTTTTGCTATGCCCAAACCGGCTGAAGTTAACCCTCCAAGTACGCCTATTCCTACAATAATCCAATCTGATGGGTTTGCATGAAATTCAAGATTTCCAGGCAGACCAGGGGTTGTTGAATTTTGAGCAAAAACTTGTGGTATTACTGAGATTATCAGAATTGAGAATATTAACACTATTTTATTATGCATATGTTCTTATCTTACTCTTTGTTAATAAGTAATCTCAGTTGAATGAGTTTGTCATTCATTGATTTTCAGTCTTAGTTGAATTTAGATGCTGTTTTTTATAGACTTGCTATCTTACCAGCTATCAATTTTTACTCAAATAATATTTGACATTTGCGTAGCTATTCTACACATTGGGTATTAACAAAAATTGCAAAACACTAACTGTTGCATAAAATTATACTTCTTAGTTTGTTTGTAATTGTTTTACTACCTGTTCCAAGCTCTGCTAATTCTTATGAGGCTAATGAGATAATAGAATTTGAGAATTGGGCTGATGAAAATAATATTGCATTAGTTGGTGTGAACAAAAATTCATATGATTTGTACTATGACGGATTTAATCCAAAAACAGACTTTGTAAACTGGAAAGAAATTCCAAATGTGCTAATTGTAGCTGATGCATTATACTTGATTCCCGAAGATGTAATGCAGGTCATGGATGGAAAGACCATCTATCTTAGTACAGAACATGGCAGAAGTTATGCTGTACTAGGATCTTTTCCGGAATATGGAATTTTAGAAGGATTAAATCGCGGAATAATTTTGGAACAAAATTTCAATTCGCACACTGTAATTCATGAACTTGGACACATTGTTGATTATCATGGAATTCAAGGAATGTATGATGATGAACATAATCTCTTTGAAAGTTCGCTAGATGACAGAAATTTTATCTTTCGCGGAATGACAAATTCATCAGAATCCCAAACTCCTAATGGATACATTAGTTTATACTCTACTGTTAATGACGCTGAAAACTTTGCTGAAAATTTTGCTTATTATGTAATTTATCCAAATGAATTTCGTGATAGACTTGAGACAGATCCACTGCTAATTGATGAATACGAGTTTATGCGTGATATGATATTTTCAAGTTTTGAATATAATTGATGTAATAATTCCAGTTTATTTTGTAATTAAATAAAATTACACTCAAATCAATTGAAAATGATCATATTTAATTATGAACTTCATTACATAATCCAAAGGGCATGGGAAGTTTCAATAAATTTATTTTATTTGTCGCAATGTTTTCTCTCTTTACATCTGCGGCAGTATCTGTAATACAACCGGCAGATGTATTTGCAGATTCAAATGATAATAATGATGATGAAAATTGGGAGAACCAAAAAACAAAGAAACGAAATGTTGTTTCTGGACAAGGTCCGCCACCTGACAAGTTAGGAAAAAAAGGAATGCTCTACATTGACAGGGCAAGTGAAGATTTAGATCTGTATGAGAAAACTGGAAAAAATGAATGGACATTACTTATTTCGTTAAATAATCCTGGTGGAGCTCAAGGGCCACCAGGACCTCCAGGTCCATCAGGACCAGGTGGTGAAACCGGCCCCGCAGGTCCACAGGGTCCACCAGGAAATGATGGATTGCCAGGAGCTACAGGTCCACAGGGTCCACCAGGAAATGATGGATTGCCAGGAGCTACAGGTCCGCAAGGTGACGTAGGTCCAATCGGATTAACAGGCCCACAAGGATTAACCGGCCCCGCAGGTCCGCAGGGTCCACCAGGAAATGATGGATTGCCAGGAGCTACAGGTCCGCAAGGTGACATAGGTCCAATCGGATTAACAGGCCCACAAGGATTAACCGGCCCCGCAGGCCCACCAGGTCCAGTCGGTCCACCAGGAAATGATGGATTGCCAGGAGCTACAGGTCCGCAAGGTGGCATAGGTCCAATCGGATTAACAGGCCCACAAGGATTAACCGGCCCCGCAGGCCCACCAGGTCCAGTCGGTCCACCAGGTCCTCTAACTGTTCGTTATGCAACTTGTGACATTAATACAGACGGTGTAGTTGATAATGTAGAAATTTTTCTTTGGTATAGGATACACAGTATAACTTCATCGTATGTTGACTTTGTAGTTCCTACTAGTTTTGCATCTGATGTGGAAGGCCTTGCTACGTCAAGTAATTTCAATGGTGTAATAGATACAAATGATGAAGTTGCCTCACTAAACTTTGTTATTGGTCTTCAAAATGTTCCAATTTGTGAAATAGTGTAGAAATGTTATATTCTTTCTCTAACTTCTATGAGAAACTATTATGAATCATCTTAATGGGTGGGACACAGTATATGCGGTATCAATTAATGAAACAAATGAAGCACTATCTAAAGCATTGACCAATACTACTTTTGACCTTCCCTCTTCGGATCTAAAACTATCTGGCACATTTGGTGCATGGAGTATTGTTACTGGTGGGGCAAGCACTCTTTTACATTTAGAAACACAAGTAACAAAAGGAACTTTTAATCTTCCTGGAGTTGCAGACAACGTAGACCTGTCAGGTGTATCTTTTGTCTTTGAGATTTCATTACAATTGCTCCCATCAAAAACTAATCCGACTCAACATGATTTGTCATTTAATGCACAAACAATTTCAAGTGTCACTTCTACTACTACAACTCCACTTGTAACACCTGTTCTTACCATTGATCCGCAAAACAAACTGAGTGAGAGTATCAAGCGTTCATTAGTACCTTTAATGGCAGTAGCAATAAACAATCAAGCAGCATCAGTTGGATATGTTTTTGCCAATATCAATTTAGTCAAACCTGGAACAGGTAGTTGGCTCACACCAGTACAGGCAGACTATGCTTATTTGGAATTACAAAGCACTCCTCAGCAAGGTTATCTTTGTATTCTAGCTGTAACTGACAATCGAGACATTAGTGCATACAAAAGAATAGTAGATCCAAGTATAATTTCTGGACAAAACAACGCAGGGTTTTTTATCTCACAAGAATTGTTTTTGAAAAATGTCATCATGCCACAGCTTCCTGCTGATTTCAAGGCTTCCTCTGCCAAGTTTCAACTAGTAGGAGATACAATCCAATTAGATAACTGTGAATTTTCTTTACCCGATGTGACTATTCCTGTTCTTTTGATACCTACAACATATCACCCAAAATGTTTAGCTGTGTCAATTACAACTAAAGCAAATACTCGTACTGATCACCTTTCTGTTTATTGTTTCATGTATGGAGAAATTTTTAATGACGGAGGGATTAAAGCAATGATTGAAATTGACTTAGAATACAAAACTGTATTTGATCCTAACGCACAAACAATATCATTTTCCATTAATTCAACTCCCAAAACTAGTAATACTGTAGAATATCCTGGTGACGCTACAGGAAAAGCTATAATGCAAGGTACAGTAGATACTGTAGTTAAATCAATTCTTAGTTGGATTAAATTATCATTGGCTGTTGATATTTGCAAGTTTAATATTGTTAATATGCATCCAATAGATGTTCATTGGTCAGGTATAGGAAATATTACAATAACTGATGCGGGATTAAATGATTATTTTTTCATGAGTGGTCAAATTAAAACTTTAATGGATCAAAATGATGTTAAATTAAAAAACAGTCTATCTCAAATTATGTCAGAAATATCTAATATTCGACCAACTTTAGGGCATTATGGTACTGGCATTGAATGTAAAACTGATCATGATTCTATTATCTTAATACAGCTACTAACCCGTGCTGATTCAATAATAAAACAAATTGATGATTTGGAAAAAAGTGCTAATTTACCATCTTCGACTATTGATGATAAAAAAACACTTGCTAAGATTCATTCTACTTTACCCTTTTCTTGATTGTTCTGTTTTATTGTGAAAGAATTAAACCTCTTATGAAAATACATATTTGTAGAATTTTAACACGTTGATAATTATTGCAAATTCATTGATCGCAAATTTCTTCTAAATGTTGTAGTGTAATTATTATACTAAAAATAATCTAAAATGCTGTTTTAGTTATATTGTGTTATTCTTTGTTATGTTTTTTTTAGTTACGATCATCGTAACATAGTCTTTATCATATGTTGTCTTGATATGAACATGAGTGAAAATGAATCTACTAACTCACCAGATTACGGAAAATTAGATTTAATTTTAGAGTATCGTGACTTGATGGACAAAGGAGATGAAAAACTTGTAACAAATCTTCTGGCTCAAACAACGACCGATACTCTGGGCTGGGATACCACATATGTAATTAAAGCAAATGATGCTAATCGTGTGCTTACAAAATATCATGTGTGGGATACCATGAATCCTTTCTCTGCAACTTTGGGCCCTGGTTTTTCTATTTCCAATGGTACCTTTGGACCTTGGCAGATTACAAGTGGCGGTGCAGGCCAAGATCTTCACATGTCAGTAGAAGTTCCGAGTGCTACTTTTAATAAACAAAATACTGTAGTTCCAATTTCAAATATGACCTGTATTATTGAAGTTAAACTAAACTTTCTTCCACAACCATCTAGTACTACAAGCAGTGGCACATTGAATAACCTAAAGGTCAAACTGACATCTGATTCTACAACTGATCCTGTTGTTTCAGTTACTGAATTACGATTTTCTGGAACCGCTCCGAGCGCCGTAGATAGAGCTTTGATTCAAGGAACTATGGCCCAATGGTTTAATGACAATTTAGATAAGTTTACTCATGTTTTTGCATCTGTTAATCTTGGTGAAAGAGCAGATAAGGCAAGTTTTCAATGGTTAAAACCCACTGATGTTGGTTATGCGTATTTTGAATCAGCTGGTATTGGATATTTTGGTGTCTTGAATCAAGTTTTAAACCATTCAGCGTCTGGCTTATCCTATGAGCTCGGCCCAGGCTCTATTCCCTCTGGTGCAAAGGCTGGATTTAATATCTCACAAACATTATTTCTTGAGCAGCTTGTTTTACCTGGGATGAAATTTGGATTTGATGGAACAACGGACAGTGATTTTACCATGGCAGCACTAAACACACAGATTACAAACGTAAATGAGATTACTATGAAACCTGTCGTATCTAACGGTTCTACATATCATCCAAAAATAAAACCTGGAGATCTAACACTTGATATTCAGGGTTCTGCCATTCATATTAGAGCTGTCGCAGAAACTTTGGTTTCACCGGGAATCTGGGCAATAACTGAATCTGAAACTTGGCAAGAAATAGTCTTGGGAACAAAGCCTGATGGCTCACAAACGCTGACATATAATTTAATCAATTCAACATCTAAACATCATGTGAAAAAGGCTGATTGGGTTAAAGCAATTGAAATTACCGCAATGGTTCTTAGCGCATGTGCCGAGATAGGAGCTGCCATTTTGAAAAAAATTGCAGGAGAAATTACAAAAATGGTAGTTGCTGCTATCATTGTCGGCATTCTTCTTGGAGTTGGTTCTGCAGTAGCATCAATGATTGCCACAATTGTTGCAGATCCACTTGGAGCAAATACTCCCGGAATTGATCTTGTAGTAAGTAATGCAACAGATCCTATAACATGGGATGCTGCAGGCTCTGATTTTACCTTGACACATGTACTTTTGAACGGTGCATTTCAGCTTGGCGGGGATCCCGGCATTAATGCATGAATTATCTTCATGGATGGGATACTGTATATGCAGTGTCAATTAACAAGACAAATCAACAACTTGCCTCTTCATTTACCAATACCACTTTTGACCTTCCCTCTTCGGATCTAAAACTATCTGGAACATTTGGTGCATGGAGTATAGTTACTGGTGGGGCAAGTACTCTCTTACATTTGGAAACACAAGTAACAAAAGGAACTTTTAATCTTCCTGGAGTTGCAGACAACGTAGACCTGTCAGGTGTATCTTTTGTCTTTGAGATTTCATTACAACTACTCCCATCAAAAACTAATCCAATCCAACATGATTTGTCATTTAATGTGAAAAAAATTTCAAGTGTCACTTCTACTACTACAACTCCCCTTGTAACGCCTGTTTCAACTATTGATCCAAAAAACAAACTAACCCAAGCTGTAAAAAGAGTATTGCCACCATTAATGGCAGTAGCAATCAACAACCAAGCTGCAACAATTGGATATGTTTTTGCCAATATCAATTTAGTCAAACCTGGAACAGGTAGTTGGCTCACACCAGTACAGGCAGACTATGCTTATCTGGAATTGCAAAGCACTCCTCCGCGAGGTTATCTTTGTATTCTAACTGTAACTGATGATAGAGACATTAGTGCATACAAACGAATAGTAGATCCCAGTATAATTTCTGGACAAAACAACGCAGGGTTTTTTATCTCACAAGAATTATTTTTAAAAAATATTGTCATGCCAAGTCTTCCTGGCGCTTTTCATACTGGTAATTCGTTTACTCTTGGAAGTGACAATGTAATTAGAATGGCTGGAGTCTTTGCCTTACCTGATGTGAATGGTGGACTTGCCACATATCATCCAAAATGTACATCAATTTCAGTATCAATTCAGCAAAATCAAATTGTTACAACAGTAAATGGTACATGTGATCTTTATTGGGGTCTTTGTATGAATTTTACCATTATTGCTAATTACCCTTCTGCATTTAATCCAACGACTCAATCAATTTCATTTACTACAAAATCATCTCCTAATGCCAAGTATACCTATCCGTGCGGGACACCCTTTATTGCTTGGAAACATCTTCTAGATCTAATTTGTTCTACTATTTTGCTTTATGTAGCAGGCAACCTAAATGAATTGAATGCTTCTTCTTCTTTAATGAATCCTAGAAATATCCATTGGAGTGGAATGCAAAAAATTACAATTACTAACGCTGGATTAAACAATCTTTTTTTTATGGAAGGAGAATTTGATAATGTAAAAAATCAAAAATTAACTAAAATGACATCAACATACAAAAAAAATCTTAATTCTGTTTTTCATATAGTATTGCCTTATGCTCTAGCAAAGAAAAAAATTCCACATAAAACAAGTGTTGGTTTAAACGAAAATATTTCGTCGATATTTTTACAACAAAAAGAAATTAACAAATTAAGAAATTTTACTGATTTACAGATCATAGATTTTACCGAAACTGTGACTGAACTAAAAAAGATGCGTAGATGGATTAAGCTACATACAAAGTAACTCTTGTCAAAACACATGACACTTTCATATTTTTAATTTTTCACTGCTCAGCGGCTTGCAACTACAGCTATAATGCCTGCCGATCATGTGTTATCTGAAATTCATATGTAGAAACCTAATTTGATGTACAAATTATGCCTAACCCCAGTTGAGTGTCAATGTGATCTGACAAATCGCCCCCAGATTTTAAATTAGTTTTTTTAAAATTGCGACAATATTTTCTTAAGTATTTAGTATCAATCTTGATTAAATTTACTTCTCTTCTTCTTGATACCAAAAAATGACCACCATTTCTTTTTTGAATTTGTATTGTTTGGATTTTCAGACATGTGATTAATGAGTTAAAATTTATTTTAATCAAATCGGTAGATCTGTGATTTGTACTGGTAGATTGTAAAAACTAAATTTACAAATCAAATCTATTATTTTAGAATAGTATTGGGTGAGAAACCAAGTTATCTTGCTTATTCATTCAAGTTTCTCACCCATGGACGTTAGACTGATTTTGATATACACATAGTGATTAAAACAAAATTGATACATTTGAAGATAGTACTAGTATAAATTAAAAACAAAAAATTATTTTTTAGAGCTAAAAAAATTAAAAAATAAACTTGTTGAAGACTATAGCTTACTTTTCATTCCAAGTTTGACCTTGTACTAAAAAATAAAATTGGTACATTTGAAAAATGAACCAGATCAATAATTAACAATTTTTTTCACTCTTTCTCATATGACATCAAAAATAATGTTGCTGACAATCATGGCAGTGGTTGTTAGTACTGGAAGCCATAGTGCATTTGCAGATCATCCAACAGCAGAAGTATCTATTGCACCTGGTTCAAATGTTCCAGGATGTGAAGATACTGATGCGTGTCTAGTATCTTCTCAAATAACAGTTAATGTTGGAGGAGAAGTTATTTGGACAAATGATGGAACATCAAATACCACCATTACTAGTGGAACTCCAAGTGATGGTCCTGATGGAGAGTTTGATTCTGGAATGCTTGCATCTGGAGCCAACTTCTCACACAAATTTGAAGAAGCAGGAGAGTTTCATTACTTTTCAATGATACATCCTTGGATTCAAGGAGTAGTGATTGTTCAAGATTCTGAAGATGATCATGGTGATGATCATGGTGATGACGAGATGGTACACATGGAAGGAGATGCATCGGGAACTGGAATGCTGTCTGATGGAACAATGGTAAAAATTTGGACATCTGTTCCTACCGTAGGTGAAATGATGGAAATTTCTGTTGTTTTTGAAGACTCAGAACATGTGAATCATGACATCATGGTAACCCAAAATGGCAAAGAAGTTTTGCATGACGAAGGAGCCCATCATCATAAAGGAGCAGGCATGCATACGACAGCACCACTTGATTCTGATGATCCTGTAGATATCACAATTACTTTCCAAGGTTATGGTATTGATGAATTATCAGGTCCAATTGGTGAAGAAGTGGTATTCACAAATGTCGTTCCAGAATTTGGTACAATTGCAATGATGATACTAGCTGTTGCAATTATCAGTATAATAGCAGTTACTGCAAAATCCAGAGTCGTTCCAAGATTTTAGGAATTCCTCTTCTCTTTTTTATTTTAATCCCAAAAATAATTCAAGCCTTAACAGATTCAATAAAAAAAGAAAAGAAGATAGGATTTAACCTATTTTCTAAATGATTTGATATTTCCTAATTCACTTCTAAGATCTTTGAGTTCTTCTCTTAGCTCAGTTACTCTTTCAGAATCACCATCTTCAATTGCTTGTCTTAATTCTTGCAATTTTTCTACAAATGTTGCTCTTGCAGCATCGACATCTGCATCTCCAGATGATTCAGAGAATCTGTCTTCAAGTCTATCAATTTTGTCAGAAATCTTGTTTGCTTTTTTCTCTGCAAAATCTACTTCTTTGGTAATTGTAGCAGTGTTTGTTGCGTCTCCTGCATCAATTACATGAATTGTTATGGTTGCAACTGTAGATTCTGAATCTTTTTCAACTGATTTTAGAATCCATGCTACAAATTTGTCATCATTTTCGTTTACTGCAACTCCAATGTGACCTCCCATAACATCTAATCCAGAAGCAGCTTCACTTAGAGAAACTGAAACTTGATCTTTGAGGGTTTGTTTGTCTGCATCTTCAGTTACTTGAATTGAGCCTGTAAATCCCTCAATTTCTACAACTTTGTGCATTTTCTTGTGTTTCTGTCCCATGCCTTTGTCGTACATTCCTTCACTGTACTCTGCCATTGCAAGTGGGGATGCAAATGAGAACATCAGTGCAAAGACTGCTGCAAATGCAGGAATCAGACATGCTGTTTTTCTGTTCATTGAACAATGAATCCCATTTTGAATAAAAGGAATTACTAACCAAAGTGACGTAACAATGTTACTTCATCCTTAAATCTAAAAATCAAAGATCTTTTGTATGGTACAGCTGTGCAAAGGAATTTGTGAGCAGATTAAAACATCCTCCATGCCTAATAATTTACGATATATACATGGCCAAAAAAGATGTGGACTTTGTAATTGCTATTTTGTCACAGAAGATTATTTCTGCCCTTGTTGTAAAACTAAACTTCGTTCAAAACCTAGGAACAAAACAATATGGAATCAAATGTGAAAATTTATCATGGAATACTTGAATAGTGATAAGGAATGGGAAGGGAATATCGTGACAGAATCTACATTAGGAAGGATGTGTTATTGAAACTTTTTGAGTTTGGGGAAATGAATCAAAGTAGACTGATGAGTATTTGTGGTCTGAACAATGTAAAACATAAGGGAATTTTAGATGATATGGTAAAAAAAGAAATGATTGAAAGAAATGAGGAACCTTGGGGCAACAAGACAATAATCAAATACAAGATTTCTCAAAAAGGAAGAGACATCTTCAAAGCTGTTTTAGAACCATATGAGGAACTATTTCCAAGGGAGGAAAAAAATGACTGATTCAAAAGACAATCATGAAAATATTTTTGAAATTCTTGATGGCATGATGTCTCAGCTCAACTCGACAAAAAAGATGTTCATGGTGATGATTCTATCTGTATTGATATTGCCTCCTTTGGCCATGCTAGTTGTAGTCCAAGTATTTGATCCTCCATATGAGGAAAGACAACTAGAGAAAGAACAGTTACGTGCTGAGATGGGGTTGCCTCCAAAAGAGCCTCTGGAAGGAGAGAATGCAGAGCTGGAAAGGGAGTTCAAAGAAAGACTCAAAGAAAAAAAGCCTATGCTCAAGCCTCCACAACTAATAATCACAGTCATCTCCCTGGTCTGGTTGGGAATTGGCATTCGTCAGTGGTTTGTGCTCTCAAAATGGGACAAGAAATACAAACAATTCAAATCAAAACAAGCCAAAATTGACAAGGAACTTGAAGACGAATCAGATGAAGATGACAAAAACTAATTTTTTCTTCTAAGAAATTCATGTCTTTGCAATAATGGTTCAAGCCTATAAGGAATTGAATATTTGGACAGAATGTTTTAAGTAAAATCTGTGTGTGAAAAGTTTGTGAAAAAACTTTACGTTGCATTTTTTGGAATAATCTTACTTTCACAGAGTCATTCAATGTCTTATGGCCAATGGAGTGATTACAACAAACATGATCCTGGCGTTTCTCAAAATGTAATGCCTGACTGGTTCAAAACTAATGCAAAATGGTGGAAAGATGGACTTATTTCAGATTCAGACATGGTTAATGCCCTTGAATCCTTGATGGTTCAGAATGTAATTCCTATGGAAAGATTTGTAAAAACTTCGCCAGGGCTAGAGCATCAAGCAGGTACCCAAAAAGGAGCAACATTTGAAATTCCTAGTTATCAAAAAGATGTTTTTGGTTTTTGGGGAGATGGAATAATTTCTGATTCTGAAATTTTAAATTCTATAGGACATTTAATGAGTGAGGGAATAATAAATTCTCAGAAAATTCAAGAAAAAAGACAATCTATCCAAGAAAAACAAAATGAATACAAACTCAGAGTATATCGTGATTCTCTATCACAATTACCTCCTCAAGAACAAACAGCATTCATAGATTACTTGGATGCCTTAGTTAAGGAACAGAATCCTGCTCTTTCTTTGAAAGAAATTTCTGATTTAGATAGAGCTATAGTGGCATTGAAAACTTTTGGCCATTTCAATGCTTTGAAAAATCATGATGGAGCCATGTTTACATCAAAAACACTCCTGCCAAATCAGCTAGCACATCTGCAAGGCGGCTGTGGAACAGCTAGTATCCAATTCGGTTCTCCGCCACCAAATCCATTCGTTGATCCTAGCTATGAACCATCTAAACGTGAGTTATCTGATTTGGAACTTAGACATCTACAAGGCGGCTGTGGAACTAATAGTATCCAGTTCGGTGAAAGGTTCTTTGATGCATTTGAACTTGTTCAGCCTGGATTAAAAAGATCAATGGACTCAACAAGTGACCAAAAATCTTTGGAACTTTATCAATTACGATTGGCATTAGATGATGCTAACTTTGAAGTCGTAAAGGCAGGACAGAAAATTGAGGACCTAGAAAAATCTAACAAAACTTCTTCTGAAGATTTGAGAAAAGCAAATGCTGATTTTTTTAAAGCGCAGGAAAAAGCTTCAAAAGCTAAATTAGCATATGACAATTTACGGGCAGAAATTGCAATAGAAAGCGAAAATGAGCATTCTCTAAACAGATCATTAAGTACCCGAGATTTGAGTCCATCAGAACTGAAAACCATGTATTCTGCAAATGCATGGTACCAAATTTCTGCTAAATGGCTACAATCTGCCTTGAACGGTGAAGTTTCCTTAATTGATGATTCTAGAAAAAAGGCATGGGATGATTACTCTAAAACTAAAGACAAAAACTTGATGAACAAAGCTACACTGTTAGAAAATTCCTATAGTGAATCTACGCAAAATGCACTAGATGTAGTAGATATTTTGAATGGAATCTCATCATTTGAGAAGGAACTATTAGAATATGGTAAAAAACAAGGAATCTCAAAATATGACTTTGAAAAAGAAACTAAAAAACAACAAGAGGAACTCAATGAGATAAAATCTTCAAAGACAACACAGCAAATTGATGATGCCGCAGATAACGCAAAGAAAGCCAAGAAAAAAGGTGACATAAAGATTGCAGAGATAGATAGTGCTGTACAGGAATCTGATTTTTCTAATCCAGTTATTTTCAAAAGTTTTGGTCTTTTAAATGATGAAATTGAAATAGAACTGCTTTACAAAAAAGGAATTTTTAGAGGAGATCCGTGTGATGAGCCATCAAAATCAATCTATCTAGAGTATAGATTTGACTTATACACTTCAAGTTTTATTACAGGCACACTAAAGGTTGATCATTATTTTGAAGGGAAAAAAATTGCAAGCTATGATCTGCTAACCGATCCTTACACAATCGAACTTCCTGGACAACGCCCATTATTTACTAAAACAATCACTGCTAATCTTGAACCTGGGCTTCATAGTTTTCATTCCAGTTATCTTGGAATGACAAGTCCTCTATTTAATTCCGAAGATATGGGAATAAAAAATCCTGTAATCATTGAGGTATTGGTACCTCCTTGTCTAGACCGTGATTCTGCAGTTGATGATTCTGATGGATATGTTCTTCCTTATGACTATAGATCATATTATCTAGAACTTGAAAGAATGTCTCAAAATTCTGAACAACTCCAATCAATCATTGACAGTAGTGAAAAAAACCTTGATGCTGTCATAGATGGTACTGTTTCAGAAAATTCAAATGAGTCCATTCCAATTGATGATGACCATCTTCCAGGGTTGGATGATGAAGAAGAAGTCTCACCTCAAAACTCACAATCATCTGTAATTCCAGACTCTACATCATATGATTATACAATTTCTGTAGACTATCCAATGTATCGATATGTTGGAGATCAATTGACCTGTAATGATACAATTGATAAACATCTGTTTGGATGGTGGATGAACATCAGGCCAGCAGGCTATGATGTTGATTCAGGTGTTTTTGTTGGGAAGATAAAAGTGGAGCATCATGATGGAACAATAGAATATCTTGAATCTCCAATTTATGATGAGCCAACAATTAATGGAAAAATTGATGCAGGACCAAATGATTCTATTGCATATGCAAGTCTGATAGGGATTACAAGTCCAGTTGGATATTCAATTAATTTTGATGCATCCAATTCAGAAAGAATTACAATGACTACTCCTTCATGTACAGAAGGTTCTTCTGAATGGGAAAGAATGATTTTTGTTCCAAGTTATCTACTTGATGAAAAGTATTTCCCAATCCATCAGTTCGTATTTTCTGAACCTGATGCCTGCACTGATTACCATTATCATTCAGCAACAGGCACTGCACTTTCAACTGAATTTGTTACAATCAATGATCCTAGTCCTAATGGGTGTGGATTTGGAACATCATCAATGATTCCACAGTATCCGATGATGTCTGAATCAAATATTTTAGAATGGGAAAGCATTACCGGAATTGATCTTCCGGACATCCCATAAATAGTTCAAGCCTTATGAAATTCTGCATTGGTTTTTCTATTATTTTGAAAGTTCTACCAATATTTTTTATTATTGACAAAACAATCTTAGATTGTGCAACAAATACATCTTGACAACAGGGGAAAATTCAAGATCCTTGCAATCATTTCAGCTACGTTAATTTCATTAAGCATCCCTCTTTTCTTACCTCATTTTGAACACGGTCACGGCATTCACACGATTATTCACATTTCAGGAATAATTCTGGGCTCGTTTCTTTCTGTAGTGGGGGCTATAACGTATCTGGAATACAAAACGCCAAGGCTTTTACTTGTATTTCTAGCATTTTGTGCAATTACCTCGGGAGAAATAATTTCGGCTGCAAACATGTTGTTTGTCTTTTGGCCCTCTTTTTCAAGTATAGATTCCATGTTAACTCATGGGCTCATTCTCATGATGCTGGTATTTTTTTCCATAGGAATCTTTAGGAGGGATTGAGATGCTGCGCGGATTAAAGAAGAAACAAGCAATTCTAAAAACAATAGAAAAAAATCCTGGGACACGATTCTCAGACATTCACAAGATGACAGGATTTGGTCATGGTGTGGTTAGCCATCATTTGAGCATGCTGGAAAAAGAAGGCTCCATCAGAATAAATCGAGACAAACGAAACATTCGGGTATTTCAATCATCATTAGATCCTAGCAATGACAACATCATAATCTCAATACGAAAAGAGACATGCAAAAAAATTCTTGCATTCCTCTTAGATGCAAATTCAGCAAATTTTGTTCAGATATACAGTGCAATCAAAAAAAGCCCAGGTACTACTTCTTCCACCCTCAAAAAACTGGTCGAACTGGAAGTGCTCATAATCATTCATGGCTTTCCAAAAAAATATGCCATAAAAGACGAAGTTAGAACTCGAGAATTATTTAATTCCCTAAGCGTATCACAAACAGACGAATTCAAGGACAGATTTGCTGATACTTTTTCTTATCTTTAGCTCTGAATTGGTATGACTGTCAAACAAAAATTAGTATAACCTTCAAACAAAAATTAGTATAACCTTCAAACAAAAATTAGTATAACCTTCAAACAACAATATCTATTCATTAATAGCAAAATCCACTTCTTTGTGGGATGAAGTCGGAAAGTTATTTTGATTATTCCAATGCAATACTATCAAACATTGAAAAACACCCAAAGTCCGTAAAAGAAATCTCGGCCGATACAGAAATCCCCCTTTCTGCAGTTTACAAAACAATCCGAATTCTTGAAACCCATCAATTAGTTATTGCCACAGGCGTTATGCACAAACATGGAAAGTACCGTCTTTTTCAGTGCAATGGAGACTTGAGATCAGCACACCTAAAATTACATAGAATTTTTCAGATCGAGCTTGCGTAACCTTACACATATTCAACAAACAAAAATTGGCTACGTTTCTGCAGTGCTAGCTGCACTCTTGTTTGGTTCCGTATCGACTATTGCAAAACCCTCGCTTGTCACAGTACATCCAATTTTGTTAGCATCTCTTGTCTATCTTCTAGCCTCAATGGTTGCAACGCCCCTAATTTCAAAAAAGGCCCCAGTTTCCTTCAAAGACAAGTGGCTGATATTGGCTATTGCTCTTTCAGGCGCAGTAGTCGGACCAGTGATGTTCTTTGTCGGACTGGATATTACAGCTGCTTCGAATTCGGCATTATTGCTAAATGGAGAAATCATCTTTTCAGTATTTCTTGCAATCTTGTTGTTTAAAGAAAAGATTTCAACCGCAAGTTGTCTTGCTGTCATAATAATTATTGCAGGAGTGATTATTGTAACCACAGACGCTAATTTTTCTTATTCCATGTTCGATATTCGGAATCAAGGGAACATTCTCATCGTTGGCTCCACACTGTTTTGGGCTTTGGATAATAATCTAAGCAGGACTCTGAGTACCCGGTTAGACATTGCAAGAATTGTTCAACTAAAATCACTAGTGGGAGGCTCGATTCTTTTACTGCTGGTATTTTTGTTAGATATACCATTCAACATTGAGTTAGGACACATCCCAAACATTTTGTTTCTGGGAATTGCAGGTTTTGGCGCATCGATCTTTCTTTTTTTGCACAGCTTGAAGAGAATTGGAACAGTGAAAACTGTGATGATTTTTTCTACCTCTTCTGTTTTCGGTCTCATCTTTGCAGGAATATTTTTGGAAGAAAGATTGAGCCATTATCAGATAACTGCAATGGGAATTATTCTGTTAGGCATCTATTTTTTGTACAAAAAACAATAATCCTTGCTGGAGACAATTTCCGTAGGGACTTTGAACTCTTCAAACAAACTCTATAAGTGAGTTAACGTACAAAGCCTAGACAATATTTTCTAAGTACTCTCCTATTAGAGATTTAACCAATCAGAAAATTCACCAAGAGTGTACAAGCATTAAAGATGTCTTGGATCAGATCGTATGAATAAGGAGAATGTTGTGTTTCTATGTTTTAGTTTTCTTATAATTCAAACAATTGCAAGATGATTCATTTAATTATTAATTTTGGCACTAGGAATGAATATGCAATTTCTTTAAATCATCTTAAAATTTTTTTTAAAAAATGGAACAACACCAATTAAGACTTTCAGACATTTGTGATTATGTCATTGAGCAGTTTGACAAAAACAGGAAAAAACCCTCAATGAACAAACTAATTGAGTTTCATACTAAAAATAAGTATTTGTTTATGGCATTCAGCCAAGTGGATCTAAATGAATTGGGAAACATTATTGCAAACAATAAAAAATTACCACTCTCAGTGGTATTGTCAAACTACGAACATTCTTTAATCGTGCTTTTATCCAAAACTCCCACTCGAAAAAGACATGCCAATGTCCTAAGACGTATGTATGGGCATTTTTCTAAAAAATTATCTAACGAGAATCGACTAATCATAGAAACTGCAATTTCAGATTATCAGAAAAACTGCGTGCCACTAAATGATGTTTTACACAAGATGAGAAACATGGCATCAGATATCGACAATCTTTATCTTGCTAGACAAACATATTTTCTATTATTTTCTGATAAAACAAGTTTTCCAAAGTATGCTAGCTAGATTTTGTTTGGGAAAATGTCTAGGTTTGAATCTTTCTTGAGATATTTTTGGATCTAAGACGGGAATTAAAAACATAGAATCGGTTAAACACTCTCAACTTTTGTTTATAAAGAAAACTTTTCTAATTGTTAAGAATCGTTCAAAGTCCTTACGAATATCATAATTTTAGTTTGAGTAATTGAATACTAAGTTCTTGATAATGGTTAGAATAGTTTTTGTCTTTTCTATTTTCTTTATTCCTGAATTTGTCTCAACCCTCATCTAGTTTTATGATGTGATTATTTTATGTGATATTTTTTTTAAGATTATTTTTTAAGAATAAGGTTTTAGAATGGGTAATAGTTTAAAATATTTTTACAAATTATACTTGTTGTGAAACAATTAACACCTTCACAAATTCGTAAATATGATGTTGATCACAAGATTTTTTGTGCATTATCAAATTTAGAATCTAGGATAATCTTGTTCTGTATCATAAAAAATTCTAATTCTGCGGCAGAAATTTCTCATATTACAAAAATTCCACTAAGTACTGTATATAAAAAAATCCAAGAAATGGAAGACTTGGCGTTAGTGTATGCTCATCATGCTGTATCTTCTGAAACTAATTCAAAACATACAAAATTCTATAAGAGTAGAATAAAAAGTGCTGATATTTCTTTTCAAAATGGAAAACTCAAACTGACATTGCTGAAAAATTAATTCATTTTCTCTTTAATTTTTTGTTAGTGATGACAATTCATCCTTTAGATATGTCAGGTCTTTTTGTAGATCTAATACCTCGCTTAATTGCTTTGACACATTGAACTGTATAGAATCCAAATTTGATCTAATTGAATTCAACTTAATTTCTGTATCCTCATATTGTGAAAGCATTATTTTAACATCTTTTCTAAATGCATGAATTCTGTCTAATTCTTTTCTAAAACTCTCTTTTTTAGATTTGATATCTTTGATAATACTGCCAATGTCCTCTAGTTCTAATTTTTGAGAATTTTGAAATTCTTCTAGATCTTCTGTTTTTTTAGAAAAATCTCTGTCAAAGTCATATAGTTGACTTCTTTCGAGTGTAGGATAATTTTTTCCTCTTTCTGAATCTGACGTACTTTTAACAAATTCCTTAAAAAATTCATTGTCTGAAATATCCTGATCTTTTTTATCGCTATTTGATTTTTCTTTCCTTTCCTCATTGTCTGATTTTCTGTTCTCTTTCTCTTCATAATCTTCAATTTTATTCTCTATCTCTTCAATTTTTTCCTCTATTTCTTCAGTATCTGAACTGATCTTCTCATCTGTCCCGCTTTTAGTTTCATTTGAATTTTTTTCTTGTTTTTTAAAAAACTTGAAGAAACTCTTCTCTTTTTTTGGTTCCAAGTTCCCTGCTTTATTTTCAGTTTCTCTCGTACTTTTTGTCTCAACTGCATGTTCATCTTCTTCTCCATTGTTTCTATTTATCTGGGCAAATTCCTTACAAATTTTTTTCAAATAGGCGATATCTTCTTGATCAATTTTTTCGTCTTCTTCCAAGTATGTCTGAATCATTTGTAATCGAGACATGTCCCCAAAATCGTTTTCTTTTAATTCAAAAATTTTTCCTAAAATCAAGTCTTTTTTGTCTATTTTTTTACTTACTTTGAATTTCATTTTTGAACTTGATTTCTAAATTGTTTGTCAACTTTATTTTAGTTTTCAATATTCTTGAAAGTCATTCTAATTGATTATTCTGAAAAATGAAAATATTACTTTTAGTCAAACAATTCATCAATATCCACATCGTCATCAAAATTTTTAATTTTTTTATTTGTTTTTTTCTTGAGTTGTTTTTTGACTGTCACTACCGAAACAATTCCTATTGCCGGAGCTACTGTGAGAAGTAATAATGTAAAGTCATACTGGTAAATTGGTCTAGTTTTGATATCTTCTTCAATTTCTATGATAAATGAAGAATCCGTGTTTGGTAGATTCTCCCAGCCCACTAGCTGTTTTTTAATTATAATAAAATCATCGATTATTGGCTCTGCACTTATTGTAATCTCTTCCCCCTCGGGAAATTGTCCAGAACCTTCTCCATTTTCTACTTCTACATCATATGTGAAAATCGTTCTTGTTGGCACAGAATTTTCTGAAGATGTAGGTGATTTTGATTTATTTTTCTCCCCTCCTTTAATCTCAATTTGTGTTGATTCTGGTACGCTATTTTCATCAAAAAAGACTACTTTGATTTCTTCAGTCCCGTTGAGCCATCCTAATCCCTCATTAATTTCCAAATACCCGTTAGATGAGAATTTTAATTCTTCTTTCTGAATTGGATTTTTTTCTAGATCTCCAATATGTGTAACAAATGGAAACAGTTCGTCTGGATAAACAGTTTCTGGAGCCATTGTGATGATTGTTTTTCGATTAGAGTTATGCACTTCTAGTTTTTCTGTGACTGTCTCAGCATTGGAAGCAACAAAGATTTCTGGCGATTCTTCAGAATCCTCTGAAAGATTTTCAATTGTTCCTCTGACAGTTATTATTGATTCATTTTCTGCAATGGATTCAAATTCAAAGTATGGTTTTGTGGTAACGCTCAGTAATGTTCCTTCATTTTGCGAAGTAGGATCTGTCGTAATGATGTCATGTGAAGATGTTATTAAGAACAATTCCTGTTCAATTCCATATAATGCTGGAAGTGGTTGGATTTCCAGCTTTGGATCATTTACAAATTTTTCTTCAACTTCAATTTCGATTCGGTCACTTTCTGCATCGTTTCTTTCTGCAAAAATTTCTGCATCGCCCAAATCAACCACTCTTGCAGTAATGATAGCATAGTTTTCATCCATTAGAATTTTTGATTTTGGAGATTCCGTAATTAATTTACTATCTGTAAATACAGTGACCTCTTCATCGTCTGGTTCAATTACTGGGCCGTTGCCTGATTCACTTGAAATAATAATATCTACAAAGTCATATGCTGGATTAGGGAAAGCAAAAACTTTTGTTTTTGTAGTGACATCAGAATTGGACGATTCAGATTCTACATTGATTACTTCTGCAATGGAGATTTTCTCTTCCACATCTGAATCAATACTCTCTGCTAATCCGCTAATTGACATGCCTGATGAATCAGCCGTAGTCCACACTTTGATTTTTCCATAATGCACTCCTTTATCTAAAAACACACTGCGTTTAGCATCTTGTTGTAACTGAACTTCTGTTCTTGTGATGACTTCCGTATCGTCGGCAGATAATATTGCATCAACGTCAGCATTTGCTGTTAAAATTGTTGTTCCTCTAACAGTTGATTCAAATGATAATTTTGTCGTGTCATCAATACTGAGTTTAATTCTAAGATCGTGTGGGGCAAGAAATGGTTTGCCATTTCTCTCCAACCAATAATATAATTCCCCAGATGAATCTGTGGGAATTGGATCTGGGGCAACTGCTAATTTTAGTTCTATCTTTTCTGTTTGGGAACTTGATACCTCTTCATCATCTGGTTTTAGATTGGCTGCAGTAGCAGTGATTTCTCCTCCCTCTCCTCTAATTTGGAAAGTGAATTTTTCATAATGTTTTCCAGGCTCAATCATGATTGAGTTTTGTGGTAGCGTAATTTCGCCATTACTTGTAAGTGAAATTAATGTTGGTTCTACTGCTAGAACTGGGTTTTCAAAATTATTCAATAAAAATACATATCCTGTTTGCTCGTCTTTGTTTGATTGAATATTGATAACTTCTGAAGGTAAAATCAAATCAAGTGCATAAGGAAGTTTTGCAGAATGAACTACTTTTATCTCTCTCTCTAAAAGTTGATCACCTTGAATTGCAAATATCGTTGCATCTCCAACTCCTTTAGTTTTAAATTCAAAAATACCATGTTGATTTTCTTTATCAATCTTTATTGCCTTTGATATGATTTCGATGACTTCCTCGTTGTTTGTAACAATGCTTGCATCTACATTGGCAGATTTTTTAGATTCTGAAATCAAAACACCATGATATATTTCGTTTGGTAACATTTCATCTGGAACCCAAATTGTAAATTCAGGCTCATCAGCAAATATGACTCCGATACCAGTTAATGAAATTGAAAGAATCATTGTAAGGAGTATTTTCATTTTTAGCATTTCCTTGATATCACCTCTAATGAATTTTCTGGAATTGGAATAATGCATTTCTTTCCAGTGTCAGTAAGAAAAATCAAATGTTTGTCTTGTTCTGTTGCATTTTTTGTGTTTGCAGCAGGATCATTCGTAAAGTTTAGTGTTTTAATTTCATTTGAGTTTATCATATTTTGTTTTTTGGGAATTGTTGAATCATCAAGATATTGTGCAAACGAAACATTATTTGTAGTGTTAATTGTAATATGAGAATTTAATACCACTTGCTTACTTCCTAAATTTTGGATTGTTATATTGTAATATGCTATTGATGGTATTGTTGCATTTTGTATTGTAAAATTCAAACTTTCGGTTATTCTATCAAATTGCTTGTCACTAATCCTAATCCCTGATTGAACTGTGTCTGATTGAACAACATTTAGGTCCAGAATTGCAACTGAAATCGTGCCAAATACTATGATTAGCGCAACTAATGAGATTATTCCTCCTACTGCCCTTCTACGTCTTAATATCAAATCAGTCCTCCTGGTATTCTTTCAGTGATTCCTTCAAAGTCAAAATCTAGTACAAGGTAATTATCCATAATCAAAATTGATCCAACTGAAATTAATCCAACTACGACAGGCCTCCATGAATTGTAAAATGTAAAATCAATAGCCTTTCCAATTACAAATGCACTCATAATGCTGCTGGTAACTACCATTACCTTGATCATTGAAAGAAATTCAGGAGTAATTGTGACTAGTGTTGTAAAATTTTCATTAAGCGAATTTCCACTTTGACCAACTCCGACTCCAGATGCACCAACATTGATTGATGCTGTATCTACTCCCGCAAGCATACTCTGAAGAACTGTTGCGGTAAATACCATGATGACTGGAGATGCATAAATTAGCAATGACAACATTGAAACTGATTGTGTTCCTTCCCTAATTGATTGCCTTGCAGTAGTAATGAACCTTGTAATTGTTTCCAAAATTTTAGGACTTCCTCCGCCATACTCGGAAACATATGCTAATAGGAAGAATGAAATTTTTGCAATCCATGGTCTAAACAAAATCTGTGATACGCTTTTTGTAGGTGAGATTCCATTCTCCATCATGATTGTAAACTCCATAAGTTTTGAGGAGAATCTTGAATGATATTGTCGTTCTTTGTGTAACTGTGATAAAGCAATTCTAACATCATACCCGATTTTTTTGAATTCTGTAACATCTCGTAAAAACTGTGGCAATTCTGATTCTTGGTATTTTATTTCTCTACTTTGCCTACCTACAATTACTGCACTAATTGTTGAAGGAATAATGAAACCTGCAGCAATTGCAATCCATAGCTCTTGTTCAAAATAATGTAAAATTCCTCCAGCCACAATTCCAATTCCGATAAGACCTCCTAGAACTTTAGGTTCCAGACCAATTGTGTTAAAACTCGGAGGCTGAATTGCATTAATTATTATGCCTATAATTATTGCAAACATTGGTAATCCGATTGTGGAGACTAGCGCAATCTGTTCGATTGAATTTCCTGGAACGACAAATGTCGTAACCATGATAAGAATTGGCAGGATAATCATTAATGTGACAAGTAATTCGACTACGGAACCTACAGTGTTTGCATATCCGAGATATTTCTCTTTTACTTTTATGAAAAATTCATCTGCACGAATTTCTAAGTAATTTGTTAAATCCCCACCACTGCGCCAAATACTTGTGTATCCTAAGACAAGGCTGGAAAACAATTCGCTTTTGTGTGTTCTGCCAAGATCTTCTAATGCCTCCATTTGTGATAATCCAAAAAAATCAACATTTCGTTTTAAAATTTCAGATTCATTGCCCAAGGCCTTGAATAGTTTAGTATCTTTGAATAACTGAAAACTTTCATACAAATTAATTCCTACTCCTTGCATTACTGATGTAAACATTACAAATGCAGGCAATTCCCTTTCAACTTTTTGTTTTCTTTCTTGACTTAGCTGTGTCTGCTGAATTTTAGGAAACGCAATCAATGTAATCCAAATTAAATTAAGCGCAATTGCATAAACTGAAATTACTTGCATCAGAATTATGCTAACCGGTAAAACAACAACAGCTAAAACAAGCATTGCTGTTCGAATTTGATTTAAGAGTTTTACTGTGTGAACTGGTTTACCTGATGATATTACATCATTGTTGATATCTAACAACATCATATTCCATCTATTTTCAAAAGTAATCGTAGAGAGAATTTTTTTAATTAGTGATTCTTGAACTAGATATGTCATCCTTAATGTATAATTGTCAATTTTTCCTTAAAAGGAAAATTCTGTCATATTGTGTTAAGAACTAATATGACAAAACAACAAAACAAATACAAAATTAGTTTTGGAGCACGTAGAGGAGTTAGTCCAATTCTTGCAACCGTTATCCTTCTTGGTGTAACAGTTGTTGGTGGCGGATTAACTTTTGGTGTTATGCAACAAGGCTCAAATACTGCTGCAGAATCTAACGCAATTCAGGTAGAAACCGCACAAGCAGTAAAGGGTACAGATCATGCTGATCTTACTGCCACTGTAAAGAATATTGGTACCAAAAACTGGGTTAAGCTAGAGATGACTGTAGCTAAAACTGGTTTAAGTGAACCATTACTTTATGAGTCGTTACATGAAAATGTAAAAGGATGTACTGAGGCAGCAGCTGATTGTGCTGATGATAATGGATCTGCTAAAGGCAGAGATAATCCATTAAGAGCACAATGGATTGCACACATCGATAAAGCATCAGGTGAAGATGACAGAGCAGATTATGATGAAGGCATTTCTGTTGGTAGAAAATTAGTCTTTGATAACAAAGATGATTACAGAACAGTGGCAATCATGAACAACACTGCCGTTGCACCATTATTTGGTGGTAGTTATGACGGAGCTGCAGCAAATCCTAATGCTCAAACATGCACAGTGGCTACAGATACTGACTGTTCTGCTGTGTTCAACTACTTAGATCCATCTAGTGGTTATGACACAATCTACTGTACCGAAGCCTCAGGTGTAGATGCCGATAACGGTGTACATGCATTCTGTGATGTGTTCACCCATCAAAGCATAAAAAACAATCCTGTTCAACCAGGTGAATCAAAATACTTCTATGCCGATGTCTTCGTTGAAGAAGTCCCAGGATTAAACAATCAGGTAGTTAAGACTGGTGATGCATTAGTAGTCAACCTCGTTGCCCAAGCTGATGATGGCTCAAACACTAGAGTTCAAACAATTGTAAAAGTCACTGGAACATAATTAGTCCAAACTTCTTCCTTTTTTTATTTCTGATAATTTGGAATCAGAGTTTATCCAAAAATTACCTTATAACTTATTTGATCTGGATGTATGTATGAATACAATTTTTTACTTTCTTTTTCTGATTTTTTCCTCCTTTGTTCTAATTTTTCCCTTCCCATCATCAATTAACGCGGAATCTTTGGGAAATAATTTTGGAACTGTTTATGATCTAGCTATTGATGGAAATCATGCATATTATTTTGAGCATGATAAAAGCAAATCCTCTGTTTTTTTACCTGACACTCGTATGATGAAATTTGATGGTGAAACTATCTCCATTTTCTCAGAAGATCTCTTTATGTTTCCCTCTGAATTACATGTTCGTGGTGATTTTTTGTATTTTGTCATTCTTTCAAATTCATGTGAAGGTTCAACTACCTGTGATTTTCAAAATATTATTAAAATGTCGAAAAATGATGGTACTTTTGAAATAATAACTTCGGATTTCAAATCTGCAGTTAGACTTTCTCTTGGCAATGATGCATTGTATGCTTCTGAATCCTCTGGAAATATCTGGAAGATAAACTATGAAAATTATTCTAAAGAACAGTTTTTGACATCTGAAAATATCATCCTAGATATTTCTACTAATGAAGAAAATGTTTTTTGGATAGAGGAAGTTGAAGATCTAAACAATCAAATCATGAAAATGCCTAAGACTGGAAGTTCTCCTAGCGTGGTAAAAGAAGATCTTCAAATTGCTTATGATTTGACAAGTATAGATGATTCTGTTTTTTGGAATAATATTCGCATACAGTCCAAAAGTGACGGTGTGGGCGACTTTAATTATGTCATGAAATATGATGGAGAACACACTCATACTTTGTTTGAATCTCTGAATACTTCCATTCTAACTCAATCTCAAGATGCTTCCCATTATAGCGCATTTTTGTTTGCTGGTGATTATATTATCATGGTGAATAACACCAAAACTAATCCTCAACCTATTATTCAAATGAAACATTTTACAAATGATGTTAGTTTTGATGTTGCTACTGTTTCAGACTCTACTCCATTGTACATGAAAGCTGAATCTACATCGCTTTATGTAATTGGTCACACCCAAGAAGGATTTTCAATCAATCACTATTTACTACCTGTTTCTGTGCCTGAATTTGGATTTAATGCATTAATGTTGGTTTCAATACCTTTGTTGATGATGCTGTTTTTAGTAAAATTCCTGCCTTCAGCTCGACTTGATATTATTAACAATTGATTCCAAATTTTTATTTTAAAAATTCTGCTGTTGATTCTAAAAGTATCTTATATCTCTCCATTGGAAGAAAGTAAAATTTCTCAAATTCTTTTGAAACATCTTCAAACTTTACAATTCCCTTCTCTCTCATGTTGTTGAGATATGCCATTCTAATTACTAACTCTGCAATGAGATCCTCTTCCTTCCAACCATTTGTTAATGCAATCTCTGCTAATCTTGCAGATTTTTTTACAACTCCTAAAACATTATTTGGAAGAAATCTTTTCTGTTCTGCATTCCATTCAAAAATTGTTTCAAGTGAAACTTTGTTATCTTTGGGAATCACTTCAGTTATTCTGATTATTCTTCTCGATGAATTTCCATGTGCGTCAACTAATCTGTTTTGTTGTAAAATTACTGAAATCAGCATTTGTCCTCCTACATGGACATTCATAGGCGGACTTTCCATTCTTACAAATGCTGATTCTGGGGATGATGCGTGAAAACTGGTTAGGCCACCGTGTCCTGTGGCCACTGCCTGAATCAGCGATGAAATTTCTTCGCCTCTTACTTCGCCTACAATAATGTAATCTGGCCTTGAACGAAGAGACAGTCTGATTAAATCATCCATGGTAATTTCGTATTTGTCTTCAAAAAGACTGGATGTTTTTCTTGTGATGAGCTTTTGCCAATGTCTGTGATTGATCTTCAACTCTGGCGTGTCTTCTATGGTTGTGATTTTCATTTGTGGGTTGATCAATGAATTTAATGCGCCTATAGTGGTGGTTTTTCCTGCAGATGTTGAGCCCGTAACTAGTACAAATGCCTTTGATTCGAGTAATAGCCAAACATATGCTGCAATTAGTAAATCCAACGTTCCAAATTGTAATAATTTAACTATTGTAATTGGTTCTTCAGTAAACTTCCTTATGGTGAAATTTGGTCCAGGTAAGGACACTTCTTTTCCAAAAGTTGCTGCAATTCTATGACCTTGCTTGGTCATTGTGTCAATATATGGAATTGCTGCTGTCATACTTTTTTCAGTTTTTTGAACTAATTTCTGAACAAAAGAATTTGCTGATTCCATAGTGTAAAATCTTATGTTGGTATCAAGTAATCCAAAATCTCCAAACTCTCTATGTGCGACTCCTACTGGATGCAAAAAGTTCTCTTCTGAAATATCTTCAATATTTGGATCATGCATCAAAACATCAATTATTCCATATCCAAATGAATCTCTAATTGCATAATATGTCAATTCCTCAATCAGTAATGCTGTTTTTCTGAACATTCCTAATTCTTTTCCAATTTCTAAAATTCTCTTACGTACAAACTCTTCCAGGTTTTTTTCTTTTTCATTAATTTCATAGGTAAGGGATACGAACAAATAATTCATTATTTGTGTATATGCTCTCTTTCCACCTTCATCAATCTCTGGTTCTTGAGCCATGTATGATAATTTTCCAGTATTGTCTTTTGCTATGTAGATGGTACATTCCCCTATTGGATATGTTTTGATAATTTCATAATTCTCTAGACTACTTACTGTCAGATTTTGTAAAATGAATTTCAAATTACTTTTTTTAGGTAATGCTGAACCTGTAAGCATTTTTTGAATTTTGCTAAAAGGTGAGTTTTTTGATTGAGATTTGAATTGTGATTTTTTAAATGATTTTTTATTTTTTATGTCTTTGGTTTTTTCTGACGTCTTAAAGGGAATTTTTTTGTTAATCTCCATCACATGTTTATCTTTTATTTTCCTTATATGGAAAATTTTTACGTTATATATGATGGGAAAGCATTCTGCAGTGTCTCCGATCTCTGCCGTGATGATTTTGATAGGAATTTCATTAGTTGGTGGAGCGTTATTTCATGGTATGTACACACAAGTCTTATTGACCCTCTTTGAAGACATAGACTATCTGATAACCGATCTTGCAATTCAAAAAGATTCTTCATCAGGATGTTTTTTTTTGGCGACCATTACTAATACTGGAACTTTGTTGATTTCTAATGCCACCATTTCAACTACTCTTGATAGCAACAACAAATGGGTGCTCTCATCTATTGATGCTCCTATTGAACCTCAATCTAGCACTACTGTGAAAGAGTTTTTTAATGATTCCACGCAAGGCTTACCTTGTCTAAATTTCACCTTAGGAAATACCTACTCTGTACAAATTAATGCTACTAGTGATGCTTCATCCACATCAAAATTAATCCCTATCACGATTGAGACGGTTGGTTCAATTTGAGGCGACGAGCAGTTAGCGAAATCGTAAGTGCAGTTCTTGTGATGATGGTAGTACTTGCTGGAATGGGTTTTTACATTGCCGCATCTGAGACGAGAATTTTGGGTGAAGCACTAAGTGTAAAAGAATCCATGCAATTAAACCAAAACCAAATTTCTGAATTATTGGAATTTATTGACATGTTCCAAGAATCATCACCTACTTACGGAGAAACCGTACGTGTGTTTGTTTACAATTATGGATTAAAAAACATTACAGTCTCAAATGTTATTGTGGATGGTTCTTTATCAGAACAAAATTCATTTCGAATTCTGGATTTAGACGGAAAGAATTTTACAAGTAATGGTGAAAATCAGACTCGTGTTCTTCCTATGTCTACAACGTCTGAATTAATTCTAAATTTTTCAGATACCTTTTTTGATACATCTCAAATTGAATCTATTGTCATTCATACTGATTCTGAAAAACTGTTTGAAATTCTAAATACCACCAAGTAACATCTTGTTTTTCAATTTCATCCTACTTTTCATGGCATTCTTTTCATTGGTTAACGTTTAGAATGTCTTGAAAATCATATTCCATTTGTTTAATTTGTTTTTCAGTTTTTGAAATTGTTTTAAGTATTTTATTATCACATTGAAAATCTGTTAATTTGATGTCTTTAACTAAAAACCCTAGTTTGGTTATCTGGTAGTGTTTTGGTCTATATCGCTTACCATTAGAATTTACATGTCGAATTGGTGAATGGTATCCTTGAATCAATTCCTGTTCTTCTAATCTTTGTACAACTGGAAAAAGATTTTCTTTAGATTCTTCAGTACACTTGATCAAAAATTGAAATGATGCACTTTTAATTTTAGATAGGATAAATAAAATCAATTTTTCTTTTTTCCCTAATCTTAAATTTTCATCTATGTTTGAATATTTATTTAGAAAGTCTTCTTTCAGTTCTAAATTTGGAATTTTAATTTCAAAATTTTTTAAAATAAATTTCCCTTCTTCGATAAGTTGTTTTTCTCTTAATGACTCTATAGTTCTCCATAACCGTAATTTTTTTCCAGTGACTAACAAAAATAGGATGTGCAGTGAGTTTTCTGAAATATCTGGATGTTTTTTAATTATGCTCAGAACAGTTTTTTCATTATTGCCTATCCTCATTTTCTATTCCTTTAGTGATGATTATCTTAATTTCATTTCCTTTTGAATTCTTTCCAATGATTTGCTTTAGTTCGCTTAGGGTATAATTTTTTGAGGAAAAAACCATGGAATCTTCTATGTTGTTAATTATTTCTTTTTTTATAGTAAGATTCCCAATATCTTCATATTCGTAAATTGTATTTGTTTTAAAATCAACTTCATATTTTAATCCGCATCTGCATTGTACGGGAATTTGTTTTTTTGCCAGAGTGGATTTTTTCTTGTATTTGTTGTGTTCTTTAACATCGTTGATTTTCTCTATTTCTTTTTTTATTTCTAGGATACTTGGAATTGAAATGTGTGATTCTATAGGAGGCCCGTACATTATATCATGAAATATCCATTTTACTAACTCTATTTGTTTTTCTGGATGAAGTTTTGAAAGATCTGAAATATGTAATGGACTAATTTGATCTAATAATGAGCGATATTTTTTACCTGCGACCGTGATAATTTTTTGAACAATTACTTTGGTGTCTTCATGTAGCTTGTTGATGTTCATCAATGTATGAACAAAATCCTCATTCACTTCATAGATTTTTGCAACTTCTTCAGAGCTCTTGTGAATTTTGACATCTTCATTAAACATGTCTGAAAGCTGCAGAGGATTTGAATATCCGTGTCTGTTCAGCCTGAATGATTCGATTCTTAATTCCTGATAGCTCTTAATCTCTGAATTTATCATGCATGATATTTCTTTAATTCCTGCTTCTTTTGCTGCCTGAATTCTACTGTGACCGTCAACAATGTAAAACCCTCCTTCAATTGAAGCTACAATTGGTAAAGGAATTGAATTCATTGATTTTTTTTGAATTTCACTGATAAGTGACTGTTGATCTTTTTTTGATAATATCCTGAAGTGCCATGGATTTGGCTCTAATTTCCAAATTTTTATAATCTTACTTCTCATTTTCTCTCTCAAAAATTATCCTTCTAATATCGCTCATCAGAACTGTCGAAATATTCTTGATTATGGCTTTTTCAGCACATATTGATGGTTCCAAATTTGATGTTTGAATTGCTTTTTCCGCTCTTACTCTAATTGTATTAAAATAATCAGCTGATGTTTCCTTTTCAACATGTTTCTGAATTTTTGCAAGATATGCTTGTAGATAATATTTTTTATCTGGAGGTTGAATTACAATGTCTTCAAAAAATGCAATTTTACTAATTTGATTTAATTTTTTTAGTAGTGTTTTTTCTGAATTTCTTTTTGGTGTGCCGCTAATTTTTTCCATCTCATAAACAATATCTGTCAAAAGCCTTGGAATGTTATGAATTCTACATGCATACACAATTCCATACAGTAATGCATTTTTCTTCGTAACTTTTTTTAAAATTAATTTTGTTGAAACCTGAGTAATCGTATTTAGTGCAAATTGTGGCAGATGTAAATTCTGTGTAATTTTTAAGGCGGTATTGAACAACTTTGGATTAACTGTAAGCTTAATGTTGTGTGTTTTCCAATCGTTCACTCCTTGAACTTCCACTCTACTCATAACTATTCCACAGTGAATGCAAATATTTTCACCGTTTATTTCTGCAATGGTGTGCTGCATACATGCAGTGTCTTGTCTTGAACCCACATTTGATCAAATTAAGTATATTACATTTAATGCAATCCAACATTTCTTAATTTTATTTTCAAAAATAATTCTAATCCCTCGTTCTTATTTTTCATTCTAAAATGTTGAGTCAACTATAGTTACTTTATTTTCAAATTCTGGATTCTATTCAAAAATTTTTAAAATTTTCAATTAATATGGTGTTTTTCTGATGTAATGTTCTCTATCCACTCCATAACTTCTTGATTTCATTGCGTTCAGGATTCTTTAGTAATATGCATTGTGTTGAGTATGTGTACAAGCTAGTCTGAATAAACTATTTTTTGTTTCATAAAATTATGCTGTCTCTTGAAGCTGTGAAGAATCTTGTAAAAAATGAGTTTTCTCCTAGAGCCTATTACTCTTATTTTCGCCAAAAATGGGATCATATTTTGTTGGGTGGTAGTCTTGATGGATTAACAACTCTGATCGCAATATCTCTTTCTTTTAATGAATTGAATCCATTGATTAACCATCTTCTTCCAGAGCATGTTTATCTTGTGCCTTTTGTCTTAGTTGAAATGGCTTTTTTGAGATATGTCGTCGTTTTTCAATTATTCAAGAGATCCAAGTATCTGAATTATGCCGTATACTTTACTTTGTATTTCCTGCCTATATGGAATACATCCGTAATTCTGCAGTTTTTCCTTTAGTTATTCAAATCGGGTTGAATTTTTTATTCCATATCTCTAGAACAACTCTTCATACTAAAAGACATCTTAATTATCTCTGATTAGCTTGAACTAATTGTCATTGGTTGCTATTATGCTATTATAATTCTGGAAGATTCTACTGGCATTTCAGTGACCAATGATTTTTTAACAATTATTCTATGTTTGTAAAATAAAGATCTTGTTTTAATTTTTCAAATTTCTTTTCTCTGTATTGACTTTGTTTGTAAAATTTTCCTCATGCTCTGACTGTGGTTCTTTTTTCACAAATCATTATCCTGGTTACAACCAATGTCCTAAATGTCGAAAGAAGTGTTCGCATTGACTTGTAGGGGAATCTGTGAGCGATACAAATCTGAAAAAAAACGATATGATGTCGGTACAAAACGATGCACATCTTGTAATATCTACATGTTTTTTGAAGGAATTACGTGCCCATGTTGTGGAACCCAACTCAGAGCTAAACGAAAAAGTAAATTTTTAAAATAATTTTATTTGATCATTGGAAAATTGATGATAACAAAACGCCAATAGCAATACTACCTGGTCGGCATGATGGAGAACTATTGCAATTTCCAATTTTTCCAATGATCTTTGACCAAGCTAACTTGTAGTGATGTCAGATCACGCACGGTCAAATCCTGTTACATTTCAAATTAATTATAGGTGACTGTTGTTACTTTTTGTTATTCTAAACTTTTGTACTACTCTTATCCAAATTTCTATCTTGTTTTATGATGGTAAAATAAGAAATTATACTGAACATTATATTTAATTAATTTTCTAGTTGATATTTGTCATGAGTCAATCTGATGTTAAACCATGGGTGATTGTAAGTAGTTTGAAGCAAGATACCAATCCTCAGGACTTGCAAAGAATATCTCCACAAGTTTCTGCATTAGTGGATGAGTGGCATGCAAATGGAAGAATCATGCTTTCTGGACCTTTTGACAATGCATTGTCTTCTATGGCTGTTTTTGAGGCTACAGAGGAGGAAGCTAGAGCATTTTACAAGAAATATGAAGATATTTGCTCTGGAATTTTGACCTATGAATTGTACCAATGGGATGTCATGCCAATTCTATCAGTCTTATCAAAATGACTGATCATTCCTATTCTTTTTATGATTAATTTGAAGAGCGAATTATGCAGGATCTGTGGTTGCGAAATTGAAGAATACTCAAAGTGCAATCAATGTAAATTGATCGTTTCTACCATCTGTAAATGTTGTAATTCTATTGAAGAAATCCAAACACATGTTCATTCTTCAACTGCATGAAAAAACCTAAACAAATTAGAGAATTGAAAACCATATTGACTAATGCCAATAGAAATACTCCCTCGTTAATAGGATGAACAACTATTTTCATTTGGTTTTCAATTTCTCTAGTCCTACATTACATTTCTAGGGCTAATGTCAGTGTAACATATGACATTAGTAATGCACTCTAAAACTTATTATAGATTTATGAAATTACAAGTCTTTATTATAAAATTATGTTTAATGAAAGTTAACGTCTTATTCTATTTTGGTAAATTAGAATTTGAAAATTATTGATATTGTTATTATCTACTTTTACCGTTTTTGTTTATGTTATGTAAACTTGTATGTTTAAATTATAAATCTAAACGTCCTTCGGATGGAAAGCGATACATTTCTGGACAAAAAAGATGCCAACACTGTGAAATCTTCCTCAACTGGTATGGTTCTCATTGTCCATGTTGTGGATACAAACTGAGAACTTCTCCTAGAGGAAGCAAATGGAAGAAAATTCATGTTGTTGAAAAATAAGTCAGTGAATGAAGAATGGTTTCAAATGATCTTAAAGGACAAATCATGTGTGAAATGTGTAAAATCAATCCATTAACCGAAAAAATCTATTGCAATTATTGTGACAAATCCCATTATCTATGTTCCAACTGCATAGATGAAAATAAAGAAAAATTACAAATGCGTCCTGTTACTGTTTCAACTATTTTTGAAAAAAATTTGTGCAAATGGAAGTAGTATGGTGAATTCTGCAGCACGGGCATTGCACGCCATTATATTCCAAGGATGCATCACACAAGGTGCATCTTTTGATACCCGTGCCCTATCTTGTCTCAGCCCTGTTTCTCTCACAAATTCCTCTGCAGGCCATTTATGGAATCAGATCTCACTTGCACTTTGGACATGATTTTTTATTTCTTGATAAATAATAGACAGTAAACACGTTTCCACAATGAATACAGATCTTAAGTTTGGCTTGTCTTCCCATGTTTCATCAGCGTGTTCTTCTTAAACGATATTTCGGGTTCAAATTTTGTTATATTGATACAAACTTCTTTGACTTTGCTCTGATACCATACTGTACGACGCCCATCGTCATTCAAATTGTATTTTTTTACAATTAATGCACTATCAAACAGTTTTGAAATTATCACATATACTGTACTTAGAGGAATTTCTGTTTTTTTGGAGATTTCCGAAACTGTTTCTTGTTTTTTGATTATTGAAAACAAAACAGTTCTGGATTCTAAATTTGCCAATTGTTTTAGCATTTTCTGAGCGATGTCGTATTTGTCAACCAAAGCAGGAGTTAGTTTTTTTACCAAGCATCTATTTGTAAAAATATATTTGATTTAAAACCATGAAATGTTCTAGATTGTTAAAACAACATTTCAAAACAGACTAGTGACTATGCTGCTGCTTGCCTGTAAATCTTAATTGTCAAACAACATCGTGTTTTTGGTTTTCAATAATGTCTGTTCAAAAAACTCACCTAATTACTATTATGTATAGCAGATAGTTTCTGAACATGAATTTAGACAAAAAGCATTCAAAGGCATTCAAAGAGGAATGCCATGTTCTGTCATCAACCATTGTCAATAACCTCCAAAACTTGGCAAAAACCCCTTCTGATGAGAGGTTAATTTCAAAAATGATTCAATCAGCAGACACGATCATGGGAAGTTCTCAATTTCTTAAAAACAGGGATTTGGAACAAATGTCTAGATTAACTATGACTGCGTTTAAGAATCTAAAAAATAATGAAGAAGCAATTGACAATATTGATCTATTCTCCAAAGTTTATTTTGAAATCATGCAATCTTTTAAAAAATGTCCCTATGGATACAATCTAGAAAATGATTCTTGCACGTCAAACAGGAATTAAGGTGCGCAATCCAATTAACTAGTTTCAATGTTTTCTTTTACATGCATTTGTATACAATCGTATGTGAGATTGTGTAATCTAAACATGCTACTGCTATTGTACGTCAAGCTCAAATGAAGAGTATTGAATTTCATTAAGATGCAATTTGTAATAATTGTCGTGATGATTTTTAGTGTCGGCGTCGTTCCACTACTTGCATCTAGTGCATATGCTGCATCGGAAATTTCTTCGGCAGTAGCTGATGATCCTGATGATGGTGATGCGGCATATTCAGTAGGCGACACCATAGTCATCACGTTTCCTGCCCAGGCAAACAGTACGTTTGCATCTGGAATCATTTTCCAAAGCCATCAAGTCTTTTGAACCTGTTCTCGTGTAGTTATCGAAGACTATGTGCCAAATTTTCATAATGTTATGATCTTTCCTCTGAACTTTTTATTACTCTCTAAGGCTCAAAATAGAATGAATTTTTGCTACCTTCTGAATCCAAAAAATACCAAGTTATGATGATAATACTCCATTTTGGAACCTCAAATGTGTTTATGGATCCGCCCTTGTTATGAGAAGTCACTTCTCATTAGCATACTAAGATGAGGTCCTTTGAAATGTTGACATTTGTGGCTATACTTGGTGCGATGCTGGCTGTTTCTGGAACAGTATCACAAGAGGCATATGCAATGAATCGTGATGATATGACTGAAAAAATGTTAGAGACAAATGAAAAATTATCTCTTTTGAAGAATACTGATAACAGTTTTCAGGACATGTCTATGGGAACAATGTCTTTTGAGATTGATCAGATTACAAAAACAATGTTGAAAATTAATGAAGCAAACAATAGGAGTAATGACAGAATAAACATAATTTATGAACACTTACAAAATAACTATTACGCTGTTTTAGACAAGTATGAAAATAATCTAAAAGAACATGAAAAAGAAAACGGATTAACTGTTCAGGAAAAGAAAATATTTTCTCAAACTATGAAAAACAAGATTATTTTTGAAAATCTAGAGAACAAACAAAATATCCAAAAAGACAGAGCTCAATCAATCGAAAAAACTATCAAAGAAACTGATACCAAAAAAGCATATCAAAAACTTGTAAACAAAATCGGAGCAAAACTTACCGATGATGCTAATGGAGGAAAAGTAAACAATGTCCATCATATGATCTCTCTAGAAGAGATAATTGCTTCTAAAAATTGGAATCTAGCAATACCTGCAATTGACAGAACAATAACTCAAACTACTGATGAAAAGACTATTCTCAAGCTGACAGAGATCAAGGAAAACATCAAAAAAATATTGGCAAATAAAGAGAAACAAGACAAAGAGAATTCCGTCACAGCCTTAAAATCTCAAGAAAATACAGATCTCCCTAGTTTGATACAATTTAATTCTGATGAGTCGTTATTAGAAGAAGTACTTGTTCATGAACAAGAGGAATTTCCTAATTTTGGTATTTCACACATAAATGAAAATGTACTTAGTACAATTAACCCTATATTTGAATCAGAACTGAAACAATCCCTTAATGATGTAATCAAAACCACAAGTGATACGGAAAAGAAAATCAAAGAGGTTAGGGACAAACAAATCAGTGAGAAAAGTGAAAAGAAGACATCACAGATTAACGAAATACCAACATCTGTAAGTGAGGAGCCCAGCAAAAAAACCAACGAAGGCATCAAGCATAAAGATAACAGTGGAATGAGTCCTAGTGATAGCTCTTCTAACCAAAATTCTCCAAATAATGCCAATAAAAATAATGACGATGATGATGACGATGATGATGACGATGATGACTAATGTCGTAAAATAGTCTTGTTTTCTTATTTCTTGGCTTGAAGAACTAGAAGTTTTTTGCATGTAGAATCATCAATAACAAAAGTAACGCCCTATTTTGTTTCTCTGCTCTTCCTTCTAGGTTTGATTCGAAGCATTGCCTTGCAACAAGGACAGCGAACAAAGATTGGATCGAAATAACAAGAACATAATCCACAAAAACGATGGTTTTCTTCATATCTCATTTTGTTTGGAATGTTTGCAGCCTTTTTCAGATGACAAATTCCTTTGCAAGAAAATCCCATTTCCTGGCTTCCTATATCAGTGGCACGTACTTTGTAAATTCGTTTAATCTGTTGCGAATGGTTACTGTACTAATCCCTGATATCTCCGATATTTTGAATTGAGATATATCTTTGTTGTTTTGAATGCATGCCATGTAAACAGATGCAGCTGCAACTGCATCAGGCTTTTTTCCTGCAATAACTTTCTCTTTTTTCAAAGACTCGAAAATTTCTACTGCATCTCGCTTTACCTTTTCTGGAAGGTTCAGGTTGTTTGAGAATTTGACTATGCTGTTTACAGGATTTGTAATTGGCACATCCAGTCTGAGCTTTTGAAACAGCATTCTGTAACTTCGTGCAATGGTGTGCCTTCTTTCATGAAGATGTTTTGAAATCTCTGCAATGCTTCTTGTGGTCCCAAGGTCCCTGCATGCTGCATAAACGCACGCACCAACCATTCCTTTGATGGTCCTGCCTCGGATCAGTTTCTGCTCTAGTGCCTTTCGATAAAAATACGATGACTTCTCTATGATGGATTCAGACAGTGCCATCTTCTCCTTTAATTTGTCCATTTCAGATAGGGCGATAATGAGGTTTCTGTTTGATGTTGTTCTTGACTTGCTTCTTGAGTCCCAAATTCTCATTCTGTTCAGTGATCCTCTGGCCTTGTAAGGCACAGGATTTCCACTGGAATCGTAGTTGGATCGTCCCATGACTGTGGATAGTCCGCCATCATGTATCCTGTTAGTGATTCTTGGACCTGTTCTCATGTTTTGGTAGTTTTCAGAAAATCCCTCATATGAAAAGTCAACAGTTTTTTGATCCAACACCTGGCCACAATTCCTGCAAATCTCTTCGCCTGTATCATTATCAAACACAGATTTTGTGTGCTTGCAGTCAAATGATTTCTGAACATGGTGTGAATTCAATTTATTTCACCTGAAAGATGATACAATCAATAACGGGGTATTGCATTGCGAATGTATTTGTTCATCAGTGATATTCAAACAGTTTTTGCATTGGAAACTAGTAGGTTCATTGCATGAATGACATTTGTTCTTGATTTCCAATTCGGTTCCGCACTTTCTGCAAGAATCAATTCTCATTGCATCTCTATGTTCTTTCATAGATTTAAGCAACATGAAAATTAGATGGGACTAATTAGATTCAGCTAATAATTTTTCAAAGATATTCTAGAAACTTGGAATTGCTATCTCAAACCAATTAGCTTGTTCTAACTTTCGTTTTGTTTTTAAATTAATTTATCATATCATATATGTTATTGGCATTTAAAATAAAATACAAATTTGATGGCGATGCAAAATATTCTGTTTGCACTGTAACGTATTCTCAGTATAAAAATTTCCAAAAACTTCCTATAGTGAAAAAATGCGAAGTGATCAGAGGCAATGTAAAAAACATTGAGAACTACAAAAAAGAAATGCAGAATGCATTGAATTTAGCATTTAAGAACGACACAAGTCACATTAAGAAATTATCTGAAGAACTGTAACTAGTATATCAAATTGATTTCATAAATCCCACTCAAGGATTAACTTGGACAATACTTGTAAAATTATTGTTGGCGTGCTAACTATACTAGTGGGGCAAAACAAAAAACAAATTGGGTGAGAAACTAGATGAATAAGCAGTTACTTGGTTTCCCACCCATGGACGTTAGACAGTTTTGATACGCACAGAGAGATTAAAACAAAATTGGTACATTTGAAGACAGTACTAGTATAAACGTAAAACGTGGCATTCACGAATTGTTTTGTATTCCTACAGTTTTTTTTGATTCATATCTGTTCAGATTAAACATACGTGAGAATATTGGAATCAGTTGCAATCCTGTATTATGACATCCGTATTGATTATTGATGATGATCAAGAAGCAATCGATAATCTCTCAAGCTATCTAAGAATGCATAAAATCCAAGTTTTTGGCACAGCAAGTGATGGAGCATATGCTTTAGAATTATATGAAAAACACAAACCAGATTTCATTATTTCAGACTATCAAATGCCAAAACGTGACGGGTTGTATGTTATTGAGTCAATCAAAAAGGCGTACCCAAAATGCAAAATTGTCCTGATTTCTGGATTTGCTACTGCCGAAATAAAATTACAATCATTTGCTTCAGGAGTTAGTGTTTTAGAAAAGCCAGTAAATAATGAAGAACTCTTGTCACTTTTAAAATAATTCAAGTCCTTTGAAAATCAAATCTTTATGAATGACTCAAATTCTGTTGAGGCATGCAACTGAAAATATTATGCTTTCAGAGATTTTTGCTAGTGATTTCTTTTATTGCCTTTACTAGATTCCCTTTGTTCTTCTTTAGAATTTTTTCTGCAGTAATTCTGGTGCATCCAGTTTGATTGCATACTACATCAATATCGTATTTGTCCACAGAATAGTTTTCATGCATATGATTTGTGGGACAAAATTATTTTTAATCTAATTGGTACATTTGTGATTTGTTGTTTTTTATAATATGATCATAAAAATTATGATATTCATACTTAAATATCATATCTTCCGAGAGTACCTAGCTAGTTACTAGTTTGGTTTTCAAGGGAAACGAAGGCCTTCGTTTCTCTTTAGATTATTTTCCTTCTTCAGTTTTTACACTTTCCTCTTTTGGAAAGATCATGGCGAATCTCTTTGGACTGGCCTTTAGTGCAATTTGGCCTCCATGTAACTCAACAATATTTTTGACACTTGACAAACCAAGGCCTGTCCCCTCCTGCTTTGTGGTAAACAATGGCTCAAAGATCTTTTCTTGTTCCTCTAACGGAATATCCTCTCCCGAATCCTGGACTGTGGCCATCACAACTTTGTTATTTTCATTTAGTTTTACGAAGATGCGTCCCTTGCTATCCCCAATTGCTTGAATTGCATTTAGTATTAAATTCTCAAACACTACCTCCATCTTTACAGAGTCACAGTTGAACACTATGTCGTTTTTGGGAGGGTAGATGGTGATGTTTGGTGGAATCTCTATCGAAGAATATGATGTCTGAATTATGTCTTTTAATGACTCTTCCTTCTTTTTCAGTGGCATCTTTTGGACATAATCAAGCACTCCCTCAATCTGGTGAGTCATTCGAAAAACTGATTTCTCCATTAGCTCAAGCCTTTTAATCACAGCATCATCCATGATTCTGCCTTCTTTCAGCTTTAGAATCCCAACCATTCCTTTGATTACAGTTAACGGACTACGCAAATCATGTGCTAGTCTTGAGGACAATTCTCCAATGGCTGCAAATCTTTCTGATTCTATTAGCTGTTCAGTTTTCACCTCAAGCTCTTCTTCTAGCTTCTTTTTTCTATCTACTAACTCTGCTTCTGCATTTGCAATTTTAGACAAGTTGGCATTTAGTTTGTTATTTAGCTCCTTTGATAGCTGCTTTTCTTCTGATAACTGGCTGTACATCCGCTTCATCTTTTCATTATTGAAATTTTCAATTAGCTCAAACGATTCTGAGAACAGAGTTCTGCTTTCTTTATCTTCTATTTCCTCATCAATTTTGGCAATGGCTTTCTTAGCAAAGGATTCTTCCTTGATGTCCTTTCCCTCCTGCTCTAAAAGTGATTTTGATCGTCTTTGTTTGTCTGAGAAATACAGTGTTCTTTTTTCAGGATCTACCTCTCCATCATCTTTTCTGACCATAAATTTACGCATGTAAAATATTCGTGCTTGTAAAATAAATGAACTAGAGTGTTTGTTTTGGACACATAGGTCCTCAGTACGGAAATTGAAGGAGATGATGAAAAACCTCTCTTAAATTTAATGAACTTGAGAAATTTCTTTCCCTTATAGTTTTCTTCTAGAAATAATTTAATCTTTGTTTGATGTACTTGTATGTTTCATTCTTGTATGTGCTGAAAAATCTCCTCTTTCTTGTTCCTTAATCGAAAGATTTTTGCTTCAAATGCCTTTTGAAAATTCAGCGACAAGCCCCCTTCTACCTGTCTCTGAACCTGATTTATCTCCATGATTATTTTTTGCAATTCGTCTGGACTGTTAGGGTATTATGATTTGTGTACTAATTGCATGTGCCGTTTCAAAAATCCTTTGCTTTTCAACCAAACATCACAATATGGACACTGATTCATGATTGCTATTCTTTCATCCTTGATGTTTTATATTCTGAATTGTCCATTCTTAGTTCAAATCTGCATGTGATTTTTCTTAACTTTGTTTTTGCTGTAATTGTTTTCTGATTGTGCATTAACAATTTTTGGCACACTTCCTTTGAATTGTATTGTCAGCTTGTACTGGACAGACAGAAGGTTTTGACAAAGATTTCTCATAAAAATTCATGAAGAAGACTATCTATTTTACCAAATCATATCCTGAAACTGTCACGTGGAAAAAAGAGATTGAAATAAAAGATGGTAAGGTAGTTGATGAGACTTTTTGGCGAATCAGCGATGATGATAATGATCCTAATCCGCATTACTGGCCAATCAGTGATTCTGATGAATTACTTTTAATAAAAAATGAAATTGATGCAATTCAGAGAAGAATTCTTGAAGGTGTGTCTAGCGAATTAGAGGACGAGCTAGAACAAAGTCTTGATGTGCTAAGAAAAAGAAGGTTTAGTCTTCTTTCAAACATGTAATGCAAATTTTTAATTGAGAAAATGTATTTTCAAAAACTTTAGAAAACCCTAATGCTGGATGTCCATCATTTTCTTCTCAAACGAATCAAGAAGGTTGGAAAGGGAATTTAATATAACTGGCTTTTTGATTGTCTCATACACTTCTAGTTCTTCTAATTCACTTGTCTGAGAAGTGCTAAGCTCACTTGCAGTTATCACCACAATTTTGCCTGAATGATGATGATTTAACAATTCATACAACACATCAAATCCTGAAAATCTAGGCATGGTAATATCTAAGAAAATTAAGTCAAAATTACCTTCAGTCACTCTTTTGACACCCTCCTTCCCGTCTGTTACAAATTCGTAATCGTGGCCTAATATTTCGATCATTTCTTGAAATAGTTCTGCAATGTCTTCGTTGTCCTCAATGTGTAGGATCTTCACAACTTTCATGATTTTTTTAATTAAATTAGGATATGTTTGGACAAATTAAACAATCTTCCTCACATTTGGACATAGCTTTTTTCAAATAGTGTTTTTTCTGAGCTGACAATTTCTTATTTATTATCTAATGAAATAACAGTTTGTTGCAATCCATTCGTTTTTGTAAAATTTTGATAGTGGATGATTCAGCAGCGTTTAGAGCAAAAATCAAAAGCATCCTCAAAGATGCCAAAGTTGGATTTTATTATTATGAGGCAACAAATGGCAAAGAGGCTGTTTCAAAATACATTGAGACAAAACCAGACATTGTAGTGATGGATATTATGATGCCTGAAGTCGGTGGAATTGAGGCAATGATTGCTGTCAAAAAACATCATCCACAAGCAAAAATCATAGTGGCCTCAACTAGGGACAACAAGGACATTATCAATGAGGCAATAAAATCAGGAGGTGCTGCAGACTACGTCATTAAGCCTTTTGTCGCAAGCGAAGTAGTCGGAGCAATATCCAAACAGCTTTTGTTAGATGACAAACCAAGAAAGAAAACATCTAAAAAAATCACAAGAGCATTTGCTTTACAGGCCAGATAAAAATCAAACAGAATTATCTGATCCCTTCTGATTTTATTTTTCCTTGTCCTATCCTGTGGACTTTTTATTATTTGCCTCAATATGCTCTTGGAAAAAATAGATGGTAAAATAGTTCAAGCCTTAACAGATTCGAATTCTTTATGAGTGTCAGTAAGGTAATTTTGTCATGATTGACGAGATTGAAGGAGTAATTGTAATGGTTTCAGACCAACAAAAGGCATTAGATTTCTATACAGAAAAACTTGGATTTACAAAAAAACTAGATACATCTGAAGCTGGTTTTAGATGGATTGTTGTTGGTCCTAAAGATTCCAAGACTGTAGTTAGCTTAGTTGATCCTCTCTCTATGAAAGACTGGGCAGAAAATGTACCTGACAATCCCGAAAAAAGAATTGGTCAGCCTACAGGGATTTGGTTTTATGCAAAAGAAATTGAACAAACATTCCAGGAACTAAAATCAAAAGGAGTTGAAGTCACTGAGCCCAAAAAACAAGTCTGGGGAGGAACAATGTGTACTGTATATGATCAGGACAAGAACAGTTTTGGCCTAGTTGGAGATTCTCACGATTAATTCTGACAATATCTTCTAACGTATATGCAGAATGAATAATTCTGAATTATTTCCTGACATCTATGGATCTAAAGGGATTAGTGGCGCGCTCTTTTGCCTAATGCAGAGGTCATTTTACTCTAAAATCAGTTGGAATCTATGATCTGTGATAGTTGCCGGATATGACTAGTGTCATTTTTTACAGCCAAATCAAGTGCCTTTTGCATTTCATTCATGTATTTTTCGATGTTTTCTTCATTTTCTCTAACTACCTGACATTGCTCAATTGTTGGAAGTTTTCTGAGATTTTTGTATTGTTCATGAGTGACTGTGCAGGAATATGTTTTTTCCTCTTTCTTGAATTTGTAGAAAATTTCAAAGGACATGTATGAAGTTCATATTATGTATTATTTATTTCTACCATTTTTTGATTTTAGATCTGATAAAATCGTAGCAACACAAAGTAACACAAAAAATTGTTTTTATTTTCTGTTCTAAAAATTCAGAAAAAATAGCTCAGTCTAATTAGCTCTTTCTAATTTTCACATTGTTTAAATCAAAAAATGCCCTACCATAATCAATGAGAATTGATTCGTGTAGAAAATGTGGAATGGAATTAGAAACTAATAAAAAATGTGAAGTGTGTAATGACGCAATACAGTTTTTATGCCATAAATGTGGAAACGTTACAGATGAACAAATTCATTCTGTCTGTTATCTTGTAAACATGAATCGTATCTTACTACAAACAAGTGTTCTATGATGTATCAAAATTCTATACCTTATCCTAATTGTAACGGAGAATGCAAACAGTTTGAGGCAAAAAAACCACATGAAGGTCCACGTTATGGCCAAGGCCAAAAGCGATGCCAGATGTGTGATACCTGGATAAATTTTGAAGGAATTAGATGTCCTTGTTGTAATTACAGACTTAGATCTAGATCAAGACTGGCAAAATGCAAGCCTGATTTTGCAAGAATTTGATTCCTTTCTGCTTTACTTTAAAATAATTTCAACTCTTTTCTCTCAAACAAATCATGAAATTGTTTTGCTGTAGTATTCTAATGTGACAGATTGTTACACTAAAAACAATTCATTGAAATGCAAGTTAGATCTAAATATGTAATCATGATTGCAACGTGCTCTTGATGCAAGAACTCATTTCAACTTCCACAAACTGCTCTCTATCTACTACAAATGGGTCTATTGCCTGTTGACCGACAGATCCTATGTGAGGATTGTAACCAGTACACTTAGTTTTTTTTTCAATTTTTAGAACAGAAAATAACTTTTGTAATTTCTAATTCTGACAAAGCGTTAAGTAGGTACAATCTGTGTACATATTGGTTTTCATTTACTTTTTTTTCATTTTCTTAATTATTATTAAAAATCTAGGTCATGATTTCTAACTATTCATGAATAAAAATGAAAAATAAGAACCGATGTTGAGAAAAAACAAGTATGTTTTTGTGATGAATCTCATGAATCAATAAATAATACTGATTTTGGTCATAAATGATGCTCTCTGTTTTGACAGTATTTTCTTTATGTATGGTTTTGATAGCAATTTTGGGACAAGTTCCAGCATTTGCTGAAGGCACAATTCTAGTTACTACTGATAAGGCATCCTACACTTATGGCGAACCAATTTTCATTAGTGGCGAAATTAAAGATATTGATTCTGTACTTCATGCAAATGTAATTGTGACTTTTTCTGATGGAAGTCTAGCTGCACTCAAACTAGTTCCAGTGGATGCTGATAAGAAATTCAATGCTCAAATTATTGCTGGTGACTCTATGACGCAAATTGGCACCTACACTGTTACAGTTCAGTATGGTGCAGAAAATTATTCATCTACAACATCGTTTGAATTTGAAGGACCCTTGGAATCTTTTGTGTTTGACAGTTCTAACGCAATTAGTTCCACTGTTTTAGTTCGTGACTATGATGATTTGATAAAGTATGAGATAACAGGTGGAAAGCTATTGGAAGTTTTTCCCGATGTTGATGCAAAGTCATTAATTGTTTCGATAGATGCAATTAATTCTGGTTATGTAACCTTGACAATTCATAGGTTGACTTTGGATGCAACAATAAATGGCCAAGACCATGATTTCTTTGTCTTAATTGATGGAGAGGAAGCTGACTTTGATGAAATCAAATCATCAACAGATAGAGTCCTCACTATAGCATTTCCAGCAGGCGCTGAAGAAATTGAAATAATTGGCACCTTTGTAGTCCCAGAGTTTGGTACAATCGCAGCCATGATTCTAGCAGTTGCAATCATATCAATAATTGCAATCTCTACAAAGTCAAGACTTTGTATTGTGTCTAGATGTTGACTAGTCATCATTTTCTGATTGGCTAAGCCATAATCACAACATCATATTTTCCCAATATTGGAACATTCTCTTTTAATTTTTAAGGTGTTTTTTCTATTTTTTGACATATTATGCAATCAATTATGTTGACATACTTGCATTATCATTTTATCAAAACAAGAGTTGAATGTGTTTGATCTTTTTTAAGTTTGATTATCTTCTGACTGCCGTTTTTTTACTAGTATTGATATTTTCTCAAGTCAACTTGGCATATGCTGCACCTCCGGTAGTGGAAAGCTCTGCAGGAATTCAAGTTACACCCACTGATGCAAGAACCGGTACCATTACAATACCCAATGTCTCTATAGGAACTCAATCAGATCGTTTACTTACTGTTACAGTAGCTTTAGACAATCATGATATTGCCTCAATTGCAACTGACACAACTGTGACATCTGTTACATTTGGTCCAACTGGAACTAGTTGTTCTGTGAATCAATCTTTTACTTTAGTACCTGGCTCTGTAATACAAATTGCAGATCATGTTAGAAATGAGATTTGGTCTCTGACTGCTCCAACGCAATCACAAACATGCAACATTATTGTAACTCTCTCAGACGACGTTGGTGATTATGGTGGCCTTTTTGACAAACGAGCTGCTGCTGCCTCCTATAGTCTTTTTAGTCGTGTAGATCAAACTACTCCAATTGTAGGTAACACTGGAGTTACAAACTCTGATGCAACTGGTACAAGCAATACTCCTTCTGTTACAATAGCTAGCACTGCTGATCAATATGCAACAGATATCATGTCATCAAGTTCCTCTTCTGGCGTAGCTCCAACCATAGGTCCTAATCAATCTCTACAATTCAGTTATTTTACTTCTGGGATTGTAAATTTTCTTACTGGTGCGTCAACACAGTCTGGGAATCTAGATACTTCTATGAGTTGGACTTTTACAAATACGGCTAACTGGGCTAGTAGTGCTATAGTGATCAATTCATGTGATACATCTGCTTCATGTACTGTAGCTAGTGGGGGTTCTGATAATTCTGATAATTATGGGGGTCATTGTGATCAAAATTGTGTATCTCCAACTCTTGGGAAATTTTATACTAACAGGATGGTAGTAGAGAATGGGTTTTCTTACAATGAAAATACTGTTGATGTGACTTCCCACAGTACTCTCTTTCCTCTTGTTACAACTTCTGTAGGTGAAAAAAACACTCTTTCTCTAATACTGTATGAAGATGAAGGCCCTCAAAATATTGCACATGTAGGAGTTGCATTTGGTTTGAAACAAGGTGATATTTTTAACGACAGTCAAATAATAATTAATTGGGATAGGAATTTTGATGGTTCTGAAATGGTTTCTGTTATAGATTCGGAAAATGTTTTAGACAATGTAGAAATAATTGCTGAAGAAAAAGATTGTACTATAATCAATAGTCAATGCCTTTACATTACATTTTATCACGCTTTTAGGACTAGTCTGGACTCTAATATTGTATCTGTTGATGTTTGGGATTTTAATCGAAATGGTAAACAGAATTACTTTGATCCAGGCATTTTAGTCCTTGATGATCCACTTGATTTGGTAGAAACACATAACGTAGTCTATAAAGGAAAAACCTATCAATTAATTGAAATTGCCGAAAATAAATCCGTTGATGCAAACGGAGACGACTGGATTCTAGAAGATAATGCTTGGAAAAAAATTACGCCAGAAACAGATTCTGCTTTGGTTAACTATGACAAACTTTATGCAATAAAGTACCTTGATTTCGATAATTCATTTAATGATGCTTCTGACGCTATATCTTATCATAGATATTCTGATCATTTCTCAGTACACCAAATCCACCAAATGTTTCTTGCTGAAAGTATAATGGAAGAATTGTGTCCAAAGTGCTTGGATGATCCATATGAGGAGATTGATGATATTTTTTCTTATGATGAACCTATACGTTATAAACAAGCACATAATCCTGACTTACAGCAAACTCTGGAACAGGAATCCTCCAGAGCTAGTCTGTTATTAGACGACATGATGGCGCTGCATTATCCTGGAATGGTGTTTGAAGAATCAGATATTGCGTATTATCCTGATGATCCTATCTCTAATGAACCGTCTGGTAAATCTGACTTACAGCAAACTCTGGAGCAGGAATCCTCCAGAGCTAGCGAGTTCCTAGAAGAAATGATGAACGAGTATTATCCTGGCCTCATATATGATTAAAAGACTTGTAATTTCATTATATTACACTATTTTTTCAAATTTCCCAAATTTGATATGTTTTGCCTAAGTTATTATACAAAAATTCCAGAATCTTTGTGTTGCAGAGTAGGAAAACATCACTAAATCTTATTTTGATCTGTTCATTGCTGGTCGTTTCTGCATCAAGCATTTCTATTTTTTCTATGGATTCTGTATTTGCAGACCATGGAACCACTCAGCTTGATGTATCTAATTCTGCTCAATTCTTTCCTGATCCTCCCGCATATGGCGGTGTTGCTGCAATGTTTGTCAACGTTGATCTCCCTGTGGATTCTGATGCTGCCGAAAACACAATACTTACTGTTGAAGGTGCTCCTGGACTAATTTTCAGCTCTGCGTTTAGTAGTGGTATTTGTAGCGAACTCACTCCTCCTCCTGCTACCGGAGCTGTTGTCACATGTGACATGGGCCAAACTTCCCATGAATCTCCAGGTTCTGCAGTAATTGTTTTTGAATTTGGTGCAACTGGTACTGATACCTCTACTTTCATTACTGTTCAAACCACTAATCTTGGTGCTGCTGTAACTTATCTGGACCCACGTACATCCACGTTTACATGTTCTGATTGTCCTAACCCAATCAGTATCACTTCGCCAATTGATGGTCTTGTTACTACAAACACGACTCCTACTATCTTTGGTACTGCTCAACCTTTGCATGATATTGAATTGAGTATTGATGGAGTTGTTGTTGGGACAACTACTTCAGATGCAACAGGTAGTTGGATTTTTGTTACACCTTCTACTCTTACTGATGGTCAACACACAATTGTAGTTACTGATATCGATGCCACTAGTGCTTCTGGAACTTCTACTCCTGTAGCTGATTCTGTTACAATTACTGTTGATACAACCACAAACGTTTCATTTGATCCTACTTTGAATGGCTCTACCACAAATGACAACACTCCTACACTTTTCGGCACTGCTGAAATTGGTTCCACAGTGGAAGTGTTCATTGATGGTATATCCGTTGGAACTACGACTGTAGATGCACTAGGCGACTGGTCACTAACTCCTGCCTCTGCACTTTCAGAAGGCCCTCGTATTGTTACTGCCACTGCAACTGACACGTTAGGAAATACAGTATCTGCATTACCTGTTACTATTACAATTGATACTTCTATTACAATTACAATCGACTCTCATACTAATGGTGATGTTACAAACGATAACACTCCTACACTCTTCGGCACTGCTGAAAATGATTCCACAGTGGAAGTGTTCATTGATGGCATATCCATTGGAACAACTCCTTCACTAGCTGGTACTTGGTCCATTGTTTCGCCTATCCTCTCAGAAGGCCC
>NZ_JANQTA010000027.1 GCF_028278985.1 Candidatus Nitrosopumilus sp. | reverse complement strand
GTATCTTGGCATAATGCTAAGTCTTGATTTTGCAGAGATTGCAATTATTGATATGATTGCAACTGCTAGAATCATGGCTGCGATTGTACCAAATTCTGGGACTACAAAGGTACCAATTATTTCAATTTCTTCAGCGCCTGCTGGGAATGCTATAGTGAGGACTCTATCTGTTGATGTTGTTGATTCATCAAAGTCTACTTCTTCTCCATCAATTAAGACAAAGAAATCGTCATCTTCACCATTTATTGTTGCATCCAATACAGATCTTGGTATTGTGAGGGTTAGTGAACCGTCATCGGTGGCATCAATAGAAATGATTAATGAATTTGCATCCACATCAGGCATAATATTTACTAATTTTCCGCCTGTAATCTCATATCCTATCAAATCACTAGAACCTTGAACTGAAACTGTTGTGTCAGTTACCTCAGAAACTCCAGGTTCATCTGGTGTTTCTACTACTGTAGATCCTCCAAAGTCAAATGAAGTAGTTGCTGAACGATTTTCGGTTCCGTATTGAACTGTAATCGTATATGCTCCTTCAGCTTTCATTAATGCGCCTCCTGCTGTAATTTCAGTACTGAATTTTTTATCAGCACCTACAGTTACTTGTGCAATAGAAACTAAGTTTCCATTAGGAGCTTTAACGATAACACTCACTGGAGTTCCTGAATACAGATCTCTAACTTCACCAGTTACTACAATTGTATCTCCTTCTGCATATGCAGCTTTGTCAGTAGTAACAACAATCGAGTTTTGTATTTGTCCAAATGCTGGTGCCATGCCAATACTTACAACTAAAATTGCAGATAAGGCAAACACCGATAGATGAGTTTTCATCAATTTTACGCCTGAAATTATCCTATTTAAGGTTGTGAAAAAATATGTTGACAAAAGAGAAAAAACACTGATTTTGCCGAATTTCAGATTAGATATATATTAACCCGAGCGTGAGATTTTGACAGTTTGTGTGTATTCTTTATTGTTACATTTAATGTTCTACGTGGAGGCGTTTTAGATGGCAACTAAGAAAAACCAAATTTTAGTTCCTGATCACGTTTATGTTCCAAAACATGAAATTATTTCAAAACAAGAAGCTGAAGAAGTTTTAAAAAAATACAATTGCAAACCAACAGAATTACCATTAATCTTTGTAAATGATCCAGCAATTTTGGGACTTGGTGTAAAACCAGGTGATATGATTAAGATTACCAGAAAAAGTCCAACTGCTGGTGAGAGTTTCTATTATCGTTACGTGGTGGAAGTATAGATGGCAGATTCTTCAACCAAACGATGGCCAGTAATCCAAGATATTTTAAAACGTGAAGGTATTGCACGTCAACATCTAAACTCCTTTGATGAATTTCTTGAAAGAGGACTTCAAAGTATCATAAATGAAGTTGGACAAATAGAAATTGAAAATGCTGAATATCCTTACAAAATTCAACTAGGCAAAGTAAAACTTCAACAACCAAGAATGATGGAACTTGATGGTTCTATTACTCATATTACTCCAGCTGAAGCAAGATTGAGAAACGTTTCATATTCTGCTCCGGTTATGATGGAGGCAAGTGTTGTTGAAGATGGCAAAATCTTAGAATCACGATTTGTTCATATTGGAGATGTTCCAGTAATGGCAAAATCTAATGCATGTATTTTGCATAACTTTTCAACTCAAAAACTAGTTGAGCATGGAGAAGATCCAAATGATCCTGGTGGATACTTTATCATTAATGGTTCAGAAAGAGTCATTGTTGGATTAGAAGATCTTTCATACAACAAAATAATTGTTGATAGAGAAACTGTTGGTGGAAATGTTGTCTTTAAGGCTAAAGTATATTCTTCAATTGTTGGGTATCGTGCAAAACTAGAACTTGTAATGAAAAACGACGGATTGATTGTTGCAAGAATTCCTGGTTCTCCAGTAGATATTCCAGTTGTTACTTTGATGAGAGCATTAGGATTAGAATCTGATAGGGAAATTGCCGCAGCCGTTTCTCTTGTAGATGAAATCCAAGATGAATTAGAAGGCTCTTTTGAAAAAGCAGGCGATGTTCCAACTTCTAAAGATGCAATTGTTTACATCAGTAAAAGAATCGCACCTGGAATGTTAGAAGAATTCCAAATTAAAAGAGCCGAGACCTTACTTGATTGGGGACTTTTACCACACTTGGGTAAACATCCAGAAAACAGAAAAGAAAAGGCACAATTCTTAGGTGAAGCAGCATGCAAATTATTAGAATTAAGACTTGGTTGGATTTCTCCAGATGACAAGGATCACTATGGTAACAAAGTAATCAAATTTGCAGGACAAATGTTGGCTGACTTGTTCAGAACAGCATTTAGAAATCTTGTAAGAGATATGAAATATCAACTAGAACGTTCAGGTCAAAAACGAGGAATTAACGCAGTAGCTGCTGCAATAAGACCAGGTATAATTTCTGACAAACTAAACAATGCAATTGCAACAGGTAACTGGGGTAGAGGAAGAGTTGGTGTAACACAATTACTGGATAGAACAAATTATCTTTCAACAATTAGTCATCTTAGAAGAATTCAATCTCCTTTGAGTAGAACCCAACCAAACTTTGAAGCAAGAGATCTTCATGCAACTCACTTTGGTAGAATTTGTCCAAGTGAGACTCCTGAAGGTTCTAACTGTGGTCTTGTTAAAAATCTCGCTTTATCTGGAATTATTTCTGTAAATGTTCCATCTGAAGAAATTGTTGAAAAACTCTATGATCTTGGTACTGTTCATTTCTTTGATGCAAAAGAAGACTTGAAGAAAGATGGAACAAGAATTTTTGTTGATGGTCGTCTCATTGGATATTTCAAAGACGGTGAACAATTAGCAGAATCATTAAGAGAATTAAGAAGAAATTCAAAGATTCACCCACATGTTGGTGTATCCTTCCACAAATCAGAAATTGAAGGATCTACTAGAAGACTTTACGTAAACTGTAATGCTGGACGTGTCTTAAGACCATTAATTATTATCAAAGATAACAAACCACTTTTGACTCAAGAATTATTGGATAAAATTTCAAAGAAATTACTTTCTTGGACTGACCTGTTGAGAATGGGTGTCTTAGAAATGATTGATGCAAATGAAGAAGAAAACTGCTATGTTACTTTAGATGATAAAGATACAAAGAAGTATACTCACCTTGAAGTTTTCCCACCAGCAATTCTTGGTGCAGGAGCTTCCATCATTCCATATCCAGAACACAACCAGTCTCCAAGAAATACTTACGAATCTGCAATGGCAAAACAAAGTCTTGGATTTTCCACACCAATGATGAATACCAGTACATATGTTAGACAACACTTTATGCTATATCCTCAAGTTCCAATTGTAAATACAAAAGCAATGAAACTCTTGGGTCTTGAAGACCGACCTGCAGGACAAAATTGTATTGTAGCAGTTTTACCATTTGATGGTTACAACATTGAAGATGCAATCGTTTTGAGTAAAGCATCAGTTGATAGAGGATTGGGAAGAACATTCTTCTTTAGAATCTATGATGCTGAAGCAAAACAATACCCTGGTGGAATGAGAGATGACTTTGAAATTCCAAACGCTGAAGATAATATTCGTGGTTACAAAGGTGAACGAGCATACAGACTCTTAGAAGAAGACGGTGTTGTTGCAGCAGAATCTCCAGTAAAAGGTGGAGATATTTTGATTGGAAAAACTAGCCCTCCAAGATTCATGGAAGAATATAGAGAGTTTGAATCAAGTGGTCCATACAGAAGAGATACTTCAATTGGTGTAAGACCTTCAGAGACTGGTGTTGTTGATACTGTAGTTATGACTCAATCTAACGAAGGTGGAAAGATGTACAAAATTAGAGCTAGAGATATGAGAATTCCTGAAATTGGTGACAAATTTGCATCAAGACACGGACAAAAGGGAGTTCTTGGAATTTTAGCTAAAGCAGAAGACTTACCATACACTGCAAATGGAATGTCTCCTGATGTCTTGATTAATCCTCATGCATTCCCATCTAGAATGACAGTTGGAATGATGATGGAATCAATTTGTGGAAAGGCAGCTGCATTACGTGGAAAAAGATTTGATGGTTCTGCATTTGTTGGTGAAAAAATGGATGAAGTCAAAGAAGTAATGGATGCTCATGGTTTCAAATATTCTGGTAAAGAAATAATGTATGATGGAAGAACTGGAAAATCATTCCCAGTTGAAGTATTCCTTGGAGTTGTATATTATCAAAAACTACACCACATGGTTGCAGACAAAATTCACGCAAGAGCACGTGGTCAAGTTCAGATGTTAACCAAACAACCAACTGAAGGTAGAGCAAGAGGTGGTGGTTTAAGATTTGGTGAAATGGAGAGAGACTGTTTAATTGCATATGGTGCTTCAATGATTCTAAAAGATAGATTGCTAGATGAATCTGATAAATCTGATATCTTTGTTTGTGAGAGATGTGGTCTAGTTGCTTATCATGATGTTAAACAAAGAAAATATGTCTGCAGAGTTTGTGGAGACAAAGCCAAAGTATCATCTGTCTCAGTTGCATATGCATTCAAACTCTTACTACAAGAAATGCAGAGTCTTAACGTAGCACCAAGATTGTTAATCAAGGAGAAAGTATAATGTCGATTCAAGCAATAAAATCAATTAATGGAATTAGATTCTCTGTTTGGTCTCCAACTGAAATTAGAAAATATTCTGTAGCAGAAATCACTGCTCCAGAAACCTATGATGAAGATGGAATGCCAGTTCAAGGAGGTTTAATGGATGGAAGATTAGGTACATTGGAACCCGGACAAAAATGTCTTACATGTGGAAATACTGCTGCAAGATGTCCTGGTCATTTTGGACACATTGAACTTGCTGAACCAGTTTTACACATTGCATTTATTGATAATATTTACAAATTGTTACAATCAACATGTCGCTCTTGTGGAAGACTAAAGGTTCCTCAAGAAGATTTAGATGCATTTAGAAAAATCAAAGAAAAAGAAGCAGCATATACTGTAATTTCCCAAAAACGTATTCCTGAACAAATTATTGAAAAAGCAAAGAAAGCAAAAGAATGCCCACATTGTGGTAAAACACAATACGAGTTAATTTTCACAAAACCAACTATCTTTGTAGAAAAAACTGAGATTGGAGAACACAGATTACTTCCAATTACAATTAGAGAAAGATTCTCACAAATCTTAGATGAAGATTTAGAATTACTTTCATATGATCCTGTAACTGCTAGACCTGAATGGTTTATCCTTCAAGCATTACCTGTACCTCCAGTTACTGTAAGACCTTCAATTATTCTTGAAACTGGAATTAGATCTGAAGATGACTTGACACACAAGATGGTTGACATCATCAGAGTTAATCAAAGATTAAAGGAAAGCAAAGAAGCAGGAACTCCACCTCTAATTGTTCAAGACTTGGTTGACTTACTTCAATATCACACAACTACCTACTTTGATAATGAAGTTTCTGGAATTCCACAAGCTCACCATCGTTCTGGAAGACCTCTCAAGACTTTAACTCAAAGACTCAAAGGAAAAGAAGGACGTTTCAGAGGTTCATTATCTGGAAAGAGAGTTGACTTTTCAAGTAGAACTGTAATTTCACCTGATCCCAACTTGGACTTGTCTGAAGTTGGTGTACCTGAAGCTGTTGCTATGAAACTAACAATCCCTGAAATTGTTACAGAATGGAACATTGAAAGAATGAGAAAACTAGTAATCAATGGTCCTGACAAATTCCCAGGAGTCAACTATATTGTAAGACCTGATGGCGTCAAAATTAGACTTGACTTCGTTGAGGATCGTTCAACAATTGCTGAAACCCTAGAAATTGGATATCTTGTAGAAAGACATCTTGCAGATGGCGATATTGTCATGTTCAACAGACAACCATCACTTCACCAAATGTCTATCATGGCTCATTATGTCCGCGTATTACCTGGTAAAACTTTCAGACTTCATCCCTCGGTATGTCCTCCTTACAACGCAGACTTTGATGGTGATGAAATGAACTTACACGTTCCTCAAAGTGAAGAAGCAAGAGCAGAAGCAATTCTTTTGATGAGAGTTCAAGACCAACTAATCTCACCAAGATATGGTGGTCCTATCATTGGTGCATTAAGAGACTTTGTTACTGGCGCATATCTTCTAACTAAAGAGGGAACTACATTAACTCCTCAAGAATTTTCTAATCTTGCAATGCTTGGAGGTTATACTGATCCACTTCCAAAACCTGCAACTAAAACAAAAGATGGTCCAGCATATACTGGAAAACAATTATTCTCATTATTCCTTCCAAAAGACTTCAACTATGTAATTACATCAAAATGGTCTAAAGGTACCAAAGGTGCACAAAATGATGTTGTCATTAAAAATGGTGAACTCATCAGTGGTGTAATTGACAAGACATCAATTGGTGCTGAAGAACCAGAAAGTGTATTGCACAGAATTGCAAAAGATTATGGCAATGCCGTTGGAAAGAGCTTCCTAAACTCTATCTTGATTATGGTAAAACAATTCATTACTCATTATGGTTTCAGTTATGGATTTGGTGACCTTGAAGTCCCAGAAAAAGACAAACAGCAAATCCTAGATGATATTCAAGGAACATACGATATTGTTGCTGATTTGACTGACCAATATGAAAAAGGTACTCTCAAACTTACAAGAGGTATGAGACCTGAAGAAGCATTAGAGGCATACATTGTCAATGAATTAGGTAAAGCAAGAGACAAAGCTGGCTCTACTGCAAATGATTCTCTAGATGATGGTAATGCTGGAAAAATTATGGCAACTACTGGTGCAAGAGGTTCATCATTGAATGTAGGTCAGATGGCTGGTGCCTTAGGTCAACAATCAAGAAGAGGAAACAGATTACATGATGGTTACAATAATCGTGCATTACCACATTATGCAGAACATGACAATAATCCTGATGCTCATGGATTTGTAAAATCCAATTATCGTGAAGGACTTTCAGCATTAGAATTCTTCTTCCATGCAATGGGTGGACGTGAAGGTCTTGTAGACACTGCAGTTAGAACACAACAAAGTGGTTACATGCAACGTAGATTGATCAACGCCTTAGAACACATTAGATTAGAATATGATGGAACCGTTAGAGATCCACATGGACACATTGTCCAATTCCTTTATGGTGAAGACGGAATTGATGTATCAAAGAGTGACCATGGTGAAGCATTTAACATCAACAGATTAATCGAATCACAAACAATTGTTGACTCTGGTAAGAAAGCAGGAAAAGAAGAAATTGAAACCTTAACTAAAAAATTCACAAAAACATTCAATCCAAGACTTACAACTCTTGTTAGTGATGCATTACTAAAATCTGGATTAAGTAAAGATGGTGTTGAAGCAGTATGTAAGAAAGGATTATCACTATTCAATAAATCCAAAGTAGAACCTGGTCAAGCAGTTGGAATTATCACTGCTCAATCAATTGGTGAACCTGGTACTCAGATGACTTTGAGAACATTCCACTTTGCAGGAATTAAAGAACGAAACGTCACATTGGGTCTTCCAAGATTAATTGAACTTGTAGATGCTAGAAAGAAGCCAGTTACGCCAACTATGGATATCTATCTTGATGAAGAATCAAAGAAATCAAGAGAAAAAGCAATCGAAGTTGCAAGAAATGTATTGCAAACCAAAGTTAGTGCATTAATTGCAGACAGTGAGACTGATTATTCTACAGAAATCAAATTAATTCTAAGTGAGAATAGACTTCGCGAAAGAGGCTGTACTATTGGAGAAGTAGAAGCTGCATTATCTTCAAACAAAAAATTCAAGATGGAAACAACCGGTGAATTAATCACTCTAAAACTAGTTGAAGAATCTGATGCTCCAACAGTTATTGCGATTAGAAATAAAGTTCTAAATGCAACTGTAAAAGGTGTTCCAGATATTGAACGTGTTACATTAGTTCAAAAAGATGATGAATGGGTTATTCAGACAACTGGTTCAAACATTGCCAAAGTTCTTGAAGTAAAAGGTATTGACAAAACAAATGTTAGAACAAACAATGTCTTTGAAATTGCAGGAACACTTGGAATTGAAGCAGCACGTAATGCATTGATTAATGAACTAAACAGTACACTAGAAGACCAAGGATTAGAAGTTGATAATAGATACATTATGTTAGTATCTGATTTGATGTGTTCTAGAGGATACATGCAACAAATTGGTAGACATGGTATTGCTGGTACTAAAGATAGCGTACTTGCACGAGCCGCATTCGAAATCACTGTTCCAACTATTGCTCATGCTGCACTTGGTGGTGAAGTTGAACAATTGAAAGGAATTACTGAAAACGTAATTGTTGGTAGTAACATTCCAATTGGAAGTGGTACTGTTGACTTGTACATGCAAGTTAGCAAGAAAAAATAAGTGAATAGAACATGGCTGATGAAATTTCTACATTAATGGCAAATAGCAAAGACAAAGTAGTTTTACTTAGATTAAGAAATAATAAAACAATTCAAGGTACTTTGAAAGACTTTGATATTCACATGAATTTGACATTAGATGGTGCTGAAGACATCACTGATGAAAAACCAGTTACAATTGGAACTGTTTTGTTGCGTGGAGATAACATTCTCGCAATTTCTTTGCCAGAAGAAGAATCTTAAATTCTGTCAAACATTAAATTTGATCTTGACCAATTAACTTTATGATAGATTTTTTTCTTTTGATTCCTCTATTGGTATTTTCTGCATTTGCACAAGAAATACCTGATTATGACAAGCCTTTTGCGCCAATATTTTTTGATAAACCATCCTATAGCTGGACTGACAAAGTCAAAATTACAATTTTGGCACCTAGTTGGAATACTAACAAAAATCTGATTGATTCAATTGGTGACACAGAATCTCATCCAATCAAAGTCTCAACTAGTGAACATTCTCTGAAACCATATCGATTTACTGAAACTGGTGTGAATTCGGGTATTTTTTCAGCAGAAGTAATACTTTCTGGTTTTTTGCATGATGCAAATGGTGATGGTAATTTTGATACCACTCCAAGAACTACTGGTAGTGGTCCAAACAATGGATTCTTGGAAGTTGATAGAGATTCTGCAATAACAATTTCATTTGAATTTGCTGATGGTGTTGTGTTAACTGAATCAGTTCCTGTTTCGTGGAATGTTGCAACAATTCAATTTACTAACGAGGAATTTTTTTCTAACGAACAAATTTCTGTTAAAGTTATTGATGTTGACATGAATCTAAATCCTGAAGCAATTGATCAAATTCCAATTCAAGTATATTCTGATTCTGATGTTGCAGGAATAATTCTGGATGCAACTGAAACTTCAGAAAATTCTGGAGTTTTTGTTGGAACAATTTCTTTATCTCAAAGTTCAACTTCAAGTGGAAATAGACTATTTTCTATACCAGGCGATCAAGTTTTTGCAAAATATGATGACTACACACTACCTAAACCCTATTCAATTTCAGATAATATTGAACTACTTTCTTCTGCAACAATTGATTCATCAATTCCTCCTATTGAAAGAATTGAAAATTCATTCATCAAGTTATCTGATAGCTTTGGAAATGAATTAAACTCATTTTCTATCAATAATCAATTACAAATTGTTGGAACAATTACAAATTCACAAGAGCATAAACAGAGTTTTGTCTATTTCTTCCAAGTAAAAAATTCTGATGACTCTACTGAATCTATTGCATGGATTAGAGGAGAACTAAATGCACATCAAACACTTGATGTCTCACAATCCTGGATTCCAAAAAAATCTGGTGATTATCAAATTCAAACATACGTATGGAATTCAATTAACGATCCAACTGCATTAGGACCAGAAATGTCCACTATGATTAGTGTAAACTAGAAAGAATAATTTCTACGTGATTATTAAATAGAAAATTTGATTTTTTTCCTTTGTGTTAGGAACCATTGCAGTAATCTTACTAGTGTTAATCGCGTTTACTCCGTTAATTTTGATTGATGCCTTTGCAGAATCTTTCGAGATTTTGTTTGACAAGGAATACTATTCTTTTGGAGATGAACTCAAGATTTCTGGTGAGATTCTAGATTATGGAATGCCAATAATTGCAATGAGTGTGTATGATCCTGACGGAAAAATTCTATCTGCAAACAACTTGGAAATTTCTGCTGAAAAGACATTTTCAAAATCCCTTTTACTAGATCCAGATTTTTATGAAAAGTCAGGTGAATATACTGTAAAATTTGATTATGGACAAATTTCAGAAGAATTCCTGTTCATTATTGATTCAGAGTTATCAAATGATGATGAAATATTTGAAGAATTTTTTGAACCTGAAATCATTTTACTTTACACTGAACAATCACAATACTCTGATGGGGAGACAATTATTGTTACTGGATTAGTTTCTAATGTTGAATCTCCTACTGTGCTAATTGGAATTTATGATCCATTTGGATTGCCTGCAGGATTTTATTTTGGAACAATAAATTCTGATTTAGAATTTTCAACAAATTTTCTTGTAAAGTCTGGTGTTAATTTTAGAACAGAAGGAACCTATTCTGTTAAAGCTCATTATGGAGAATCCGAAGCAACATCATTTTTTGATTATTATGAAAGCATTCCAGAAACAACAACTGAAAGCATTCCAGAAACAACAACTGAAAGCATTCCAGAAACAACAACTGAAAGCATTCCAGAAACAACAACTGAA
>NZ_JANQTA010000023.1 GCF_028278985.1 Candidatus Nitrosopumilus sp. | reverse complement strand
CTGCTTTGTTGTATTTTTTATCATTTTTGTAAAAGTACTTGTCAACTTTCAAATCAGCTTCTGCAAGATTCAAGCCAGTTCTAGTGTCACGAATGAATAACTCCATGTTGTGTTCACCATCCCACTTTCCTTGTTCTGCTGCTCTTGTTGGTTCATTGCTATGTCCCATGATGACAGTAATCAAACGATGTTCACCGTTTGGCAAAGTAAATGAAAATACTTGTCCACCGTGTGCAAAGGCTTGCTCAGATAAGCCAACTGAAAGCAACATTACTGTTGCAACTGAAGCAATCATGAGCATTGAAATATTCTTTGAGAACATTTTAGCTGTGACCTCCGCTATGGCCTAAACCATCGTTTGTAGTGTCGTCATCATTTAGATCGAAGATTGGATTCTCGTCCAAGATAACAACTGGTCCACCCTCATAAGGATCATCACCAATGCTTCCTAGTACGCTTTGAATATTGATGTCAATAACATGTTGACCAGAGAATGTAACATCAGATTCACCTAGATTTGCAATTGCAATATCAGTGACTCTTGGTGCTCCACCATTTAGTGGGTCTGGAATATGTGCATGCCATACGCATCTATTATCTTGGTTTGATACAAGATTGATGTAGAATAATGGCATTGGCTCGATGTGAGTTGCTGCATTAAATTCATCAATATGTCCGGCAATAACTGCTACTCTAGGTTGGTAAGTGTCATTTTCTGCGTCGTCACCTGCTTCACCGTCAACTAGTACACATTCATCAGTTAGCAAGAAATGGCCTGATACATAGTTTGGACTTGCATCATACACTGGCATGACCTCACCGGGTCCCAATGTAATGCCATTCAAGGTGATGTGTGTGTTATCAGGGATATTGTCACCTGTTACACCAGCTTCAAAGCTGTGACTTGCAAATGAATAACCGCCAAATGTTAGAGCAATAGTTAGAATTGCTGTACCTGCGATCATAGACAATTTGTTTTGTCTTAGAAAAGTCATTGAATATGATTTTGAGAATTTATTAAAAACAAAATTGGTACATTAGAAAATTGTACTGGTAGGAACATCGATGTTGTTTTCAAATTATAGAATTTTGAAAAAAATAAAAATTATTAAATAAATTATTGAAAACTGTATTTTTTAATTAAATCTAACATTAATTGATTTTTTATTAGAAAATATTTTTTTTCATTGTCTTCAAGCTTTAATTCTATTAGACCAGATTTCAGTAATTTTGTAAGATTTTGAGAAACAGTAGGAGGGGATTTGCCAACTATTTTTACAATTTTCTTAAAATTCAGTCCATTTTCATTTTTTAATGACAGTAAAATGGATTTAGGAGTTGATTTTCTCAAGTAGATTACAATCGGAATAAAATCAAGGCTAATTTCTGGGCTAAAAAAATATGAACGATTGTTTTCTTTGTGAATTCGTAATTTTCCATCAGATTCTAATTTTTTTGCATAATGTGCCAATACCCCATTTTTCATCCCCGTTATTTCCAAAATTTTACTAAAATGTAATCCAGGGTTTTCATTGACTAAATCAACTAGCATAGATGCCCTATCTTTCACAATCCAAATCAAAATAATCTAATGAAAAGATGTCTGGTCCATTTGTGAAATGTACTGGTTTGAACAGAAAATAGGCATAAATTCTAAAAATGTTTGTTCATTTGAACACACATTTTCTATGTTTGTGCATATGAACATACATTTCTGATTTTACAAGTATGATGAATCCTTTTTTCGATATCCAACATACAGTAATACAAACCCAAAACCAATTACTCCAATTGATAGTTTTTCAGCAGTAATCTCATTTGAGATGTAAAATCCATAAACAAAATCAGGTCCCCAAACCACTAGATTTTGAATTGGAATTATTGCAGCGCTAATGAAAAAAATTACTGCAAATGCGGTAAAGACATTTTTTGGGAACATGCTCTAATCAGATTCAAAAAGAAATCGAGATTGGAAATTCTCCAATTCAGGATTTTCTAAGAATGATTTGTTCTATGGCTTCAAATGAATATTCAATACCGTGTACACTTTCGTAATGTTGACCAAACTGTTTTGCTGCTTTCTTGGGTTCTCCGGATGCAACAAAATCGCATTCAAATCCATAATCTGAACATTTTAGATTTGTCATTAATGCAAATTCTCATTTGTAGTATTTAATGGACGAATGAATTTTTTTCTAGTGGTAAAGAATTTCAATAGTACTAAAATCGTACTTTTTTGTTTTCTTTTTCCCATTTTTTAAGTAATTTATCAGCATTTAATTTTAATTCAAAATTAATTTCCTGCATTGTATCCTTATAGAGACGAGCAGAATCATTTGTAGATTTTTGCGAATCTTCTATTGCATGTAAAATCGAAGTAATATCATATGGTTTGTGAATAACATCAGTAACATTGAGTTTTCTCAGAATACTCTCTGTTTCACCAGTAGTATCTGCAGTCACCATGATAATTTTTGTAGTTTGATCGATTTTTCTTATTTGTTCTAATGCAAAGAGTCCATCAAATTCAGGCATCATAACATCTAAGAAGATAAAATCGGGTTTCTTATCCTCATACATTGAGACAGCTTCTTTTCCATTTACACAAGTTCCAAGAATTTCAAGTCCATTAAGTTCAAGTAATTCAGATAGTGTTTTTAGATTTGCACTATCATCATCAACTACAATTGCAGTAACCACATAAAGTTTAGAAAAAAATTGCTTTTAATCATTTCTGATGATTAGTTTTGTTTTTGGTTTATTGAAAATATCAGATATTTCTTTTTCATGTTCCTCATAACGAGTCAGCATATTTTCAAGACTAGTGATTACTTTGGAGTACTCTTTTTCTTCAACATCATATAGTCCAGTCAGGTCTATCTTATCAAAAACATCAATGTCCTCTTTGATCTTTTTCATTACATCCAGAAATCGTTCTTTTTCTTCACTCATCAAATGAAAATTCAGAGTTTTGGATTAAAAGCAGGATTTTATTCAAAATGAACGATCATCGATTAAGAGTAATACTCTTTGAATCCCTTGTCTGTTGAATACAATTCTACTTTGGGGCCAAACATACCCTGTTTTTCTACTACTTTCATCAAACCCTTTTTTTCCAAATCCTCCAAAATTGAATTTAACATAGGAGTATCAAATCCCGTGTTTTTTTGAAGTTTATCAAAGGAATTCACTCCTCCATGTAATTCTCCTAGAACTTGTTTCTCTCTTGTGAGAGGCTGTGAAGGCTCTTTTTTTGTAAATGATCGAACAGGTTCAGGTTGACCAAATTCATCAAAACGTCTCGTATACTCATCTGAAGATGGCTGTTCTCCCCTATACTTTGCTAGAAGTCTAGGAATTATTCTAGCTAATGGAATTGCAAGAAAGATTACCAAATAAATCCAAGAAAAATTGGGATCTGCCATACATTACGTATGCCATCACAAGATAAATCTCTTCAGGAAATCAAAAGCTAATCCCTAAGCATTGCACATGGTATAATAGTAATGAGTGTAAAATAGATACACTTGTCAAAATATCAATCACCTAAAGTTAGCGTAAACATGAATGCAGCAAAAGGAGTTGCAATAGGAATTATAATTTTAATCATCATAGGAGTTGTTGCCTTTGCATCTGTAAAAATTGTAGATTCAGGTCACAGAGGTGTGTTGCTTCATTGGAATGCAGTCGATTTGTCTCAACCTCCACTTGAAGAGGGTCTGCATTTTGTAGTGCCATTCCAGGATGAAGTAGTAGACATTGAAGTTCGTACTCTGAAATATGAAAAGAATACTAGAAGTGCATCTAAAGACTTGCAAACAGTAGAGACAACTGTGACAGTTAACTATCATCCGGATAAAGAAGCAGTACACAGATTATACAAGAATCTTGGTTTAGATTATGAGAACAGAGTCATACAACCAGCAATTGAAGAGACAGTAAAACAAGTTACTGCAAACTATAACGCAGAAGAGCTCATCACTAAAAGACCACTGGTAAAACAAGATATTGAATCATCAATTCGTGAAAGACTAAATCAATTTGAGGTAGTAACAGAAGTAATTTCAATTACGGATTTTGAATTCTCACCATTGTTTGCACAAGCAATTGAGTCCAAGGTCGAGGCTGAGCAAAAGGCACTCAAAGCAGAGAATGACTTGTTAAGAATTGAAGTTGAAGCCAAACAGAGAGAAGCAAATGCAATAGGTGTTGCTAATGCCAATATTGCTGAGGCAAAAGGTGAGGCAGAAGCTATTGCCATCATTAACCAAGCACTTGCAGAGAATCCAAATTATCTTGAATGGTTAAAGACACAAGCATGGGATGGAAAACTTCCACTAGTAGTTGGTGAAGGCGGAACTCCATTTATTCAGATTCCAGTAAACCCATAGACTAGTTTTTGTGTTCTGAATCACGTATTGCATCATACATGCTAAGAAATTCATCTGGGCCATTTTGTCGATATGTTTTTTCTAGATTCTTTACTTCATCATGAGAAATTGATTCACCCTTACTTTGATGATATTCTCTGATGATTTCAGCAGGAGATTTTTTGATATTGTATTTTTTTAATGCTTGATTTACTGCTTTTTTACACATCATATCATAAATTACAAATTTGTAAACCAAATATCCAGTCAATCCTGCAATTACAACAATTACAATTGGAATAACTAACGGGGATGCCATACCTATACTAGAACGCTTTGATATTTCTTCTTTATCAATCTAAGAAATTGACATATCTTCAAAGTGGTTTTTTACAGTAATCACATTCAGAAACGAACGTATGGATGTATGAAACAGATTTTAATTAAAACATCCAGATAAAAACATGAGCAAGTTTGAAGCAGGATTAATTAAATTGCTAGAAGGAAAAAATTTTGCATCGTTTGTAACGCTGTTAAAAGATGGCTCTCCTCATGCCGCACCAACTTGGATTGATCATGGAGACATCATTTTGGTAAATACTGCACTTGGGAGACTAAAAGAAAAAAATGTTAGAAACGACCCACGAGTTGCTCTTTCAATTTATGACAATGAGAACCCATACCACATGGCGGCAATACGAGGCAAAGTAATTGAAATCACTACAGATGGGGCAGAAGACCACGTTGACAAATTGGCAAAGAGGTATATCGGAATGGACAAGTATCCAAGACGTTCAGCAGATGAAAAGCGTGTTCTAATAAAAATTCAGGCAGAAAAAATTCATCATCAAGACTATTCTTGAAAATTTAAGAAGTCAAACCCAAGGTTCTTCATCAATTCTAAATGAAATTGGGATTTCAGACAAAGATTCTGCCTCAGAAACAATCTCAAAAAGACATGCATCCGAACAATAAGTCATGGAAGAATCAATTAGCTTCTTTCCACAACCCTTGCATCTGTCAGACATGAACAAGTAAATGACAAATTTTCTAATAAAGAGAATCCAAAATTATCAAAAGTTGGGATTATTTTCATGTCTGATTCTCAGAGTTGAATTTACTGAATCAATCTTTCATAAAAAATTCTAATACATGAAGATCCCAAACTATACATGGATTATGAAAAATTTTGTAATAAAATCCTAGAGGCAGATTCTAAAATTAGATTTGCAGCTGTATACGATGAATGGTCAAATAGAATTGCAGGAGGATTAAGAGAAGGAATAGAAAGTCTTCTTCCTGAAAGACAAGAAAAAGAGTTAGTTAATCTATCTGTATTTGATTGGAAGGCAAGAAAAGACATGTCAAAAGCATTAGGAATTGTCAGCTATACAATGGCGGAATATGAAAAAGTCAAACGTTTTTCATTTTATCTTGGTCAAGAACACTTGCTATTGGTAAGTTCAGAAAAGGATAATGATACAAGTAAAGTTGCAGATGAAATCATAAAATTATATCATGAAAATTAAGGTGATTCAAAAATTATGAGTAATGAAATAATGAATTATCTTAACATTTGTAAAAAAATCCAAGAATTAGATTCCAAAATACGATTTGCAGGAGTAATCAATGAGAGAGGAAGACTAGTTGCAGGGGGAATGAGAGAAGGAATCTCATCGTTAGAGCAGCAAAGAGATTCAGAGATGATATTCATGGAACTAGCATTACGTGTCAAAATGAGAAGGGAGTTTGATAAACAGTTGGGCAAAGTGAATTTTGCCATGGCTCACAGAAAATTTGTAATCGATATGAGTTTCCCCATAAATGAGGACATCTTGTATGTTGCAACAGAAGCAGATGCAAATTACTCTGGATTAATCCCAAAGATTTTCAAAATTCTTAAAGAAAACTGAATCCAGAGGGCTGAATTCTTTTTTCTAATTAATTATTCCGCTTCTACGTAATGCTTGTACGTAATGTTGGGTCTGAACTTTAGATTTTTTTGAATAGTTGTTTTGAGCTAACCATTTTTCCAAAGTATTAAACTTGAATTCCAAAGTTGTTTTAAGCATTGATTTTCTAGTTGTTTGCCAATTTTCATCCTTCACAGATTGTAATCTTACAATCATTGGGATCCAATCATAAAAATGGAATTTTGACCAATCCAATCTAGTTCTGATTAATAATCAGTAAATAAAAAGAATGATTCTGTTAAGGCTTGAACCAATTAGAAAAGTAATTCCTATTTTCCACATTCTTTGAAATCATAGATTCCTTTTGCAGTAGTCTGGTATTTCTCCAATGTTCCTTTTCTCTCATTTATCCATTCTAAAAGTTCGTCACATTCAGCCTGATTTAGCCATGCAATTGTTTCAGGATTATGTGGTTGAGACAATGGAATTACAACAAATACTATGATTCCAATAATTATTGCAATTGCTACTGCAACAGCAATTCCAATTATCAAAAGTCGATTCACAATATTTCATCTCAAATGATTCGATTATACCATAAATAGATAATGAGTCTAGTAAGATTCATCTACTCTTTTGGGTTTCAAAATGGACGCTATTAGACATCACAGGAACATCTTTTTTTCTTCAAGATGATAATTTGTTGTTTAATTGAATCAACATATTCATTTTGTTTTGCATTGCCTGTTGCTTTTCTCTTATCTAGAGGGCTTTTGTGATTATACCCACGTATGGTCATTTCAGATACCAGTTGTTCATGTCTTAGATACATTGCTTTGAGTTTTCCTTTCCATCGTAAAGTTTCAGGATGCAAAGAATACCCTTTCTTGTTTTCTGTAATTACTACCCACATGGCATGAAGTTCTCTATGTTCACCTAAAAGATGGTTCCTGCAAAGTTTCGATGGAGGTATATCCCAGATTCTCATATCATTTGTCTAAAAAAATTAAGATATTTTACTGTAGAATGACGAAAAACATAGTGCCAACACGGTTCAGATTCGATCCCAAAGAGATTTGAGTTAGAAACAGAGTTAAGAATTCAACATATTGTTAATGTCATCTAGTGTTTTAGAATTAATCATTGATTTTGCAAAATCCACAGTGACTTTTGGTAGACATTTTTTGTGATAAAAAAATCCACCTTTTTGTTCTTCAATTGGCATCTGGATATTTTGAATCTCTAAATCATCTACAGGTTGTTTTTCACCACAAATAACACATTGACCATCTCTAATTCTTTGTGCAAATTGCATTTTCACATTTTGAGTGAATTCAGACATTCTACAAAATTAGAATTGGACAAGGGGCAAGTCTAAACATATTCTCTACAGTACTATGGTAGGAATGTTTTTCATATGAAGAAGTCATTTTGGTTCTTTTTGTAATGATTAGATCAATATTGTGTTTTTTTGCATAATCAACAATTCTTTCAGAAGCAAGTCCATTTTTTGTAATTGCAGAACCAAATGGAATGTCTTTGTCTTTGCAAATTTTTTCTAGTATGAGATGCTGTTTTTCAACTAGTTTACGTTCCTTTTCATATTCCTGCTTGCTTGTTTTTGTTTTGAAAAATCCAAAAGTTTGACGTTCCTCAATGCATGTTAAAACAGTTATTTTGGAATTCGTTGATGATGCCATAGAAATTGCTTTTTTGAATGCTTTTTCACTACCAGATGTGCCATTATAAGGAACCAAAATGTGTTCAAAAACTTTAGCCATATCTAATTCCAGATTCCTTTTCCTTCTTCTAGTTCATAAATTCTAACGTTGATTTTTCCTAATAGTTTTACTTTGGATTTGTGAGCTTTTTTGTCGTGACTGTAATCTTTCTTTTCAACTAGTTCTTGAAGACGCTTGAGTTGGGCAACAGTCATTTTTTTGAATTCATGTTTTGAACTGGATACCTGAGTAAGCAGTTTGACACGTTCCTTATCTTCATCAGAGATTTTAGTCATGATTAGAATTAGAGATGCTCCTTTATTTTTCTAGTGAGTAGGAATTATCACTAGGTGCAAATTAAGATCATAATTAAATATGATTTTGACGTATATAGTATGACGAGAAGCAGTCATTCTGCGTAGTAGATGACTAGTTTGGAAAACACGTCATGTTAGTTGAGCGTCCTAGAGTTCAAGTGTTTTCCATGTATCTCGTTGATTTTAAAATTCATTTAACATATCTTAAAATTCCCTGCAAATTCTACCATATTATGGAGAAAATGAAAGCTATGGTTCTTGGAAATTGTGCTCCAATTGAATCAAATCCACTTAAACTTACAGAAATTGATAAACATGAAATTCAAAGACCAAATGAAATTCTTATTCAGATAGAAGCTTGTGGTGTTTGTCACTCACAGTTGCATGGAATAGAAGGAGATTGGAAAGATATTGGAATTCCCCCATCATTACCAACTGTCCCAGGTCATGAAGTAGTTGGAAAAGTAGTACAAGTTGGAGACAATGTAACTAAATTCAAAGTAGGAGACAGAGCAGGAATCACTCCGCTATTGGAGGCATGTAAAGAATGTCAATATTGCAAAGAAGGAAAAGAGTATCTTTGTGAATCATCTACAATCACAGGAGAATCTTTCAAGGGAGGATACACAGAATACATTACTGTTGTTGAAGATTTTGCAACCAAAGTTCCCGATACAATGAAACCAGAATATGCAGCACCATTATTTTGTGCAGGAATCACTGCATACAAGGCAGTAAAAGCAGCTGAGCCTCAATCAGGAAAAAAAATTGGAATCTTTGGAATTGGAGGAGTAGGACATATGGCAGTGCAGTTTGCCAAAGTAGAAGATTGCAAGGTAATTGCGTTTTCAAGAGCTCAAAAGCATCTAGAGGTTGCAAAAAGACTAGGTGCAATTGATGCAATGACATTTTCAGAAAATCAGGAGGAATTTCTAGAGCAACTCAAAGAAAAGCACGGGTTGTTAGATGCTGCAATTGTATTTGCTCCAGCAGACATTGTGACTGATACTGCAGTAAAATCAGTAAAGAAAGGAGGACTGATTGTAATTGCGACAGTTGGAGAAAATCCACAGTTTATGGCTTTTGAAGAAAAAACAATCAGAGGAACGTTGATTGGTTCAACAAAAGACATGGAGCAAGTAATCAAAATTTGTGATGAGAAAAATCTCGAAGTTGTATCTCAAGCATTTCCATTAGAGCAAGCAAACGAAGTTCTAAAGAAACTAAAAGATTCAGAAATTGAAGCTAGAGCAGTTTTGATGCCTTAATCTTGGCTTAAATAATAGACAGGCAAGTTTGAAACATGAATTGCAAAAGATGCCACCATACGGATGAGGCACACATGAAAAATCCTGAAAGCAATTCGTTAATCAAGGTCGGAAAATGCCAAATTCCTACATGTACTTGTCAGCAATTTCTTGACCCAATTCAAGAAATTGACGAGGATTTGTTGTAACGATTCATATATCAAAATAGTTTTTAAAAAATATGGACAAGCACAAGCCTTCTGATGAAATGATTAAAGATCTTGATAATCTATTATCAAAAATCAATGCAATGGAAATTGTTGCATCAGATGATTTTCAAAAAAATTCTATCAAAATTATGAGAGCATTGGTAGAAGGACAAATTCACTCAATTAATGAATTCCAACATTTGAAAAAAGCAATTGATTTGCTAACTTTACAATTGTTTGATGTTCAAAATAAAGTCAAGAATTAAGTCGAGTATCACTCATTCCACAACTTTTACATCTATACACTGTAGATTTTTCTAAAATTTGTTCAGGATGCATTTCTGCACCGCAACAAGGACAATTAAATTTCTCAGTTTCAGGAGTCTCAGTTTTTCTTACAGTATAGCTAGGTTTTTCTTCTTTGATTTCTGATGCATTGCATTTTGGTTTGTAATGAGTCATAATTTTTTGCAAAACATTTTTTCTGTATTCGGGTGTTGATTCAAACATAGGCAATATTGCCAAATGTAATGATTTTTCAGAGCCTGTTTGATCTGCCCAGCATTTGAACTGAGGATGTTGAACAAAGTATGCCTTGTCTTCAGTTTTCTCGCAGTCACCAACATAGACAATACTAAATTTGTCCTTCTCTCGTGCCAAAATCAAATAGACTAGTTTTTCCATAGGAGGACCCCATTCATCCAAAGGTATAGGTCCCATGAACTCGTATGAAAGAATTTGAATGCTCATAGGACTATTGTCAGCCTCTGACTTTTCTTTTTTTCTCAAAAAATGGCCTAGTGCCAGTTTTTGATCGCAGTATTTTCACTTGAAAAGATTAAATTCAAGGGTAATGGATTCCACGTAAATGAAAGACCCTCGCAATCATGCACAAGTAGGTTATTCAATGATTGTAGTTGCAGGAAGTCTTGCTGCAATTGGAATTCTTGCAATATTCTTAGCAGACGATGTGCTATATGCAGATAACTTGCAAAGAGATGCAACAATTCACTTTAACGAGTGTAAAGCAAATGATTTCAAACTAGATGGTTGTGAAAAATACTGGGATAGAATCAACAATGACATCTCAGGAATTTATGTAGACCTGGATGAATAGTGTTAGTATCCATTTGAAAAGTCTTCAAGCATATTTTGGTTTTTAGTTAGTCGATTCATTGCAAAGAATGCACCACCAACAATTCCTGCCTGATAAAATGTGTACAAAAAGACTCCTGATGAAGTAGGATCTGATTTTGTAAAACTCAAAACAAGCATTGTGAAGAATACAAAAGTTCCAACAAATGTAACCATTCTATTTAGAAATCCAGAATTCATTCCAACGATTCTTTTGGTGGCTGCTGCCATCAATGTAATACTAGTAATTATCAAAAATGTTGCACCGCCGTTTGCAGTTACAAAGGAAGTTAACCAAGGAATTAAACCATCATCAAGAATGGTAAGTTCTGGCATTATACTTCCACCATTTATTGCAAAGTTTACTGCACTAAACATTCCACCAATTACAAAAAAGAACAAGAAAATCTTCACAATGGAACGTTTGAAAGGACTTCGAATTTCTGATGGTTTTACAGCTCGCTCTGTAATTCTAACCCCATAAAGAAATCCTACTGCCATAGCAGGTATGAACATGATGTTAATCAAAATTGGAGATTCTTTGTTAATCTCCTCAATCTGAGGATGGAAAACTAGGAATAAAATTACAGCAAGGGATGCAGCGGCTCCAAATAGCATCAAGCCTAGGTATCTGTGGCCTTGTGGCTCAGATAGTTGATCCCAATTGTACATTTTATACGCTCATAAGAAAATCATTAAAGAACAAATCGAAAAATCATTTGGTCAAATAATCAATTCTGGTTACCCTTTTTAATAGAAACACCCAATCAGACACATGAAAGGAGCAAAACCGACAATTATTGTTGGAATTATCGTGATGATTTTAGGAAATGTCTTTAATTTTCAAGGACAGTCAGTCATTGGACCTGAGACATCATTCATGTATTCAAATCCAGATTGGATAACATATGGTATCCAGATTGTAATTATTGGTGGAGTAATTTTTGGTGCAGGGGTTGCAATGGCAATGATAAAACGAAATTAGTTTATTGCTCGAAGAGTAATTGTGCTACGAATATTTGACAAATGTCTAATCTTGGATGTAATTACCTGATTCATATCTCCAGAATTTTCAGTTTCAAATTCAGCCACAATATCGTAACTTCCATAGGTAATCAAGCAATTTTTTATTTCAGGAATTTCTTTTAGTTGAGAATAAAGGGTTTGTTCTTCTCCGATCTCACAACTGATTAGCATGAATGCTTTTTCCATGAAATTCAATTTGTTTAGAAGAGAGGCTAACTTAAAGACATCTGATTCAATATTTAGAAACCAGCAGACATTGGATCACAAGGTTTCATGATCTCTCGTAACAAAATTGTTGCAAAAGAACCACGAGATAAGGTAAATTCAACAGAATTATTTTGAGAGGTATAATCAGTACAATGGATTGCTGCTTGTCTAAATCCACCTTCACTGCTGACTTCTTGCATTTCTTTAATGAAAAAATCTTTCGGAGAAATTTCTTCTTGTGCCAATATTTTTGAAATGTAAAAATCAAATCTAGTTTTTTTGTAGTAAGAGTATCCAACAAAAGGTAATGCAAGATTCTGATCCAAACCTTTAACAAATTTTCCAATTTTTCCATGAAAATCAAAACAAACATCCCCGGATTCAGCCTCAAAAAGATTTTCACCTTCAGAAAATGCACTACTCAAAGAACAATTAAACAGATATGATTGGTATGCTTGAACATAGAATCTTCGCAATGATAAAGGAATTGACTTTACTGCTTTGAAATAATCATCATGTTCGATCATTTCTTTTAGAACAATTCTTTCAATATCCATCTGATATGGAACATCTTCAACATATTTTGAATAATTTGCCTTGTCTGCTAGTTTTTCTCTAATCTCAGTATTTTCTTTAGAATCATAAATCGAAGTAAATGAAAGAATCAAGTCAACTGCTTTTTTGAAATTTTTCTGAACAATTGCCTTACCAATTAGGTGTGTTACAGGTCTTTTTGAGCCAAATCTTTGGTATCCATAAAAATTCAAAATTTTGTCATGCTCTGTAAATGAGGATATACCATCTTTGCAGTTTTGAATAACTATTTTGAAATGATTTCCTATCATATCTTTTTTTGAGAGAGGTTTTTTGACAAATCCAATGTGAGATAATGAGTATTTTTCAGAAGAAAAATCTTCAATCTGTTTTCCTTTGTTTCCTGCGCAAACATACTGCTGAGTTACTGCTGATGCATCTTTGAGGCCTAATGATTTTACACGTAGACCCTTTTTTCTAAAAATATCAGATAATGCATGATTAGTGTCAATTTTTCTTTTTTGTAATTTGTAAACAGCATAATCGCCTTCAGAATTAATTGAATTTTTTATTTTTTCTGAAATTACTTCAGATACTTCAAAATCTTCTGGAGAATTTCTAATTTTTCCACCTATCCCATCAAAACTAGTACTGTAAACATTGATTCCAATTTGAGAATCTAGGTCAGGTATCACTCTATTGTCACTGTAACAAATTTACTAATTGCAACATCAGCTGTTTGAAGTCCAATCAGAACCTTGTAGGTTCCAGGAATTGCATCTTCAGAGGCAGAGATATCTGTATGGATTGGTCTTGAAGTATCGCTATCTAACTGAAAAGCAGAGGGAGAATCATGAGTCAATTCTACATCAATGAAATCATGAGTTGGTGAAAGAAGTATCTCAACACCCATCAAATTTTGTTGAAATTGAGGAGTGACTATAAAGTTGAAATGTTTTGAATCACCGCGTTCCAAAACAATAGAGGTAGATTCTAAATCAATGTCTGCAGGTAATGGGACTGTAGTATCAACAACTCCAATATTATTTTCTACCCATTCAGTAAACCAAATTTTTGAGCCATCAATTGTAAAGTCAAACACTTGTGCAATTCCACATTCAGCAAGCATAAATCCAGTTCCAGGATCACAATCAGACCAATATGGATTTTTTGAAGGTACATGATATTCTACAAGTGAATCAGAACGAGGATCCATTACAGAGATATTGTTTGATGTCTGAGAGTTGAAGACAATTTTTCCAGTATCATCTGCTGCCATCCAGTATGGTCTTGAAATAGGTGTCTTTACAATTCCAGTTTGATTTCCATATGTGCTTAGCATAGGTTCTGCAGTAACATATTGAGTATAGGTTTCAGTCATAGGATCAAATCTAAAGAAGAAGGAAGTAGTGGTATCTGCTAACCAAATGTTCCCTTCATTATCAATTTCAATTCCATTAGGAGTTAATAGTTCAGGAGGTAATTCAAAAATCTCAATGTAGTCCATTAAAGGTAAAAATTGTTCTCCACCAGTTGCAACATTTTCAAGATAACCAGTGTGATCAAATTTTACTAAAACACCACCTTGTTGGAAGAGCCAATTAGTATACCAAACATTTGCATTATTGTCTACTGCAAAGTCGGCAGTAACTGAATTCTCAATAGGAGAAGGTAAACTGACATAGTTCACATCTTCGCCAGATTGATTAGGATCTAAAAAGGTAATTTTGTTTCCAGTAAAATCATTAATGATTATTTGAGAGCCATCAATTAGTAATTTTTGAGGTAATGAATTTCCTTCAGAGGGATATGATAATCTATTGTATTCTTCATCAAAAGTGGAAAATCGCCAAACAGAATCATGAGCTTCATCAGTAAACCAAACTGAACCATCAGGAGCATAATCTATTCCCCACATCATAGAGCGTGCACCATCTGGCCATCCAGGATTATCATATTCAGTAAAAGTTTCAGTAGTAGGATCAAACTTTCCTACACCACCAGTATTTGTTTCAGTAAACCAAACATTGCCATCATAATCAGTAACAATAGCTAATGGATTCGTACATTCAGTAGGAATTTCAAATTCCCGAACATAGGCTGTTGACTTTGGTTCATTGATTCCGCAAAATTGTGGACGATCAACATCAGGATAGTTATCTGCAGGAGTTCCAGTCATTGTCATCCTTTCACTTTCTTCTTCAGGAATAATTCCAGGAATAGCAATGGTAACTCCAGAAGTAACCATAATTCCGCCTAAAAATGCAAAAGCAAGAATTCCCTTTGTTTTCTTTTTCACAAATTAAAAACCAGTAATGCCTTGTTATATTTTATTCCCAATATTTACAATAGTTTAAGGTCGCCTGTAACTTTGTCAATCAAATTTTCAGGTGCAGGTCCAATGGAGATACAAGTTGTGGTTCCAGGAGCAATTTGCGTATGGCCAGCATCAGTTACTTCAGACCAAGGTAAATTCAAATCAATTGCATGTATTTTCACTTCTTGTAAATCTTTGATAGAGGAGACTTTGACAACAACTTTTTCTTGTCCACCCCACCATTGCTCGTACCATTCAGGATGAGATTTTCTAACATGTTCTGCACCTAGAACACAAGCATGACCAACCTGAGCAGCAATTTTCCCCTTGCCCATTTCAAGATCGGTTCTAACTACAATGACTTGCTTAATGTCTCCCATGAAAATACCAAACAAAGGCTTAATGAAAAACTTTTGAATTAAATAATTGACAAAGAAACAAAATCTGTGTACTCTGATGTTGTCGTAGCTGGTGGAAGTGTAGCAGGATTACTTTGTGCAAGAGAAATTGCATCTAAAGGATACTCGGTAACGGTTATTGAAGAAGATTATGAAATTGGCACACCAGAACACTGCGGAGGGTTAGTTAGTCTATCAGGTTTAGAAGAACTTGGAATAATTCCATTTAGAAATACTTTTGATCATTTCATTGAATCAGCAAATATCAAATCACCTAACGGAAATAACTTTACAATTGATTCAAAGAAGCAAAAAGTAATTGAGATTAGTAGAAGAGAATTAGACAAGCAAATTGCATTTCAAGCTCAAAAAAACGGCGCAACAATCAAAGTAAAAACTAGTTTTCAAGAAATCAATGATAAAGGAGTAAGAACTAATGATGAACAAATTGATTGTAAGATTTTTGTAGATGCACGAGGAGTTTCATCGCTAATTCATAAAGATAGAACAGGAATTTTATCATCAGCTCAATACGAGATTTACGCAGATTGGATAAAGAAAGGAAAAGTAGAAGTATTTTTTGATCAAGAGAAATATCCAGGATTTTTTGCATGGGTTATTCCATCAGGGGAGAGTAAAGGAAAAGTTGGAATTGCAGGTAAAGGAATCAATGTTGCTCAAGTGATGGAAGAATTACTAAAGGACAAGGGAGATTTTTCAGTGATTAGAAAGATTTTTGCTCCAATTTGGATTAAGGGTCCAATTGAAAATTTTGTAGAAGGAAAAACTGTGATAATAGGAGATGCTGCAGGACAAGCTAAACCAACTACTGCAGGAGGAATTTACACAAGTGGAATGGGAGGAGTTTTTGCAGGACAAGCAATTGCTAAGTTTTTGAAAACAGGTAATGAAAAAGATTTGGAACAATATCAGAAAAGATGGAACGAAAGATTTGGAAAAGAATTTGAAAAACAATTGCTTGCAAGAAAAATTCTTGAAAGATTAGACAACAATACAATTAACAAATTATTTGAATCTGTTACTCCAGAAATCATAAATGAAATTTCTGAAAAAGATGATTTTGATTTTCATACAGGTTCCATCATTAAATTATTAGGAGTTAAAGGATCTATCAAAACCGTTCAGACTTTGATAGGTGGAGAATTAAAAAAACTTCTAAACTAAACGTGCCCAATTTCTAAGGAAGGTATAAATGATGTTTGCCGAATTTTCAGGTATGTCATCATCTACAATCGTATTACCAAAATGTAATGGTTGCAACCGACATATTATGCCTAATGATAAATGTGTAAAATTCAACTGTCCAGAATGCGGTAATGAATTGATATGGAGATGTTCAAGTTGCAGAGAAGCAGCAAAAAGTTATACTTGTGCAACATGTGGATTTACAGGACCTTAAAGAAAATGGCACAATTACTATTTATCACAAAAATTCTCCCTGAAGGAACTGAAGTAGACTTAGACAAACTTGCTGAAACTCTGAAGTCATCATTACCAGAAGGTATCAACATGAAGAGACATGCAAAAGAACCATTGGCATTTGGATTAGAATTTTTGAAAGCCGAATTCGTTTTAGAAGACAAAGAAGGTCAAAGTGACGCACTTGAAAATGCTGTAAAAGGTACAGAAGGCGTCAGTGAATTCGAAGTACTCAACATGAGTAGAATGTCAGTAGACATGAAATAGGTGGTTTTTTGGCTCGCAAAGAAGAACCTTTGCAAATGAGAATTGGAGAAGCAAAGCAACGAGACGTAGGCAAAAAGCGTGCTAGAATCGGTCCAGAAGCAATGGACTTTCTCAAAGTAACTCCTGGAGATATTATTGAAGTGATGGGTTCAAGATCAAGTTGTGCAGTAGTATGGCCAGTTGATGAAGATGAAAAGTTTCCAGATATTATCAGAGTTGATGGGCAAACAAGAAAAAATGTTGGAGCATCACTAAATGATATCGTAAAGATTAGAAAAGTAACTTCTAAAATTGCAAAGACAATTGCATTAACTCCAGTAAATGATTCAGTAACTGTAGATAAAGAATTTACAGATTTTGTAAAAAACAGATTGAAAGGATTGCCAATTACTCACGGTGATGAAATTTCTGTGATGATTTTAGGAAATTCAATGGACTTTAAAATTACAAAAACAACTCCTAAGGGCGTAGTAAAGATTGACCGCTCTACAAACTTGAACATATCAACTGAAACTGCAGTGGATAGAAAAGTTAGAGTAACATATGAGGAAGTTGGTGGCCTCAGACACGAAGTAAAAGCAATGAGAGAGATTGTAGAACTACCACTAAAACATCCAGAATTATTTGCAAGATTGGGAATTGAACCACATAGTGGAATTTTGCTTTATGGTCCTCCTGGCTGTGGAAAGACATTGCTTGCAAAAGTTATGGCAAGTGAATCAGAAGCAAACATGTTTTCAATTAATGGACCAGAAATTATGAACAAGTATTACGGTGAAACAGAAGCTAAGCTTAGAGATATTTTCAAAGAAGCAAAAGATAATTCTCCTAGCATAATTTTCATTGATGAAATTGATGCAATTGCTCCAAAAAGAGAAGAAGCATATGGTGATGTAGAAAAAAGAGTTGTTGCACAACTACTTGCTTTGATGGACGGATTAAATGACAGAGGAAACGTCATTGTTCTTGGTGCAACTAACAGACCAGATAGTGTTGATCCTGCATTAAGAAGGCCAGGTAGATTCGATAGAGAGTTTGAGATTTCAGTACCAAATGAAGATGGAAGACTGGAAATTCTGTTAATCCATACTAGAGGAATGCCAGTTAGTGATGACATTGATTTGAAAGATTTAGCTTCAGAATTGCACGGATATACTGGTGCAGATATCAAATCATTGTGCAGAGAAGCTGCAATGAAATCAATTCGCAGATATTTACCAGAAATTGATCTTGAAACTGAAAAAATTCCTTCCGAGGTATTGCAATCAATGCAAATCAAGTTAATTGACTTCTACGATGCAATGCATGAAGTCGTTCCAACTGCAATGAGAGAGTTTTACGTAGAAAGACCAAAAGTTTGGTGGCAAGATGTTGGAGGTCTTGAAGAGATCAAAAATGCACTTACAGATAATTTGATAATGGCAATGAAAGAACCAAGTAAATTTACCAAGATGGGAATTAAACCTCCAAGAGGTGCATTGATTTACGGTCCTCCTGGCTGTGGAAAAACACTCCTTGGTAGAGCTTTGGCCACAGAGACAGGTGCAAACATGATTCTTGTTAGAGGTCCCGAAATTCTTTCAAAATGGATAGGTGAATCTGAAAAAGCAATTAGAGAGATTTTCAGAAAAGCAAAGGCCTCATCACCATGTGTTGTAATCTTTGATGAACTAGACTCACTTGCAAGAAGTAAATCAGGAGAAAGTGGGGTTGGAGAAACAATACTTAGTCAATTACTTACTGAAATTGAAGAAGGAATTACATCAAGAGTCGTAGTAATTGGAATTACAAATAGACCAGACGTACTAGACAACTCATTACTTAGAACTGGTCGCTTAGATTTAGTTCTGTATGTATCACCACCAGATGAGAAAGGAAGATTAGAAATTATTGAAATTCTTACAAGAAAAATGCCATTAAGCAAAGATGTAAAATTACAAGAAATTGCTGTTGCAACACAAAACTATACTGGTGCAGATTTAGCAGCATTATGTAGAGAGGCTGCAGTTCATGCAATGAGAAATAAATCTGCAAAAATTACTAGTCAAGATTTTGCAAATAGTTTGAAGCAAGTAAGACCATCAATTACTAATGAAGTTGATCAGTGGTATAATTCTGTGAAGGAAAGTATATCTAATGTGGTACCAAAATCAGGAGATAAGACGTTTTACGGATAATATCATGGCAATTCCAATCAGAAATAGAGTATTTGATAAGATAAAAGAAGCAGGTTCGCTAACAGATGTTGAGCTTTACAAAAGTCTAACAAAAGATGATACGGCTTTAGCTGAAGATAGATTCAACAAAATTCTTCTTGATTTAGAAATTCTTGGTTTGATCAAAGTCTCTTGGATTACAAAAGACGAAAAAAGAATAGAAGTATTTGTCGTTAAAGAAGAAAAAGATGCTGTGGATGAAGAAAACAAGAAAGTAATGGAAAAAGATTACGAAGCAAGTTTTCCTGGTTTTGACAAATAATTAGAATAAAGGAATGTGGAAGGCAGCATCTAATGCTACAGCCACGAAAATAATTGTTAGATAAGGAGCAGTAACTTTGTATGCCTTCCATGCAAATTCAGATGTTGGATTCTTTGTTAACTTGTAATGGTATGCAAGCATTAAGCCTCCAGAAACTGCTGCAATAGCAGTATAGACAACACCCATTCCATCTGGAATAAATGAAAGAATCAAAGAATATGGAAGTAAAATTAGGGTATTACCTAAAATATACTTTGAAGTTTTTTGCATTCCAATAACAACAGGTAGCATAGGAACTTCAGCTTGTGCATATTCATCTTTAATCTTCATTGCAAGACACCAAAAGTGTGATGGAGTCCAAACAAATACCAAAAAGCCAACTAAGAATCCTAAAAGATCCATACTACCAGTTGCAGCTGCCCATCCAGCCCATGCAGCAGCACTGCCAGCAATTCCACCAATGACAATGTTTGAAGTGTTAAGACGCTTCAACCAAACAGTGTAGATGATGACATAAGAGAATATACCTACTGCAATAAAGAAAGCAGAAACTGGGTTTAACAAAAAGAAACCATAGATTACAGAAATACAACTAACAACTAATCCATAAATTAAGACATGTGATGCTGCCATTCTTCCAGACGGAATAGGTCTTGAACTTGTTCTGGTCATTTTTGGATCAATGTCTTTATCATAATAATGATTCAAGGCACTAGAACCAGCTGATGCTAAAGCTCCGGCAACAATAATGTGCAAATATGCCCAATAATCAAGCTCAGGTGCCCCTGGAACTAGTTTACTTGCTGCAAACATCGAAGTCACAGCAGTGATTACTAAGAGAACTACAATTCGGGGTTTGGATATCTCCATTACTTCATTAAATCCCAACTCACTGTATCCTCTTCCAAAGCCATTTAATTTCTTCGTCTGCCAGATCTATCAGATTTCAAAAGGAATAAGTATCTCAGTCCTACCAGCTACCTTAAATGAGTAATTGGGACCTCATGATGCCAGGAATGGGACTTACAGCCATAGGTTTGGCTGGATTGACCTTATCTTATGCAGGTTTAGCACATACATTCATCGATGGTATGCACGCTCTTACAGGTTTGACCATGTTTGTAGGTTTAATCTTCTTAGCAACAGGTATTCTTGATGGAGGAGTCTCAACAAGCAACAGAGCCAAAGCAACTGTTTTGGTAATTGCATCAATTTCACTTGGATTTGGTATGTTTGCACTTACTTGGAATACATCAGATTACACAATTACATTAGCAGGAATTTTAATGGCAATTGCATTCCCATCAATTATCATTGCATACTTGGCAATGAAACATCCAAAATTACTAAAGCCAGTTGGTTCAATTGTTGGAATGGCAGGTGCAACGGGAATTATCATGTGGTTTGCGTTTGGATTTGTAAGTCCTGATCAATACATGATACCACAATCTACAGAAGTAGAAGAACCATCTGAAGAAGATGTTGCACCAAAAGGACCAGTATTTGCAATTGAAATTCTAGAAGGTTCTGCAACTCAAGGCAATCCAGACTATGATCCAGATGTTGCGACAGTGTCACAAGGATACATTGTGGAATGGACTAATGCAGATTCTGTAGCACATACAGTTACAAGTTTTGAAGATCAAGGTGAAACATTTGATTCAGGGTTGATGGATGCAGCTGCAGTTTACTCTTTAGATACAACAGATATTGCTCCAGGTGAATACGAATACTTTTGTATTGTTCATCCATGGATGGTTTCAACATTAATCATTGAAGAAGCTAAAGAACCAGTAATTACTGAAGTTATAATTCCAGAAGGAGCAGCACTACCAGAAGACGGACAAATCTACTATGATCCTGAAGTCATTGATGTTCAAGTTGGAACAACAGTAGTATGGGACAATATTGATAACACGGTACACACCGTAACATCAGGTGCACCACCAGCTGAATTAACTGAGATATTTGATTCAGAAACAATGATGGCAGGAGACAAATTCGAATTTACATTTACTGAAGCAGGAAGTTATGATTACTTCTGTGTATTCCATCCATGGATGGTTGGAACTGTTAACGTAGAATAGATTTGCAGAAGATAATTTTATCTCAATCAATTTTAGAAAATTTAAGAAAACATGCAGAAAATGAACAACCAAATGAATCCTGTGCTATACTATTTGGGAAAGAAAACACGGTTTCAGACACGTTTCTAACAGAAAATGTGGAAGAATCACCTGTAAATTTTACAATTTCAAATGAACAATTAATTGAAGGCTACAAAATGGCTGAAGAGAAAAGTCTCGAAGTAGTAGGGATTTTTCACTCACATCCAAACTCAGAAGCATTTCCATCAAATACTGATAGAAAATTCATGGAGACAAACCCAGTAGTATGGATAATCTATTCAGGAGTTAACAAAGATTTCAGAGCTTTTGTTTTGGAACAAGAAATCAAAGAAATAGAAATTTCAGAAAACTAATTCTGCAATGTAAAGGTAGCAGTTTCCCCTTCTGCTTTTTCTAGAATTTGTTTGTCAGGAAAAACAATTTTCCCAATGATATTAACAGGTGATGCAGGAGTAATTTCACCAGGTTTTCCTATTGGGGTTGGACCATAAAACAAACAGATTGCTTTTCCAGTAGGCCAATATGCAACATCATTTAGTTCAACTGGAGACTGTGCATTTTCTTCTGGTTGAGTTATGGGAGATTTAGACGAATAGATTTCATCACCCCACACATTTAGATCCACAGTAAAAGGAAGTTTCTCAACAAATTCTTTTACAGTTTTTGGGGAATTGGAATCATCTAGTTCAATATCAATTGAAGAATCATGTAATTTGATTTCTACCCTGTATTTCACGATTTAATCAAAGGCATAGAGGATAAAAATTTTGAATTGAATTATAGTGCTAACTGTCTTACAACTACTCTTTCTTTAAAACAAATGAAGTAAAAAATTAGATAATTTGAAAGAAGTTGTAATTATCGGGGCAGGAGTTAGTGGTTTATCCACAGGGGCACTATTATCAAATGAAGGAATATCTGTAAAGATTTTTGAAAAATCATCCAAAGTAGGAGGCAGAACTACATCAATGGCATATAGAAATCATATTTTGGATAATGGCTTTCACATAATGCCATTTTACAAAACATCAGCTGTATACCAAGTGCTTGAGAAAATAGGAATCACTTCAAGGCTCAAACTGGCTTTGGTAAGCGATATTTCATTCTTTAAAGACAAAAAATTCTTCAAATATCCAAAAGGAATAGCAGATATTCTAAAGCTATCAATAGTTCCCTTCTCAAGTAGGATCAAACTTCTTCGAATACTTGCTCCCATGGCTTTTTCATCAATGAAAAAAGCAGAAGAACTAGATGACAAATCACTTACGGAAATTACAAACAAGTTAGACAGTAATACAAAATCATTTTTTGATGCAGTGTGTATGTTAGCATTTGCGGATACACCTGAGCATGTGTCATTAGGAGAATTTGTGAGAACCATGATTAGAGCAAATCCATTCAAAGGAGGAACAAGTGAATTTGCATATCCAGATGAAGGAGGATATGATAAAATTTGCGAAAAATTATCAGATTTCATTATTGAAAAAAATAACCAAGTCAAATTGAATTCATCAATTAAAAAAATTGTTATTAAAGATAACAAAGTTAAGGGTGTTCTAAACAATCAAGGGGAATTCATCAAAGCAGACAGTGTAGTTGTAACATATCCTGCATACATTGCTGTGAAACAACTTTTTGACGAAAATGTATTTGATCAAGAGTTCTTGAGCAAAGTTGAAAAATTAAACAAAACAACTTCAGTTGTTGAAACTCACTTTTGTACATCAGAAAAAATTGATGACAAACAAATTGTATTTCCAATGAGTGAAAAATATACTTCAAAAGGAATCTTTTTCATTTCTAATATGACTGACAAAGTTTCACCACCAGGAGAACATCTACTAATGGCAGGAACTCCTGTTCCATCAGAGTACACAGAAAATCCTGAAAAGATCAAAGAAATTAGCAAAAAAATGAGAGAAGAGATTGCAGAAATTTATCCAAACTTTGAGAAATCACTCTTGTGGGAACGCCCAATGGCTTGGAAATTAGTAGAAGCAGTTGTAAAAGAGCCAGGAATGGTTTGGAAACAAAAAATGCCACATGAGATTAAAAATATCAAAGGATTGTATTTTGTGGGAGATTCCACTGTAAGTTATGGAATTGGTACTGATTCTGCTGCCCATAGTTCATTACTGTGTCATCCAAAAATAATGAAGCAGATGGAAACAGAGCAAGAGAATTTCATTTTGAATTAAATATCCCTTTTTTTGATTACAATTATGGAAATTCACGTATACGACACTTATGTCAAAGCAGCAGATGGTCATACCATGCACTTTGATGTAATTACTGGTGAAAAAGACCATGACAAAGCCATTTCATATGGTAAAGAATGGTTATCATCTATCGGTGAAGCTGACGCAACAATGACAACAAATGAATGTCAATTTTGTCACTCACAAGGTGCACCAGAGCCTGTAGAACAGGCAATTAAGGAAAAAGGCTACTTTATCCAAAAGATGGAAGGCTGTCCTTAAACATTTTTTTCCTTTTTCAAAAGAATTAGTTTTTTTATTATCAAGTTTTTGATTTTGTATGGTTGAACACAAATATTCAAAATGGACAGTAGAAGGAGATAAAAAAACTGAATGGATATGCGGATGCTTTCAAACTGCAGATAATTTCTTTAAATTTTGTGATAAACATGAAGAGACTTTGAAAAAAGCTATTCAAGCACAAGTCGACGAGTTAGATATGACACAAGTTGTTGAAGAAAAATCTTAGATAGCAAGAATTGCAACAAATGCAGATACAAATACGATTGCAATTGTGTTTAGTAACTTGATTACTGTGTTTAGGGCAGGACCTGCAGTATCTTTGTAAGGATCACCAATGATATCACCTACAACTGCAACTTTGTGAACTTCTGAACCTTTTTCACCTTTCATCTCAACTAATTTCTTTGCGTTATCCCATGCACCACCAGTGTTAGCCAAGTGATAAGCAAGTAGAATACCAGTTACAACTGAACCCATAAGTAATCCAGCCACTGCAGTTGGGCCTAAAATGATACCAAGAATAATCGGAGCAATAATTGCAACAATTGCTGGTTTCCAAAGTTCACGGATAGAAGCTACAGTTGCAATATCTACACACTTTGCATAATCAGGTTTTGATTTACCAGTTAAAATTTCAGGATCAGATTTGAATTGACGTCTTACCTCATCTACCATCTTGCCAGCAGCACGAGATACACCGTTAATGAGCTGACCAGTAATGATGAATGGAATTAATCCACCTACCAAAAGACCAACAATGATTGCAGGATTTGTTAAACTATAATCTAATTCTAATACACCTTCAAAGATGTGTGCTGCTTCAAATTGGAATGCTTGAATCATTGCCAATGCAGCTAATGCGGCACTAGCAATTGCAAATCCTTTGGTTACGGCTTTTGTTGTATTTCCAACTGCATCAATCTCATCAGTAACTTTACGATTTTCTTCTCCCATTCCAGTCATCTCAACAATACCACCAGCATTATCTGCAATTGGACCAAATGCATCGATACTTAGAACAATTCCTGCAAGACTCAACATTGCCATAGCAGTTAGAGAAGTTCCAAAGATACCATACAATACTGGGTCTGCACCTTCAGGAGCTGCTGCAGCTGCAATACTATAAGATATGATAATTGCTACAACTAATGCAATCATAAATGGTCCAGTTGATTGCATGCCTTTGATAATTCCCATCAATGTTAATGATGCATAACCCCATTTTGCAGAGTCTGCAATCTCATTTACAGGACCATGTTGATAACTTGTGTACCTGTCAGTAATCTTTTGAATTACAGGAACTAAAATAACTCCAATGACTGTTGTTCCAAACAAAGCATATGCTGCTTGGTTTTGCTCAATGAATTGAGTGATAAATACATAGTTTAATGCAATTGCAATTGCTGCTGAAACATAAAATGAACGATTAAGCGGTTTCATGACATCCGTAACTCCTTTAGAACCTACAATAACAACACCAATGATTGATGCAATCATTCCAGATGAGCCAACTAAGATTGGATAAAGGAAATAGTTTGGTGCACCGATTAATGCTGCAATTAGTAATGCTGCTAAAATTGTAACAATGTATGATTCGTAAACATCAGAACCCATTCCTGCTGCATCTCCAACGTTGTCTCCTACGTTATCAGCAATTGTTGCAGGGTTTCTAGGATCATCTTCAGGAATATTTGCTTCAACTTTTCCTACCAAGTCTGCACCCATATCTGCTGCTTTTGTGAAGATACCTCCACCAATTCTAATGAATAAAGCAATGAGACTTGCACCAATTCCAACACCTGCAATTGTGATTGGGTCTGGATAAACAAGGTACAATCCTGCAATTGCCATTAATGCCATTGCAGGTACTGCAAGACCAACTGTTGCACCGCCTCTAAAGGCCATAGCAAATGTTTTTCCTAATCCGTCATTACTTAGATGTGCAGCTCTTACTGCAGCTTTTACTGTAATTTTTAATGAGATAATTCCTGCTACTGCAGATAATGCAGCACCAACTGCAAATGCAAGACCGTTTGAAGGAGTAAGGAATGCTCCAATGATTACAGTTAATGCAATTGCAACAGGGACAATAATTTTCATTTCTCTTTTCAAAAATGCCGCAGCCCCAACTTTGACAGCATTTGAGATATCCATCATCTCTTTTGTTCCAGAAGGTTGTTTTGAAATCCATGCAACCAAACCTCCGGCTACTAAAAATGATGCAATTCCTGCGATAAATGGCAGAATCTCAGAGATTTCCATGTTATATCAGCTTGCCCTAGTCTGGGAAATATAAATCAAATAGCGTGGACTTTGGATCTTTTTCGATATGGCAAAAATGATTTGCCTTTCAGTCCTTGCCTAACGAGTTTGTTGAATCTCTTTCCATGGGCAAGATATGGAAATCTCATATGGATTAGTTCATGTACAATAGTATTTTCAAGAGTTTTCTCATCAGGAATTTTTCGCACGTTGATGAAGACTAGATTATGCTGAAGGTAAGCAACACCATAGTATTTGTATGCAGAAGTTCGTCTTCCTTCAGTCATTTCCTTTGGTGCGTCAAGAACCTCTTTTGTTGTAAGTAAAATTGTAGGTTCAGGAATAGAAAAACGGTTTGAGTAAATTCCAACTTTTTCTAAAATTTGTAATTTAAGATCAGGATCAAGTTTCACATAAGTACATCTTTCAATCCGTGTTTATCTTGAAATGTCAATTCTTGTGCAAATTTTGGTTTATTTTGATTCTTCTAATTATGAATTAATAGGGTCAGAGGTTTTAGTAGTGTAATCATTAATCATACAGCCACCGTCTCATCACACCCCGATTATTCCATTAGATCAAGTAAGGATTGTGTTTTATTTCTAATTTCTGGAGTAACCGTGACTATGACTAGACCTTCATTGGGCTGACCATACATTACAATTGCATTGTCAGGAGCATGAATACATACTGGAAGCACTAAAAGATCCTCTTCACCATTAACTGTCAGTCGTACAGGAGAAGGCATAGAAAGGGATTTTTTAATAACCTCAATACTTTGATTTGTAATTTCTGCTGGAGGATTATCAACGGATAACTCTGTAGTTTCAGAAGTTATTTTTGGATGAATTCTTTTTTCACGTTTTTCAATACCGTCAACAATTTGTAAAGATGGAATTAACCCAAAATCAATCATTTTTTCAGTAGTTCTATCCCCTACTGTGATTAGATAGTAATCGCTTCCAAGATGTTCTAAGATAGTTTGCTTGTCAGTCTTATCTTCAGGAACAAGTATTCCTAAAGGAATTTTCATTTGTTCTCTTAATGATTCAGGAAGTTTCACAGAAATCAGAATTAGTTTGAAGTTTGCGTTTCAGGAGTAGATTCAGTGGAAGATTCTTTTGTAGAGTCATCAGTATTTCCCTCTGACTCCATTTCTTGTTGTAATTTTGCTGCAAGAATACTACATTGTGCTGCAATATTTTTTGCAGATGCTCTAAATGCAATTGCACTTGGAGAATCAGGATCTGTCATCATAATTGGTTTTCCTGAATCAGAACCAGACATAATTCCAGAGTTTAATGGAATCTCACCTAAGAAAGGCATTTTGTATTGTTCGCTAATCTTTTTTCCTCCTCCTTGTCCAAAGATGTAATGTTTCTCATCTCCGCCAGGACATACAAAGTGACTCATGTTTTCTACAACACCAATAATTGGAACGTTGAGCTTTTCAAACATACCAATTGCTTTTACTGCAACATTGCTTGCAACATCTTGAGGAGTAGTAACTACAAGAATTCCAGTGATAGGAATAGTTTGTGCAAGTGTTAATGGGATATCTCCTGTACCAGGAGGTAAATCAACTATCAAGTAATCAAGATCAGACCAGTTAGTATCTACCAAAAATTGTTTTAAGATTCCAGAGATAATTGGGCCACGATAAATTGCTGCTTGATGGGATTGCTCAGCAAAGAAACCAAAAGAAACAACTTTCAATCCGTTTGATTCAGCTGGTTGAAGTTTATTTTCTTCAACTTCCATGTAACCATCTTTCATTCCAAGCATTAATGGAATACTTGGACCATAGATATCTGCATCAAGTAGTCCGACTTTAGCTCCAGATTGAGATAATGCTATTGCTAAGTTAAGTGAAACAGTTGATTTTCCTACACCACCTTTACCACTTGCAACGCCAATGATGTTCTTGACAGTGGCCATTCCAGTGTCTTCATCTAAGGAACGACCTTCCATTACTTTGGCAGTGACATTCATATCAAAACTCTTTAGTTCAGTCAGTTCACCAATTACTTTTCTCACATCATCTTCGATTTCCACATTGAATGGACATGCAGGAGTGGTTAGTTCTAAAGTAAATTTCAGGTTGTTATCATTTAATTCTAAATCTTTGATCATTCCCATAGAAACAATATCTTGTTTCAAGTCAGGATCAATCACAGTACCGAGTTTTTCTAAAACTTGATCTACTCCAACCATTGCGTCAAAAAGTCCATTCACAGTATTTAAACCTAGAAATTCTTAGGCGTACCTTATCTATGCAAAACTAAATTTTCAAATAAAAATTTGATTTTTCTGAATAGAAAATTGATTTTGCATAGGATGCAATAATGAGCAATTTCAATATGGAAGAAATTAGGATTTTTTTAAAAAATTACATAATTCTTTAGAAAATTAGGCGTAAAACACCCAAAGATTCATAAATTGAAATTCAAGAAAAACAGCACAGTTGTTTTCTATATCTACCCTAGTTGATGTCGTTAGGATTCCTCCAAGCTTGTTTGGAACCACACTCAAAAAGGCAGCAGTAAACATTCTCAAGGAAAAATACGAGAGTATGATTAATGCAGACTTGGGTTACATCATTATGATTTTAGATGCTAAAGTTGACGAAATGGGAAAAATGATTGCTGGAGATGGAGGTACATTCCATAAAGTCGAATTTGAAGCATTAACATTTTATCCAAAATTACAAGAAATTGTTCAAGGAGAAATAGTTGACATTACAGACTTTGGTGCATTTGTAAGAATCGGTCCAACTGATGCACTACTTCACTTGTCACAAGTAATGGATGATTATCTAAAGAGTGATGTAAAATCTGGAATGATTTTAGCTAATCAAAGTGGTAGAACATTAAAAGTGGGTTCAACACTACGTGCAAGAATTACTGCAGTTTCATTAGGAAAAGCAGCTGCAATGGGTAAGATTGGAATTACATGTAGACAACCATTCCTTGGTGCAGACGATTGGATTGCAGAAGAAATAAAGAAAGCAGGTGGCGGTGCTGAAGAGCCAGCCAAAGAAGCAGAAGTAGAGGCTAGTTAAAATGGCAAGAGAAATGGCATGCAGAAAATGTAAATTTGTTACAACAGGAAAAGTTTGCCCAGTTTGCAAGTCAGCAGATTTAACACCAGATTGGAATGGTATTGTTTTAGTAGTTGATCCTACAAATTCTGAAATTTCTAAAACATTAGGTATCACTCAAAAAGGCAAGTATGCAATCAAAGTTACATAAAAAAATTCTAAATCTTTAAAATCATATTAACAATTACCCATAATGTTGTCATTTAATTCTAAAAAACAATTATTACAATTTTTAGCTGAAGATATTGGTAAAGGTGATGTCACATCAGCATTACTAACAAAGAAAAAAATTTCTGTAAAAATTATTTCAAGAGAAAAAGCTATCATTGCAGGCACAAAATACGCAAAAGAAATTTTCAAAATTAAAGGATGTACTGCCATTATTGAGAAAAAAGATGGAAGTAAAATTTTACCAAATCAAACCATAATGAGAATAACTGGAGATGCAGGAAAGATTCTCACATGTGAAAGAACAGTTCTTAATTTACTTACAAGAATGAGTGGAATCGCTACACAAACAAATGAATTAGTAAAAAAAATTCCTAGTAGAACAAAACTATATGCTACAAGAAAAACTGCTCCTGGTCTACGTTACTTTGACAAAGAAGCAGTTGAAATTGGAGGAGGAAAAAAACACAGACTAAGATTAGATGAAATGGTCATGATCAAAGACAACCATATTGCTGCAGAAAGCTCTCTGCTATCTTTAATTCAGAAAGCAAAGAAAAAACACAAGAAATTTGAAGTTGAAGTAGAAAATATGTCAGATGCGTTGCTTGCAGCAAGAGAAGGTGCAACAATTATCATGCTAGATAATTTCACACCTGGCCAAATTTCAAAAACAATTCAAGTATTAAAGAAAAACAAATTGAGAAAAAAGGTTCAACTAGAAGCTTCTGGAGGAATTACATCAAAAAATATTTCAAAATATGGAAAAACAGGAGTAGATATAATTTCAGTTGGAAGTATTACAAATTCAGTCAATGGTATTGACGTAAGTTTGGAAGTTTAAGATAATTCAGACAACAATTCAGTAACAGATTTGTTTTTGGGATCTACTTCTTTAATTTTTTCACAACATTCAATGGCTTTCTTTTTTTCACTTAGTTTTTGATGAGAATATGCTTTTAGTAGTAAAACATCAACATCATAGGAGCCAATCTCAAGTGCTTTATCAAAATAGGAGAGTGCAGTTTTGTACTTGTTTTTCATATAGTAAATTCCACCCATAGTAAACAACACATCATGATTGTTAGGCACCTTATGGAGATATTCTGTGCCTGATTTTATGGCCTGTTCATATTTTTTGTCTTTAACAAGTTTTTTGAATTCTTTAAGTTTTTCAACATTCTTTTTTTGTTGAGGATCTTTAGGAGCTCTACTAAATAATCCAACCAATAGAGTCACACAATTAACTTATTGCAAGCATTCTATCAATTGCTAAACGTGCTTTATCTGCAATATCTTTAGGAACTGTAACAACATTCTTTTCATTGATTAAAGTATCATAGACATTTTCCAAGTTAATCATTTTCATATATTGGCATTCAGCTTTTTCGGATGCTGGAACAAATGTTTTATCAGGATTTTGCTGTCTCATCCTATACAAAATTCCTGTTTCAGTTGCAACAACAAAATTTTTTGCAGAAGATTTTTTGACATGGTTAAGCATTCCTTCAGTTGAAAGAATAGAAACTTTCTGATCATCATAGCTGCCATCAGCTACATCATGCATCATAGGTGTAGTACAACTACATTCAGGATGAATAACAAATTCAGCATCTTTCATTGATTCTAATTTCTGTGTAACATCTTCTGGAGTAATTCCAGCATGAACATGACATTCACCTGCCCAAATATGGATATTTTTTCTTCCAGTCATTTTTGCCACATAAGAACCCAAGAACATGTCAGGCAAAAATAAAATTTGCTTATCTTCTGGAATTGCCTTTACAACATTTACAGCATTTGATGATGTACAACAGTAATCAAGTTCAGCTTTGATTTCAGCTGTTGTGTTGACATAACCTACTGCAATTGCACCTGGATGTTGTTTTTTCCAATTTCTTAATTCATCCACAGTGATTGAATCAGATAATGAACAGCCAGCTTCTAAATCTGGAAGCAGTACCTTTTTTTGAGGACTGATTATTGCAGCAGTCTCTGCCATGAAATTTACTCCACAAAACAAAATTGTTTTTTGAGGAACCTTTGCTGCTTGTCTTGAAAGACCAAGAGAATCTCCCGTAAAGTCAGCAATGTCTTGGACTTCTGGAATTTGATAATTATGAGCTAAAATTACAACGTCTTTTTCCTTTTTGAGTCTCAGAATCTCGTCTTTGAGTTTTGAGGCTTGTTGTACTAACATAGTCCTATGAAAATTGATTTCAAGGGAATTTAAAGAATGGGAAGTCGCCTATAATTCTCAAAAATCCCACCAAATGTGGCAATAATTGCCATATTACGTGCCAATTTGAATCTCATCTGTACAATATTTTCTCAGAGTTTCGATAGCTGACAAAATTGCCAACCTACTTGTTTTTGGGTTGTTTGGATCTGGAAAGTTTTCTATTGTAAATGACATTTTTCCAAATTTCCCGGATGCTTCTATATGATGAGTATTTTTGTCAGTATCAGGGTCTGCAACAATTTTCACTCTAGTTTTTTCGCTGCCTATTCCAGATAAAGAAAGTAAAGCTGCAACATTGATGTTTGCTGGGAATAGCGATACAGCCTCTTTTGCAGTTCCTTCAAAAATAATGGTTGGAGAAGAAACTTCTTCTAAATTAACTTCTGAAGTTTCAAAAAACTTTGCACCTTTAAGAGAGTGAGGATGTTTTGTAGTGGTAATTGAGAGAGATTCCAATTCATCTTTTACTGACTTGATTGCATCTAATCCTGCAATAGCACCTGAGGGAAGATAGATAGTTTTTTTGAAATCCTTGCATGCATCTGATAAAATATCATATATTGATTCATCAAGTAGTGCACCAACACTCATTATCATTAAATCACGTTTATTTTGTAAAACACTCAAACCTACATCTTTTACAGCATCTTGAGACGCAGCTTCTACAACAATATTTACTGGATGAGAAGATAGTAGATGAGAGTTTTCAACAATCTCTGGTTTATTGGTTAATTTAGAAACTAGAGTTTGAGCTACTTCTTTTGATTCGTCAAAAACATGTGTTAGTGTTCCATCAATTTTTCCTGAATCAATTGCCATTGCAATTTGAGTTCCTATTGCACCACATCCCAGAAGACCAATTTTTTTCAATAGTGATGATGAGATCTATCTATTAATTAATTCTAGGTCTAAAAGTAGAATTTATTCTGAATACTTTTAAGAAAAAATACCAATGTTGAGGTAGTGAATACAGCAACTAGAGGAATTTTTCTTGGAATATTTGCCATTTTGTTAATTTCATCTAGTATTCCAGTCGATGCACAGATAGAATCTCCAAAAAAGCAAGTCAAACAAGGCATTGCCCTTGAAGAAATCCAATGCAAAACGGGGTTAGAATTAGTCATTAGAAATAATGGAAATCCAGCCTGCGTAATTGAGAACACTGCTGAGAAAATGAAAATGCTAGGAATTGCCTTTAACCCAACTCCCGCTTCAAAATCTGAAAATCAAATCAAGTCAATTCCTGCATCAAGTGATTCCATAGTAAATTTCTACATAACAGATCATGATTTGAATTTAGCACATGGTGGAGTTGAAATAATTGAAACAGATGGACTTTTAGAATTTACAATTAATGGAGAGACAATTCCAGGACCGGAGACAATGATTGAGACGGGTCCTAACACAGGTCAATTTTATGTAAAGTTAGAATTACCAGACACAGTAAATGGCAAACAAATCAGTCAGGATGACATTATCCTGGTAAAGTATTTAGATCAATCAGATAGTGCAGGAGAACAAAGAGTTCTAGTAAAATCTGTAAAACTTTCAAAAACATTTGCCAAAGTCGAAACAGCGGGAGGAGGATCTAGAATAGGCCATGAATTCACTCTACGAATCTATGAGCCAGATGCAAACAGAGATTCAAAAGAAGTTGATAGAATTTCTCTTAATTTGTTTGAGTTTAGAGGGGAAGGAGGAATAAGAACAACATTGGCAAATCCAAAATTTGATGCAAATTCTGCATTTTTATTGGAAACAGGACCCAACTCAAACACGTTTGAAGTCAAAATAAAAATTCCCAGAGAAGTGGATGGAAAACCAATCCATATTGGGGATAAATATGAAATCAGGTATATTGATAGATCAACTCCATCCAATACCGATGAGAAAATCATTTTCAATGGCAGAATAGGATAATGATTTTGATGGATCAGGTTTGTCAATATTCAGTATAACCTAAAGATTTTATTCAAAACAACGAACTAGTTGTGTGCTCAATACTGTATACAAGGATGCTATTGTAAATAGAGACAAAATGCTCTCAATTCTCAAAGGCCCAAAATTTGAGGAAATTATCCAAAAAGCAAGAGAAAATTGGGTTGAATTTACGCCTGTAAAAGAGGAAGTGGTTACTGCAGGCATTGACAGTAGTTTTAACAATACAAAATTTCAAGGAATTGAGCTTTGGGCAACTACAGCTGTATCCATCAAAGCAGATGGAGAAATTTTAGTTGATTTACATGATTCAGGATTAGGTTCTGATACAGACTTGTCTAGAATTGCAAGCAAAATGGAGATTGAAGCATGTGAGAAAACAGTTGATATGGTAGATTTAGTTTTGATGGATGGTTCTTTGCACTCGCAGTTTATGACAAGACAATCAACACTTGATGCACTGGTTGTTAAAACAATGAAAAAAAGAAACAATGTAATATTTATTGCAAAAACATCAAACACAAAAAAACAATTTGAAAAATTAGGTTCACTTGCTGGAGATATTTTCTATTATAATCATGTAACAAATGAACCAGGATTTAGTAAAATCTTTGTAGAGAAAAAATATGGTGGAGATAAAGTAATTTCTTCAACATTTGTCAGATTAAGCAATTCCACTCCAATTATCAAATTGGAATTTTTAGGGGAGCAAATTGATGAGAAAGAAATTAAATCTGTAATGAATAGATTATACAAAACAAGCATTGGGGGTTATCCATATGCTCTCAAATTGGCACACAATAACTGTAAAATATCCGACAAGGAACTTGGAAAAATGGTAAGCTTGTTAGGATTAAGTAATGAAATTGGTTCAAGAGAGGTATTAGGTTGAGTCTTGGTTTTGTAATTGGGGAATCTAAACCAACTTTTGTAACTGCTATCACATCCAGAGCATTATCTGTTGGGGAATACATCAAAATTGGTTCAGATGAAGGAGAAATTCTAGGATTAGTAGAAAGATCTTCTGTTTCAAGTGCAGCATTTACTGATGTAAGAAATTTTGATGAAGCTGCAGAAAGTACTGAAATTGCAGAACTAAACAAACGCGATAAAACATTTACAGCTCATATCGGGATTTTGGGATTTCTCAATAATTTGAAGAAAGGACAGTCAATAATTCCAGCAATTCCACCTATTCCAGGCACGGAAATAGCACAACCAACAAAGCAAGACCTTGATGAGATATTTAGTCCTAAAGAGAACGGTTGGGTAAAAATTGGAAATTTGTTGAGAAACAAAACAATTGATGCACGTGTAAATTTAGACAAAATTGTTTCAAGACATTTAGGAATTCTTGCCATGACAGGAATGGGTAAAAGTAATTTAGTTTCATTAGTTACAAAACAAATTTCTAAACTAAAAGGGACAGTAATTATTTTTGATTATCACAACGATTACACTTCTCTTAACATTCCAAGGGTAAATGTCATTGATGCAAAAATTAATCCAAGGTTATTGGATGCAGATCAGCTTTCAGAAGTTTTAGAAATTAGAGATGGTGCAAATGTTCAGCAAAGAGTTCTAAGAATGGCATTTACAAAGCATGTAAAAGAATCAAAAGAGTTTTGGAGTAAATTAGAAACAGAGATTGATTTTATCGTAAACTCTGAAGATAAAAAATTAAAAGAAATCAGAACATCAGCTTATAGAGTTCAAGACATCATAGAAGAAGCACAAAAAAGATTTGAAGATATTTTAGATCCAGATATGGGTGATCCTATCAGTTTTATCAAAGAAGGCAGAACAAATGTCTTAAACATATCAGAATTATCTGAAAAGCAAGCAAATGTTGCTGTTGCTTTCTATTTGCAACAATTACTCAAAGATAGAAAAGATGCTAGTATTGCAAGACATGGAAAAACAAAGAGGCAAAGAAATTTCAGATTCAATTCACCAATTTTTGTTATTATTGAAGAAGCACATGTGTTCATTCCAAAAGATCATGACACCAGTGCAAAATACTGGGCCGCAAAAATTGCCAGAGAGGGAAGAAAATTCGGTCTCGGTTTAGGAGTAGTTTCTCAAAGACCTCGAAGTGTCGACCTTAACGTACTAAGCCAAATGGGTTCCTTTGCAATCATGAAAATTATACAAGAAGACGACCAGCGACAAATCGCCTCAGCCACAGAGTCTACTAGCCGTGAATTGATAGCACAATTGACATCTTTGAACGTAGGAGACGCAGTTTTGGTGGGTCAATGGACCAATCTGCCATCTTTAGTGCATGTTGAAGAAGTAAAAGAGAAGATCATGGGAGCAGATCAAAGTGCAGTAAATGCATGGGCCAATGCTGAGAAAATGAATGAAGTTGCTATAGAATCAACACAGGGCTTAGTACAGAAAGATTTGTTATTAGACTAAATTGTTATTTTCACATATTTCAGACACGCATTTAGGGCTAGTACAATATGGCTCAGAAGAAAGAGCACAAGATGTGTATGATGTTTTTAATCAAGCCATAGATACATCAATAAAAGATCATGTCAATTTTGTAATTTTTGCAGGAGATATTTTTCATGTTCCAAATCCAAACGGAACAGCAATTGTTCAAATGGCAAATGGATTAAAGAGACTAAAAGAAAACAATATTGATTCATTTTTTATTTTAGGGGAACACGATATCAGCAGGATTAGAACTACACCAATTCCATATGTATATCACAATCTTGGATTTTCAAAATACATTGGACAAGGAAAACCATTTGAATACAAAGGAGTATTGATTGGAGGTTTTGACAAGATAAGAAAAACAGAGATTCCACAATATGAAGAAAAATTTTCTGAAATAGATAATGCTGCAAAGAATCACAATGGACATAAAATTTTAGTTTTACATCAAGGAATTACAGAATTTAACAAGTTTGCAGGAGAGATTCAATCAACAGATCTTCCAAAAAATTTTTCATATTATGCAATGGGACACTTGCATGATAAAGACATTAAACAATTTAATCACCTAAATGGTCCAATAGTATATCCTGGTTCAATTGAATTAACAACTAGTGAAGGAATTAAAGAAAGTAAGAAAGGATTTTTTGAAGTTGACATATCAACTCAAGAAGCAAAACCTGATTGGATAGAATTAGGCACAAGGCCACAATTCTCATTTGAAACAGATTACAATGAACTGTCTCAATCAATTAATGAGATTTCTGCAAAGATTTCAGAATTTTCAAAAAAACCTATCGTAGAGGTGAAAATTAAAGGAGACAATATAGAAACAGATCATATTCAGACACAAATTTCACGCCTAAATGCATTAGTTTTAAGGTGTTTTTGGAGAATTAGTACAAAAAAGGTTTCAGATTCTTCAGTATTTTTGGATAGGCCAAATGTCATTGATGATGAAATGTTGCGATTGGCAACTGATGCTCTGGGTTCGGAAGAATCTGCTAATTTTGCAATAAAGGAATTACTTCCAGCTCTTTCAACTGGAGAAACGGAACATGCTACAGAGTTAATCTACGAGAATTTTGAAAAATTTAAGGAGAAGAAAAAATGATTACATCAATTGAATTAGGAGACTTTTTAGCGCATTCAAATACAAGGTTAGAATTTGAGAACGGAGTAACAGTCTTTGTTGGACATAATGGAGCAGGAAAATCAAGTATAATTGATGCCATTACATTTTCACTTTTTGGCCAGCACACTAGAAAATCCAATAAAGGATTAATCAAAAGAGGTGCAAATCAAGGATTTGCAAAAATAAATTTTTCAGTGAATGGAAAAAATTTTGAAGCAGCTAGAAAAGTAGACACTAAAGGAAGTTTATCAGCTAAATTATCTGAAATGAGAGATAATGATCAAATTGAATTAGCAGCTGGAGAAAGAAAACAATTTGGAGAATCTATGACTAGTGAAGTAGAAAAAATTATTGGTCTTGATTTTGAGAAACTAAAAATTGCTTCAATTGTTCAACAGGGAGAATTAAATGCAATTATCAAAGCAAAACCAAAAGAATTCAAAGAGTTACTTAATGCAATTATTGGAATTAACAAACTAGATGTTGCAATTGAATCTATGAAAATTGTAAACAAGGAGTTTCGTGAAAAGATTAAAGAAAAAATCGGATATGATGATACACATGTTGATATTTTAGCCAGAGATTTGGAAAGAAATCAAAATGAAATCAAACAGTCAATTCCTATGAAATCAAAACTAGAAGAAGAGCAAAAAAGTCTTCAAAAAGAAGTTGAAGAAATTAGAAATAGAATTGAGAGAGATGCACCTAAGATTGATAAAATCAATCAGCTTGAATCAAGAAAAAATGAATTGCGCTCGTATGCTAAAGAGGCCATACGAGAAATTCAAGAAGAAATATCAGAAAATGAGCGTAAAATCAGGGATTGTCAAGGTTGCTTTGAGCATGCAACGCAAAAAGAAGATCTAGAATCAAAAATCAAAAAAGTTGAAGAAGCCATTGAGGACACAATTAAAAAAATTCAAGAGATGACAAATCAGATTGCATCATTAAAAGAAAAATTAATTCTTGCAGGAAAATTACAATTAAAAGATAACAAATGTCCAGTGTGTGATTCAATTGTCGATAAGCTAAATCCACTTTTCCAAGAAGAACATCTTAAAGAAGAAATTAACTCATTACAAGATCAAATTTTCTCAAAAGGAAAAGAAAAAGAAATGTATAACAAAAAGAGATTAGAGTTCTCAGAAAAACTACATAGTGCAAGAGATGCTGAAGCAACATTGAGAGCTCATTCAATTAGCAATAAAGACGAATTATTAAAAATTCAAGAAGATGTAAAACTGAAAAAACAAAAAATTCCCCTTACTATCAATAGCAATTTAGTCGAAATTGCACAAATTGATTCTCACGCAAAAATGATTTTTGAAAATATCATCAAACTAGAGAAAGACACAGAAGGTTTTGATGAATCAGAATTTTTAGAACTAAAAAACACAGTAGAGATTAAGCAAAGAAGCCTTTCTCAAACAGATCAACAATTAGGAGTAATTATTGAAAGAATTTCTAAAAATGAAGAAGAGATTTCTAAAATAAAAAAGGCATCAGAAGAACTTTGGATTGTTAAAGACTATATGTCAGGTTTGGAACAAATTCAAACTAATGTATTTAGCAGAGACGGTCCAGTTGCAACAAGCCTAAGATCTTGGGCATTGAACACAATTTCTGCAAAGGCTTCAGAATATCTAGCATTACTAAATACAAAAATTCAAAGAATTCACCTAACTGAAAAAACTCGAGACATTTCCATCACATGTTATTCAAAAAATGAGACTTTGGATTTAGAATCACTTAGTGGAGGAGAGCAAGTTAGTGTGGCATTAGCCTTGAGGCTAGGCATGGCTAGTCTCCTAGGAGCCTCAAATCTCAATTTAATGATTCTAGACGAACCAACTACACATCTTGATGCCGAGAGAAAAAAATCCCTTGTTGGAGTGCTTTCACAATTATCAAATATTTCAAATTCAGAATCGCCTATGCAATTTTTGATCATCACACATGATGCAGAAATTTTTGAAGATTCAACTGTGGAAAGGATTTACAAATTTGAATCAAGTGAAAATGGAAGTAAAGTTATCGCACTTTAATTAACAATTACCATGCCGGTCATCCAAGGATGAACCATACAGAAATAATCGAAAGTTCCTGCAGTATCAAAAGTATGCTCAAAAGAACCACCTGCCATAAACAATCCAGAATCAAATACTCCTGTTGGGCCAGCTTCAACATTTCCACTTGTTACTGTGTGTGCTGCTGAATCATCGTTGCTCCAAGCAACAGTACTTCCCACAGAGATAGAAACTTCGTATGGAATGTAACATTCGTTAGTTTCCTCACATCCAGGAATTGCAGTACCAACAGGTAGTGATACAATTGTTGTTGTTACTTCAGCTGTTGATTCGGGTTCTGGTTCTGGAATTGGTTCGGGTTCTGGTTCCATTACAGTTTCAGAATCATGAACATTAACAATGCCAGTCATCCAAGGATGAACCATACAGAAATAATCGAAAGTTCCTGCAGTATCAAAAGTGTATTCATAAGTGGCTCCAGCCATAAACAAACTTGAATCAAATAAGCCATCGTGACCATCAGCAATGGTTCCACTTGTTACAGTGTGAGCTGCAGTGTCATCATTACTCCATGTAATCAAAGCTCCAACTGCTACGTCAACTTCATAAGGAATGTAACATTCGTTAGTTTCCTCACATCCTGGAATTCCAGAACCTTCAGGAAGTGAAATTGTTAATGATGTAGGATAAGATTCTGAACTAGATTCCATAGTTGGTTCTGGAACTGGTTCTGGTGTTGGTTCAGGTTCTGGTGTTGGTTCAGGTTCTGGTGTTGGTTCTGCCTCAAGTGGGGTTCTTGGTTTGACAATTGGATCATCAATACTACACTCACCCTTGTGAACAAATTTCACACCAGCTGCTTCTAGGGTACACATATTGCCATATGTTTCTCCATCAATTCCACAAACTGGAACATATTCCATAGTACAAATTTTTTCTTTTGCTTCAGAAACAGCACGAGGTTCTAATACTTGATCTGGAGACATTGAAATCAATCCAATTGAGATTGCTACTAAGACTCCAACTGCTGCAATAACACCATAAGAAAAGTTCATCTCATCCACCTGTTAATTTTGCAAACTTTTCGTTCTTACTTAACTTTTCCATAAATTGAATATTTGATAGGGCTACTACTGCTGATTCAACAACTGGTTTGTCTGGATCGTCTAAGGCCTTTTCCAGAGCGTCTTTGGCTTCTTTTGAACCAACAACACCTAAAGCAATTGCAGCCTCATGTCTAACAAACATACTTGGATCGTTTAGGGTAGCATCAGTTAATGGAGGAATTGAGCTTGAATAACACATTTGGCCAAGAGAAAAGGCAGCCTCATGTCTAACTAATTCATTATCATCATCTTTGAGAACTTTGGCAATGTGTCGAACTTTATCTTCACCACCAAAATCAACCAAAATACAAGTTGCTCTGGTTCTAACAACATAATCTGGATGATCTAATAATTTTACAAAATATTCAGTATCTTTTTGCTCATACTTTGATTCCATTTCAGCAAACAATGTCAATCGATCATCAGTAACTACTTGCAATTTGTTTTGAAATTTCTAGTGTCCTATATTAGGTTACGCAGATATTCAAACAAATTTGCAGAGGTATGTATTTAATGGAAAAAATATGATCATGGATAATGAGCGCAGTAGTAGGCGAAAAGGCACCAAATTTTGGAGTATCCGAATGGGTACAAGGAGCACCTACAAACTTTGATCAGGAAAAAGACAAAATTGTGATTTTAGAAGTTTTTCAAGTAAATTGTCCTGGTTGCTTTATGCATGCTTTACCTGAGGCAGTGAACATTTACAACAAATACAAAGATGAGGGCGTTAGAGTTTTAGGAATTGCAACAGCCTTTGAAGATTTTGACAAAAATACTTTGGATAATTTGAAAATGCTAGTTGAGACAGGAGAAGTAATTGGTGAGACTAAAAGTGCGCTTTCAATGTATGGTCAACTCCAAGAAGGTAGCAAATTATCTTATCAAATTCCATTTCCATTAGGAATGGATAACCTAACTAAAACAACTGCTGAAATCAGTCAAGAAAAGATTATGCAATTTATCTATCCTCAAATTCCTGAATTTGATTCCCAACCAGAAGATTACAGAAATCAAATAATTCAGAGAGTAAAAGACTACATGAAATCAAAAGAATACTCTGCTGAAACATTCGAGAAATTTGCTTTACAAGGGACTCCATCAACTATCATAGTAGATAGAAAAGGAATTCTTAGAGATGTTTCTTTTGGACAGACAAATCACATTGAGCCAATGATTCAAAAATTATTAAATGAAGACTAGTTAACGAATTATCACTACAGCAATAGATACAGCAACTGCAATTACAAATCCACCAATTAATGCGATTTTTGCATTATCCACAATTAATTTTTCAAAATACAAAATAAAAAGAAACCTTTCAAAAAGGAAGACTATGGTTGAACCATAGCCAATTTTGTTTCAATTCTATCATAGTATCCATTTTGTGCCATTGCTGGAACATTAAATGTTGCTGGTACTATGTCACCAACATCAGCAGCACATCCTTCAACTACAACACTATATCCCGATAGGGATTCTCCAACACAACCGTATTCTGTAACTGCAAGAACGGTAATGTCTTCAGTTACTTGTGTTGGTACGAGATTCCATGGCGTAAGTAGTAGAATTAGTACCACAGCTAACCCACCGGCCATCAAACCAATGACTGGAAGTACTGGTGATTTCTTTTCTGTTTGTATTTTTTGTTGCATGTTTCTCACCGTAAATACGCGTTTTTCACTTATAATGTACATGCATAATTCTCAATAGTGCTAATTTTGAGAGTTATTCGGAAACTGCGATAACTCTTGAAGGAGTTCCGCCAAAGCCAGGATCAATTTTTTGTTTTGGGTTCAAAGTTGTATCATGATGACATGGTTTGTTGCATACAGGACAAAATTTTCTATCAAGTGTAATGCATTGACAGATATGGTTTTCTACATAAGCTTGAGCAGCATGATTCCATTCACCAGTACCATTACAATAAACACACATGTTTGAGCCAAACACTCCTGCACCTTTACACAAATCACAATAATCCTCTCCCATGCCCAACAATTTTACAAAGGCGTACCATATATTCTAAGAGTTGTAATAATTTACATGAGCGAGGGAGAAATTATTGTTCCTGCATTAATTGTGTTAGCAGTTGGAATTTTTGTAGGAAGTAGAATTTGGATGATGTTTAGAAAATAATTTAGAGTTTCTTTCGCAAAGAAACAATCACAGATAATGGAATTCCCACATACATTCCAAGATTTAGCAAAATCAGACTTGAACCAAGGGCAATAGCATCAAGTTCTGAATTTATTTCAACGTAATTTAGAATTGATAATGAAGAGATCATCGGAGTGATTGATAGTTTGACAAATTCTTTGAAAACAGTATTCTCTCTTTCCAAATCTGCTATTGTAGGAGAAAATGAATAATAGAACTCATTAAATGAATTTACAAAATTAGTTCCTGAATCAGTAGATAGTAATTGATTGTCTCTAATTTCTCGTAATTGTTGTACTTGTGGAGCAAGTTCAGTTCCATATGTAGCAGTAGCAATTAGACATCCTCCTCCATTTGAATTTGAATCATTTTCAGGCACATTGATTACTATTTCATCTTGAGGCTTTTCTGTAACTCCTGATAATGCTTCTGTTGCAAATATTTTGAGTTGATTATCTCCAGAACCTGTAAAGTTCAAAGTGATAAAAGTAATTTTTTCATTAGAGTTGATTTTTGAAATATACTCTTGATCATTTAGTACAAGAGTAAAATTTCCACTAAGTAAATTTGTAGGAATAATCACTTCACCAAGATTATTCTCCAATCCACTTGAAATGTAAAGTGTTAGTAATTTTTCATCACGATTAAAATCATAATCATAAATATCAAAATTTGAGACAGTTTTCACTTCAAAAGTATGGCCTGCACTTTGTACATCCAATCTATTGACTAGACCTGTAGCATCAGACAAAAACTGACCGTATGCAGGAGATAAAATTACTGATAATGCAATTAAAGTTAGTAAAATTATTTTCAACTTATGCAGTTCTAGGAATTCGTTTGGTCAATTCTTTATCTTGAACAACTCGTGGATGTACAGGATCTGCTAAAATTACTTCAAACCAGTAGTGTTTACCGTCTTTGTAGATAAAGTAAGAACCTAAAATTTTCATGTTTGGATATCTTTCTGAAACTCTTCTCTCAGCAACAGTTTTCATATTATCATCGGCCTTGATTCTTGTTACACCAAGGTGTTTTGGTCTTCTACCACCAGTTGGTCTTTGTTTTCTCATACCACCAGTGCCGACTCTCATTCTAACAACAATGATTCCTTGTTTTGCTTTGTAGCCTAATCTTCTTGCTCTATCGATTCTACTTGGTTTCTCGATTCGAGTAACGGCATTTTGCTTACGCCATCCAACTACACGTTCACGTAGTTCTGGAGCATTCTCTTTCCATAACCTGATCCATATTTTGTCTTGATGACTAGGCATATCGGGCATTATTTTAGCCCCTTTAATAACTGTAAATCGACATTACTCAGCAACGCTAAGTGATTAAAACTGACTTGAGCAGAGAGACTTTTCTCATACTCAAGAGTTGCTTCCGCAGAAAACTCGATGTATAGAGTCGGTCAAAGTTGTTAAAAAGGCTTCCTCAGAATTGCTTTGAGATTTTTATTGAGTCATTCCTAGATTTCTTTAATGATGAAAATTATGCTCTTTGCAGGAATTCTATTATCCATTACATTTTTGCCTGCAGTTTATGCAGAGCCAACTGTTTCTATCAAATTAGAAAAAACAGTTTATGGTTATTGTGAAAAATTGTTTTACATTATTGAAGTTTCAGAAGTCACAGGAGATCCTGCAATAATTCACATCAGAGATGATGCAGGAAAAGGCAGTAGTGCAATTCCAATTCCAATTGTCGCATTAGAAAATCCCATTCCATCACTAGTTCCATTTGAAAAAGAAATTTTTCCATTAGGAAAGTATTACATTGATGTAGAATATTCAGGACAAAAGACTACTGCAGAATTTGAATTAGCTGATCTTGGGAAAAAATGCATTCCAAGTACCATGAATACAATTGTAGCTAACTGGCTTTCAGGAAACATATCTGATGGATTTTTAATTGATGCTTTTGATAAATTTGTAGACAAAGAAGTAATTGACATTCCTTTTGAAATTAATGAAGATAACGTTTACAACATTAGGGTTCCAGAGTGGGTAAAAAATACAGCTCATTGGTGGTTACAAGGATATATCTCAAATGATGAATTTGCAGATACAATAAACTATCTTGTTGAGAATAAGATAATTTCTGATGAAGTAAAAATAGGAAATGGAATATGAACAAATATTCTATAATTACTGCTATTGCAATTGCAATAATTGTAATTCCTTTCATCCATAGTGGATTAAGCATCTACGGAGTACAGCAACTAGAATACAGATGGCATGATCCAGTAAATTTTTCATTATTTGCAATGTTAAATCATGGTGAAGTTGAATTTTGTAATCCAATGCCTTTTTGGACAAGTTTTCAGAAATTAGAGATGGCTACATTTTATGAAGGGAATCATCTAGGGTCACTTGTAATAGACCCAGTAACAGTTAATCCGTTTACATCAACTATTCAAAACGGGGTTTTCATTTCTCAAGAACTTACTGCAGCACAACATGTTTTCATGACAATGGACTTTGAATTAGATGGAGGGGATATCAGGCTAGATCCTAATCAATTCATAATCATCACAAGTGCAGAAACACCTATTCTCGGATTGATTCCATATTCAACAACTAGTCAATATGATATAGTGGATTTTGATGATAAAATGAAATCTCTGGATTTGTCTTGTAACTAGTTGCTGCTTTTACTAGCCTTTGACATTAGTGCCAAAATAATTCCAACTGCTCCAGCAATAACAAATGCTGCAACAACTCCATAACCTAATTCCTTACCAAAACCTTTGATAAAGCCGGAGGATGCTGCGGGGGTTGAATCAAGAACACATACTCCATCTTCAAGAATAGTTCCAGGACCACATGTTTCATCTAAAGTACAAACTCCATCTTTGAGAACAGTTCTAGGACCACATTCGGTTCGTGGTGTTTCTTCAATTGGGGTTTCCTCTACAGGTGTTTCTTCAATTGGGGTTTCCTCTACAGGTGTTTCTTCAACTGGGGTTTCCTCTACATCTTGGCCAAAGACTGAACCAATAATTTCAATTTCTTCAGTTCCAGAAGGAAGTGTAATGCTTAGAGTTCTACTTTGAGATGTAGTACTTGTTTCAGTAAAATTTGGTTCATCACCATCTGCTAAAATAATAAAGTCATCATCTTCGTTCTGATAAACAGAATCAAAGAAAGATCTTTCAAAAGTAATATCTAAAGTTCCATCACCATCTGGAACGTCTACAGATAAAATCAGAGAAACAAAATCCAAATCAGTTTCAATTCCAGAAACACTCATTCCAGTTGCTGCATATTCAACATCATAAGAAGTTCCATCTACATCAACAGAAATTGTTTCTGCATAAACTAGTGCAGTTGAAATGACTGTAAACAGTACCAAGCCTAAAGATAATTTTAGAAGAGAATCAACATTAGGAGTCTTTACTTTTTGAGAGTAAGCCTTACTCTTGGCAATACCACTAATCATGATATTTTTGTCTCCTAAATTGACGTTAAAATCCATGAGCCGATAATTAATCATGTATGTGTCAAACTTTTTTGGTTATTTTTATAGTTCAGGCAGAATTTCTACTAATGAAATTCTAGATTACGCCTCGTAGAATCTGAATAATTTTCTCACCAATGACATTTGCTGCAAGAGATTGAGCCTCTTTTGTTTGAGCTCCAATGTGAGGAGTCAAGATAACATTATCAAGTTCTGCAAGTTTTGTTCCAATAGCTGGTTCTTTTTCAAACACATCTAATGCAGCACCACCAAGTGTTCCATTTTTCAATGCATCATATAATGCATCTTCATCAACAACTCCACCTCTTGAGGTATTGATGATTTTTGCAGTCTTTTTCATTGTTGACATTTTTTCTGCATCAAGTAAATGATATGTTGAATCTAATAGTGGAACATGAATGGAAATATAATCAGAGCTTTGCAATAAAGTATTCAAATCAGCTTTCATCAAACCAACTTCTTTAGAAAATTCCTCATCAATTGGAACTACATCATAACCAATAATATTCATGTTAAATGCACGAGCTAATCGTCCTAATCGTTTACCAATATTTCCCAATCCAATAATTCCCAAATATTTTCCGCGAAGTTCAGTTCCCTTTAACTCTTTTTTGAGCCATTGTTCATTTCTAATTCCCCTATCACCTCTTGCAGTTTGTCTTGCAAGAGAGAGCATTAATCCTAAAACTAATTCAGCAACTGCATTCATAGCTCCTTCAACTGCATTAATTACACGAATGTTTTTTGCTTTAGCTGCTTCTTGATCTACATTATCCAGACCAACACCAACTCTGGCAATAATTTTACAATTTTCAGCTTTGTCAATCATTTCCTTTGTGATAGTTGTTCTACTTCTAACAATTACAATATTGAAATTTGAAATTTTTTCAAGAATCTGCTCTTTTGTGATTTCTGGTTCATAGGAAACTTTGAGACCGTTATCCTCTAAGACTTTGTTTAGAATTGGATCTACTTCATCACAAATTAGTACAGAATCATCAAATCCCATAAAATATCAAAACGAGCTACGGAATATAATTCATGCAGAATAATAAAAAGAAAAAGATGTTAAGTGATCAAGAAGTAAGGATTTCTGCTACTACAGGAATTACTTCCCATAATGCGACATAATCGCCACTTGCTTGCATTTCAGAAGCTACGTCATCAGTCATTAAACCATGAATGTTGATTGCTGGGTGTGCAATACTGTTTGCTCCCATTGGTGGGACAGCGCTGCTTGGGTTACCCAAAGCGTATGCATAAGATGCTACTGGTGCTGGAATAACTCCTTTCTCAACTAGAACTGGGTTCAAGCCGAATGGGTCACCTGCTACAAAGACTGTAGCTGCGCCAGTGTAAATTGCTGCATAATCATGGTTTACTGCTGCATATGCACCTGGTTCATCAAATACCAAATCTACAATCATACCTTGTGAGCCACCGAGTAACCATGTCTCAGTTGCTGCAGAT
>NZ_JANQTA010000016.1 GCF_028278985.1 Candidatus Nitrosopumilus sp. | reverse complement strand
TATTCATTCGTGACACTAGAACTGGCTTGAATCTTGCAGAAGCTGATTTGAAAGTTGACAAGTACTTTTACAAAAATGATAAAAAATACAACAAAGCAGTCGAAAAAGGTTTTGAACCTAGAGTAGAAGATGCTGAAATTCGTGGAGTACACGGTGATCCAGGTCACTACTATGCTAGACAAGTTCTAGCACAACCAGGATTCTATGGTTATCATGTAACTGGAACTGTTGACTACTTTGGTGTAATGAATGTCCCAATAGACGTTAAAGCAATGTGTCGTGACGCCCCTGATGGCGGTGCAGCATTTAACAATCCTTCATGGTTTGGAGGCTTTGGCTGTACTGATGACATCGATGATGTCAAATTCCCAGGAAAAAACAAAAAATCTAATCACGACAACGACGATTAACCATCAAACCCTTTTTTCTTATTTTTTATCTAGGTACAAATATTCCGACTTGCTTGAACTAGTATATGGCTGAAAACAAGCTCATCAATGAAACTAGTCCCTATCTACTACAGCATGCAAACAACCCTGTAGATTGGTATGCATGGAATGATGAAGCATTACAAAAAGCCAAAGATGAAAACAAACCAATTTTCCTAAGTATTGGATACAGCTCTTGTCACTGGTGTCATGTTATGGCGCATGAATCTTTTGAAAACGATGAGGTTGCAAAATTTATGAATGAAAACTTTGTCAACATCAAAGTTGACAGAGAAGAGAGACCTGACATTGATGATATCTATCAAAAGGTTTGCCAAATTGCAACTGGTCAAGGTGGATGGCCATTAAGCATTTTCCTTACTCCTGATCAAAAACCGTTCTATGTTGGAACATATTTTCCTGTTTTAGATTCGTATGGAAGACCTGGTTTTGGTAGTATATGCAGACAATTATCACAAGCTTGGAAAGAAAAACCAAATGATGTTGAAAAATCTGCCGACAATTTTCTAGATGCTTTACAAAAAACTGAAAAAGTTTCTACTCCCTCAAAACTAGAACGTATCTTACTTGATGAGGCAGCAATGAATCTATTTCAGCTAGGTGATGCAACATATGGTGGATTTGGTTCTGCACCAAAGTTCCCTAATGCAGCAAATGTATCATTTCTTTTCAGATATGCAAAACTATCTGGACTAAACAAATTCAATGAATTTGCACTAAAGACTTTGAACAAAATGGCAAAGGGAGGAATATTTGATCAAATTGGAGGCGGATTCCATCGTTACTCCACTGATACAAAGTGGCTTGTACCTCATTTTGAAAAGATGCTGTATGATAATGCCCTAATTCCAGTAAACTATGCAGAAGCATACCAAATTACAAAAGATCCTTTTTACCTAGATGTTCTCAAACTAACACTAGATTTTGTAATTCGTGAAATGACCTCTCCTGAAGGCGGATTCTATTCTGCATATGATGCAGATTCTGAAGGCGTAGAAGGAAAATTCTATGTCTGGAAGAAAAGTCAAATCAAAGAAATTCTTGGAAATGATGCAGACTTGTTTTGTTTGTTTTATGATGTGACTGATGGCGGTAACTGGGAAGGAAATAGTATCTTATGTAATAATTTGAATATCTCAACTGTTGCCTTTAACTTTGGAATTACAGAAGATCAAGTAAGAACAAAGCTCAAAGAGTGTTCAGAAAAATTACTCGAAGTGCGTTCAAAAAGAGTCGCACCAGGATTAGATGATAAAGTTCTGGTTTCGTGGAATGCATTGATGATAACAGCTTTTGCAAAAGGATACCGTGTAACTTTGGAGCAAAAATATCTTGATTCTGCCAAAAACTGTATTGATTTTATTGAAAAAAATCTATTCAGAGATGACAAACTTCTTCGAACATACAAAAATGGAAATGCAAAGATTGATGGTTATCTTGAAGATTACTCATATTTTGTCAATGCGTTACTTGATGTCTTTGAGATAGATCCTGAACCAAAATATCTCAAACTTGCTTTGAAATTAGGAGAGCACCTAGTTGAGCATTTCTGGGATGCAGAAAACAATAGTTTCTTTATGACTTCAGATAATCATGAAAAACTAATCATTCGCCCAAAAAGCAATTATGATTTGTCCCTGCCCTCTGGAAATTCCGTCTCAGCATTGGTCATGCTAAGATTATTCCATTTATCTCAGAACAACAAATTCCTAGAAATTTCAACAAAAATTATGGAAAATCAGGCACAAATGGCAGCTGAAAATCCTTTTGGATTTGGCTATCTGCTAAATACAATAACGATATTTCTTGAAAAGCCACTTGAAATTACAGTTATCAATCCAGAAAACTCTGAATTGTGTAAAACACTACAATCTGAATACATTCCAAATTCATTTCTAGTTACAATTCAAAACAAAGACCAACTTTCAGGCTTGTCTGAATTTCCATTCTTTGCAGGAAAGAATTTTGAAGAGAAAACTTCGGTATTTGTTTGCAAAGATTTTACTTGCTCATTACCGTTGCACACAATTGATCAAGTAAAAGAAAATCTCTAATTCTTTTTCATATTCACTTGAATGGTTTCGCCAACTTGAGGTCTTCCCATACTTTCGTATCTTGATTTTGGCATTCCCATTGTAATTTGTGTTTGCTGATATGATTTGATGTTTACAGTTGGTTGGGCTTGTAGCATTGCTTCTAGTAATGGCATGATTTGTTCTTTGGTTTCTGCATCAACTCTTTTTGAAACATTTTCCATGATCATTTGTTTTTGTGAAATTGGTTCTGTTGATACATTTTCAATTAATGTTAGCTGTACCATCTGTCCATTATCAACTATCTGTGTAATTCTGAATTCATTTGTTGCTGACATGACTCTTTTAATTTCTTAAATGATTTATCTCTAACTAATTGCAAAGAATAATGCAATTCCTGCAGTAGCCACGGCAGCTGCAACCCCTAATCCAAAAATGATTTTACTACCGTCAACTTCCATACTTTTTGATAATTTGTATTAGATTAAACTGTAACTGATTTTCTCAGAATCGATATTTGATTACTGATGATTTCTACGTAAGTGTTTTAATACAAAATTGCCTTTGTCATTTATCGCAAGCCAACTAACACTGTATTCATACACCTGCGATAGTACGACCATGTCCAACGTAGGTGAAAGGGTGTCTTCGGGCACTCTTTCAGCTATTCTTCAGAATTTTCTTCTTTCTTGACTGGCTCAGAAATACCTTCAACAGGCTCAATTATTGCCTTTTTTATGAGTGGGGCCCTTTTTTTGATAATTTCATTAAACTCCCTCATATCCTCCAGACCTGGGGTTTGTTGCTGGTTTTGATATGCCTGTAAAAATCCTGAATATACGCATCCAGTAATGATCCCAAATGCTGTATCTGATACAGATTCAACTTCTGGAACAAAGTTCTCGGCAATCTGCTTGTATGATTCTGATTCACTAATGTAATAATCAATTAAACTATCAATGAAATCCTTGTTTTCTTTTGAAATTACCATGTCTATCCTGTTTTTTTGAGTTTATTTAACTGTCATTAGTAAATTCTTTGTAGAAATTTCCAAATGTCTTAACTGTATATTTCCATGGAAAATAATTTAAATAAAATAATTCATTTTGCCAATTATGAAAATTATTCCCATTTTGCTAATTCCTCTAATTCTGTCTATTGGTCTAGCCCCTGCTCTTCAATATGATCTACTCCCTCAAGCAGATGCTATCAAGGCAAAAGGAAACTCGTTAACTGAGATCAATTCAAAAAAAGTCTGTGGTGATCGTTTATGTTCTGAAATTGACTCAACATATGAAGATGAACATGAATACTCTGCTAATAATGAATCCAAGAATTCTGAAATAGATTTTGATCTAAATTTTGATGATATTGAATTGTTATTTGTTCAAACAGCAAATTCTGGAACTCTGAAAAAAATTGATGGACAATATGTTTTAGCACTCAATGATGTTTCATCTGCAACTGCTTGGTTTACAGATCGTCCTCATCGGCTTTCTGGTACGGAAACAACCCAAGACTTTATTGATCATTGGAATTATGGCGAAGATAATTTTCAAATGAATCCTCCAAATGCTGCCATCCAAATTTTTGAGGCTGATCAATCAAAAGATTTGGTAATTGTAGAGTTAACAAATCCTGTTTATGATGATGAAAAAAATACTTTGCAATACAATGTTGTGATTTTATCATCTGCATCTGATGCTTTAGGATATCATAGTCAATTTGCAGATGAAATGATTCCTGAATCTTTTGGACAGGTTATTTTGTTTATTGATGGTAAAGGTGGTTGTGTTGCCTGTAAAATTGGACTTTGGGCCACAATTATTGGCCTTGGAATTGCCACATTTGGTGCAGGAGTAGGAATTGAAGATGAGGTTGTTTCAAAAATAGTTCAGAAAATGGCTGCTAAAGGAATTGAGTTAGCTGCAGGAGATATAATTCAAAATGCAACAACAAAGCATAGTCTTGTCAAATTCCTTTGTTATAAGATGCATGCATGTAAAGCCCCATAACTCCATCAAAAATAAAATAATTTTTTTACCTGGACTTTTCGTAGAAGAATTGTTGTGGAAGCTAGACTCTGATGAAGATTTTTTCAGAATTTATGATTCAAAGAAAATGGTAGCAGGTTATTTTGATCCTGATTATGGAGACATATATCCAAAAGAAAATGCAACTGAAATTATTTCAAACATGCTAAAAAACCATGATAAAATCCTAGGCGGTGTTGTGATGGTACCTCTTGTAAAATTTGGTTTGTTTGACACTGATTTGGATACCGATATCTTTGAGGTTGACAAGAATGTTCAGAGAGTCCACTCTCATTTAGACAAGTGGAAAAACTTTTTGTCTGAAACAAACAAAAATGTTCACTCTGTAAGAATTTCTCATACAGACCAAGACATGCTAACAATTACTTTTCAAGAAAAATTTTCAAAACCTACACCATTGCACGAAAATGATCTGATTGAAGAGCTTTTTCCTACTTTAGATTTGTTGCAGAAATCAGATTTACTATAAACTTCCCAGAAAATTTTGTAATACCAATGTACGCTGACAGTGTTCCAACTAGAACAATTAATGTTCCAATGGGAAATTCTGGAACTGCTGCAAATTCTTCAGATTCTGCAATCAACTCATACTTGTCAATTCCCTGAGTTTGAATTTTGTCTGGAACTGAAATTAAGAAAAATGCATTGTCTTTTGTTTTTAGATAGTCTGGTTCTGGATGAACTCTAGACACAGCAGCAACATTTCCTTCATTATCATACAATGTGGCAATTACTGCTACTGTATTTGCAGTAAATTCTCCTTGATTTGCTACTGTTCCCTTTATCATCAGGTTTCCTAGATTATCTCTTGATAATTCTGACTCTGTAATCTCAATTACCTGGCTCTTAGGAGGACTAATCTCATAATCTAACTCTAAAATGTATGATTCTGTGTTTACTGCTTCTTCATTAATCAAGATTAAATCAAATGGACCCTTCATTCCTGGCATTACTGTATTTACCAAAGAATTGGTCTCTTTGACAGCAATTACGTTCTGATTTTCATTAAAGAGTGTAACATGAACACTGATTTGGTTTAGTGGAGCTTCTAAATCATTAATGATTTCCCCAACAATATGTAATGAGCCATCATCTCCAATGTATTTTTGATCATTTTGTATAGTTACTTCAGCAAATGCAAATGGAATCAAACTTGAAAAAATTACTAAACCCAGAATGCTCTTTTCCACATTTAGTTTACGAAATATTATTTTAAGAAGTTTTTGTACTATGGGAGGTGTTCTATCTTCCATTTTTGTGCTTCATTGGTGCAGTTATACCACTCTACTTCCAAGTCATCTGAATCAAATTCCCCTGACTCGTTTTTGAATTTTTTATCACAATTCTTTTTCATGTCTTCGGCTACCTGAATTACTTTTTGAGTTAGTCCTGATTGTGGTGCTTCAAACATTTCAGGTTCATCATAATCTTTTATTCCTGTTTTTGCAGAGTAAAACTCTACCAATCCTTCCATCTCATAATTTAATGATTCTTGAATTTGTGTGTCTGATCTAACTTTTGCAGATTCATCTCCTGTTTTTATCCATTCAATAAAGTGCCCATCGCTTTCAAGCTGAGTTTGTGATGACAACTTTAGCAACTCTACAGAACTCTCAAACAACTCTGGAGGATTCAACTCATCGTATTTTGTAATAATCTCTTCAAAGTTTGTAATGTGTTTATCATAGTATGACAACAATTCATCTTTAGAGATATCCCCTTCTTCCCATTTTGTTTTCTCTGAATAGAATTTATCTTGAATATCTTTTACTTCTTCTTGGATTTGCTCTAACTCAATTCCAAACTGCAATCCTTTTTGTTTTGTCTGATCAACTGAATAGTTGTATGCAACAATTGCACCAATTATTCCAATTGCAATAACTGCAATTATGATATTGTTAATTTTCTTCTTCTTCAAGGTAATCTACATAATTTCCGTCATCATCTAAACGAAGTTCAATTGTAAACTCTGTTCCACTGATAAAAGAGTCATTTCTAGTAGATCTTACTCTTCCGATAACTAGTTCATATGGCCAAATCTCGACCACAATTGCTCCAACTTTGGCAGTAGGAGTTTCGGTTATTTCCATATCTTCACGTTTTACTCCATGTCTTTCAAGCATGTGAATAGAATGATCTAGTAATGGCTTTGGATTATTGTAATTTAGAACCCAAACAGGTGCTTCGTAATCTATTTTTTGCAATTTGAATTAATCCTAATTTTCTCATATAACAATTATTCGGGATTAATGACGTTTAGTGTCATAGTACTTACAACTCTGGATAATTTTCTAATTATTGAAACTGCTTTTTCAAATCCTTCTTGATTGTCAGTTTCAATCTCTGCAACAACATCATATGCTCCAAATGTCAAGTATGCATTGCTAACATTTTCCATTTGTTTTAATTCATCAACGATGTATTCTTCTGCTCCTAGATCACAATTTAATAAAACGAATCCTTTGTGCATTACTTTACCTTATGATAATTTAGTGTGTTCCTGTCTTTAAGTTTTACAGTAATTACCATCTACTGCGACCGCCGTAACTGTTTCGGCTACCGCCTCTGTCATTACGTCTTCGTCTACCGCCTCTGTCGTCTCTGGAATCTCGTCTTCCTCCACTTCTATTGTAACCTCCAGAACGACCTCCTCTAGAATAATTTCCTCTAGATTGTCCGCCAAATCTTCTTGAAGGCATTTCTCTTTTTAGTGGATCTGGAATTGAAATTTCAATGCCCATCTCTTCATTCAAATCTTTGATTGGAACTTTGATTTGTCGTTTAATTATATTCCAATCTCCTACTGAAGAATATGAAACAAATGTAATTGCTTTACCATCTGCTCCTGCTCTTGCAGTCCTTCCAATTCTATGAAAATATGTCATCTCTTGATTTGGAATATCGTAATTAATTACTAGTGCAACTCTTGGAACATCAATTCCTCTAGATGCTACGTCTGTTGCAACTAAGATGTCTGCTTTACCACTTCTAAATTTAGCCATGGATTGCTCTCTTCTGTGCTGAGACATGTCACCTTCAATTGCTACTGCATCAAATCTTTCTCTATGTAAGAATTTTTGAACATCTCTTGTTCTGTATTTAGTTGAACAAAATACAATGCATTGCCCTTTTGTTTGTTTGATAAAGTCAATTAGATGCTTTACTTTGTCTCTGTCTTTGATAACCAAAAATGATTGGTCAATTCCTTCACCACTAAGATCATCCGCATCAAGTAGGAATTGTTTTGGATTTTTCAAATACTCTTCTGATAATCTCAAAATTTCAGTTGGCATTGTTGCTGAAAACAATGACATGACTCTCTCTTCAGGTGCTAAATCTAAAATAAATGCAATATCGTCGATAAATCCCATATCTAGCATGGTGTCTGCCTCATCTAGAACGATATGTGTAACATCTCGTAACTCTATTGAGCCTCTTTTGAGATGATCTATCAATCTTCCTGGTGTTGCAACAACTACTTCTACACCTCTCTCTAGCGCATCAAGTTGAATTCCCATTCCTTGCCCGCCGTATACTGTTGCTACTTTGATTCCGGTATGTTTTCCAAATTTCTTTATCTCATCTGTAATCTGCATTGCAAGCTCTCTAGTTGGTGCCATGATGAGACCTTGAATTCCATTCTTTGGTTTGATTTCTTGTAGCATTGATAATGAAAATGCTGCAGTCTTTCCTGAACCAGTATGAGCTTGTCCTACAACATCTCTTCCTGTAAGTAAAACTGGAATAACAGCTTCTTGAATTGGAAATGCTTCTTCAAATCCAAGATCTCTGATTCCTTTCAGTATTTCTTCGTTTAATCCTAATTCTTCAAATTTTGTCATTTTGTTTTCTTCTCTTAAGCAACGACGATAAAGCTCATTGCTTACACGTCATTATTCCGATAAATCGAACTTCTTTGAAGGTCTAATAAACGCTTGTTATCTTTTACAAGCCTAACTGTGCATCAATTACTTTTTTGAAACTCTCAAAAGGTTGTGCACCTTTTAATTCCACATAACCTACTTGATCATTTCCTATGAAAAATCCTGGCGTGCCTGAAATTCCATAATCTCTCCCATCACTCAAGTCATTTCTGATCTCATCAATGTATTTGCCATTAGTCAAACATGAATTAAACTGCTCTTGCTCTATTGACATTGCACTTGCATATTGCATGAATAATGAAACTGCATCAATTGTTTCTACATTACTCCACTGCCCTTGATTGTCAAATAATGCATCATGCATCTCCTTGAACTTACCCTGTTCATTTGCACATTCTGCAGCTACAGAAGCTGGTAATGCATTAGGGTGGATACTTTGAATTGGAAAGTCTCTGAATACAAGTTTGACTTTACCATCATTGATGTATTCTTCCATAAGTGCTGGCAATGTTTGTACATGGAATCTTGCACAAAATGGACATTCAAAGTCTGAAAATTCGATAATTGTAATTGGTGCATTTGGATCTCCTATTATTGGATCATCATCAGCTGAAATATTTTTTGGAATCTGAGGTTGTGGTTGTTCGGTTGGCAACTGATTTTGAAGCATCTTTAACTCTAATTTTGAAATTGCATCATCCAGATCTGCTTGTGTAATTTGGTCTGAATTTGAGAAATACATTCCTGCAAAAAATGCAGCAACACCTACTGCAACAACTAAACCAATAATCAGACCATAATTTGGTGATCTAGTTGAACTAGTAGTTGGATTAGATTTTTTAGATTCAAAATCCTCAGAACTCATTGAAATTATTGAAAAATTTGATTACTTATTCGTATTGCCAAATCGAAAATGGAGCCAATGATGGGATCTGAACCCATGACCTTTCGCTTACAAGGCGAATGCTCTAGCCAGGCTGAGCTACATTGGCACGAAATAAAATGAAAGTTTTGAAGCTTTAAAGTGTTACCTGAAAAGATTGCAGGCAATCAGAATTTTTTAATTAATATGCGTCAGTTTATAATATTCCTCTCAACTGATAGATTCTATGAGATACATTAACCCTATGCGACTGAAACTCTTGATGGGAATGTTCTATGCTACAGGGTCAATAGGTATTTTCATGGGGTTGAGTTCTTCACCACAATTTACTATGTTCATCACTTTCATGGGTGTAGTTAACATTGGCCTGGGCGCATTGTTCACATTTGTATTCTTGACACAAAAAGATAAGGCCCCAGACAAAAGAAAAAAGAAAAAGAAAAAAGATTAGAGAAAAAATATCCGAGCCTAACATCAATTAAAGTATAAATAATAATTCTCTTTCATCAATTCTGATTTGACTGATTTTGTTGCAAAGAAATTGTTTCTGACAAAAGGCAAAGGTGTCCATGAAGACCGATTAACTAGTTTTGAATATGCATTACGAGATGCAGGAATTGCTGGAACCAACATTGTACTTATTTCAAGTATCTTTCCACCAAACGCAAAATTAATTCCTAGAAAAGAAGGTCTTAAACTAATCAAACCTGGACAAATTCTGTTTACGATTTATTCTAAAAACCAAACCAATGAACCCCATAGAATGTGCAGTGCATCTGTAGGGGTAGCACAACCAAAAGACAAGGAGAAATATGGTTATCTTTCTGAATACGAGGCTTTTGGACAAAATGAAACACAAGCAGGTGATTATGCTGAAGACATTGCTGCACAAATGCTTGCATCCTCATTAGGTATTCCATTTGATGTGGATAAAAACTGGGATGAAAAACGACAACAATGGAAAATTTCTGGCGAAATTTACAAGACACAGAATATTACTTCAGTTACACGTGGAAACAAAGATGGTAAATGGACTACTGTCTTTGCAGCAGCCGTTTTGATAATCTAATTACTTCTTGTATCCTTTCAAATAAAATGCCGCAGCTGCAATTGCAATTGCAGTAATTATCACTACAATCACAATTGAATCATCAAACTCTGCAGGTTCTGGTGGTGGATTTTCAATTTCTGCACCATCTAATGTGAATCTCAAATTATCTTTACTAATTGAATTTTCTTCTCCGAAAATGTACATTCCTTGAATTCTTTGTCCTTCTTTAGGATCAAAAACCCATCCTTGTTTGGAAATGTCAGTTGGAATTATTTCATTATCAATTATTTGAGTTGGAACTTCATTTCCAACAATAGTTGAGACAAACGAATTACTGGATGATAGAACAACTACCTGCACCAAAGAGTTTAGTGGATAGAAGCCCTGTGAAAAGTAATCTGATCTGGTCAGTTCCTCAACATTGAGAAATTCAAATGGGTTAATTTGTGTAAGATTAGTTGCCTCTCCTGGATAGTCAACTGATAATTTTAACTGCATTAGTGAACGTGAATCCACTGGAATTATTGAAAAAGTCATTTTGGCATTTTCTTTATTTGATAACTCTTTTGCAACATTATAGAATCCTTCAGACTCTCTAATCTCTTTTGGCAGTAACAATGCTGAAATTTTTTCATACATGGAGTTTGTATCTTCCATCGGCATTGTATATACTACAGAAATCGCACCTCTTCCTGAAATGATTCCAGATGTTCCCAATGCTTGGTTTGATTGATCATCACTATGAACAAAAACTGAATGCAATGTTGCTTCTGTACCAAAAACTTCGTTAATTCTATCGATGTATTGATTTCCTATTTCTTTTGAAGAATCTTGAATCTCAATGATTCCCTTGTCTGCTGAATCACGTTCAACATTTATCATGATACATGATTGATCAAATACACCTAGAACACATTGGTCTTGGTTTGTTACAATTATTGCTCTAACTTTGTCGTTTTCTCTAATGTCTTGTTCTAGCTCAGCTGGGATTCTGATTTCTTGAATGCTAGTACTTTGAAGTGTAATTGATGCAGTAACATTTTGTGACATGCTCTTATCAACTAGGATTGTAGCTGTTTCTTGAAATGTGGCCAACCCTGGTTCTTGAGCAAAGGCAAATCCTGCTGAAAATGAAATTAAAGCAATTACTGAGAAAATCATAATTTTTTGTTGCATAAACAGTTCCTTTGAGATTAAATTATTAAATTTACGCTTATTTTATTCAGGGACTATTGGATGCTGATTAATTTTTTTTATTTTTTTTCTGAAAAACCGTCATCTTCTAGCTAATATTGGATACTTTGGAAAAATTTCTAGTAAAATGGCCCTAATTCCGTTTCTAGTCGATATATTTCAGGATCCTATCTTTTCATTAATTGCTGTAATTGGGGCATTTGGAATTGGGATTTTTCAAGGGTGGATTCTAGGAAGAGCTATACTTCAAAGATTTCCTAGATTGCAAAATCATGTCAAGACTGTCTCAATTTCCTTGTTTATCTTATTTTTAGCAAATGCAATTCTTAGTGTTCCCAGATTTGCATCTCCTGAAAAAATTGATTTAGCAAACATCTCTGCTGGAAGTTCAGGAGAATTTGTATCTCTACTATTTTTGATCTTTGGGATGAATACTGGCTTTCTTACTGTACTTGCAATTTCAGTTACTGTCATGACATTTGTCTTGCTAAAATTTACTCAAATTCATGGTATTGCAAAAGGATTTGTCTTCTTTTTCACTGCTTTATTGCTAATCTTTACTGCAATGAGCAGATTTACTGATTTGACTCCTAGCACATTTGAGGTTCTGCTGTACTTTTTGTATCAGTTAGGAATCACTATTGGAATTCTTCTTGGAACCTTTAGGAAATTAAAACCTCAAAAATTGGAACTCAAATAATTTCAAAGGTTTAAATCTGATAAATCGTGATGCACCAATGACATCGAATTCAAACCGTTCGGGGGACAAGCTGACAGTCCTTGCGTTGGACTGTCAGCCCCATTAAATTTAAAATCTAATTCAATTTTGATAATGCCTTTACTTGCTCATTGACATAGCCAAATCCTTCTTGCCAGAATTTAGGTGATCTAATATCAAATCCATATTCTGAAAGTAGTTTTTCTGGTTTCTTTGAACCTCCAGCTGCTAGAATGTTGATGTATGATGGAACAAAGTCTTTTCCTTCTTTTTTGTATCTCTGGAATAATGACAATGCAAGTAGGTTTCCAAATGAATACGCATAGCAATAAAATGGTGTGTGGTAAAAGTGTGGGATACAACTCCATTCAATTGCAAAGTCATCTGATAATTGTACAGAACTACCAAACTGATCTTTGAGGTTGTTTAGATATGTTTTAGATATTTCATCAATCGTGGTACCATCAGCAATTTGTTTGTGTGCATCAACTTCAAAGATTGTGAAAAATGATTGTCGAAGAATTGTTGCATAAAGATCATCAATTTTCTCCGACAACATGATTTTCTTTTCATTATCTGAAATTTTGTCTGACAAGTTATCGTATAGCAATAACTCTGAAAATGTAGATGCAGTTTCAGCTAGAGGTAATGGTGCATCTTGAACTAGAATTGATCTGTCTTGAGCTGCTTGACTGTGAACTGCATGGCCTAATTCATGGGCCAAGGTAAAGACATCTCTTGATTTTCCAGTAAAATTGACTAGAACATATGGTGTAATATTTGGAGTAAGAGTACTACAAAATGCACCATCTCTTTTTCCAGATCTAATTGAAGAGTCTATGTGATTTTCTTTGAAAACTTTTCTTGCAAAATCTTCTAAAGTATCACTGAATTTTCCAAGTGATTCAAAAACTAGTTTGACTGATTTGTTGTAAGGGTAATTTTTTTCTTTGATATTGGCTGCTGCAGGTGCGTACAAATCATATCTGCGAAGTTTTTTCATCTTGAGCATCTTTGCTTTTTGAACAAAGAATTTTTGAAATACTGGTGAATTCTTTTTGCACACTGAAAGTAGTGATTCTATTGTTTTATCATCTACATCATTTCCAATGTTGCGCATAGATATCGGACTGTCATAGCCTCTGATGTCGATTCCCTCATCTCTCCAGTTTAGAACAATATTTTGATAAATTTCTCCTACTACTCCTTTGTTTTCAGTATATTTTGTAAGAATTGTTTTGTATGCTGTTTCTCTGATTTTTGGATTTGTACTTCTGACATAGTTTGTTAGTTCTTCTCTTGTCATTACTTTGGTTTTGTTTCCAACCTTCATCTTGTATTCAAATGCATTTGTAATCTTGTCATACAATTTTACAAGAGCAGAAATTCCTGTTACATCTAATGTGTTGATGATTCTTTCTTCAGGTTCACTAAGTGCATATTTTGCAAACAGTCTCTTATGCTGGAGATACTCTGTTAGTTCTCCTGCATCTTTCATGAGTCTTTTTGCATTTTTTTCATCAACTTGGGTTTTCCACCACAAATCAAAGAACAAAATTTTGTTTGAAATCTCAGAACCAAGTTTTGACATTTTAGTCATTAATGATGTTGCTTCATCAGATTGAGTATCAGCAGAATATGTTAGTGACGCATAACCTCCAATTTTACTCATCTTCTCAGAGATATCTTCTACTTCCTTTAAGATGGACATGAATTTTTTTGAAGACATTTTGGGATCTAATTTTGTTTTAATCTTTTCAAATTTCTTGGCAAGATTTTCTAATTCAGTTACTTGTTTTTGAAATTGAGGGCTTTTAGGATTCTTTGCAAGCTCAGACAAATCCCATTTTCCAAGCTCATATTCTGCCATAATCATGCAGTTTTCTAACTACTAAAAAACCAATATGAAAAACATCTTTGATTTTGATTGTTTCATCAAATTCTTAAGCGATAATACTGTAGTTACCTAGTGGAAAACATTACAGTTCGTGAAGCATCAGATGTGGATATCCCGATATTACTAGGATTGCTCTATGAACTAGGTAGGCCAGAGCCCCAAATTGACTCTGATGTTGATTCTTTTAGAAAATTGGTTAAGCAATACATCTCTGATTCTGATAAAAAAACCCTAGTCGCAGTACTAGATGATGTGGAAATAGTTGGGATGGTTAGCATTGTCTTTATGACTAGATTAAATCAAAAGACCTTGGAGCTATACATTCCAGAACTTGTAGTTCGTGAAAAATATCAAAACTCTGGAATCGGTTCTAAACTAATTGATTCTTGTATAGAAATTGGAAAAAAGAAAGATTGTCATAGAATTAGACTGGAATCTGGAAATCAGCGTACCCAGTCACATCAATTCTACAAACATTTGGGATTTTCACAGTATGCTCAATCTTTTACAAAAAAATTGTAAAAATTAGTTGGTGGGGTTCATTTGGGCTGCACGTTCTTTTAGTTTCTGATCAACTGGCGCAATAGTAAATTCTCCTGGCTCAACAAAACAATCGCCTATGTTTACTGCATATCCGTCATATGTCTCACCAATACATCCTGCTTCAGTAACTGCAATCACTTTGACTCTCTGTACTACTTCTTCAGGGGCAACATACCACATTGGGTATGCAAATAACAATAATGCACATACTGCAATAATTCCTCCTACAATAGGAATGTCTCTAGAAGTAGATTTATTTTCAGATTTTTTTGAATTATTAATTGCTGACATGTATTTACTACGTCAAAATCAAATTAAAAGAGACGAGACATTTTTCAATATTGGAATTCGAATTGACAAAACATACTTGAGAATTTTCAATCAAAAATCTTACTAGTGCAACAAAAATAAAGAAAGGGAGAGATTATTCTCCACATTTTTGTTTCTGTTTTTCTAGATTCTCACGATGCTCATCTTGACCCCATTGCCAATCATGCATTTTTTTGATGGTTTGTCTATCAAGAGTAATCTTGTAGAAATGAGGCCCTAAATTGAATAAAATTAGATTACCATGAGCTCTCAAATTAAAAGCATTACTTGCTCCGTCGTATTTTGCGGTTCCGTGAGAACCATCTTCGATATTTTCTTCTATTTTCATATTTACATCACGCTCCAGCCTTATTATTCACAGAGGGCATTCACTATATCCCGTAACGCATCATGCATGCCTACATGAATTGTGTAAGATACTGAAAGAATTACATCTTTACAAGATATAACAATTATGCAAAAAAATCATTATTGTTAGAAAGTAGCAAGTACAATTCATCACTTAGAATGATATTGAAAACTTGTTAGTGATATTCTTCACAAACATAGCACCACTTCCAAATATTTCCTGGAATTGCCATCATGACTGGATGTCCAGTTTCTTTGAAATGTATTGTCGCATGTTTTCCAATTGATGAATCACAACATCCAACATGTCCACATGTTAAACACATTCGCAATGCCACTACAGGCAAGTGTTCTTTCTCACACTCTTCACAGCTTTTTGTATTTGGAGTAATTCCCTTCTTTTCTTGTGAAAAGTGCTCACACTCTGGAGGCATTTTAGAATTTTTTTAGAGTATTTTTGTATCTCTTGATTGATTCGATAATTACTGTTTTTGATTCCTTGGCTGATTTCCATCCTAGAATTTCCACTTTCTTTCCTTCCAAGTCTTTGTAAACTTGGAAAAAGTGTGCAATTTCTGAACGATAGTGATCTTCAATATCTTGAATATCTGCAGTATGGAGATATCTAGGATCATTAGTGGATACGCAAATGATTTTGTCATCCAGTTTTCCATCATCTTTCATTTGAAGCAATCCAATTGGTCTTGCCTCAATCAATATTCCTGGATAAGTTGGATTTGTAACAAGAACTAGAGCGTCAAGTGGGTCTCCATCATCAGATAATGTCTGGGGAACAATTCCATAGTCTCCTGGATAGTGAAAAGGGGAGAATAATACTCTGTCTAGCTTCATCATGTTGTGTTTTTTGTCATATTCGTATTTGTTCATAGAACCTTTTGGAATCTCTACAATAACATTGATAATTTCAGGAATATCGTTTCCTGGTTCTATATCGTGCCAAAAATTTTTACTCATAATTAGCTCATTCGGCCATAATTCAATATATGAATTCTGTGGATTTGATTCAATTTAGAAAAAATGTTTTATGCTCAATTTCTATGTCTGATTATTGGCAAAAATTGCAGTAATTGCTGGTTCTGTTAGAAAAGAAAGACATGGAATCAAAGTTGCAAAATGGATTGTAAAAAAACTAGAAGAAAAAAACCATGAGGTATCCCTAATTGATCCTGCAGAATTGGAATTACCACTCCTTGACAAGATGTACAAAGAAATGGATTCTCCTTCTGAAAAATTAAAGTCTCTTCATAAAATAATTTCTGAAGCTGATGGCTATGTTGCAGTAACTCCAGAGTATAACCATAGCATATCTGCAGCACTCAAAAACACTCTGGATTATTTTCTTGAAGAATATTTCTTCAAACCCTCAGCCATTGTATCTTATTCTGTTGGTGCATTTGGTGGTGTGGTTGCTGGAAATCATTTGCGACAAATTCTTGCTGAGATGGGCGCTCCTGCAATTCCTTCACAATTTCCAATTTCTAAAGTACATGAGGCCTTTGATGAATCAGGAAAATTGGTTGATACAAATTATGATAGACGTGTAGCAAGATTCCTAGATGAGTTTGATTGGTATATCGAAGCAATGAAAAAACAAAGAAAAATTGGTACTCCCTACTAAACTAGTGAGTTAGTATTGGGAATTACCTTGAAGATTTTTACTGTGTAATCACCTTCAAAGAAGTTTTCAAATTCTCCAGTTTCATAATTCAAACTACCTACTCTGAATTTGTATTCATAAGAGCCATCTCCTTTCACATCAACTTGTGCAAAGTGAACTGGATCTTCATTTTGATAGAACTGTATGATTACTGGATATCTCTCAACATAATCAGAAGCTGCCCCTTTGACTGTTCCCCAAGGTAAGGTATTATCTGAAGGAACTGACATTGTAGTGGTTGTCTTTTGAAGACTAACTTCTTCGTTGAGTGGTGTTACGGTAATAGAATTTTCAGCAGCAGAAACGTTTCCTGGAATCATCATCATTCCAAAGATCATCATTACTGATGCAGTCAAAACCAAACCAGATTTTTTATTCATTTACAGGCAGTTTTTCAAAGTAATTTAAAAAATTTGTTACCAATTCATTCTAGAATGGGCCAGATTAAGGAAGTTCTTCTTCAATATCTGAACATGCTTTGTGGACCCATTTTCCTTTGGAGTTTTTGAGAATCTCTCTTCCTACTTTGATCTTCTCTCCACACTCAACACATATTCCATTAAATCTGGCCTTCATGATGCCTCCTTTCTTGCGTTTCTTTTAATTGATTCCGTGCGCGCACTTTTTTGGACCAAAATCGCCTCATTTTTGTTGTTTTTTTGGAGTTTTTTTGTCATAATTCATTCAGACAAATGTCTTGAAACAGTATTGCTTCCTAATTTTGTGTTAATTTCTGTCATGACACAATCTGACACTCACCTATATCGATGTAAGTTGTAGTATTGGTAGAAATGAGTGTAACAATCAAACTAACAGATGAGCAATTGAATATTGATACTTTGTTTGATATGACCAATAATCTTCTTGAAAAAATCAAGAATGAGCCATAGGTGAATTTTCATGAATTGCTGTAATGACCGTCATGAATTGAAGTATGAAATTACTTACAAATCTGCAAAGGGTGGACAATATACTCCTACATGGTTAGTTTGTGATTCATGTTATGAAAATCGAAAATGCTTTGGTGCTGATGATGTAATTGAATCAGTCAAAGCAATAGCATAAATAATTTAATTTTTAGAAATTACATCAAGCAAATTCTTTTTCTCATTATCGTATTTGTTATAGTTTTTCACAAATTCTTTGATTGCTTTTGCAATTGTTTCAGTATCTAGATTTTCTTTATTTTCTAAAATTGTCTGAAATAGATTCTCTTTTGATGACTCTAGCTGAAATCTAGTATGACTAATGTCCACAGGCATTTTTTGTTTTATTGATTTTAATTATTACTATGAAATCAGTTGGATTGCAAATTGTTCAGATCAGACAAATTAGTAAAGTGGACCGGATGGGATTTGAACCCACGACCTTTGCGGGGATTACTCCCTTACGCAGTGTGAGTGCGTCATCCAAACCAAACTAGACGACCGGTCCAACAAACCTAGAAAATTTCGAGCTTTTTTGTCTTTAGATTCTATAATTACCCTGGCCTTTAGTACTGAAAGCCAATAATGCAATCGTGTCCCTCCAAGAATTTGATTCTTTAATTGACAGAATGAAATTGGCATTTGAATATGCTGATAATTTGGGTCAGTATGCAGCAGCTGCCAAAGTACTCTATCAGATGAATGAGCAACTGCCTGATGATTTACAATTATCCTTAGATGATCTGGAAAATCCAGAATCTGCAAAATCATTTGTTATGCGATATCAATCAGAAATTAAATTAGCAATTTCAGAATACAGACAAAGGTTGATGAATTTTTAATTCTACTTCTTTATGCCGAGATTTCTGTTCTTTAATCTCATGAAAGGATTTCTACATTTTCTGCATCTTGTAGCATTAATGTCATTTCTAGCACCACAACTAAAACAGATTTTCATTACTAATCGTGCTTGCTGAGCGATTCTTTTCTTTTCGGGGTCTGTTATAGGCATGATGATTTTCTCCTTGATTCCTCTCTTTTATTCTAATCGGATTTTTCCATCTTTCCTGCAAGCAAAACAGGTACTTCAGCTGGTCTTTTAGCAACAGGAATGTTTGCTTTGTTGAACATTGAGACTTTGGATTCAGCTGAACCGTATGTTCCCATTACAATTGCTCCTGCATGACCCATTCTCTTTTCTTTAGGTGCTGCACGTCCTGCAATGTATGCTACAGTTGGTTTGTTAAATCCGCTATCGATAATTCTCTGAGCTAGCATTTCTTCAGAATCTCCTCCGATTTCTCCTACTACTACCATTCCATCCAAATCTGTGTCTTTTACCATCTCAAATGCATCAATTAGTCTTGTTCCATTTACAGGATCCCCGCCAATTCCAATTGTGATTGATTGACCAAATCCTGCATTTGTTAGTGCATCAGAAATCTCATAAAGTAAAGTTCCACTTTTTGATAGTACTGCAATTTTTCCTGCTTTGAATGGCATTGCTGGCATGATTCCAATTTTGATTAATTCTGGAATCATGATTCCTGGAGTGTTTGGACCTATGATTACTGCTCCTTTTTCATTTGCTAGTGCAAGTGCTTCCATCGTATCTCTAATTGGAACATGCTCTGGAATTGCAACCAGTAATTTGATTCCTGCATTGAGTGCATCTTTTGCAGCAGACAAGAAGAATTTTGCTGGAACAAAGATGATAGAGATTTTTGCACCTGTTGCATCAACTGCTTCTTGCATTGAATTGTAAATTGGAACTGAATCTTCAAATTTCTGACCACCTTTTCCCGGAGTTACACCTGCAACAACATTTGTTCCATATGCAATCATGTTTTTTGAATGAAGTGAACCATATGCTCCGGTAATTCCTTGAACGATTACTCCTTTTTTCTCAAAGTCAGAGTCTTCAGGTTTTCCTTTTAGGATGCCAAAAATGTCAGTCAATTCTTTACTCCCATAACTGCTGCGTTAATTGCTTCTTCTACTGAATCAAAGATTTTAGTTCTAGAACCTTGTAGCATTTCTTTTGCCTTGTCTGATTCTGTACCTTTTAGTCTTGAAAATACTGGTAAATCAATCAAATTATCCTCGTAGGCTTTAAGGAATGCTTCAGCCACTACTGTAGTCTTTACAATTCCTCCATAGAGGTTTACAAGAATTCCTTTTACTCTGTCTAGTTTGCTAATTAGTGTAAGTGCTTCATAAACTGATTCAGTTGTTGCCCCGCCACCAACATCTAAGAAACATGCTGGTTTACCACCGTTATCTGATAACATGTCAAGTGTTGACATTACAAGACCTGCACCATTTCCAACTACTGCAATGTCTCCATCTAATTCAACTAAAGAGAAACCACTTTTTTCTGCTTGTTCCTCAATTGCAGTTTTTTCTTGGTATTTTTGTAATTCATCATGTCTAAAGTTACTGTTATCATCAGTTACGAATTTTCCATCTAATGCCATGATGGTGTCATCTTGCATTATTGCTAATGGATTAATTTCAACTAGTTCAGCTTCTTTTTCAATTGTTAATTTTGATAATTTCTTTAGAGTGTCAACAAATTGGTCTGCAGTATTTCCTTCAAGCTCCATCTCTTTTGCAACTTCTTTTGCAACCTCATCAGGGACATCTCCTAATCCTACTTCTTTGATGATTTGGTTTTTAACTGATTCAATCTCAACTCCCCCTTCATTTGATGCAATGATGGTGTAACATCTCTTGGAACGATTCAAAAAGATTGAAAGATACAACTCTTTTTTGATGTCTGCCATTTTCTCCAAAAGAATGGCTCTGGCTTTCTCACCTTTTATTGTCAAATCCATTACTTGAGGATATTTTATCTCAAATTCATCTTCATTTTGACATTTTTGAATGCCACCTGCTTTACCTCGTCCACCTACTGGGACTTGGATTTTAATTACAAATGGAAATCCTAACTCTTTGGCGTGTTTTCTACCTTCCTCGATTTTAGTTGATGAAATGCTGTCAAGTAGGTTAATTCCATACTCTCTGAATAGTTCTTTAGCCTGAAATTCTAATAATTGCATGCAAAAATCATGAATTTCACGGTCTTTATTAACTATGATATTGGCTTGAGGTGTTCTTCAAGAAAATCAATCATTTCCAAAAAGCGATCCTTGCTTTTTCTCAATAACTCTTGGGGGTACTCCTCAATTGTAAAAACAAACTGTTGATGAAAACTAGGAACTAAAATTCCTCCTGATGTTACCATTTGTTCTATGACGTACCCTTTGGTTAAAGTACAAACAATCTCTTCATAAGATTCTTCTTCTTCTTCTAAGGTTTGTCTGAATAAAACAATAGGTCTGTTTGTTTTTGCTACAATATCAGAGCCCTTTTTTAGCAGATCTGTAAGATGTTGCACTTGCCATGCATCAAGACTAATCTGCTTTACCATACTATCAATACGAGATTTTTCTATTTAACCGTGATAAAACAAAGCATATTCACAATTTGTCGTCATTAAAGTTACACAAAATAAGAAAGAAAGTGATTTGGCCTTAAGCCATATCAAGTGCTCTAGAGTGTTTTCTAGTATGTGGTCTCTCACCAGCATACTTGCGTCTCATGTGTCCTGATGGTCTTCCATAGATTAACTCTAAGAACCAAGACTCATGTTCGATCTCTTCAGCTAGTATATCTTTGGCAATATCATATGTTGCTGGATCTTTGCCATGTGTCATCTTGCAAATCTTATTCCAGTTGACAATTGCACCTTGTTCTGCTTTGAGACATTTTTCTAGAATTTCCTTGTGATCAGTTGGATTTGCTGGAAGCTGTAAAAACTCACAACCTGAAATTTTGATAAATTCAGTTGCATCATTTGGAAGAGAACCGCCTAATTGATAGATTCTCTCAATACATGATTCAAAGTGACTGAGGTCTTCTAGTCTGGCATCTTCAATGATTCCTTTGAGTCCTTCTCCTTCCATGCCTGTGCAATGTGCTCTAAGGTTGGTAAAGTAGTAGTATGCAGTAAATTCTACGGCTGCATTTTTGATTAGCTCATTTACTAATTCATCAACATCTACACCATTTTGCTTTAGGACATTAATCCCAACTACGTTAGGTTCCTTTGATTCGGAC
>NZ_JANQTA010000013.1 GCF_028278985.1 Candidatus Nitrosopumilus sp. | reverse complement strand
TTCTTCAGTAACAGGTTCTGGAGCTAAATCCAATTCTTGAGCAAGTTCTTCTGATGATTCTTTTGGTAATGAACCTCTTGGACTTTGGGGTTCGGGAGTAGATTCTTCTTCTGGTTCTGGTGTTGATTCTTGAGTTTCTTCAGTAACAGGTTCTGGAGCTAAATCTAATTCTTGAGCGGTTCCTTCTTCTCCAATTCTTTTCAGATAATCTTTTTCGTAATCTTCTAGCTGTTGTTTTCTAGACTTAGTTTCGTTACTTCCTAAATCCGATTGTTGCAATTCTGATTCAGTAGTTAGTTCTTCAGTACCAAATTCTGGAGTTAATTCTAATTCTTGAGGAAGTTCTTCTGATGATTCTTTAGGTAATGAACCTCTTGGACTTTGGGGTTCTGGTTTAGGAGGTTCTTCACTAATAGACTCTGGTTTAGTAGTTGCTTTTTGTTTTGGTTCAGGTTCAGGTTCTTCGACAATAATAGATGATTCAGGTAAATCTCCAAGAAAATCTAATTTTACTTTGTTTGCATCAATTCGTAAATATGGTTCACCATCAATAGAAAATGTTTCAATTTTGTGACCTTTCTTCCATGAATTTTTAGAACTGTAAACAGTGATGTAAGTAAGACCATTTTTTATGTCAGATGCTATTGCAAGTCGATCTATTGGATTTCCTTTTGAAATTCCTTTTTCAGAATCTTCATGTCTGATTGCAATTTTAATAAGATGATTTCTGTCATAGCTGACTTCAGAAATCAAATAGTCAGCCCATTTTTCCATTACAAAAAATAATGATAATCTCCTAATAAATAAGCGAAATGTTTTAGAGGGTACTTTTAGGCTCAAATAAGATTATAATTGGATATGAATAATCGTTCGTATTGGAAATCTCAGTAGAACCATGGAAAAAATTAGTTATTCATGAAGTAATTGAATACAAATTTGATGATTGGGTAAAACAAATTGCTTTTAGTACTCGTTCTTCAGGAGGTGCAATACCTACAATGCAATGGACAAATGGAATAGTTTTTTCACCAGCAAATTTTCCAACAACAAACGCAACCATTGAAGAACAGCTTAAAGGAACACTTCATTGGTCTTCAGTATCATTTGCAATAAAAGAAAAATTTGAAAAACAGATTGTTAAAGAAAATGCCACAATTAATTTAGTTGATGTTAGTGTTAATGAAATTTTTAAGGAATTATCAATTACACTAAAAGCTCAATCAAAATATGCAAATAATGAAAATTAGATTTAATGAGTATAGAAAGAAGAATTGAAGATTGTAATGGTTTTCTGAATAAAATTAAACAGTATGAACCTGATCCATATTATGTTGGATATTTTCTAGACGAATTTATCAAAACTATCAACTACATCTATGATGAAATTTTTGAAGAAGCAAATAGAAATTTTGGATTATACGAGAACGGAGATAATTCTGAAGAAAGATTTGAAGAAATGTCTATAATAAAAAATGATAAAAATGCAATTGAATTTTCAAAATGGTTTAAGAAAATAGATGAAAGAGAACACGAAAAACCATATCCAAATTTTATGAAACAACTTTGCATATTGAAAAAACAAGATAAACAATTACCAAAATTAAAAATTATGTTAAGACCAAAAGAGAGATTCAAAGATGATATTTTTCAAGAAATCAATCCAAGATTATCTAATGGAAAATTAAGTTCAAAAGAAGAACTAAAAATTGAGATTTCAAGACAGTTATCTGTCTATTTTGAAATAATCAATCATAAAAGAAAGCAAAGAAATGAGCCTAAAGTTGGAAAAGAACAGATTGTACCATCGGTTTTTTTGATGTTAGATGGAGGTCAAGATATTGAAATCTCTTATGCAGTAGAAATCTACATGCCTGTAATTGAAAGATTGATTGATGAATGCAGAAAGAAAATTAAAGAATTAACAACATGGAAATGATTAAAAGCCAAACAAAGAATGGTATTCTTTAATTTTGATTATTGGAAGATACGAGAAACCATGATCAAAACTATTTACAAAAACTGGATTCTGTCCCTGATTGCCCTGATATTTCATAAAATTCTTCACAGGTTCTGAATCAAGTTCTACATAATTGAAATTATAATAGAATTCATCCATTTCAAGTGATGTAATATATCCTAGCATCCAAGTATTTTTGTAGGGAACAGCATACAATGCTAGATCAGGTTCATCTGGAAATTCTGGATCATAAGTTAAACGGGCTAAACTTCCCAAGTCTTTTAGTTGGATAGGATGAAATTGATCAGGTAAATCTTTTGTTTTTTCAGTGAGTGGGGAAATTTTTGATTCAGCATGAATTATTGGGGCATAATTTGAAATATCTTTTGTTGAATCAACTACATCACAGATTTCATTTCCTGAAGAAACTTGATACGAAACATATCTTCCATCTTTTGGCATTGAAGAATAAAACACTACCAAAGTATTACCCAATGTAATACTGCTAGACAAAATTCTTTTTCCATTATATTCTTGAGAAAAAACACGTTTCGGATATTCCCTAAAGGAACAAGCAAATCTTGCTAAATCATTAAAACTGGATAATTCTACATAGCATTCATTTTGTGTAGTCAATAATGCACAAATTCAATTGAATTTTTTATACCTTATGAAATAAATGAAAAATAAAACCCAGTGAGGGATTTATTGAGATTTTGGCCACATAGTTTTCCAGGTGTCGGCAAATTGTTTCATCATTTCACCATAAGCCTGCATCTGTTCTAATCCAGATGAACTAAGCGTCTTTTGCCAATTTTCAGCAAATTGTTTGAAGACTGCAATATTTGTGTCATTTAGAGATTTTTGCCAGTTTTCACTAAAATCTTTAAAAGATTTCATTCCAGCTTCATTCATAGCTTTTTGCCAGTTTTCACCAAATAATTTCATGGTTTCAGCACTAGATTCTACTGTAGCTTTCTCCCATACATCATTGAATTTAGATTGCATGTCATTACTTGCAGTTTGGATTTGCTCAAAAAGAGTTTTCCAGTTTTCTAGTGATTTAGAATATTCTTGCCACAAAGAATCCCATTCATTATTTTTTTGTTCTTCAGACATAACAAAAGATAGAATTCGTGATTCTTAAAGTGATCCCTCAAAATCAGAGTTTATTTTGAACGATTTTGTATTCGTTTTTCCATTCTGATTTTGCCTTCCTCAAACTTTGTTCTGTCTTCATCAGTTTTTAGAGACAATTTAGGAACATGATGTGGTTTTCCATTTTCATCTAATGCGACAAATGTTACAAATGCAGTTCCTGTAGTAGTTCGAATCCCTGTTACAATATCTTCTGCCTCAGCTTTTACTTCAATTTCCATTGAAGAGTTATGGACATAGTTTATTCTAGCATCTAATTTCAGAACGTTTCCAACAAAGACGGGTTTTAGAAAATTAACACTATCCATAGTAACTGTTACAGCATTTGATTGAGAATGTCGCTGGGCTACAATTCCTGCAACCATATCAATATGTTTTAGGATTTCACCACCAAAGACATTACCAGCTGGGTTTGCATCTGAAGGAAACATTCTAACAATTACTTCAGCATGAGATTCAGATGGGCTTTTTTCTAATCTAGTGGGGGTCATTGTATACTCAGGAGCATCAATATTCATCCAATTTAATCTAAACACTCGTTTTTACTACTTGAAATATTTTTTTAAGTCAATTTTATTGATTTTAGGAATTTTAGCTAGCTCAAAACCTTCGGGTCTTTTTGAAAGAGAACGAGTTGCGTCAATTCCCATTTTTGCAGTTTGTAATTTCTTTTGATCACTTGAAGGATCAAGGCTAGAACCACGAATTTTGGTAAGAATTACTAAATCTTTATCAGCTTGGAACCTTGTTGCCATAGCATATTCAACTGCTTCTGCACTGTTAGGATCTATATCTTCATCAACTATAGTAACTTGTTTTAGAGACCTATGTGATTCGAATGTTTTTTTGATTACTTCCTTTGGATCAGATTCTGCCTTCTTTTTGATTTGTACAACAGCATGAAGCCAATTACATCCACCATTAGTCATTGAAACTTGCTTTGTTTGAGAAAATGCTTTTTTGAGATCCCCATTAAGTTTTGACTCAATTGGCATTCCCATTAGTAATCTATGTTCAGCGAATCCAGACAGAACATCATGAAATATTGGATTGTTTCTATAGAACAAATTTTCTAATTCAAAAACAGGTTGGTCTCGTTTATGATCATATGTTTGAAGCATCTCTACCATCCATTCAGGATGAGTTTTATCTTGAAGGATTTTTCCTTCTAAAACAAATTCAGCACCAGAAGGGACATTTAATCCACTATAGGGTAATTTTGCCAAACTTAGTTTTCCTGCTAAAAGAGAATTTGCAATATCTATCTCATCTTTTCCCCATTCAGCTTGATAAGCACCTGCTATTGAAACTGCAGGATGAACCCCAACAGTAATTGCAACCTTTAGATCTTCTCCATGTTCTTTTGCATCCGTAAAACATCTATGAAGATGTCTACCCTCAACCATTCTAATAGAAAGATGAGTTTTATCAATCGGCATTAATCGATGAAATGAGGAATTTTGTTTTCCAGTTTCAGGATTAGTTGCATAAGCAATTGAGGATGTGATAAAAGGACCAGATTCTTTTTCAAAATGGGTGACTATAGGCATGGAAAGGAGGTTTTTTGATTGATTTTCCATGAATTTACCAGAAGATATGACTTTGGGTTTTTTTGCCTTTTTGATTGCTGAAATTACTTTGGAATGAATTTCATTTTCCTTTCCACCAACAGCTAATGCAAATCGTTTTCTAGTACCAACAAGATTTGACACTAATCGAAATTTACTCTCTTTGATATTTTCAAACAAAACAGCATCTGAGCCATCAACTTTTGCAGTAATTCCAGCAATTTCATATTTGGTGGAAACTTTGGTTTTGACGGTTTGAAGTTCTTTGATTTTTTTTACTTGGTTAATGTATGTGCGTAAATCACTCATTATCAATCATCTCCATAATCTCAGACATTAAGGCTTTTGCTGTACTTGGTTCTAATTCCTTCTGGATAAATGCTGAAACCAATACAATTCCATGCATTCTAGTACTAATTCGTTCAGCAGTTAGTTTTAGAAACAAAGATTCAGATTTTGAAGGAATAATTGTTGTTGTAATTGGGGTAGGTCCAGTTGCCATAGATGCAACCATTGAACCAATTTTGTTAGCTCCTTCTGTCACAGAAACAAAAAATCCATTATCAAATTTTTGAATCTGTAAAGAAAAGCTACGGCTCTCCAAATTTACTAATTTTTGCAAATATCCATTTGGAGAGTTCAATAAACTTTGAACATGTCTTATGCTTTTATTGCTATTGATTCATCTTGAGGGGTATCAACATGATGCTTAATCCAAGTTTTTGATGTTTTGACTTTTTCAAGTCTCTTTTTACCAAATTCTTTTTCCAATAACTCATCTATTGCTTCATTTTCATTTCCTTCTTTTCTTAGTTCTCTTTCACGTTTTAGGATCTCCATTATGGTTCCCTTTCGTTTTGGTTCTTCAGTAGTTTTCTTTGAAGTTTTTGCTTTAGATTTTGTTTTTGCTGTAATTTCTGGAACTTCAACTTCAGATTGAGCAGTTGTAGTTGCTTTTGCTTCCATAGAATCAGCTTCAACTCTTGCACGCAATTTTGCTTTGTATTTCAAATTACGTGGTTTTGTTCTTAATCTATATCCACAACATGGACACCAAAGTCCTTCCCATTTGATGAATATTTCACAAATTTGGCATCGACGTTGTCCTGAAGCATATCTTCCGGTTCCAACTGGCTTTTGAGCCTTATATCTAACACAAATTCCTTTACAAGTCATCTTGGTGTTGTATTATAGAATTCATAACTATATAAGCATGGATCGACAATTTTTTAGTAAATTTTTATAAAAATATGAAATAATTACAAGAAATTAGTCGATCAAAATTATTAGTTTCAAAAAAAACGACTAAATCTTCAATAAATATGTATAGCTTGTTCCAAAATACGGTTTTTTGAAAAAATAATGAATACCAATATAGTCGTTTTACAAAAAATTACAAATTTTTTTTTAAAACATATAGAAATTATATTATTTTCTCATACTTTCATAATTGTACCATGATTTTTTTTGAATAAAATTTGGATTTTTGAGAAGAATTATCCAGTGATTGATAATGGCTGAACCGAAAATCGATATCCATCACGTTGAGAAATAAATTTTGCCGATAACATATCACGTTTTCCTCTTTGATTGAAATTTTTGATTTTGGGGCTGGTCTTTTTCTCATCAACAAATTCTAATTCAAATGAAGAACAAAATTTGAGATTTAACATTGATGCTATTTCTTTTGCAATCTGCATATTACCATCACCAATTTTTACAATTTTTCTTTTAGCCCGTAATCCTCCCATGACTTTGATGATATGAAAAACCAAATCTTCAACTGAAGAATAAAATGAGCTCTCAATTTCTTTTCCAAAGTAGCATACAGATAGACCAATTCTTTGTCCAGGATCAACTCCCAAAACAAGATCTTCTTCTTCAAAACTAAATGATAATTTTTGCATCATTTTTCCTTTGATAACAGTTGGTGGATGTTCAAAAATATCCTCATGTAGTAGCGGTTTTTGACATTCTTTTGGGGATTCTTCTTGAGTGGTAAAAACTAGATTTCCAGAATAATCTAGAATTTCTTCTGGAAGAATAGAATCAAAGGCCAAATCCAGAGTTTTCAGATAGGTGGAAAATCTGTAGTATGGTCTACCATATGTGGTAGCAATTCCAATACGGGCATTAAGTAAAGGATCGATATTTGGCAAAAGGAAATATGAGATTTAGGTTTATGCCTTCAAAACTGTTGACACAACATGTTTTACGGCTTCGTCAAAATTTGCATCAATTTTTGATTGAATTTCTGCTAATTTAGCCTCACCTTCCTGAGAGATTTTGGAGGATTCTGCTGTGGCCTTGTCTTTAGAGGAATTGATAATGACTTCTGCCTCTTGAGTGGCCATTTGACGAGTTTTTTCAAGTAAGGAATCTATTTCTGTTTGTGCTTTTACTGCCAATTGTTTTTTCATATCTGCAACTTTAGAATTTAGAGAATCAAGATCATCCTCTAGAGCATTTAATGATTTTACAATTCCAGTTACTTTAGATTCTGCAACGTTACTCATTATACCAAAAATCCAGCAAATCCATTACTTAAATCATTCATTTTTAGGCACAAAACTGCCTATCCTGTAGTCAAGAGTAAGATAGCTCTTGCAAGATCGCCCTTGGCCTCTTCCAATGCACTTTTGGCCTTTTCTTCATCAACTCCTGCCTGTTGACATACTAATTGGATGTCCTCTTCAGAGAAGATTGGAACCTCAAGTTCTTTCTCCTCATAGCCATCTGCAGTGACAGTAAAAATTGAATTATCTTTGGCTTTCATTTCAGTGACTGAAGGTTTTGAAATAATGATTTCTTTTTTATCAGTTTTAATTATTACCTCTTGAACATTTGGAAGCTCATTCATATCAAGTCCCATCTTATCCATCATTCGTCGCATTTCGCGATTTCCTCCACGCATCATAGTTCTTTTTTCTCCTTTGGACTTTTTAAACTATCTCTGACTTTAATGGCTACACCCCTATCAAAATCATCAATCATTTCTTTAGACAGAATTGCTCTACCAACTGCAATTACTTTATTTTTGAATAAAACAGGAGTATCAGCTGCAATCTTTACATTTTTTCCACACCAAACTACATGTTTACAGAATACTGAACGCCCTTCTTGAACAAATGGTGCAGCATCTTGATTAATCTCTACACAATTTTCTTTGAATTTTTTATTTTTCAACAAGATTTGGGCAAAATAGGGACTGATTGCCAAACCTCCATCAATTCTTAGAGTACAAAGCAATTTGTCCTCATGAAAAACAGTTCGAATTCTTCCAGTCTTTCTTGAAAATGTCATATCAAGATTTTTTGGTAAATGCTTTGATACACCTACTCCAAACAAAGCGTCAATTGTATGCTTTAATTTTATGACTGGTTCCATAATTTCAAAAAAAATTTTCTAAATATTAGTTGAGTGATAAACCATATGAAAAGGACAAAACTATATAGATATGTAAAATTTCAGTAGTTTATGGAAGAAAGAGAGGAAACTAGAAAAATCCAGTTTACTGGCAAGTCATCCTACATAGTTTCATTGCCAAAACAATGGATTATGGATTTAGGATTAAAACAAGGAGACCAAATCAGAATGATTAGAAAAGGATCTTCAACTTTAGAATTATACCCACCAAAATTTGAATCAAGAACCCAAAAAAAGGAAGATGCAGTAATAGAAATTGACATTGAAGAAGAAGCATCTTCAATTGTTAGAAAATTGATTTCTTTGTATTTTCTGGGATTTAAGACGATAAATGTAAAACCAAAAAATGGAAGATTAAACCCCAATCAAAGAAACACTGTCAAAGAAGCCGTAAAACGAATGTTAATGGGTTCAGAAATAATTTCGGATTCAAGTGGAGGTATAACTGTACAAGTACTAGTTAATTTACTGGAACTTTCTGTAGATGGGGCTTTCAAAAGAATGATTCACTTGGCAAAATCAATGTCAAGTGATGCACTATTAGCAGTAAAAGAGAATAATTTAGATCTTGCACAAGAAGTCATTAACACTGATGATGAGGTAGACAGATTTGGATTCTATATAATTCGTCAATTAAAAATAGCAATTCAAAATGAACACATGTTAAAAGAAATGGGTTTCAGAAATGCACGAAATTGTTTAGGATATAGACTCGTAGTCAAAAATATTGAGAGAACAGGAGATCATGCTGCATTTATTGCAACAGATCTTTTGGAATTTAAAAAATCAATCAAAAAAGAAATTCTCCAAAAATTACAAGATATGAATGACTTTAGCTTATCTGTCTTAGATGAAGCATGCCTTGCCTTGTTCAAAGAAGATTATTCTCAGGCAGAAAAAACCATTGAAAAGACCAATGAAATAGCAAAATTTGAGAAGAAAGTTAGAGATGCCTCAAAATCACTAAAAGATGATGAAGAGATTTACAGGGTAAGAAGAATGACCGAGAATATACGTAGAATTTCCGAATATGCCAGTGATATATCTGAAATTGTGTTGAACATGAATATTGAAAAGGCATTAAAAAAATCGGCCTAAGCAACTATTAAGATAACATTACTCTGGAAAATAGTCATGAAATCTGCCATTTTGATTACATATGAAAAGGAAGATGCGATAAATGAAGCAAAGGGATTATGTGATGCAGCAGATTATGAGATAGTTCATACAATCAAACAGAAATTTTTGAAGAGACCAAAATATGGAATAAGTGGTGGTATTTTAGAACGATTACAAGAAATTTCTGAAAAATTAAGACCCGATGTAATTATTTTTGATGAGATTCTAAAACCAAGTCAAAATTACAATCTTGCATCAATTCTTCATAGAGAGGTTTTGGATCGAGAAACATTAATCCTAGAAATTTTTGAGAGTAGAGCTTCCAGTTCTGAATCAAAAATGCAAGTAAAGCTAGCACAATTAAGGTATGAAATGGCAAGAGCAAAAGAAAAAGTTCGATTATCAAGTATGGGAGAACAACCAGGATTTATGGGAATTGGGAAATTCGAAGTTGATGTTTACTATAATGACATCAAACATAGGATGCAGACAATAAGATCAAAATTAGAAAAAGCAGGTAAACAAAGAGAACTTCACAGGCAAGGACGAAAAAGAATGGGTTTCAAAACCATTTCACTTGCAGGATATACTTCAGCAGGCAAAACTACGCTATTTAACAAGATGACAGGGGAGACCAGAACTCAGAGTGAAGAATTATTCACTACACTTTCAACAACTACAAGAAGAGTTAACATTAATCGTGAGCCATTTTTAATTTCAGATACTGTTGGTTTTATCAGTAAACTACCAGCATACATGATTGATGCTTTCAAATCAACATTAGAAGAATTGGGATATACTGATGTAGTAATTGTTGTAATTGACATTAGTGATTCAATTTTTGATCTAAAAAAGAAATTTGCTAGTTGTATGAGAACATTAAGTGAATTAGGAATTGAAAAAGAGAAAATGATTTATGCATTAAATAAATCAGATTTGATTAAAAATGAAGAATTAAACGAAAAAATCAAAATATTGAATTTGGTTGAGAATAAAAAATGGATTAATGTTTCAGCAAAGAACGGAAAAAATATCAATGAACTAAAAGAATTAATTGGAAATATTGTTCCTAGTAATAATTCTTCAAAATTTAAAAAGGAAAATTGGGAGTGAGATAGAAAATGATTATTGAAGTAGTTAGAATTGGTCAGAGAGTAGTTAGAGATGATAGAGTCACTACACATGTAGCTTTAGTTTCAAGATCTTTTGGTGCTGAGAAAATATACATGACAGAAGTTAATCCAGAAATTAAAGAAACTTTGGATAAAATCAATAAAACCTGGGGAGGGAATTTTGAAATTGAATTTATTGAAAAGTGGAAATCAATTGTAAAAAAGAAGAAAGAAGAAAATTTCAAAATTGTACATTTGACTATGTATGGTGAAAAAATTAATGATGCTCAGAAAGAACTTCAGAATGAAGAAAAATTGTTGATAGTTGTAGGGGCTGAAAAGGTTCCTAGAGATATATACGAATTAGCAGATTACAATGTCGGAGTTGGAAGTCAACCTCATTCAGAAATCAGTGCATTAGCAGTACTTTTGGATAGAATTCAAACCGGAAAGCAATTTGAAAAAGCATTTCCTAATGCAAAAAGGAAGATTGTGCCTACAAAAAATGGAAAAAATGTAGAGGTTTCAGAAACAAGGGATTAATAGTAGAAAATTGGGAGTGATTAGAGTTGGTTGACAAATACGAGGATCCATTTGTAAGAATTGCTTCTATGATTGGAGGCGATGAATACCTCAAAGTTGCCCGTTCACTCTTGAAAGCAGAAGATGCCACAGATGAAGAAATTGCTAGTTCTACAGGCTTGAGAATCAATATGGTAAGAAAGGTCTTGTATGATCTATTTGGCAAATCATTGATTACTGGAATTAGAGTTAAAGATGAAAGAAAAGGCTGGTTTGTCTATAGATGGCGTACTAGAAGAGAAGAAGTTGAAAATTTCATCGAGAATCAAAAAAAGAAAATTTCTGAAAGATTGCAACAAAGATTAGATTTTGAAAATGCATCAGACTTTTACCACTGTGGAAATGAAGATTGCCCAAGAGTTACTTTTGAAGAAGCACTAGAAGGAATGTTCAAGTGCCCATCTTGCACAAGTGTTCTAAATCTAAAAAAGAATGACAAATCAAAGAAAGCATATTCAAAAAAGATTGATGAAATCAAAAAAGATATGCAACAAATTTTCTAAAATTTTTGAAAAATAACTTACTAGATTAAATAGGAGACAAATTTGGATAAAGCCCTGAACAAACTCGTTACCGTAAATCCAGCAACAGGAGAAGAAATCCAATCATATTCGCCTATGGATAAATCTCAAGTGTTTGATTTAGTTGGCAAAGCAAAAAGAGCTTTTCCAGAATGGAAAAAAGATTATGAAAAACGTAGAAGTTATGTCTATAATCTAGTTGAATATCTAAAAAAGAACAAGGTAGAACTTGCAAAAGTTGTTACTGCAGAAATGGGTAAAGTTCTCAAAGAATCTATTGGAGAAGTAGAAAAATGTGCTTGGGCATTAGAATTCTACGCAGATCATGGAGATAGTTTTCTTTCTGATGAAGTACTAAATACAGATGCTCGAAAGAGTTTTCTGACTTTTGAACCACTTGGAGTAATAGGTTCTATAATGCCATGGAATTTTCCTTATTGGCAGGCACTTCGATTTGCTGCACCATGTTTAATGGCAGGAAACGTCATTGTGATGAAACCTTCTAGAGTTACTATGCAATCAGGCATAGAAATAGAAAAAGCGTTTACTGAATCAGGAATTCCTGATGGAGTTTTTCAAACAGTAGTTGGCAGTGTAGATTCTGCAAATAGTTTGATTGATTCAGATGTAAATGCAGTAACATTCACTGGAAGCACCAATGCAGGTGCAAAAGTTGGAGAAAGAGCAGCTCTAAATCTAAAAAAATGTGTTTTAGAATTAGGTGGAAGTGATCCTTTCATAGTTTTAGATGATGCAATTATTGAAAAAGCAGCTGAAGGTGCTGTAAAAGGCAGATTCATCAATTGTGGTCAAAGTTGTGTAGCATCAAAAAGATTTTTTGTTGGAAAAAATATTGCAAAAGATTTCATTGAATTATTTATCAAAAAAGCTTCTCAATTAAAAATTGGAGATCCAACTTCAATAGAGACCGATATTGGTCCTTTGTCAAGTAAAGATGGTTTTGATACAATCTCAGAAATCGTTGAAGATGCAAAAGAAAAAGGTGCTGAAATCCTTCTAGGTGGAAAACAGAAAGGAGACAAGGGATATTTCTATGAACCTACAATCCTTACTAATGTAAAGTCAAACATGAGAATTGCCAATGAAGAAACATTTGGTCCAGTTGCACCTATTACTATTGTAGAAAATGAAAGTGAGGCCATTAAAATGGCAAATGATATTGAATTTGGATTAGGTGCTACTATTTGGACCAAAGATTTGGCCAAAGCAGAAAAAATCTCTAGACGAATTGAATCAGGAATTGTTAGTGTAAACAATGTAGTTGTTTCTGATCCAAGAATTCCATTTGGAGGAATTAAACACAGTGGATTTGGAAGAGAATTATCGCGTTATGGAATGCTTGAATTTGTTAACATAAAATCGGTTAGATTCTATGATAATTTAGTTCATCATCATTATGTGGAATAACTGTGAAAATCTACGCATCCCTTAAGTATGGTTTTTACTAATTATTAGTAGACGAGGATACTTGATGACATCGTTATTGAGTGAAGATCAGTGAGATCTTTGGAACGCCTTGGTCTCCAAGATACATTTGGAGTTCATGATTCCTCTGAAACATAGTCCTCGTCAAATTCTTCATCATCCTCTTCTTCATCATCACATTCTTCCATTTCAATATGGGAAGGATTTCCAGAATCGTCAAAGAATATTTCAACACAAATTTCTGTAGCCAATACTGAGCAGAGTGATTCGATTAGATTTTTTGGGAAATTGCCTAATCTACTGGGATCTGAAGAGTAACGATATGTTGAAACTTCATCCTCGTGATAAAAATCAACTTCGATATCATCATTAGAAAATTTTCTTACTCCTATAACCTGACCAAATACGCTATTTGTCAAAGAGATTACTCCTGATTTGCTACTTCCTTGGTTAGGTTTTCAGCTAATTGTTCATAATGATCTCTAGATTTTCCTAGATCACTTAGTCTTGAATCTTCAATTTCATTAAGTTCTTTATCGACTTTTTCAGAAACATACTGTAATCGAGCTTCAGCCATCATGAATAATCGATTATTTTCTTTCCACAAATGTTCTGTGATATGTTCGACATATTGTTTCATATGGTTAATTAGATTGGTAGAATCTCCTGAGGAAAGATATTCTTTAGCAGATTCTTCCATGTTATGTCCAATTTCACGTGAACGTTCATGATCCATCAGCATCATTGCAATAGGTCCCATGTTTTTGGGCATTCCTGCTTGTTCTAATGCAGGGAATAGAGAGTTTTCTTCTTTACTATGATGACAGACATCAGTAAAGTTTTTTGTAAAATCAATTACAGGAAGTAAAATTGATTCTGGGATTTGTTTTCCATCAGATAATAATTGAATAGTTGATTCCATTGCTTTTGTTACTTTTTCAATTAAATCATGATCTTTTCTTAATGATGCAGTTGACATAATAATTTCAAATAAAATCCAGTATCTATACCTTATTCATTATTTTAGAGAATTAAAATATAGAATTAGTTAACGACTAATCGTTAACCAGTTTGATTAACGGTTTGAAAGGCTTTTTGCTTTAACAAATGCCCAGATCTTTTTGGTCATCTCACTTGGTGCAATTGGTTTTTTACCAAAGATTTGTTCAGCAGTTTCTTTACGTCCTGCAAAATTTATTGCATATCCACCAAATGCTGGTTTCTTTGTTTTTGATTTAGTAGCCTTCTTTTTAGTTGCAGTTTTCTTTTTTGGTGCAACTTTCTTTTTAGTTGCAGTTTTCTTTTTTGGTGCAACCTTTCTTTTTGTAGCTTTCTTTTTTGCTGCCAATTTCTTGTAACTTTATTCTAAAATAAGTATAAGAACTTAGAGCTTGACATAATGTAACACAAGGTGATTTTTGAGCCTCCGTATAGATTTTAGAGATAATTTTGGAGAACCCAAAACTTTGGAGAAACCTTTTCCCTCTACTAACGAAATTGACTCAGAACCTCCAATAATGTAAGGGGAAATTGTAATGAACAGTTCATCAATTAAATTATTTTTAATGAATTCCCAATTTACAGTTCCTCCTCCTTCAACAAGGATTTTTGAAATTTTTTTCTTGTAGAGAATTTGTAATAAAGTTTTCAGATTTACATTTGTTGTTCCAGAGATAATTATCTCAACTGGAAATTTTTTTAATTTTTCCAAATTGGATTTTGAAATAGATTTTGAAACAGCAATAATTGTTGGAATAGTGTTACTGGTCTGTAAAATCTTTGCTTTTGATGGAATAGTACCTTTTGAATCAATAATTATTCGAATTGGATTTTTTCCTTTTACTTTTCTAACTGTTAGTAAAGGATTATCTTTCAAAACGGTATTTTTTCCAACTAAAATTGCATCAACTTCTGATCTTAATTTATGAACACGTTTTAGATCTTCTGAAGATGATAGTTTTGAATCACCATCTTTTGTTGCAATTTTTCCATCAATTGAAGTTGCAGCATTTAAAATTACAAATGGCTTAGATTTTGCCATGTACAATCTTTCCTCCAATCATTACAGCTTTGATTGCTGATTCAGATGCACGATGAACAATCGATGCATGTGGATTATGCATTGGTTCTAAATCAAGTGAGTGTTTATCAATGAAAATACAATCAGCAAGTTTCCCAATTCCAATTACTCCAATGTTTTTCTTCAATATTTTTCCTCCATTGACAGTTGCCATTTTTAGAATTTCTTTTGGATTGATTCTTTTCTTATGAATTCCCATTGTCACTTTCCAAAGAAAATCCATTTCTCTGAACATATCAGGAGAGTTTACCATTACATTATCTGTGCCTAATCCTAGAGTGCAACCAGCCTTTTTCATCAAATCAACATCTGGAATTCCCTCAGCCAAAGATGAATTGGCTCTAGGGCATACAACAATTCCTTGGGTTTTTTGTGCAGTTTTATGCAAATCACTTTTTGAAGCATATGTCATATGAACCACAAAATGGGGTTTCATAGATAGTGCTCTTATGGTTTCTGATTTTCCTGTGATTTTTTTAGATTTGGTAGTACTTTGCTTGGTTTCAGCTGAATGAATTGCTCTAATTTTTGTTGTTTTAGAATAGTGATTCAGAACGGAATTGCTATTTTCATTAGCCCCACTAATTCCAATTCCATCGCATTTTTTGATTATAGAAAGTAATTCATCATTTTTTTCTTTTGGGAATGGTTGATTTTTTCTAATTTCTGAAGTTGAACTGTAATTTTCTACTCTTCCTAAGATAATTGAACGAATTGGGACATCTTTTAATGCATTTTTTAGTATCGTTACACCATTTAGACCACCTTCTCTGAAATCAACAAATGTAGTAATTCCTTTTTGAATCATCGAATAACAAGAGTTTTTCATAAAATTTTCCAGATTTTCATTACTGGTATGCTTAAGAATCTTTGATTTTGCTCCAAAAACAGGGTGAATTTTTTTGTCTACTGAAGAATCTAGTGTAACATCTTTTCCGATAGAATCTCCAATATGTGTATGTGCATTAATGAATCCAGGAAGAACTAGTAATCCTTCACCATCAACAACATCCTCATTTGAATTTGGATGAATATTAGTTTGTATTCTTTTAAAGGAATCATTTTGAATCTGTAAATTAATTTTTTGAGTGAAATCTAATTCTTGACCTAATAATGCACTTACATTTTTGATTAACATGATAATTCATACACTTCAGGTTTTTCCTTTCCTGAATCTCTAATTTCTCTAATGGTATCTAGAGATTTTGTGGCTAATTTTACTGCCTGACGTGCATTTGTTGCATTTCCTATCCCACAATTAAGAATAATTTTGTCGTTCTTAATCTGATTAATGAATTCCTGTACAGAATTTTTGGCTTCTTGACTAGCAACTACCATAAAATTATCTCCACCCATAAAGAATGTTAGAGAATTTTTTTGAATGAAATATTTTGACATTTTTGAATACAATTCAAAGATCAAGGAAGATATTTCATAAGGTGAATTGGTATCTCGCTGTGACGTAAGATCATCTACATCAAGATGCATAATTGATACATCAAAAGAATCTTCATCGTACATGTATCCAAAAATATTATGTTCTTGGTTTAGGATTACGTTATTCTTTTTTGCATCATATGCTTTTAGGTTAGCTTCAAAGGGAGATTTTCCATATCCAATTGAAATGGTCAATCCTACTTCAAATGATTTTTCAAGTGTTTTTTGAATATTGATATGATCATCCAAAGAAAGGCCGTTTGACACTACAAAAAATTCATCTGCTCTGTTATGAAATACTAGACAGTTTTTTTCAGAAAATAATTTTTGAAGTTCTTTGTATAGTGTTGCTTGAAGCATCTGTAATTCATGTTCTCGATCACTACCAAGAGTAAGGGTCCAAGGACCATATCCAGTAATCTTGAGAATACTTAGTTGAATCATTTTTCCATCCTCTTTAATTCATTAGTAATTTTTACTACTGCTTCAACAGCCCGTTCTGCAACAGGTCTGATTCGTGCAAAAGCATGTCTTTCTTGCATTCCAGGTCCAGATATGCCCAGAGAAACAGGTTTTTGGTACTTTAATGACAAATCAGTCAAAGAGCGGGCAGCAGCATGAGAAATTACTTCGTCATGTTTTGTTTGGCCTTTGATTATAGCGCCTAATGTAACAACGCCATCTACTGATTCCTTTTGTAGTAATGAATCTACAATAATAGGCATGTCATATGCACCAGGCACATGACAGATATGTGTAATTTTGAGCTTTAATTCTTCTGCTTTTTCTTTTGCAACAGATAACATCCTAGATGTCACTTCTTCATTAAATTCCGAAACCACTACAGCAATATTCAATACTAATGCACCTTTGCGTATTCTAAAAGTTCTTTTCCATCAATTAATGGAATGCCATTTTCTTTGGCATATTTTTCTGCTTTATCAACTGATAATGCAGTATAAGTTTCTGCATCCATCATTTCACATATTGCTGTTATTGGAGTTAATCCTGCAACTTGTGTAAGATAAACAGACATTTCAGTATGACCTTGACGTGCAGCCAACAATCCTTTTGATGCAATTAACAATGGTACATGACCAGGAGTTTTGAAAGATGATGCAAATTTCTTTTGTTTATTTTCAAGATTGTAGATATTTGCCATTTCTTTAATTGTAAGGGCTCTATCTTTGTCTGTAATGCCAGTATATGTCTGATAATGATTTACTGATAAAGAAAAAGTTGGATGATCACCATATGGAGCTAAACCCATGATCATATCTTTATTTGAGATTGTAGATTCAGATAAAATCTCATGCATGTATTTTAATTCCAGAGAAGAAGCAAAATTATGATCTATTGCCATACAAAGTAATCCACCTGCATGTTGTCTCATTCTAGCAATATGTTCTGGAGTTACAAATTCTGCTGCAACTACCATGTCAATTTCATTTTCACGTCCTGCAGAATCAAATAATAATACAAATTCACCACGCTTGAGAGATTCTAAAGCAGATTCTAGAGACATGAAGAAAAAATCATTTGTTCTAATTATAAAGTTTACTTAAAAAGTGGTAATTACCAATAAAGTAGTAGAAAATCAAACCTATTTTAGAATATATTTTCCAAGAATGTCAGTTTCAATATTAACTTTGTCGCCTACTTTCTTTGTATGAAAATTTGTTACTTCAATAGTATGTGGAATCAAAGATACTGAAGCAAGTGTTTTTTTGATATCAACAACAGTTAAGCTGATTCCATCAACAGCAATTGAACCCTTCTTTACTACATATTTTGATAGATTTTTAGGAACTTCAAACCAAACTTGAACTTCTTTGGGTTTTTTGAGAATTTTTTTGATAATGCCTACACCATCTACATGGCCTAAAACAAAATGACCTTCTAGTCTGTCACCAGCTTTGAGGCTTCTTTCAATATTAACAACTCCGCCTACTTTGAGATTTCCCAAATCAGTTTTTTTTGTAGTTTCTTCAATCATCTCAAAAATACAACTAGATTTTGATAATTTGGTTGCAGTAAGGCATACACCGTTTAATGCAACGCTTTGTCCAATTTTTAATCCCTTAGAGTGCTTACCTAGGTTAACTGTCATTTGAATTGCACTGCGATTTTTAGTTTTTTTGGAAATTTTTTCTATTTTTCCTATGCCTTCAACAATTCCAGTAAACATTAGAGAATTCATCGTAATCTTGTATAAAATTATTTAGAGGTACTAAATATGTTGTATAAACAGATTTGATAGTTACTATTATTCGATATTGAGCAAACTCATTTAAAATATTTTAGTTTCTGGGATTAGTATTTACAACATAAATAAAGAATTTAAGATTGGGTTTACTATATTTTTTTAGAAAATCTTAAGACAATTAGGATCATTCCACCATAAAAAGAGATGGACCAAAATAATTCCCATAAACTAAATGGCCATTCATTATTAAAATCACCAAATGTCATGCTAGATCCAAATCTATTGGCTAAGGGTTCTAAATTTTCATCATTTATTAAAAAATCCCATAAAGGATCGGGAACATTTCCTGAAAAAGTACCTCCAAATGGAATCAACAAGAACATCACCTGGTCACAACAAGTCAAGTAAAAAGAAAACACATAGAGCATGTTTGAAAGACCAAAGAAAAAAAGAACAATTCCTATTATCAAAAATTGGTTTTTCATTTTTATATTAAATCTGTAACTATAAAAAAATTAGGAGAGAGGGATTATCTCTAATTGGATATTCTCACCTGTGATCAATAGTACACCCTTTTCTGGTTCTTCATAAACAAAGTATACTAATTCATAGGTTCCTGGTTTGGCATCTTCGGATATATTCAGTGTCATTTCTACACTTGATCGAAGATCTTTTCCTGTGTATCCATTATTAGTCAGATCAATTCTGCTTTTGTCCATTGTTACCGAAACACCATCAGGCAAACCTGAATTATCAGTAAGTATGCTATAGCCAATTTTACCTTCTAATGCAATTCCTGTTCTCAAGTTTAGAGTTTGTTCTTGCAAAGCAAGTAATTCAGCTGTCAGTACTTTTGAATCTCCCGGTGATAAAGTTAGTTTGGTTTCAGACATGACAGAATTATAATCTGTTCTGTATTCCTCTTTTGTTGGTTCTAATTCAGCACTTACAAAATTCATAGTAAATGCCATAGAACCTACAATGCCCACAATTAGGGCAACCATTGTAATGTAAGATTTTGTTTTCATTTCAATATCTCCTAATTACAAGTGGTGTCTATACAGAGTTCTTCTGTTTCTACCTTACGATCTGATGCATTCCAATAGTCAATAGTAGTAGTTCCACCAAATATGGTATTCAAGGCCCATACATGATGATATCCTGATACCCTTAAGTCGTGATTGCCTGCTCCTACTGAAGTTCGACTGGCAGTTAATGTACCATCGTGTGTGCAAGTTCCACTACAACTATTGTAGTAAACTACACCGGATGTTCCATATTTTTCCCATCCGTTATTGTCATGATTACGCCATGCTTGGACATAAATTTCAAGTCCACCAGTTGCACCTGTAGCATAGCTTTCGTAACCTTTAGCATAGTAATCAATTTTGTAATCCTTCGATACAGAACCAACTACGCTAACTTCAGGATTAGAACCGGGGTTATTGCTTGAACTGTCTCTATTGTTATGGGCATCTGCTTCTCTCAAAGTAAATGCACCAACTGCTTTGGCTACAGCCGTATTATCGCCACTTGATACAGCATTAGCACACTCACTGCTTGAACCTGAGCATGAACCAGGATCAGACCAATTTGGACTATAGGATCCTGCGAATGCTATGGAAGGCTCTACAACAAGTAATCCTAATGCAGTAGCAATAATTGCATACATCATAAGATTTCTGTTTTTGTAAGTCATTGTGTTTTCAAACAAAAATTTTCCTAATAACAGACGCTCCCTATATGGGAGCCCCAAATGGGGAGTAACTCTTATCAAGCTAAAGCAGAATTTATTACAAAATTATTTAATAGATTTTTTTGTTCAAGATTGTCTAGCAACTTTTTTTTTGCCATATCTATTCCAACAGATGTAAGACTGTATATTTGGAAATTATTTTCATCCTTTTCATGTTTTACAAATCCAGACGCTTCTAGATAATCAAGATATCGCATACATTTGTCATAACTCATGTTAGCATTTCTAGAAATTATTGTCCGTTTTGCAAAACCTAACTCATATAGTGTTATTAATACTCGTTCAAGAATATCCAGATCGACACGCTTTATCTTGTTTTTAGTCATAGTAATATCCTCATACTTTATTATTTTTTCATACTTGCACATATAAAACATTACGCATGTTTTCTATGAGGCACACAGATCAAAACATAACGGATTTAGGAATATAACATTCTGGTAATTCTGTAATTTTCAAATTTATTGCATATAAAAATAAAAAAGAGAAGATTAGTTATCTGAATTCGCATGTAACTTTCCATTTGGAATTTGGGTTGTTAAGGTGAACATATGATGCTTCACAATCAGCAATTCCGTTGATCTGAGGTAAGCTTACTACAGTAGAGTTTCGGATATTATTTCCAGAATCTTCTACACTTACAGACTTGTCTTGTATGTTTCCAGTTGTTGAATCACAGATGACTTTGCCAGTAATTTCATTGTCTATTCCACCATTTTCTATCCAGACGCTAAGAAGTGCCACATCTCCATTAATGCAACCCCCAGCTACGGGATTGACTGGTGGTGTAATTACTTGGTTTCCAATTCCTTCAATCTCTAGTAGTAATTGAGGAGGAGGCGCAGTTGGGTTTCCACCAGATTGAAAGTTTTTTTCTTGATCCATGACATTCTCACTTGTAAGTCCTACAGTAATTCCAACTAGAATTGCTGTGATTACAACAGAAAGTAAGATGCCTAGTTTTTCCATAAAATTGCTAAAACATTAAGTCATAAAAACTTAAACTCATATTTTGTGTGAATTTGTCGTTATAAAATAAAAAACAACATCCAAATCTAACAACTATGAACACTTTAGAAGATATTATTTAATAGAGACTAAATTATTTAGACGTATTATTTTGTTTGTATAATAGTTACAATTTAGCACGTTTATGGGGTAACAATGATTTGTTCTTCTTTCCAAGGATGTACTACAAACTCTGTAAACATAATTGGTATTGTATTTACTGTTATGGTTTTTGGAGTAATTGTTGAAGGATTAGTAGGATATTCAAAATGGATCATCAGAACTGTAGAATTTGTTTCTGATCTTTTCCAATAAACTAAACTTCAGTGCTCTTTTTCAGAAACACTTTGTCATATTCTACAAACTTTCTACGATCTTCTTCCCCTGAGATGTCAAATCATACAACCTTCCTTTCTTTAGTTTTGGGGTAAGACATACTGCAAGATCGTTTTCTAATAATTCAGCTAATGTGTTACTTACATGAGAAAGAGCAATTCCAGTTTTCTTTGAAATTTCAATAGGAGTTACTTTCTTTTCTGTAAGTGCTTTCATGATGTTAGTTCGGTAGTTGCTTGCTTTGATGTATCCAAGCAGAATGTCTGATTTTGTCAAGTGTTAATTCAGTACGTAAATTGTGACTATTTGGCAATTAGCACGCTTTAAATGCGGTTTACACACGAGATAAACACAGTATTCGAGGTGTCTGTTTGGGTAAAATAAAGAAGATAGGAATGGGGTTTGGAATAACAATAATTCTGTTTTTTGTATTAATTGTTGCAACGGTAACAAGTACCCCAAAAGCAGATGTTTCTCTAGTCAAGGAAAACAAATCACCAGAGATTAGCTACGAATTTACTGAACAACACGATAATGAAGACGAAGATAGTCTGCCAGTAGGATATATTGCTGAAGCACCTGAAGATTATCCAGACGAAAAACATCTTGAGATGACAAGGAGTCAAATTTTAGCAGAAATTCCAGAGGAACGACTTGACTGGTCAATTACCAGATACCTGTACCATCAATTGAAAACCCCTGAGCAGGAAGAGCAGTTCATAGACAAATATCTAGAAAACTACAACGGACAAGACTTCCAAGGAATGTCATTCAAAGAAGCATTAGCAATTACATTTCTCCAGATGCAAAACAATTCCAACGGAGACATCTATGATTACAAGTTAACAACTTTTAATCAGTGGGACATTCCGAATATCAAGAATCAGGGGTTGGAAGATACTGGTAGATTCGTAGTCATTCAGGCAGAATTTTTTGCAACATATGGAAGTGAAGTTATGACCTGGTACCTTGATCTTGACAAAGAACAGATCATGGCAGTTGCTGATGCAGAAATTTACTTCCTTGAGGTATTAGATACCACATAATGCATGTAATTTAAGTCTCTTAATCTGAAAATAAACTACTTACGATCTAAAATTTATTTTGAGTCCCATTTCAAAAGTTGTAACATATCGGAAATGAACTAGGCAAAATTATTGAAAATGCTTACAATAGTTTCTTACTATTCTAAACCTCATAAACAACCTGAAAAAAGTTAAAAATTCCAAAGATATCATAGACGTATCAATATGATAAACAATAGATTTGGTAGAGAATTTTCGATTGCAAATGTCAGTTTTTTAGGCACAATAAAGGGTTGTTGTGTATATATATTGTATATATATTACACTCTCTATATTTATTTTTGAGTAAATTATTTTTTATTTGTCATAAAATAATTATGAATTTGACTTTACTAGGAACGTGATCACCGTATACAACGGTAGTCTAAAAATAAATGCAACAATTCTATCATTATAGAACTTGACATATATACAACATATATACAAAGAGGAAAAAAATCTTTCATGGTCAAGACAGTAAGGATTGTTGATCACAAACTTCACAAAGAGTTGTTAAAGATCCAAGGAGAGTTGCAGGCAAAGTCAGGCAATGCAGAGAACATGGACGCAGTGATCACCGTTCTTTTGAAAAAATACGGAAGAAAAGTTTAGCAGAAAAAAATTTCAAGAAAAAAATTTCAAGAAAAAAGAATTCACCTGCGTAAAACAGAATAGAAGAATTAAAGTCACAAAGTCATAACCAGGCGAACTTTATCAACTATTAAAAATTACAATTCTCCAATGACTACAAAAATTGAAATTCGTCAAACAACAAAAGACGAGTTAAAAAAATATGGTGACAAAGATTCAACATGGGATCAAATCATTGTGGATATGATGAATCATGTATGCATCTGCGACGTGTATTGGGGTAACAAGGAATGGAACTTGCTACAGTAACACCGTACATGTTTGAGGGGCATCTGATATTGGGACTAGATCACAAATGGCTCCCACTGTTTGGAGGAATGCTGTCATTCAGAACGTTCGTCGACAAGAGGGGGAGACTTTGTTTAGTTTCAGAACAATGTATGAAATAATTGCATGGAGCATCTGGCAACGTGTTCTTTCATATGTGATACCCAAGAATGATCCTGCAGACTGGATGATCAGGAAATCAGTATCTGAAAAGAAACTTGTCGTCTGCGATTACAACGGACACTTTAGAGTGGTAGAGATACACATCTACGGTACCTACAAGGGAAAAACAGGTGTACTTACCTACCAACTATGGGGTGAAAGTTCTAGTAAAGAACTAGGGTGGAAGAGAATGCATGTATCAAAGATGCACAACCTGACCATTCTTGACAAAACATTTCCAGGAAGACGAGATGTCTCTGACATGCATACAAAATGGGATATCGTCTACATGCTAGTAGACGAGTAAAATACTTCGGACCTAACCCGAATATCCACTTTTTTTATTTTCGAAGTTACAGATAAAGATTGCATACAGAATACTCAAATCCGTGTCTGAGTTTCATTTGTCCCCTGTAGAAAATCTTATTCGTGATACTAAATATGAAAATTAGACGATGAGTGAGAAAGAATGTGTTTGTGGCAATTCCAAGAGAAGAGAGCAGAGGATATGCGATGAGTGTGACAATATTAAATCCAGCGGGAAAGATTACGCAAAGTACCTTACAGAAAAGATGAAAGAGTCTATGGAATGAATTTCAAGTAACAGTTACAGGTACATGATAGAGATGGGTTCTGTTTGATGAAAAGATGTAATTGGGTATACGATGAGATTCACATAAAGTATCACGACAAAGAGTGGGGTGTGCCACTACACAATGACAGAAAACTGTTTGAGTTTCTTGTGTTGGATTCGATGCAGTCAGGCCTTTCATGGAAGATTGTATTAAACAAACGCAAGTCATTCAAAAAGTCATTTGACAACTTTGATCCAAAAAAGGTTGCATGTTATTCAGAGAAAGATGTCAAGAGATTGCTATCAGATAAGGGAATAATCAGAAACAGAAGAAAGATAGAGTCTGCAATAAACAATGCAAAAAGATTTCTTGAAGTAAAAAAGGAATTCAAAACATTTGACAGATACATCTGGTCGTTTACAAATTACAAGACAGTCAAAGGAAATTTTAGAAAGTGGGATGACATTCCTGCAGTTACAAAGGAATCCCAAGCGATGAGTGCAGACTTGAGAAAGAGAGGGTTCACATTTGTTGGGCCTACCGTATGCTATGCATACATGCAGACAATTGGCATGGCAAATGATCACCTTGTAGGCTGTTTCAGAAGAAATCAGATTTGATTATCTTCTTTCTTTGAATTTCCTTTCTATTCTTCTCATGCACTTGTCAGGGTTTTTTTCAATGTCGTGTTCCCAGAATCTGAGAACAGACCAGTCTTCTCTTCGCAGTTTGCGTGTGTACTTCTTGTCGCGTTGCATGTTTGTCTCGATCTTGTCTCGCCAGAACTTCTTTCTGGGCTTCTTTTTCTCGTTATACTTGTAGCCGTGCCAGAAATCCCCGTCACAGAATATCACTATCTTCTTTCTTTTGTGGGCAAAGTCTGGATTGCCAAACATCTTCGGATACATCTCAAATCTGTATCTATGTTCTGTCAGCATTTGTTTCATCTTGAGATCTATCTTTGTGTTGGTTCCTCTAATCCTAGACATGACCCATGATCTTTTTTCAGGAGAGAAGATGTCTGTCAATGAATCAGATAGAATTGCCCAGTATTTTTTCATTGTTTTGTAGTGCTACGGATGTCTGCTTTCTACCCACGAATCCCAGAAGGAGTTACTAGCACGCCACATCGAGCGGTATCGGTCTGTTCCGTCGGCCCTAACGTCTTTCATTCCGCTGTCAAAAATAACGTCACCATTTTTTACAACATCTAGGAATTTGATTATGTCAAATGGGCCTCCAAACAATATTGAGTTGTAGATTCCATTTGAGTCCTGCAAGCACTTGAACCAGCCCTTGCGATTGAACTTTCTCTCGACCTTTAGCTTTATCATTTCCGAATCCCACTCTACTATTTTTAAATTCTCTTTCTGAAACATTTCAGGAACTATCTCATGCTTGTTTTGCCTGTTGTCGCGAGAATAGGAATATTTGATTACAATAGAGTTGTCATTGCTAACTGTCATTTCCTGACCAAAATCGTTGAATCCGTCAGTTACCCTTTTTGGACAAGGGGTTCCAGACCAAGAAAAAACTCCTTCAATTGCTCTGCCAAACGTACGCAAGAACACTGCCTTATTTTCTCTCCACAGTTGGTTTTTTCTTCTGCCAGTGATTCCTTTCAGATTAGGAAAATATCCCTCGTCTCGGAAAATGTAATAGCTTGCATTCCAGTCCCCAAACGAGGTCTTTGACTGCGTATTGTTCTTCATTTCATACCCAAGAAGATCTGGCGCATTGTCAGCGTTGTGGGCAACTTCCATCTGTTTCTCAAGCCAGTGTCCTTCTCTCCCCTCATGATCTTGATGGGATTCCGAAGTGTCGGGTTTTTTGCCGTATACTCTGTTCATGAATCGATCAATAATTTTTTGTTGTTCTTCTGAAACCAATTCGATACCGATCCGATCTAATACTTGACTATAAGTTGATCCAAGAAATCAGAAAAGATCAAATGTTATTGTCTGCAACGTATTTCATTAGGACGAGTAAGTATGAGAAGAAAATCAGGTTTTAAATTCATTGATCTTTTTGCAGGAATCGGAGGGCTAAGACTTGCGTTTGAGGATACAGGAGGCAGATGCGTGTTTTCTTCTGAATGGAATAAGTTCTCGCAGCAGACCTATGAGGCAAATTTTGGCGATGTTCCTGAAGGAGACATTACAAAGATTGACGAGAATGAGATTCCGGATCATGATGTTCTAGTTGGAGGGTTTCCATGCCAGCCATTCTCAATTGCAGGAGTAAGTTCAAAGAATTCTCTTGGCAGAGCACACGGTTTTGAGGACGAGACACAGGGAACCCTGTTCTTTGACGTATGCAGAATCATCAAGGCAAAAAAACCCAAGGCATTTCTTCTTGAGAATGTAAAGAATCTCAAAAGCCACGACAAGGGAAACACATTCAAAGTAATTCTCAAATCGTTGCGAGAAGAATTAGGTTATGACATACATTACAAAGTTGTTGATGCAAGTACGCAAGTACCGCAACACAGAGAAAGAATTTTCATAGTAGGTTTTGACTCTCCAACAGAGTTTGAGTTTCCCACATTGGAAGACAAGAGACCCGTTCTTCGAAGCATCTTGGAGAAAAGAGTAAACAAAAAGTATACTCTAACTGACGGGACCTGGAACTCATTACAAAGGCATCTTGAGAAGCACAGAGAGAAGGGAAATGGTTTTGGTTACAACCTTGCAGACAGAAAGGGAATTGCAAAGACACTCAGTGCAAGGTACTACAAGGACGGTTCAGAGATTCTAATCCCACAAAGAAACAAGAATCCAAGAAAACTTACACCAAGGGAATGCGCAAGACTTATGGGATTCCCAGAGGATTTTGTCATTCCGGTTTCAGACAGCCAAGCGTACAGACAGTTTGGTAACGCAGTTGTAGTTCCTGTTGTAAAAGAAATTGCAAACTCCATGATAGAATGCATGCAGACAGGAAAGAAAAGAATAACAATAATGGACTACGTCAAGTGATCATATGGAAGAGTTTGCAAGACCCTTGAAGAAGCCCGAGGCACGTCATAGGTACTGGCACATTTACAGGGATGAACGCGGCTTTTTCCCAGAGACAGGCAAGGTCTTCACTCTGGAGTTTGAAGGAAAGAAATTCGAGATGAAGGTAAACCACAAGGACGACATCATGACAGGACAGCTTTATGCTACTCACAGGTTTCTAGAAGGGGACAGGATCATTGTAAAAAAGATCAAAGAGGGCATTTATTCTCTGGAAGCACCAGACACCAAACTATATCCGGAAAACTAGTTCCTTTTTGCAACTGCCTTGACAGGTATTGGTTCGGATTCCAGTCTTTCCTGAATTCGCTTTTCAGCAATATCACATGCTTCAGGATTCTGATCAATTCCAATCCACCTTCGTCCAAGATTGTGTGCTGCAACTAGGGTTGTTCCGCTTCCGCAAAAGGCGTCAAGTACAATGTCCTTTTCGTTTGTGGACATCGAAATAATTCTCTCCAATAGTTTGATCGGTTTTTGTGTAGGATACCTTGTCGATTCCTTTCTTGTGTGCTGTATCGGCTTTATGTCGTCCCAGATGTCCTGAAGTTGGATTCCCTTCATCTCATCTAGGTATCTCTTTAGCATCGGCATGTTTCCTGGTTTTGTCTGGACAATCTTTCCTTCCTTGTAGAGTTGGTTCATTTTCTTCTCGCTGTACCTCCAGTATCTTGTTATTCCCAAGAAAGTGTAATACGGATCTCCCTTTGCAGCGCCTCCAGGTCCTCCAAGGTCTCCATGTGCATAGTATCTTCCAGTCTTCTCCTCCAGATGCTTGTAAGCCTTCTTGACATACTCTTCAGGATACTTCTGGTAGATGGGATTCCATGTTGGGCTCTTTCCTTTCGAGTAGAACAGTATGACATCGTGTATTCTTCCCATGTTGCGTGCTCCCTGTTTTGTATCGTTGTGGGAATTGTGTCTCTTCCACACTATCTCGTTTCTGAAATTATCATAGCCGAATACCTTGTCAAGTTCGACCTTCAGGTAGTGAGATGCGTGCCAGTCGCAGTGGACGTAAATGCTTCCAGTGTCCTTTAGCAATCTCTTACTATGCTCAAAGACATCATGCATTAAGCTAATGTATTCAGAAATTCCACCAACCCATTTGTCATTAAAGGAAGGGGAGTTTCCTTCGTGATTCTTTTTTTGAAAAATTCTATTGGCAAAGAAAGGCGGATCCAAATAAACAAGATTCACAGAATCATCAGGAAGTTCATCCAGATGGGATAGGGCATTTCCACACAGTATACGATTGGTTTTCACTAGGCCCATCTGTGAAATTTTGTTTAACCGATACGAAGTATAATATTCTAGGTTTCAAGTCAAATCAAGTGAACTCAGGCTTGATTATTTAATGACACTAATCGTTACTCATATGTGGTTGGTTGATAGGAGGCAGACCCAATCTTGTCGAGTAATTTGCAAATTGTTGCATAAAATAGGTGATATATGGAATATCCAGTCTAGAAATTCTTTTGTCAGAGAAATCTTTTTTGAATTCTGTAGAATTCAATGACATCACATTCTGAAAATCAAAGCACAATCCGAGGTATTTTCCTTCTGTTTCGCTAAAATTCCAAACAGGATGATATCTCGCATAACCGCTATGCAATGAATTTAATTGATCAGTAATATTTTTTTCATAATCTTTATCATTTTCAAAATTTTCTCTTTTAGGCATTTTGAAATCTTTTTTTATAGAGTAAATTGGGTGGTTTTTTTCTTTTAAGCTGTTAAAGTCAATTGCAAATCCTTTGCAAACAAGAAAATTTTCAGCTTTATTCCAAGCGATATCACATTCTGGAGTAATAACTATATGATATGACCAAAAATTCTCGGTTTCTTCTTTTTTGAATATATCACCAGTCCAAATTTTTTCTTTTTCATCAGGTGTGAAATACATGTTTCTGTTTTGTAATAGTAAATCTGAAATCTCAATAGCATTATCTTCATCATTAATTTCTTTCAGAAGATTTTGAAGATTTTCAAATTCACTACCTCGTTGCATGTATCGTATAACAAATCTCATCATATTTGATACAAATTCTCTAGGAAGTGATTCCTCATCAAAATCTTTTCCTATTGATTTAACATATGCTTTAATTTCATTTTCAAATTTTTCTCGCACAAATTTTTTTAATCCTAAATCTTTAGATTTATCAATTAGTTTTTCCCAGCTAACAATCAGCCTATAAACTTCTTTATCATCAATTATTTTTAAAAGTAGTTTAATGAGTTCATCTATTGCAGTACCTTTTTGAATTCCATCGATTCCTTCAATGTATCCAGCGAATGGAGTTTGGGTAACTTCTTCATATGCATCCTTTATACTTTGAATATCTTTTTCAACAAAATCTCGTGAATAAATAATTACAATGTAAGGACCTTTGATTTGTTCTAGTACCTTGGCAGCATTATAAAAGTAGAATTTATCACCTCTTACAGACTTACCATTTGTTAGATCTAGATCCAGAATTAAAACACGAATATTTGAAATTGATTCATGGAACTCTCCTTTGGAATCCCAGTATTGAACATGAAATCCTTTCTGTACAAGACTCTCGATTAGATTTTTTATGTCTTCATTAAATTGATCGTCGACAACTAACACTTTCCCAAGAAAAGAATGGTTTATCGAAGACAAAATTTTACTCCTTTGGAATCAAGAATCCTATATTTGCACCAGATAGTAGTCCAGGAAGATCATACTCATCAAATGATTTGAGTTTTCCATTATGACTTTTAGCAATTCGATCACAAATATACAGTCCAAGTCCCATACCTTTCGATTTCCTAGTAACAAAAGGATTTGTAAGGAAATCCAGATTGTCTTCTAATCCAAGACCATTATCAGAAACTATCAATGCATAAAATTTTTTATCGTAATCAATGAAATTTATTTTGATTTTCTTATTCTTGATCTTTTTTGATTTCAACCAGTAGAAACTATTGTCAATTAGATTAAGCAACAAAATGGAATAGAGTCGAAGAGCACCTACAATCGTATTTTTAGCCTTTATATCATAAGAAATTTCAACGTCTTCTCTTTTTCCGCGATTTCTCATAATGTCAACAACATATTGTATGGGTTCTTTAGCTTCAAATCGTTCTTCGTCTTTTGTAGATTGTGATATGTTCACAATTCCTTGTAATACTTCGTCTGCTTGATGCAGTTGTTTGATAACAGTTTTTATTTTTGCATAAGGGTTTTTGTCACCACCTTTGAGTAGCTTTTCTAAAGTAGCATACGAATTTTGGATTTCACGTTCAGCTTCATGTGTAGGAATCATATATGTAAGTCCTAATGCAGCTGCTGCTAACAACGGTTCTTCTAGATCTTGTAGAGTTTTGTCTACAGTTTTTTTGATTCCAAGTACTTCATGTTGTATTGCAGTTCTTGTTTTTGGACTAATTTTTTCATCACGTAAAACTTCTGAAAGATTTGCAAAATGCTTCTTGAGATCCTTTAATCTTTTATCTTCTCTTTTTACTGCTTTGATTTTTAATCGTTCTTCATTTCTTTCTGTTTGAAAGTACGATAATGCACACAATACCAAATTTTTAAAATCTCGAAAAGAATCATTATCTATTAATCCCTCTCTATCAGATTTGTCTTTTAATTCAGAGTTTTTCTTGAATGACAAATCAATAAGACCAATGACTTGATTTCGGCTAACATTTTCTTGAAATCTGCTAACCCTTCTTTTATCCATACTAAGCCAATCATTGTCTTTATTTCCATATGGAAGAACTCTGAAACCATCACGGAATACTTTGATCCCTGTTAGAGGTTTTACTGATTTTGTGTAAGTGATTTCTTTCGTAAAAGCATCTTTTTTGTCTTTTGTATCAAGATCCCAACAGTAGATTTGGAATTTGAATGGACCACATTCTATTTTTTTTCTTTCAGAAAAATAGTCTTCATCGTATTGTTGTAAATTTTGAGTGATTTCTTTTGTTCTATGCCATTGGGCATATGTTTTTGAACGAAAAGTATACGTCATTTTTGCATTTCCTTTTGAATCAACATCTGCTTCGAAAAAATAGCCTGATGTGTCAAAGATGTCCTGTAGGATATTTTCTTTCACATGTACGTTTATTCGGTTATCTGCAACTGATAATTTAATATCAAAATTTTGTAATGACGAAATTGGTGATTTAACAGTTGCAATAAATTGCTTTATGTCTTTTATCATTTCTTGCGTCCAATTTCTATGAAGATTAGTAATGGTGATTTGAGTACCATTAGGAAAATCCTCATCATCTTTTGGAAAAACAGTTGGAGGATTTACCTCCCAGTCTACTTTAATTTGGTTTAGAAATTTGTTATAATCTTCAAATTTTGACCAATCTAGTTTTAGTGTAGTTTCAGATTGTCCTTTGATTCGTTTTGTTATAATTTCAGTTGTTTGTCCTATTTTGTGGATGGAAAGACGACCTAGTCCTTTTTCACCTAAATAAGGACGATGATAGATCTCAGAGTATCTTTTTTTCTTATCTTTAGACGCTTTAGAGACTGTTCCGAGTTCAAGCCACGATTGTAAAAGTGATTTTTTTGTCATTCCATGACCATTATCTTTGATAATAACTTCGCCGATACTTTTGTTACTAACGGCTTTTAATTCTATTTCTACTTTTAATGCATCTGCATCATAAGCATTTTTGATTAATTCGGATAATGCCGCTAACTCATCTGTAATTAGTTGTTCGCCTAAAAGCGTCATCAATCTAGATCGAGCCTTAAAAACTGCCTTACCTTTGGTGGCTGCCATGATCTAGTTAATTTGAAGCAGTATTAAAATTTGAAATGTAACAACATAAGAAATTCTTAAAAAAGAACTATTGCTACCTAAATTTCTGGTATAGTAATTTTATTTTTTCTGAGATACTGTAATAGATCATTGAATTTTTCTTCCAACTGGGAATTCTTTTCCGAGATTTTCTTGATGTTCTTCTCAACTGTCTCAAAATCAGATAGTGTAAGATGAGGTTCTGCTTCCAAGTACATCTCTCTTTTCTTGTCTTCAGATAACTGATAGTAAGTATCCATGTAGAAACTGTGACCCATCAAGGCTTCTGCATAATCTCGTCCGCAAACATTTCCAAGAACAGTTCTGAAGTATTTTCTGAATCCATGAAAATGAATTGCAAGTCTGCCATTCTCATTTTTCAAAGAGAGATCTGGAATTGAGGCTAATTGTTTTCTTAATGATGCCTGCAGGGTCTGTTTTGACGCCTCAACAGGGTATTTGAGGAGAATTTCCTTGTTTTTCTTAGAGGTCCTTCCAAAAATCACTATATTTTGTAGGCGTAAATTTTGGTCTTCATCCTTCCAACCATAGTATCGTTTGAGATAATCCTTTAGTGCATTAGTTGTCTCGCTGGTGATAAAGGTCTCACGAGACGAACCTCCCTTAGCAATTTCTGCCCTAATATTGATCTTAACAGGTTCAGATTCAAAGTCAATATCAGAAATTTTGAGTTGGACAATCTCACCTATCCTAAGACCACTAGAGCATGATAACAGAATTGCAGTTTGGAGTTTAGGAGATGAGTTTCTGAGAATTCTAAGGATTATCTCTTTTGTGAGAGGAATCTCTCTTGTCTTTGTAATTCGTGGAATCTTTACTAATTGTTTGTAGTCATCTGAATTGATTCTGATTCCCCAGTGACGAAGGTATCCTTTGATTCCGCTTACATAGGATCTCAATCCTTGTGGGCGTATGTTCTTCTTGTCTAGATAAATTACAAAACTTCTTAGTGTTTGATAGATATCAAGTTCTTCTGATTTTATTTTTGCAACTAGTTCTGTTTCAGTGCAATTGTATTGTTTCTTTACAAACTCTTTGAAATGATTTAATGCAGACTGGTAGGTTATCTTTGTCTTTGTGCTGTGGGAGATCAGATACATAGAGTCTAGGAATTCTTCTTGTACCTGTTCTGGAGTCTGATTCACAGGCATGTAAGGGGTTACCGGTATATAATCATATATGTTATATAGATAATATATTTAATATAGAATTATTTAGAATCATATTCTACAAATTCATTATCACAGAATTGATGAAAAACTGAGCATTTGTTTTCTTTTGCATCATCCTTAATTTTTTGCATATTTTTGTTTAGTACTCCCTGAGCAGCTAGGAATGCTTCATCCTCCATTCCCAATTTTTCAAATAGTTTTGATTTGGCAATGGGAGCTTCCTTTATTGTTGCATCAGCTACTTGAGTTTTATCATAATATTCAATGGCTTCCTTGTATTTTTTCAAATGAGTTAAAGAAATAGCCTTGTTCATTAATGCAGTAGCGTCATTAGGCTCAATTTTCAATGATTTTTCGTAAAAATCAATTGCTTCAGAATGTCGATTTAATTCGTTTAATGATAGTCCCATGCTATTAATTGTCCAAACATCTCTGGAATTTGTTGAAAGGATCTCTTGACAAAGTTTTATGACATCGTCATGTTTTTTGAGATTTTCTAGTGCATAGATTTTGTTTTTTAATGCATACATGTCTGCATTTTTGATTTCTAAGACCTTATCACAATATTTGATAGCCTCTTCATATTTTTCTAAATATACCAATGAAAGTGAGATATTTTGCAAGGCGACCATGTCATTAGGGATTTTTTCAAGTAATTCTTTACAATAGTCATACATGTCTTGGTATTTTCCGGCATTAAACATTCTAGTAATGACGTTTGTTGGATCTAGAAGATTTACCATAATTATAACATAGAATTTTTTAGGCTTTAATCTATTCTAAAATATAGAAAAAGGATTATTTGAGAACTTTTCTCAAAGTTTCATTCAGCACTTTAGAGTAGCTGTATGATGATTGTTCTTGTTGAATTAATTTTGCCTGACGAAGTCGGATCTTTTTGTCAAGGTCATCATCAATCATTATTGTTACTCGTTTACTCATATTACTCAGAGAGAATGTATGACTTTTTTAATATAAGATTATATGAAAAGTTCCAGAAGTGGGAAGCGATTTTTACTCTCAAAAAAATTTTAATTTCTAATTATGGAAATAACTTGGTCCATTTTGAACGGTTTTTGGATTAAAGGGATATTCAGTTTGTCAAGTTTCTCTTCAGTAGAATAGCTTCCATCTGCTGTTACTGCAATGATTTTTGCTTTAGAATCGATTTCCTGAATTTTTTTTATTGCATAAAACCCACTTCCATTAGGCATGTTTAGATCTATCAATACAACATCAGGTTTTGTTTCTTTGAATAGTTTGACAGCAGTAACACCATCAAAACCATTACCGATTACATTAATTCCATTTTCTTCTAAAAATTCACTAAATAGTCTGACAGTATCTTCATCATCATCAATAACAATAACAGATTGTGTCATTTCTAGTGAGTATAAAAAAAGCAGTGCTTTAATATTTTCCATTATTTAGAAAATGTACATGGCTGGAATTGACAGATTAATAGCAACTTCATTGTCCACAGAAATTAAAAAAAGTCTGGATTTGGATATTTTAAAAAAAGTTGAAAGAGAATTATTTTTAGAGCATGGAATGTCAATTAAATTATCAGTAGAGCATTTTCAAAAATTTCTTTCTGTGCTTAAAAAAAATTCAAATTTAGATGTTAAAAAATTTGAAAAAGATTGTGTAAATAAAATTCTCAAAGTAAAGAAAAGAGAAAACAATTATTCTGTTACTATTATTAATTTAGAATTATCAGACTTGATTCTAGAATTATTTGGAGAATCTGAGACTAGAAAGATTATTTCATCTTTATTAGAAAACGAATATACAATTCCACAAATTCTTAAAGAATCTAGAGTTCCAAAAACATCAGGATATAGAAAAATTGAAAATCTAATTTTGCATGGATTGATTATAGAATCAGGTAAAGTTCTTAGTGAAAGTAAAAAGATTTCAAAATTGCAATGTGTCTTTCAAGACATAAAGCTGGACATCAAAAAAGAAAAAATCATAGTCAGTGGTTCAATATCTCAAAAGATGTTTGAAAAAAGTACCAGTATGAAGTCAATTATTGACACTTTTGTATGAAAATCGAAAATTAGTTAGTCAATTCTAAGAGGGCTTTTGCCTGTTTGTAATGAACCTCATCAATCATTTTTCCATCAACAGTTGTGGCACCTTTACCTTTTTTAGTTGACTTTTCATACTCTGTACAAACTTTTTGGGCCCAAGAAATTTCGGTTTTACTTGGATAGAATAGTTTGTGTGCAATAGGAATTTGGTCTGGATGAATAATGCTTTTTCCACCATATCCTAAACTTTTTCCTAATTTGCAATCTTTTTCTAGTCCCTTTGTATCTTTAAGATCTTGCCAAATTGCATCTATAGCTACAACACCTGCAGCATGAGCATCAACTGGGATCTTTGAACGGGAATATTTCTCTCCTTCAGAATTTTTGGTATACTCAACGCCAATATCATTTAAGAGATCAAACACTCCAAATACCACAGCAGAAACACGTTTGCTTGTTGATGCAATGGTGTAGGTGTTGACAACTCCTTCAGCTGATTCAATAGATGGGATAAGTTGGATTGGTTTTAGTTTTCTTGATTTTTCTAGTGAGTATAATGATTTTTCAATTTTTTTGAGTTCTCTAGTGTTGTTTACTTTTGGAATAACTATTCCATCAATTCCTTTTTGAACAATTTCTTTAAGATCTGCTGGAATTTTTCCAGAAAGTGGAGAATTTGTTCTTACAAAGATAGAGGATTGAAATGATTTTCTTTCTTTGAGTGCATTTTTGATAAGCTTTCTTGCATTTGCTTTTTCGTTATCTGGAACAGAGTCCTCTAAATCAAAACAAACTATATCAGCTCGAAGGTTTTTTGCTTTTTCAAGAAACCTAGGGTTGTTACCAGGAACAAAAATGAGACTTCTGAAGAGCTGAGTCATTAAATGACTAAGCGCCTTCAGGCTTCATAATGATTTTGCCAAAGAAGTCACCCTTTAGCATTTTTGTATGAGCCTCTGCTGCTTGCTCGAAGGTAAAGACAGAATCAACAATTGATTTTATCTTTCCTTGACCCATCCAGTACAAGCCTTGATCTAATTCAGCTTTAGTTCCTTGTGTTGAACCTAAGACATTGATTCCTTTGAAGAAGATGTGTCTAAGATCAATTTGTGCGTCATAACCTGTTGTTGCACCACATGAAACTAGAGATGCACCATATTTGAGCAATGTTAGTTGCTTGTTAAAGTGAGTTTGACCAATGTGATCAAAAGCAAGATCAATTCCAGGTGCTTCACCTTTTGTTTTTGCAATTTCTTTTGATATCTTAAAGACTTCTTTTTGCCAGTCGTCTTTTCTGTGGTCTACTGCATAATCTGCTCCAAGTTCTTTACATTTGTCTAACTTGTCAGGACTTGCAGTTGCAATTACATCACAGTTGTATAATTTTGCAATTTGAATTGCAAAGCTTCCAACACCAGAACCACCACCCATTACGAGTACTGTTTGTCCTGGAGTAATCTTTGCTCTTCCTACTAACATGTGCCATGAAGTAAGAATAGTCATTGAAGCTGCTGCTGCATCTTCATATGAAACTCCTTCAGGAATTTTTGAAACATTGACTTCTGGTAAGTGAATTTGTTCAGAGTATGCTCCCCAGAGTGGTCCTGTTTGGAAACCCCAAACTTGTCTTCTGGTACAGTCAAATTCTCTTCCATCTGTACATGCACTACAAACTCTGCATGCCAAATTAGAGTGAGAAACAACTCTATCTCCTACTTTGAAATTTTTAACATCTTCGCCAACTGCGATAACATCTCCAGCTACATCAGAACCGGAAACATGTGGAAGAGGAACTGCTACTGGAACTCCTCTCATTCCCCAAATATCATTATAATTTAGGGCAGATGCTTTATTGGTAAAAATTACCTCATCTGCTTTTGGTTTTGGTTCATCTATATCCTGGACTTTAAGGATCTTAGAATAATTATCATCTGGTGCATATTCATTGTATACGACTGCTTTCATGACTACATCGAAGCCTTACCCATAATTATATTTTATTGGGATCAGACTCGATTTATCTTAAAATCTCGTTTTGGTTGTTGGATAGATAATAGAATTTGCTTTAATTGGTCATCAGATAACTGACCTGGAAGTTTTCCCTGAGTTGCCATTCCAATCAAATATTGCTCTACCAAATCAGAGAGTTCAGGTTTTACCATTTTGATATTATTCAAACGCATTCTTGCTTCTGAACTCAAAATTTGTTTTAGAATTTGCTCTTTTTGAGCTGCTATTTCATTTTCTTGATTATTGTTATGAGGAGGTTCGTCAGATTCTGGAAAACTCATTTTGAATCTATGTGTAAACTTTGAGATGAGGATTTTCTACAATTAGTTCTTTGAGAATTTCAGTTGCTAACTTGTCTAGTTTTTGCATTCCTTGTTTTGAAACAATTCTTCCTTTTTTCTCTACTTTTTCAATGTAACCAAGTTTTTCTAAACCATGAACTGCGTTTCGTATGATTGCACCACCTGCATCTCTGTGATGTGCTGCACCATATCCAGATGGTTTTCCGCCACCATATTCTTTTCTTAATTCATTAATTCCAATTGGTCCATGAAGGTAAATTTTTCTCATTAATGATGCACATCTAGTATGCCACCATTCTCTATCTTGAGGAGGTTTATCGGCATGGGCACCAGTTTTAACAAATGGAATCCATGATGGTGCAGGAATATCTTCATTTTTGAGAATCTCTGCTAGTCTTCCAATCAATACATCTGCTGGTACATCGTATACCTTTGCCATGAAGACAAAAAATCGAGAATCGTCTTATAAATCATTGAGATATTATTTTGCGATAAGTATGCCCACACAGGTTACATGAAATTCTGATCGACTTGACAGAGGTTCTTCCAACACGGATTCTTGAATGTAGTCCAGGTGCAATAAAGGACTTACATTTTTTGCAAAAAACAATTCTCAAATTATAAGGCATGCGGATTTTGTGTCTAGTACTAATCCGTCTGGCTAGGAGAGCTTGTCTTTGTGAAAGTTTTGGATTTGATTTTGAATTACTGATTGCATTTTCAATTAGGATTTCCATTCTTTCAATTGCTAATTGCTGTAATGCAGGTTTCACAATGTAGTATAAAGTTACAAGTACTAATTCGTTATTATGAGAAAAGATGCAGTCAGCGGGATTCGAACCCGCGTCACAGGGTTGGAAACCCCGAATACTAACCAGGCTATACTATGACTGCAACAGAATGCAAAATTTATTGCCTACATAAAAATGGTTTTTTCGTATTCATACAATAGTCTAGCAACAACAACATGTCCTTCAAAAGAATCATCTCCAATAGAATAAAGTTCATTGAATGTACCTGAGACGGATCTAGAAAAATGTCCTTTCTGAAATCCACCAATAACAATGCATCCATCTTCTGGAATTTCTGATACTGATTGTTCATAAGTTTGTCTAGTCCCTTCAGTAGAAAATCCAATAATTTTCGAAGGGTTGATCTCTTGAAGTAACTCAGAAAATGTTTGGTCTTTAATTTGGAGTAAAGTTTCTTCATTTGATGAGACTTCTTTTTCTTTGTATAATTTTTCAATTAAACCTGCAAATCTATGATATGATTTTGGGATGTGGACATTTTGATTAAATGAAATCACCTTGTCATCAATTGTATGAACATAAAATTTGAGTTTATTTTTTTGATATAATGGAATTGTAGTTGCCTCAAGTATAGAAAAGTGTACTAGATCAGGTCTACCACGTTTTAGTTCATTTTCAATTCCTTTCATTGCTGCAAAATGCCAAGAATTGTCAAGTAAAATTTCTGAAGGACGTTTTCCTATTTTTCTTGCATGAGAAACAACCGATGGATGATGTTTTAATTTACTTGGAACAAGTTCGAGTGAAGATTCTGAAAGAATTAAAGAAATCATGTTTATTTGATCAATTCAATTTGATTTTTGAATTCTGTCCATGCAGGTTTTGGATTTCCATTTATCTCAATTAATCCTGCATTACAGACATAATGATTCAGTCGTTCAATTACATGATCACTGCTACCTAATCCAGAGCCGCCTCCAACTGAAATGCTTTCATCCCCCACATCTTGACGTTCTGATGCACAAGTTCCTTCTGGTTTATCATACTGACGATACCATGTCATGAATTCAATTTGAGATTCATTTTCTGAATAAAATTCAAACATTTCTTTCATAAATTCTTCTTGAGAAGATTTGTCACCACCTACAAAATCAGAAGAACTCCAACTAGTTTCAAAAAATACCACTTTTTTGTCTGGAACCATCTCAAATACTGTGGATAAATCATTTTTTGCTTGTTCTGGAGTTTTGATAATATCATTTAGACTATCAACTGGAAAGTAAGAAAATGCAACAAAATCACCTACTGCAAGATCAGTTACAATGTGATCTAAATCTTTATTCAATACATGGTGAAGACCAAAAGAGTTACCAAATTTTACATCAGGATGTTTTTGTTTTAGTTTTTCATATACTCCTAAAAATAATTCTTGGTACACTGGAATATTTTCTGGTGAATATCTAAATTGTGATTCTGTTTCTCCAGCAATGATTACGGTATCTACAATATGATATCTTGACAAAATTTCATCTAGAACTGTAACTAGTCTATCTTCACCAATTGAATTGATTGAAGGCTTTCCAATCCAATTTGGAAATGGTCCTAATGTTGGACCATTAATTACTGAAAAGTATAATGTTACTTTGAGATCATTTTTTTCATTCAATCCCATAAGGACATCAGATTGTTTCCAATCAAAATTTCCACGTTCAGGCTCTATAATATTCCAAAACAAGTAGACATTGCTTCTTCCAATACCTGTTGATGATGCATCAGTAAAAATTTCATCAATTTGTTGCAATGATACTGATTGAAATGGAGTATTAATCACAAGACCAATTTTTTCATTTGATTTTTGTGAAACAACTTCAGTATTTGGAAGAGTTAGAAATACTCCAGATATGATTGCAATAATTGCTACGCCTATAATTATGCCTGGAATTTTCTTATCCATGAAGAACGAAAAGGAAAAGAAAGTAAAAAAGTTGTGATTCTGTTATCTATCCAGAAGTACAACCGCTGTATCCACATTCAATGCAGATACTACAACCTTCAACAAATACGAGGCTGTTTTTACATGTTGGACATAGACGATCCTCTGAAACTTCTTCTTGTTTCTGAGGTTCAGCTACAATCTCTTCATCATGAACTTTGAGTGCAAGTGCAGCATTGACTTGAGATTTGATGTATGGATTTGTTATTGTTTCAGTAACAAATTTCGTAAGGTGTTCGGTTGGTGTTACATCAAAAGTCTTTTGTGCATTTTCACTTGTCATATGAAGAACCTGTTTGTGTCTAGAGCCATCACGATAAACTGTGATTCCTTTTAGACCAAGTTCATGTGCAAGAAGATATGCAGATTTTACATCTTCAGCTGTTACATCATATGGCATGTTGATTGTTTTTGCAATTGCATTTCCAATCCAATCTTGCCATACGCCTTGAGCCATCAAATGATCAGCCCAGTGTATGTCCATTGCTGTAACAAAGACATCTTGCATCCATTGTGGAATTTCTTCTATTCCTTTCAGTGAACCATAGTTGTCTGCAATCTTTGCAAGAATTTCATCATTGTAAAGACCTGCTTCTTTGAGTGCTTCTTCAACAATCTTGTTTGTGTAAAAGAATCTACCAACAGTAACCCTCTTCTCAAAGACTAGAGCAAATGCAGGTTCCATTCCGTTTGAGCAATCTGCAATCATAGATAGTGTTCCAGTTGGAGCAACAGTTGTTGTCAGTACATTTCTAATTCCATATTGCTTGATTTTTTCAATTAGTGCATCCCATTCATAGGAGTGAGCCTCTTTAGGTTTCTCATAATATCCAGCTACAGGAATCTTTCCTTCAGGATATTCTGTCTTTGAGCAAAGTGGGAATTCACCTCTAGACTTTGCCAAAGCAACACTTTCTTCCATTGAATAGTAAGTTAGGGCTTCAGATAGTTTTGATTGTAGTTCATAACCTTCTTTGGAATTGTATGGAATTCTAAGTTTGTATAATAGATCGGCTACTCCCATTACACCTAATCCAATTCTTCTTGATTCTTTTGATGCAACATTGATTTCATCAACAGGATAGTGATTTACATCAATGATGTTATCTAAGAAACGAGTTGTTTTTCTGATTGTCTCTTCATATCTTTGCCAATCAAATTCATAAGTTCCATCAGCTTGTCTTTTTACAAGATTTACCAAGTTAATTGAACCAAGATTACATGACTCGTATGGATAGAGACTTTGTTCACCACATGGGTTTGTAGCTCTTAGTGGTGCTTGTCTGGCTTTTGCAAATACATTGTATTTGTTAATTTGATCAAAGAAGATCAAACCAGGCTCTGCACTCTTCCAAGCGGATAATGCAATCAAATCAATTAATTGATGTGCATTAATTTCTTTGACAGGTTTTTTGTCACGTGGACTACGTAGAATATAATTTCCATCAGATGTATTAACTAGTGAGTGCCAAAAGTCTTCCCAGATTCCAACACTTACGTTAAAGTTCTCTAAGACTCCTGGTTCAGTTTTGTTTGTGATGAATTTCTCAACATCAGGATGCCATGCTTCAATGATTCCCATGTTTGCACCACGTCGTTTTCCACCTTGTTTTACGACTTCAGTGACTGTGTTGATGATGTTCATGAATGAAACTGGACCAGATGCTACACCTGAAGTTGATGCAACAATATCGCCTTCTTCACGAAGATCAGAATAGTTGATTCCAACACCACCACCAGACTTAAAGATTAATGCTGCATCTGAGGTAGATTTCATGATTTGTTCCATTCCATCTTCCATTCCAAGAACAAAGCATGCAGATAGTTGTCCTAGTCTTCCACCTGCATTCATCATTGTTGGAGAGTTTGGTAGGAAGTCTTGAGAAACCATTAGCTCAAAGTACTCTGAAATTTTATCAGAATAGTCATCGAGTTTCTTTGCTGCAAGCAATGTTAGAAGATCTTTGAAACTGATTTTCATTTGACCTTTGTTTGCTAGAGTGACATAGTGGTTGATTAAAGATCTGAAATGCCATTTGTTGAGATAATATTCTCCAATTTTGAATTTGTAATCAAAGGCATCAAGTTTTTCAAGATAAGATTTTGCTTCATCAATATCTTGTTTTGAGCTGGCTGACTTGTCAAAGATTTGTGAATCATACATTAAATCACCTACGCCTACTAGAATTGCAACTCTTTCAAACATTTGAGTTGGTGATTCAATAATCTCATTTTTTCCATTTCTGAAAAGATATCTTGATGCAAGCACTCTAAGGCAATTTAAATCAAATTTCTTAGATACTGGATCTAATGACTTGAGATTCAAGACCTTCATCTTCTCGTCTCTTAATTTTCTTCTCTCATGTCTGTAGACGATGTATGCTTTTGCGATATCGCTATTTCCACTATCGATTAGCGTTGACTCTACAATGTCTTGAATATCTTCAACTGTAGGTGTTCTAGAACTAGTAAATCCTTGTTCTACAAGTTTGTCAACTACTTTACCTGCGAGTTGATCGGCTAGGCCACGGTCGGCTTTAGAGGTGGCTGCCAATGCCCTATAGATGGCATTTGAAATTTTATCTTGATTGAAAGCCGTTACTGCGCCACTGCGCTTACGGATCTCATTGATCGTATTTTCTATTTGTGAATTATCCAATTATAATCTCCCCGCAAGGGTTATGATGAATGTGGATATAACTGATTCTGCAACTTTTTCTTAAATCTCGGTTCAAAAATATTGACACCGTTACTATGAAGTTCATACCGGTCAATTACATGCAGTGTTAACGATCATCGTCACATCTGAAATGGATCAAAAAGTTTTGAAAAATGATCGTTGTTAGTTTTTGATTAACGTTTTTCAGATAATGTATGGTGACTTGCACTTTGGACACTTATCATCAATTGGTTCATCTTTGAAACCACACTCACCACAAATTGCAATTTTTTTAACTGGTCTAAAGGATGAAGTTAGTTCTGCAGTCTTTTCAATAGATTTTTTGATATCGGCAACTTTGGCACCCTTGTCAATATCCAGATTTACTAGTAAACCACCATTAAGTAGTTTTGAGATTTTATTGCATTCACTGATAGGCTCACTTTTTGCAGTATAATCACCTACTTCTGATGCACTAATCACTACACCTTGAGAATAGGAATCTCCTTCCATTGAATTTAGAGCAGAATTTTTGCCATATTTTTCGCCATCAAGGGTTGCAAATCGCTCAGAACCCTCAGTTTCAGTCATGCAAATAGCCACAGAATCACCTAATTCCTTTCCCTTTTTGGCAGCAACATCAACTGCAGTCTCAATTACCTTATGGAGGATTTCTTTGCCTTCTTTATTGTCTTGGAATCCAAGAATGTTAAAGACTGCCTCTTTTAGTCCTACCAAATTAATCACAAGTGAAACTGAGCTTTTTTGCATGTATTGGGTATTTTTTGCAAGGATTGGGTTGAGACCTCGTCTTGTAAGATCAGAAATGTCTTTCTTTCTTAATGCCATAGAAGACAATGCTGGCTTCATCAACAAAGCAAGTCTTGCTCTAAAGTAGGTTTCATCTTTGTTTGATTCAAATGCAAGTCGTGGTAAGTTAATTGATACAGATTGTAGTGTAATTGCTAATGGGCCAGAACTTTTAGTTGAACCATTGGTAACACCATAGCTAGATGTTTGTCCTTTTGCAAACATTACTTTTCCTCCAATAGAAATAATCTCAGCAGCAGCTTCTGAAACATCAGTAATCTTTCCTTTATCACTATCAATGATCAAGCCAATTTTTGGTAGTGGTGTTAGCTTTGTGTAATTTTTGTATGCATTAATTATAGAAGTAACAATTTTTGCATCAGTTCCTAATTGTAATCGAATTGAAATATTTGTACTTGTTTTATTATATTTTGAAGTAGTAGATGCCGTTGCAAATGCATTTGTAAGTTTTTGTTCTAGTTCTCCTAATGATTTAGAATGTTTACTAAAGAGTTGTGGTAATCCATCAAGAACTATTTCTTGAGAAGCTTCTTTTGATAATAATGAAATTACAATTGATAATGAACTTGTAATTTCATCTAGTTGTTTTGATGCAGGAAGTCTTGAAACATCAAGATATTTTCCTCCAAGATCAATTCCATCATCTAAGAGTTCTTTAACATTTACAAAAATTGTATCAGGTATCATTGACCAGATTCCGGGATTTGTTATGTGTAAGTCACCAGAAAGATGAGAGTCTGCAACATCTTTTGGAAGAACGTTAGTTAGTAGATGTTCTGCAAAGACTCTTTGTCCAGTATTGAACAAAAGACCTTCAGCACCATTATCTACATTATCCAAGTTTGAAATCATTTCTTGGACATCAAATACAGGCAAGCCCAGGCGTGCAAGCTTGTTCCTGTATTCCTCATGACCATGCTCAAGAAGAACAGAATTGACCATTTCACGGATAAGTGAGCCTGTAAGATAGGTTGTTTGATATTTGTAAATTCTATTTTCAACTTCTTCAGTAATTTTTTGTGCTAGTTCAAGTGGAAGACTTCCTTCACGAACTAGAGATTGTATAATTTTATGAGAATTAAATTCTTCAATGGATTCATGTGATGTTCTGACATACATCTTTCCACTTTCAATGATTGAGCGTTCTTCAATTTGTCTTGCTAAACTTAAAACAAGTTTTCCAAGATTTGTAATTGTGTAACGTCTTTCAGATTTGTTTAATGCAACAAGTGATTGTCTTAATAATTTTCTCAAGTGGTATGCAAATTTTCCACTTTCTTTTTTGGATTTGAATCCGGCTAATGATTTTAGTTCAGAATAAGTCAAAGGTCCTTTGGAATTTAGAATTCTGAGGATATCGATTCTGTTTGGACTGGCCATAACAGAGAAGATCATTCTTACACGTTTTGATGTAGATTGTAAGATTCCACTTCTTTTTGGTGAATCATCTACATCGTCATCATCAAAATCTTCATCTAGATCATCATCCATATCCATTTCTAACTCTTCATCGCTCATTTTCATAACTGATTCTAAAAAAAGGAGGTAAATAAGACTTATGACTAGATCATTTGTCTTAATTTTTGATCATTGAGATTGTTGATTAAACAAAATTTTCATTTGATAAGATCAAAAATGATCAAAATATGATCAACAAATTTTCAAAAATGGAAAAAACGATCATATTGTGATCATTTTAGGATCATTTTTCTTGAACATCAAGAGAAAATTCAGATGTAGAAAGTTTTTGTCCACAAGATGGGCATTTTCCACTGTAAGGATTCATTACATCTTTGAGAGACTTTAACATTTTCATATTTGTGATCTTTTCGCCACATTTACCACATGTAACTTCAACAGACATGAATGAGATCATGAATACAAAATAATTAAGAATCGATTTTGAATTTTTTTAATAATTCAAGCAAAAATTTTTACTGTTTTTCAATCAAAATACCGCGTTCATCAAAACCAGTGATTTTAGCGGGTGTTCCAACAGGGAGATCATCAGGAGTGGCAATTCCCTCCATAAATCCAGATATTCTCAAGTCAGCATCATCTAATTTGAGGACCACAAAGGCATATGGAGTGAATTTCTCAAAGCCTGCAGGAGCCACAGTAATTATGGTATATGTAGCCACAGTACCCTTTCCATCAACTAAGACATCCTCAAATCCCTTACTTCCGCATTCTCTACAATAGTAAGCAGTTGAGAGATGAAGATAACCACATTCAGTGCATTTGTGAGTTAGAAGTTTTCCTTGTTTGGCATGTTCAATGACTTGTTCTTCAACAGACATTTTAGACACTCTGGAAAATGTGAACAGCACAACTTGCTCCAGTTGCACCAAAGTTATGAGTTAAACCAAGTTTTGCATCTTTAACAGTTCTTTCACCAGCGTTTCCAGTTAATTGATCATACATTTCTACTACTTGACCAATTCCAGTTGCACCAATTGGATGTCCTTTTGATTTAAGACCACCTGAAGGATTAATTGAAATATCTGAATTTAATTTTGTTCTCTCTTCTCTAACAGCTTGAATACCCTGTCCTTTCTCAAAGAATCCCAAGTCTTCAGTGTCAACAACTTCTGCAATAGTAAAACAGTCATGGACTTCTGCAAAGTCAATATCTTTTGAAGTTACTCCAGCCATTTTGTATGCAGCTTCTGATGCAATCTTTGTACTTGGAATAGTTGTCATATGATCACGACCTTGTAATGCAGCAGGCGAACCACCTCTACCTGAACCAATAACTTCAACATAATCGCCACCATGTTCTTTTGCAAATTTTTCTGAACATAAAACAACAGAGCTTGCTCCATCAGAAAAGGGACAGCAATCATAAAGTTTCAATGGACTAGCAACAACTGCAGAGTTCATTACATCATCAACTGTAATTTTCTTTTGCATGTGAGCTTTTGGATTAAGTACGCCATTATCATGATTCTTTACTGCAACTTTTGCAAAGTCTTCTTCTGTTGCATCAAATTCTGTAAGATATGCTCTTGCCATAGATGCAAACAATCCTGGGAAGGATGCACCGGCTTGACCTTCATAGAAAAAGTCAGAACAATATGCAAAGTATGTTGTTGTCCATTCTGTTCCAGTATGAGTTACTTTTTCAACACCGGTTGCAATAAGACAATCATAAAATCCTGCTGCAATGTTTGCATAGGCTTCTCTAAATGAAACTGAACCACTTCCACATGCAGACTCTATTGTTAATGATGGTTTATCAGGAATTCCTAGTCTGCTCATTAAGACTGGACCAATGTGGACTTGTTTGTCTGCTACTCCAAATACGTTAGAGATGTATGATGCTCCAATCTCTTTAGGCTCAATTCCAGCACTTTCAATGGCTGCAACTGAAGCTTGAGTAGTGATATCAGCAATACTATCTGCTAATTTACCATATTTCGTACTTCCAGCACCAAGAACACAGACCTTTTCCATGAAGGTCGTTGACCCAAGTCCCTATAAAAATCGTTTTAGTAAAGTCATCATAGAAAATGCCATTGAGAAAATCTAGCTTGCAAACAGTTCAGGTCAAAAGAACAGTCAAAAGACATGTTGTCAGAATAACTAAAACTAGAACTACAAGTTTCAAAAAAGAGATCACCCAATATCTTGACAGTAATGGTTTCTTGTCATGGTCTTCAAAAGAAAAAAAATACATTATTTTAGGAACAAATTCTCCAAAAAAAGGTCTTGTTCAATGTCCTGTTTGTAAACTAGGAGAATTAATGGTTATTCGTTCAAGAACTACTCGAAAAAGATTCATGGGATGTTCAAATTATTACGGAGGCTGTAAAGCATCATCTCCATTATTACAAAAAGCAAAGCTTCGTGCAACAAAAAGTCCATGTGAAGTATGTAAATGGCCTATGGTAATTTTTAGATATTCAAGAAAACAAAAATGGACAAAGCAATGTTCTAATTTTAATTGTGAAAGTAGAAAACCTAAGCCTTCAAAGTAGGATATACATCAGTTCTTCTATTCTTTAAAAGAGGCAAAACCTTTCGTGTGTCTTTTACTTTTTTCAAATCAATAGTAACAAATCCTATACCTTGTTTCTTTTTCATATCAATCAAAATCTTTCCATAAGGATCTACCACTATACTTCTTCCGCAGTAAATGTTACCAACTTGATCAGGTGCTACAACATAACATCCATTTTCAATTGCACGTGTCTTGTTGATTGTTAACCAATGCTCTTCTTTCATTTTTCCTTTAACCCAAGCAGAAGGTGCAACTAAAACTTCAGAGCCTGCTGCTGCAAGTGAACGAGACATTTCAGGAAAACGCAAGTCGTAACAGATCATCATTCCTATTTTTCCTACAGAAGTTTTTACTGGTTTTGAAATTTTAGAGCCTGAGGCCATCTTATCTGATTCTTTGAATCCTAGAGCATCATAAAGATGGATTTTCCTATAGGTAGAGAGAACTTTGCCGTTTTTGTCAATCACAAATGAAGTATCAAAAACTCTATCTTTTTTTCTGCTTTTCTCATAAAAGGAACCAACAACTTGAATCTTGTATTCTTTAGCAGTTTGAGCAATACTTGAAACAAAATTTCCATTTATTGTTTCAGATAATTCTGCAAGTTGTTTTGGTGTTTGTTTAGAATTTGTATAAAACATCATAAATTCTGGAAATGCACATAATGTTGCCTTTTTTGCTGCAGCTTTTGAAATGTAAGAAATAATTTTTTCTAAATTGATTTCTTTTTTTGTTGATGCTTTAAACTGAACAACTGCAACTTTCATGAGATTAAATGAATTGGTGAGAATAAAAGGATAAAGATATGGTACAATTACAAAATGTACCATTTTGTTATTATGCAAAGCTAGTATAAACAAATCATAATAGTACATGTGTGTATGTGCATACCTTTAGACTGGATTTTCCAGTCTAATCATTTTAAAAATAATTAAAGTTGGTTTCCTGCCAAAAACCAATTTTCTTTAGGATTGTCTTCAAAGACAACAATAACGTGATTTTCTTTTGTTTTAAGAATATCAACTGCAGCCTTTGTGATTGCTTTTGCGTATTCATCTTTTTGTTCCTGTGTTCTTCCAGGATACATTGAAACTGTAATCAATGGCATGAATTTCTCAAAAGATTACAGCGATTTATTCTTTCAATAATCTGGTCTGTAACCATAACGTGTTCCATATGTAAACTCGGAACTATGAGATTTCTTGTATAGATATCCCGTTGCAAATCCTATTGCAAAGCCTCCTATATGAGCCATATATGCAACACCACCTCCTGCAACACCAAAGCCTCCTATGAAGAAAGGCAACAAGTTTTGGAAGACTAGCCAGAAAGGTAAGAACCATCTAGCCTGAATGTGCATCATTCTCCAGAAAAATCCCAGCATGAGAAATGTTTGGATTCTAACTTTGGGAAAAATTGCCAAGTATGCACCTAACACTCCAGATATTGCACCTGATGCTCCAACTGCAGGAATAGTACTTGTTGGATCTAACACAATATGTGCAAGTCCTGCACCGACTCCCCATCCAAGATATATTAAAAGAAATTTTGCTTTACCAAATTTTAATTCAATATTGTCTCCAAATATCCACAAAAATAACATGTTACCACCCAAGTGCAACAATCCTCCATGCATAAACATCGAACTAAATAACGAAATGTATGACATGTCTGGACATGCAATTCCAGGTTGAATCATTGATGAGAATCCAGTTACACAAGCTGGAACTGCACCCCAATCAAAAAACATGAATGCTGCTCGTTGATTTGAGAATTCCCAAAACTGACCAGTTATAGCTACTTCCATAAAGAAAATTACGACATTAATTATGATTAGTGAAATTGTAACTTTAGGTTTGAATCCTGGAGGATGGGGATTTTCATCTCTAAGTGGAAGTAGCATAAGTTAATTTGAATGGTTAAAAATTGTATAATAACATTATTCAACAATTGTTACAAATTTATCAAAAAAAACAAAAAAAGATGAGAAACAGGCAAACAAGATGACTCCTCCACGTTTCTCATCAAACTATGGTCTGTATACTAGTAATTCAATTAAGATGATAAAAACAAGATTGGTTCATTTCTAAAATGTACTAGAGATTATACTGTAATTATTCCATTTTTTATCATCCACTCTATTCCTTTAAGGAATTCAGAGTCAGATAACAAGTCATCTGCCCACCACTTTGCGGTATTTCTAAGCCAGTCTGGAATTGAGCTCTCAGATGATTCAACTTCAGCATTTTTTGGAACACTGATTACATTTTCTTTAATTAAAAATTCTAGTCCTGTTGCAAAGTCGGAATCATTGATTTGTCCTTCTCCCCACCATTTGGCATTATTTTTTACCCATTTAGGCACATTAGGCTCAGAATTACCCACAGTTAGAGTACCTACCATCCAAGGATGTAGAGCACAAAAGTAGTCAAAGGTACCATCATTTTCAAATTTGAATGAGAAGGTTTCACCCCCAGCAATAATACTGCTATCAAAAACTCCAGATGCCCCCTCATCAGGACTGCCTGAAGTTACAGTATGTGCAACATCATCTATGTTATCCCATAAAACAATCTCATTTGGTTGAATCGTGATAGATGATGGCAGATAACAAGAGTCATCTTTTTCACATCCAGGGAGGGAAGTTCCAATAGGAATCTCAACATGGTGATCAGCTGTCAATTCAATTTTTGGTTCAGTGACTTTGAATGAGAATTGTCCTGAAGTATCAAAATTATTTACATTTGAAATTCTAACAATTACAGCTCCTACATCATCAAATGAAACTTTGATTGAATCTCTTCCATCAGGTGATTCTTTCTGAGTTATTGATTCGATAATTTTGCCGTTTAGAAAAACATCAAGATCATAAGTGTTTTGAGGGATTATGGAATTTGTTACAGGATCATGAAATTCTAAATTTAATGTAATCTGTTCACCAGGATTGATTTTTCCAGCGGGAGATAATGAAAGATGAAATTTCCAATCTTCTTCAGTAGATAATAAAATTATTTTGTCACCATCTTCAAGGGATGCATCAGATTTCTGAACTTCTCTTTCTTTGCCAGATTCAATTCCAAAAGTCATTACATCTATTTGATCAGAAGGAACATCATCAATCATTTTCAATAATTTTGAAGAAGAAAGCAAGAAATGAACAACTATTTCTTCATCACCAGAACGATCTATCGTTCCAAAATATGAAATATCGTTTACGGTCAAAATGATTTCATAGTTCTCAAAAATATCTACAGTTTTTGGTATATAGTATTCTGCATGAACAAATGGAATTGATTTGATAAATTCTTCATTCCAATTAAATGGCATGTATGCAGTTAACTTTTTTTTATTCTCATCAAAATGGAATTGCTCAATATTTTCAAAATATGTAGCAAACATTAGATCTGTTGGAGTTTCATCAATATCTATAGAAAATGGAATGAATTCACCCATTGTAAATCGAATTTGAAAGGTTGTATTAGTTCCTGAAACAGGCTCAGAATCTATTGACAGAATTGTAATATAGACATCAACAAGTCCTCCTTGTTGAAATAGAGGTGCATTTACCGTTAATGGTGAATTGCTTGAGCCAAGCCAAGAGCCATTTTCAATGGTATCTCCTGAAAAATTGATCTGAGAAGTTGGGACAATTCTTGTATGCAATTTATCATCTGGTGAGAATGCAGTATAATCTACAATCAAATTGTTTTTGCTATCAAAAACCTCAACTTTGTATTCGACGTTTGAAACAATTTCTTGAGTATCATCGTTAATTGTTGAGATATTGAAAACTACATTGTCTTCATTTCCTTCTAGAACTGATGGTTCTGTATCTAGTGTGACTTTGTAATAATTATCATTAATGAATAACACATCACTTTCTTCACTGCCAGAACCACCTGCAAACGCAAGTTGGATTGAACTAATTGTAAATAATAAAAATAAAGAAAATAGTAAAGATTTTGTTTTCATTTCATTCATTTAACAAAATAATTTTTTGTCAATAAAAGTTCTATACTTTGATTAGACCTGCTGAAATTAGATATTTGATTCCGTTTGCAAAGTCAACATCAGTTAGTTGGCCTTCAGACCACCATGATGCGTTATTTCTAACCCACATTGGAATGGATGTGATATTTGCATCATCAGCTTCTTCAGTTAATTCATCTGTTTTCTTTATGTCAATAATATTTTCTTGAACCAAGTATTCAATGCCCTTTGCAAATTCTGGATCATTGATTTGGCCATCTGACCACCATGATGCGTTCTTCTTTACCCATGTTGGAATTGAAATTTCAGATGAAACTGGAGTAATTGAAACTATGTTAGATTTTGTTTCTTGAATCTTTTTGATTCCTTCATAACTTTTAGAATCTATAGAAATATCAGTGATGGTTGAAGATGTATTGACAGTTGAGACTTCAGCTAATGGATTATTTACATCATAAACAATAGTTGTTGCTTGAATATCAAATGAATCAGCAGATGTATGTGGTTCTGGTAAAGTCAAGTCAATGTATTCTACAGTGATTGTATCACCGTCATTAACTCTCAATTCGTCAAGTTCTTGTGATTCATCATCTAGGGTTACATAGAATTCACCTTCAAGTACGTTGATGTAGTGAGCACCATAGCGTCCTTCAAATTCATCAACAGGTGTATCAAAGGCATGATGTCTTGGTACTATTTCTTCAATAATTGCTTCAGGAGCAACTTGGAAAGAAAAGTCTTGTTCAATGTCATTTCCAAAGATATTCTTTATCACTATTTTAGCAGAACCTCTTTCAGCAAAGTTAACTTTTTCAATTCCCTGTCCTTCTCCAGAGAATCTGTCACTTCTAACATCAATTAATTCACCATTAAGATAGATTTCCATATCATAGCTAAGATGAGTTTGGTGAATGTCAGTCATTCCATCATGGACCATAATATTTAGATCATAATCTTGATCTACACCAACAACACCACCCGGTTGCCACCAAAAGTAGATCTTGTATTCTCCATCAGGAGTATACTTTGTTAATGATGATGCTGCAGGTTCAGTTAATTTTGTAGTAACTCCCTCGTATTGAGGTTCTGCACCATGATCATGGTTAGGTTGGAATTGTACTGGAACAAAAATTCCTGCTTGATCAGAATCAGAGTAAACTCTCATCCAATAAGTGTAAAAGTCTGCATGGTGAATCCACAAGTCTGCATCATGTAATGTAAATCTAATTGGTTGATCAACTGTGTACATGTCTTGATGGAAGTAAAGTTCGCCTGTTCTCCATTCCCATGTAGCACTCTTTGTTATGACAGTGTCTTCATTTGGTTCCCATGATACAGTTACTGCACCATTTTGCAAATCAGTTGGAACTCTAACTGCAACATCTAAGGCACTTCCAATTACTCCTTGAGTTGAACAATCAGGTGTATGACGATGCATCATATGATGTTGAGCATATGCGGATGGGATAATGTCAGTCATAATTGTTGAGAATAGTAATGAGTGTAATTTGATTAATGGAATTAAAAATCCATGTCCATGTCCATGTCCACCAGATGATGCATTTGGATCATTGCAATCTTTTGAAACTATAGTTCCAAAATTACTTGATAAATGGCCATGTCCTGAAACTTCAGAACCATTTTGATCATGAACTGTAAAGTCTTGACCACTTAATTTCACTACACCAAAGAAAACTCCAGTGTCTGGACCTGTTTCTGCAAAGACAGCAGTATCAACTGATTCTGCTCTAGTAGTAACTGTGATTGGTGTGCCCTCTGATTCACCAATTCTATCAATTTTATCAGAATCATTATTCCAGCCAGGTGCCCAAATCAATACATTGACTCTGTCAGTCCAGGTATAGCCATCATATTTTTCAACACAGTCAGCTAGTGTAATTGCCTGATTTTCACAGAATTTCATAATTACACCAGTTGCTTTCTTTACATTAGAAAAGCCACTATCTGAAAATCCAGATTGGACAGGAATAGAAGTAACTAAGACGCCTGCAAATACCATTACTGCAAATAATTGTAATTTCTTGTGCATTCTAGTGATCTTACAAATTAAATTTTGAATAAAAGAGAAATGGTCCATTCGAGAAATGTACCAATTATTTATTTATTTTAAAAAGAAACCACGGATCGTGAAAACTAGTTCTTATACACTTATTGGATTAGTGCTAACTTTGGTTTTAATTTCATTTCAAATTGAGGCCTTTGCTGAAAATGATTCTATTTTTCCTCAATGGATCAGACAAACTACAGAGATTTGGGTTAAAGGAGACATTACAGATGCTGAATACTTAGCATTAATTGAAAATGTACTGAACAACAACATTCTACCAATTGAGATTGTCGATGAGATAAATCTTAAACATACTGCCAAAATGGTTGTAAAAGACATTCCGGAATTATCTCAAAATGTGGATATTGATTTAATTCCACTTTGGACAAAAGATCGTGCTCAATGGTGGGTAGAAGGAAAAATTACAGATGAACAATTTCTAAGAACAATTCACGTTCTAAGAGAATCCGGATATTTGGAATATACTCCTGAAAAAAGTTACTTTACTCAAGAGCAAACATTTCAATCAAGTCTTGAAAAATATCTGCTAACCGAAAAAGAAATTCTAAATATCATTAAACAAACTAAATGGAGAATCCTTTCTACGGAATATGAGTTTGAAGAAAAAGAAGGAGTAATGGATTCTGTAAGAATAATGTTCACAGATATTACTAGGGTATATGATCCAGCTTTCTACCAATACAAAGTTCCATCATTGATTTTACAAATTGCCGAATTTAATGACCAGAATGATCTTGCTAATTATTGGAATTCATTTGATAGAAATAATAATGCAACAATTTTTGAAACATCATACTTGTCAACTGATCTTAATGAGAATTCTCAATGTTTTTTTGATTACAAAATAAATGGCGCAATGACTTCCTGTAGTTATGAAAACATGATTTTTCATGTAGTAATCTTTGATGAATATGCTGAACATTACGATTATAATAAAAATGAAATCAATTTGGATGAAACAGAACCAACAACTAGATTTGCAAGTGAGATACTAAACAAAATTAATTTTTTTCATAACGATAATGTAAATACACTACTTCACAAGACTATGCAAAAAGAAACAATACCTGAAACTGTTGAAGAACCAGAATTGCCACAAAAAGTTGTTCCAAAGTCAGTTGAGCCTGAAACCTCATCTATTCAAGGAGTTGAAAATTTCTCATGTACAAAAGATGATTTTGGTCTAGTGACAGTTTCTGGAATGTACAACAATGACAATATCAAGCGTGATCAGGTTGACTTGATTATTTCATTTTACGACAAAAGTGGAGAAATTTTAGGCAAAACAGGCACAACATTTTATGATTTAGAAGAGTTTGAAGTAAAGAGATTTTTAGGCCATACAAAATGGAATGGCAATTTCCATAATTGCCAGATAGAAATAAACTAATTATGAAATAGTCTTTGAGAATTCTGCTAGTGCATCTTTGAATGCCATCTCGTTTGATGGATACTTTGCAAATTCAACGCTACCACATAACAACAACCAATTTCGAATCTTTTCATAGTCTGAGTTTTTTTCTTTTCTCACATAGTCTATCAATTCAAAGTTTGTAACATCTTTGAAAATTTTCAAATCTTGTGAATAGTAATATCTAATTGCCTGACTAAGAACTTCATGAGCTTGTTTTTGTTTATGAGAGTTGTAGAGTTTCAATGAATTATTCAGCATATCTTGTGTTAACTCTTTGTAGTTAACCTGTGGTTCTGTTGTTATCAATAGTTGTTCTTCCATAGTTCTTTGGGATAGTTTTCTCTTCATCAGGTATCCAAATATTGCCAATCCAACAAATATTGGAATTAGAATTAACCATGGGCTATTTACAATGTCTGTAGATGGTTGGAATATCTCAATTGGTCCACTTTGTAATGAATCACGTACATGTCGAGTGTTTTCAAATTTAGGTTGTTCAAATTTGAAATTATCAAATATACTTTGAGATTCTCGTGATGGAACAGAAACAGTAATTTCTGATTCTGATTGTAATTCAGATTGTAAAGTATTTCCTGACATAATGTCTGCAAATGTTTCTGAACTTTGCTTTGATAATGACTCTATCATCTTTTCTTGAATTTGTTCTTTGTTCATGTGTAAGTGATTAATTGCATATTGTCTAAGATCAACACCACCTTCACCAGTTGCTTGGAATTCTTCCATTAGTTGTCTACCAAGTGTAAATTCTTTTGGAGAGAAGATATCATTTGGAATTGCTTCAAGGTTATCCAAAGAATAACCTCTTTCAATTACAAATAATTCAAGATTAGAGTTGGGATTATGATCAAGGGAACGTCCTTGAATGAGATATTTGCTTTCACCAATTGGGTTTAAAAGTGCCTCTGCAACCTCTACATAACCGTCTGAAAATCTATCATAATACTTGATTTTGTGCTTGAAACTCTCTTTTTGTAGTTCTTGTTGCTCAATTATCATTCCATTGAGCATTTGTCCTTCTTCAGATTCTATTGTTATCTTGTAATCACCAATTGAATACTGATTGTTTGTTACAAACTTATCATAAATTGGTTTTTTTGGTTTTTCTTCTACTAGTTCTTCATATGATGAAACAATTTCAGCTTCTTCAGAAGAAATTTCTTGCTCATTAATTTGTCCCTCTATAATCCAATCCATTTCAAAATTCATTTCTTCAGCAAAAACTGGATTCAAAAGTAAAGTAGAAGAGAGTACAAAAAATAAACTAAAGATGAATATTGATTTCAAAAACTCTCACCAAAAACTCTAGGCAACTATCCTGTATCTTCCGTAAATAATGTAGGCATTAATTAGCATCAAACCAATAGCTGCAGCATAAAACCAATCTCTTATAGTAGAATATTCCATTTCAAATTCTAAATTACTACTTAGTGTTACAAAAATATCATTAAGTGTTTTTTCATCAAGTGATTTGTAATAATTTCCACCTGTTTCATTTGAAATTTTCATCAAAGTTTCTTCGTCTAGCTCTGCATATTGTGGTTCACCATAGATATCATCTCTAAGATATACTGGTTCAATAGATCCTAATCCAATAGTATGAATTTGAACATTGTTTGATTTAGCATACTCTATTGCTTCATCAGGAGTTACAAAACCAGAGTTGTGAACACCATCACTTAGTAAAATTACAATACTTTTTTTATCAGGAATAGAAGATGACATATCAATTCCTAATGATAGTCCATCACCAATTGCAGTGGCTCCTTGACCTTGTTGAATTGATGAAACAGCATTGATAGTTTTTTGTTTATCAGGAGATAGATAAGAAATCGTTGTGGCCCCTGATTCAAAGAGTACAACTCCAACATTATTTTGAGGACCAATTTTTGTTACTAGTTTACTTATTGCATCTTTTGCAGCATCTAGGCGTGTTGGATTGTAATCAGATGCTGCCATACTCTCAGAACCATCTAAAACTACGCTCAAATTGATGCCTTTTTCAAACGTAACAGAAGGAATTTGAGGATTTGCAAAGCCTACGATGATCAGGCCTAATACACCCATCATCAATACAAATGGTAAATGTTTTCTTGCAAAATTTTTACCAGTAATTGATTTTTTGATAATTTTAAGAGAACTGAATTTTAGTACTGAATCTTTTTTTTCTGAATTATATTTTGCATACAAAAAATACAATCCTGGAATCATTAATAGTAAAAACAAAACATAGAGATATTCAAAGTGTAAATCCATTATAGTCTTCTCCTGATTTTATTTCTAATGTAGCGATTGAAAGTAATATCAAATGATTCTTCGTTACTTAGATTAAGATAATCAATTCCTAGTTTTTTTATTTCATATTCGTTTTCAGCTCTTGTTTGCTCAATCTGTTTTGTATATTCTTCTTGGAATTTTTTATCTGAAGTGTTTACAAGTATTTGTTCTCCAGATTCTGCATCCTCTAGATAGACATGACCAATTTCAGGAATTTTTGTCTCTCTAATGTCTGAAATATTTACCAGAACTACTTGATGTTGTAGTTTCAAATATTTTAATGGCTTTTCAAATGAATCAGAGATAAAATCTGAAATAACAAAAATAACACTTCTTCTTTTAAGATATTTTTGTAAGTCTGATAATGATTTTAGAATGTCTGTGTTTTTGTTTTCTGGAGTATGGTCAAGTAATTGTTTTAAAATTTCCATCATGTGTTTTTTTCCTTTTTTAGCAGGAACAAATTTTTCCAATCTAGTTGTGAATAATCCCATTCCAACTCTATCATTATTTTTTAATGCAGAAAACATCAATGAAGCTGATATTTCAAAACCCAATTCTTTTTTACTTTTCTTAAAACCAAAATCGTTACTTGATGATAAATCCATTATCACATAGACATTAAGCTCTTTTTCTTCAACAAACTCTTTGACAAACAAATCATTGTATCGTGCTGAAACATTCCAGTCAACCCTTCTTGCATCATCCCCAGGCGTGTATTCTCGAACTTCAGAAAATTCTATGCCGCCGCCACGAAATCTGGACCTATAGGCACCAGATTCCATGCCTTCAACGATATTTTTGGTCTTTATTTCGAGATTTTTTACTTTCTGTAAAATCTCAGATAGTTCGGTCATTTCTATGGAGAATTAATTTTTTCTAAAACAAAGTCAATAACTTTGTCAGCATTCAGTCCATTTGCTTCAGCTTCAAAAGTTAAGATAATTCTATGACGTAAAACTTCATGAGCAACTGCCTTTACATCTTCAGGAATGATAAATCCTCTTCCATTAAGTAATGCATTTGCTTTTGCAGTTCTCATCAACCAAATTGATGCTCTTGGTGATGCACCAAATTCGATCATATTCTCTAAATCTAAATCATAGTCTTTTGGATTTCTTGTTGCATTAACAATGTCAGCAATATACTCGGTGATTACTTTATCAGCATAAATTTTCTCGTTAAATTTTTGAATTTCTAAAATTTCTTCTGGACTAACTATTGTTTTAATTTCTGGATTATAATCTGAAGAATTTCTTTCGATGATTTCTAATTCATCTTGTTTTGATGGATAATCAAGTAGGATTTTTAGAGCAAATCTATCGACTTGGGCTTCAGGGAGCTTGTATGTTCCTTCATTTTCAATAGGGTTTTGTGTTGCTAGGACCAAAAATGGTCGTTTTAGCTCGTATGTATCACCATGAATACTCACGTTCTTTTCTTGCATTGCTTCAAGTAATGCAGATTGGACCTTTGGTGGGGCACGATTAATTTCATCAGCTAGAACAAAATTGTGAAAAATAGGACCCTTTTGAGTGATAAATGAACCCGAAGAGTTTTTGTAAATTTTTGTTCCTAAAATATCTGCAGGTAAAAGATCTGGTGTAAATTGAATTCTGACGTGATCAACATTGAAGATTTCTGCCATAGTTTTTACCATCAAAGTTTTAGCAAGACCAGGAACACTTTCTAAAAGTACATGACCATCTGCAATAATTGAGATTAGAATTTTGTGTAATGCATCTTCTTGTCCAATAATGACTTTATGAGTTTCATCAAATATCCCTAAAAGTTTTTCAGAATATTTCTGTGCTTCATTACTTAGATTTTGAATCTCTTGATTAGATACAGAATAATTTGTATTATTTTCGTTAAGTGCCATGATCCGCAGTACTTATTTTTGATAATTAGCACAGTGGTTCATTCGAAAAATGTACCAATGTGAACGTTGAGGCTAAACTATTAAGATCTCACGTTTTACAAGATTTTCAATAATGTTTAGAAATTCATCATCAGAAATTTTATCTTCAGACCACCAACCGGCAGAATTTTTTACCCATGATGGAATTTTCCATTGAGATTCTGCTACTACATCTCTTTCAGGAACTGAAAGAATTTGTTTTTCAAAAAGAAAATCAATTCCTTCTAAAAACTCTGAATCAGAAATTTGTTGAGTTGTCCACCAATCTGCATTTTGTTTTACCCATGTTGGAATTGTAGGCATTTCAGGAGGAAGTCCTTTATCAAAACCACTAATTTTTACAACACCTTGTGATGTAGGTTCAACAGTATATGCAACATGCCAAAATCCCATTTCATCCATACTTTGAATAAATTCAATTGGTTTTCCATCCATTGTTACTGAAAACTTTTCATTTCCAGAAATTGGTGGAAATTCAAAATTTGCATACGTCTCTAATGGATAGCTATTGTATCCTCTCATAGTCATGCTTGTTCCTGATTCATCAAACTTTGCTGCTGAATACCACGCACCAGAATCATATCTAAAATCAAATTCACCACCATTTTTCTTTGCAATAACAGGAATTACAGTAGTATCGACTGGTGCAAAGCAGCTATAGTAAAAGACCTCATCAGTTATGGAAGGATCGGGATACATGGTAAATTCAATAATTTCTCCAGGTTCTATTTTCTCAATTTGTTCTACATTTTGACCAATATCTAAAACTCTTTCATATCCATGAATCACTGCATAGATTTTTGGATTGTAGATGATTTGATCACCAGTATTTTGGATTCTTCCAGTAAGATGACCATCATCATGTTTGATCAAAGTTTCATCATACAAAACTTCAATTGGAATTGGATTTTTTGTAGTTATTTCATAGATAAATTCTGCAGGAAGTAGTTCTGGAGATTTACTTACTACATCGTAAAATTTTATTTTGAAAGGAATTTCAGTATTTGTTGCTAATGGAACATGCAGTATTGTTTTTGATAGAATGTTTCCATTATCATTTACTGATACAGTAATTGTTGGAAGAACTGCGTATTCTAGTTCATTTTTGATATTTCCTACAACAGTATAGATTCCATTTGAATCAAAATATCCAACATACTCATGATCAGGAATAAAGACTTCAGCAAAAGAAAGAGCTGGTGTAAATGAAAATAAAATTACAAAAAATCCTATTGTAGAAAGATTTTTGAAATTAAAGAGCGTTGACGATATCTTCGAATCCTGATGTTGGTTTGTCAAGCAAGCTTGGTCTATAGTCCTCAATTAATTTATCAATAAGCTCTCTTGCTTTAATATAATATCGCTTTTTTAGCTCAACAATTTTGATTTCAACTAGTTCATCTTCGACAATTTGTGAGAGATAAAGGGAAACTGTAGATGGTGATTTCTTTACTTTTTTAACTAATTGATTGAATTCTAATCCATCATTTTCAATTAATGTAAGTAGTATTGAACGTGGTGTATCTTTTCTGAGTGCTTTAATTACAATTGATTCTTCTTCTGTAATTTTTGGTGGAAAGAATCTTGCTTGTCTTGGTCCACGAACTACTTTGATAATTCCATTTTTTTCTAATTTTCCAACATAGTGACTTAGAACACCATTTTTCAATCCAGATGATCTCATCAATTCACGGAATTGGATTCCTGGATTTTGTTCGATAATTTGTTGTAATTGAGAATCTCTATCAGTCATTTCTAAACACTCCTAACGCTAGTAATCCTAATGTTCCAAAGGTCAATAAATGTCCTACCTCAGATAGAGGCATAAATTCAAAGTCAAATACTGAAGGCCATGTAGCATCTATGAGCAAGGCAAATTCTGCTGCAATAAAATTTCCAAACGCTATTGCACTTAGTAACAATCGCTTTGTTCTCAATCGATAATATGCTAAACCTGCAAGAACTGAAATGAATACTGCAAGTGAAATTCCGCCAACATGCAAGAAAATGTGTGCAATGTGATATCCATGGAACAAATGAGGAATGATAATTGGTAATGCTAGAATTGCAACAACTCCAGTAACAACTATTGAGAATAAAGCAGATTTTCTTTCTACAATTTTTTCAGGTCGAAACAATGTGATCAAATTATCTGATTTTACCATTTAAAACGACTGGTTCATTTATCGAAGGACATGCGATCAAACACGAATGATTCCTTTTTGAATCAAATATTCTAATCCTTGAACAAATGTTTGATCATCAATCAATCCATTTCCCCACCATTCTGCATTGTTGCGAATCCATTCAGGGATGTCTTTTGATTCTGAATCTTGCTGTTGTGTTGGAGGGATTTGAATAATTTCATTTTTTATGAGATATTCAATTCCTTGAATGAATGTTGTATCATCTATCTGGTTGTCAGACCACCACAATGCGTTGTTACGAATCCACTCAGGAATTGTAATTGGAGTTTCACCAATTTCTCTATCAACTACAACCGGAATTGTTGTTCGTGCTAGATCATTTCCATCCAAATTATAAAAATTTAGATTTATTATTCCAGTTACATCTTCTGGAATAAAGAATTCTGCTACATTATGTTCATCTTTTGAATCAGTACTAATTCCACTTTGTTGATGTAAAATTTTGTTGCCTTGTGAAATTGAAAAATCATAATTCGCGGAGACAGGTCTATTCTTTAGAAAAATATCAGTTACATCAAAATTTATTTTTGCATTAGAGTTTGATTGTAAATTATTTGGCTCCCAAGAAACAAGAATTCTAAATTGACCATTCTCAGTAACAGAACTTAGATGAAAATATTCTAGGTTAGGTCTAATTTTGAAATTCATTTTATCGTCATTAGAACCATTTTCTAAAATGTTCAAAAGTTCTTTCTGATATATGATAAAATGAACTACTCTATCGTCAGTGAAAAAATCATCAATATTTACAATGTCTTCAGATAGGTCTATACCATTAACATTCATGATAAAGCCTGAAGCAAGCAAGTCTCCAAAAGACTTTGGAATGGATAATTCTTCATGAACTACAGATGTTTGGTTAATGTTAGTCTCAGTCCATTCAAATGGCATTGTATAACTAATTTCTCTCAAGTCAGAATTGTATTCAAAATTTGAGATTTCATCATAGTATGTAATAACATCAACTGTTTGAGATCCAAAATTTTCATCATTGATTGTATGACTTGTAGTTTGAGCTATTGATATTCCGGCATTAAAGACAAGGGGCTCTGCAAGGACATTAGAATATCCATCTGCAGCAAGGACATAAACATCAAATTTGTACAATCCTCCATTACTAAGATTAGGTCCTTTAACGTGAATCATTCTACTTTCCAAGCCTAATAATGAACCAAAGAAATTGCCACCAGTTTCTTCTTCTACAATTATTTTATCTGTATCTTCAGATACAAAATTAAACACTAGAAATCCATTGTCTGCATCAAATTCTTTTTCAAAAAGAAATTTTTCTCCACGTTCAGCTGAAATTAAAAATTTTACATCTCTTAGAGTGATTTTAGAATCAAAATCAATAAAAGAAATTGAAATCTGTTGATCGTCATTTGCTTCTGGATCATTTTGAGAAGAAGATACTTCTAGTGTTACTTGTTTTCCATTAAGATCAACTGGAGGAAATGTTTCGCTTCCTACCCCATGACCAAACACATCATCAATACTAGATGTTAATCCCAGTGATAATGTAAGGATTGTGAATAAAAGAATTATTTTCAAGCTAGGTCCACTTGTCAGAATTTTTTTTCCAAATTTGTTTTCCATCTATTGTGACAGAATCGTTTTCTTCAAAAACTGTATGCCATTTACCATTACTTGGAAAAATTTTGTTCATTTCTTCAAATTTTTCATTTGTAGGTGGTTTGTTCATTAAAGCTCCCCATTTCATGTTAGGAACTTTTGGCATAATGTCGTTGATGTCTTTCATATTATCACTTGTCAGAATTTATTTAAAAACTTATGATTGGATTCTCATTATTCCTTCTTTGATAAGGAATTGAATTCCTTGAATGAAAGAGTCATCATCGATAGATCCTTCTGCCCACCATCCTGCATTGTTTTTAATCCATCCAGGGATTTCATTAGAGCCATCACCAGAACCTTGTGTAGTTGGTGGGATTCTTAGAATATCTTCTTCAATTAAGAATTGAATTCCTTGTACAAAGGATGCATCATCAATTGCGCCATCTGCCCACCATTCTGCATTATTTTTTATCCAATTAGGAATAGATTTTTCTTCAGTTGTAGGAGGTGGAGTTACAATAGAACTTGGTGCACCTGGACCAATTTCAATAATTGCTGAACCAATTCCAGAATAAGTTGGATCATAATCCAAGCCAGTTCCATAAACTAGAATGTCAATTCTCATTTGACCTTCAGAAGGAACAAAAATTCTTTGAATGTCAATTCCTTCAGTTGCGAAAATTCCAGGATTATTAGGATCATCTCCATCGTAACGGGCAATTTCGTTATTATTTTCATCTAATGCAATGTATGAATATCTAACATCTCTTAGCAACTGTCTATCTTCTTTGAAGAAAGTAAATTCAAATGGAATTTCTCCATTTGCACCATATTTTCCATCCCAAGAAATGTTTACAGTTGTTGCAACTTCTTCAAAGTTTGTAGTGTCTACAAGATAGAATTCTGTAGAACTTTTTGATGCTTCATCTAATGGAACTAATTTCAAATTCATGTTTTTAGAATCAAAATTCTCAGGACCAAGTTCTTCGTTAATTCTTGTTAACTCAGCATTAGTTATCAAAAAGTGAACTACATTTGTATCATCATAAGAATATGGATCATTTAGTAATGCACGTTGATCAACTTCTATTCCATTTACATATCCTTTGAATTGTTTACCTTCTGCATATGGAACAAATGATTTTGGAACTCTAACTTCTTCATGTACTACTTGAACTAAATCAACATAGTCTGGACTCCAATCAAAAGCCATATCAAAATTAATTGAATTATCAGAAGTATCAAACTGGAAATTTTCAACATCATCATAGTAAGTTTTAACGATAATTGGAAGTTCTTCAGCAGATGCAGTTTGAACTAGGAAATTTTGTTCTTGAGCAACACTGACAAAAGTGTCATAACTTAACAAGATTGGCAAGAGTGTTTTTGGACTAGTAGCTCCTTCAATATCTATTCGGATATTATACAAACCACCTTTTTCAAATATAGGTCCAGTAATAGTTGGTCGAGCACAAATTTCTAGATTATCATCATTACAATCTTCACCAAATACGAAAAGTGCACCAGGAGCAGTTACATGCTCCGAACCACCGTAAACACTACATTTCCACAAGTCTGCTTCATTACAGTTTGCTTCAGGTCTAATCTCAACATCTAATCGTCCATCAAGATCATAAAACAGATTTCTAGCAAGTAAATCTCCACTTCTCCAGATTTCAATTCTATACGTTACTTTCTCTAAAGTCGTATCAGTCAAAGTATCAAAGAATCTAACTTTCATGTTTACATCATCAATATCCTCTACTGTAATATCAGAGGGAGTTAGATCAGTTCTTACAGTAACTTCCATTCCTTCAAAACTAATTGGAGGTGCTTGATCTCCACCAAGTCCATGACCAAATGCGTCAGGAATTAAAGCTGGAATAGTAAAGATTCCAATTATTGTAATGAATAATCCAAACTTATGGTACAATGATAAAATTATGTAATATCCATATTTAAAGCTGGTACAGTATTTCTACGCATGAAAAATTTTCTGATTTAGAAATTGGAGTAGAATTTTTATTTGCCAAATTAGGAATTGATGTATGAAACTCCTTTTTGCATTATTACTAGTTCCATTTTTACTAATTCCTGCATATGCAGAAACACAAACTTTACCAACAGACAAAGGGACTTTGGATGTAAAATTATATCACGATCCAATAGAACCAAATGCTCTAGCTAGAATTAATGTAGATTTCATAAATCCACAAACGCAAAAAGTTCAAGAACATATTGATTATACAATTGCCGTTTCAAAAGATGGTAAAACTGTTTTTGGTCCAATTCCATTAACACACACATCTCCTGGCACTGTAAAAATTCCGATTGAATTTAATTTAGGAGAAGGAATCTATACAATGGATTTCGAAGTTGAAGGAATTTTGTTCCAACCAATTCCAAAAGAAGTTGTATCGTTTGATATCAAAGTAGGAGAAGCAAATGCACAACCTGTTACACCTCCAGAAGAAAAACCAGTTTCCCCTCCAGAAGAAAAACCAAGTGAAAATACAAATGGAGAAAATGGTGGTTGTCTAATTGCAACTGCAGCATTTGGTTCTGAATTAGCACCACAAGTTCAACAATTAAGAGAACTTAGAGACAATACTGTATTGCATACCAATTCTGGTGCTGCATTTATGACTGGATTTAATCAATTCTATTATTCATTCTCACCAGCAGTAGCTGATTATGAAAGAGAAAATCCAATGTTCAAAGAAGTTATGAAAATAGCACTAACACCCATGCTTTCATCATTATCATTGCTAAACAATGTAGAAATTGATTCAGAAGAAGAAATGCTCGGATACGGAATATCTCTAATCCTGCTAAACATTGGAATGTATGCTGGAATTCCTATATTTGGAATTGTAAAATTATATCAATTTAGAAAAAACTAGAATCCAGTAACTGGAAATTCCAGTGAGGTTTTTATGTATCCGAACTAGTAAACTGTCTAATGAAGACTATAGCAATTAGCTCTTTCTTCGTACTATTTGCATTAGCAGTAGGTGTTGGATCACCAGCTTTTGCAGATCACTCAGAAGTTACTGTTGCAGCTGCCGATGGTTCGGGAGCTCCAGGATGTGAGGAGACAGATGAAGGATGTTACATTCCAAGTACAGCTACAGTTGATGTAGGAGGAGTTGTAATATTTACAAACCCTGATACTGCTGCACACACTTACACATCAGGAAATCCAGGCGATGGACCAGATGGTGTATTTGATAGCAGTTTAGTTATGGCAGGAGGTTCATTTGAATGGTCTCCAACTGAAGTTGGTGAACAACATTACTTCTGTATGGTTCATCCTTGGATGCAAGGAGTAATCATTGTACAAGAGGTAGGAGCTGCTGAAGATGATCATGATGATCACGGTCATGATGACCACGGTGATCATATGGACGACAAAGGTCACTTGATCACAGAAGCATCTGCTACAGGTATGATGTCTGACGGAACACAAGTTTCAGTCTGGACTTCTGAACCAATGGCAGGTGAGAGAATGCAAGTTCATGTAGAATTTGTAGACGCAGAACATGTCAACCATGACATCACTGTTACACAAAATGGTGAAACAGTTCTAGATGATATGGGTGCACACCATCACGAGGGCTCAGGAATGCACGAAACTGCACCACTAAGCTCCGCTGATCCAGTTGACATTACCATTACCTTCCAAGGTTATGGTATTGATGAAATGACAGGACCAGTTGGTGAACAAGTAGTATTCACAAATGTTGTTCCAGAATTTGGAACAATTGCAATGATGATACTTGCTGTTGCAATCATAAGCATCGTAGCAGTTACTGCAAAATCTAGAGTCGTTCCAAGATTTTAGGAATTCCTCTTTTTCTATTTTCTTTTTACTAAAGCAATGATTGCCAAGATAATAGCTGCTGCTGCAATTGACAATCCAAATATTGCAAAGTCATATGCAGCTCCGCCATCAGAAGCTGTAACTTCAGTTTCACCAGACTTTAGTTTGGTCACATCCTGTTGTAGAGATGAAATTGCATTCTTTAATGCTGCAATGTCAGTGTCTCCAGCACTGCTTGATGGAGGAAAATCCAGAATTGCAGTTGGTTCTACATCTTCAATTGGAATTTTGACATCAACTGGAACTCCTCTAATTTCTCCCTTCAAATCAACCATGTATGTTCCAGTTTTAGTTGGAATGATTGGAGAGAAATAATATCCCGGTCTTGGATCAGAATTAATAGAAATTCCTTTTGATGCACCACCAAACATGACAGTTGCATCAACACCTTTGAAAACACTAGTAACACCAGTGTATGTACCCTCATTTTCTCCACGTTCAATAATTTTGAAAACAATATTGTTTCTTATTCCAACAACTGGAGGTTCAGTTCCCCATCCTGCTTCAATTTCGTAAGGATCTACATGAACTGTAGTGTGAGCAAATGATGGAGCAATCATACCTATTGAAAATAATAATCCAATAAGGCCAAAAAGTGCTATCTTCACGACCATCATACCATAATAGCACATTATTATCTTTATCCGAATTGGTACAAATTTGGAAATATGTAAACTGTTAAAATATCAGATGTGGACTTTACAGTAAATGAAAAAAATTCTATTCATATTATTTACACTATCATTAATTTCAATTCCATTTGCAGCTGCACATCCTTTTACTGAACAAACTATTCCTAACATTTCATCAAATGGGCCAGTTGGTACAACTGAAGTAATTGTGTATTTTTCTGAAGCAGTTGACATTGATTTTAGTGAAATGAGAGTTTTTGATCAAAATGGAAATCAAATTGACAATAGAGACACTAGTTACTACGAAGGTGAGCTATCAATCATTGTGACAACTCCTCCACTTGAAGAAGGAGTCTACACAGCAACAACTAAAGTTCTTTCCAAAGTAGATGGCCACTTGGTCCCAGGAGCCTTTATCTTCGGAATAGGGGATGTAATTATAGATGTTGAAGATATTCCTGAGGGTACATCTGAGTTAGTATTTTTGCCTGAAGCAGGAGCAAGATTTCCTGGACTTGTTGGACAAACAATTGTGTTAGGTTCTGTAATTGCTTCGCTAATCATCTGGGGTACTCAAAACAAAAATCTAATCAGAGAAGAATTGGGAAAAGTTCATAGTTTCTATCATGATAAATTTATGTCAGTAACAGGAATTGGACTGATACTTGTTTTCATTTCAGATATTCTAATGATTGCTGTTCAAACAATCAGACTAGAAGCGTCACCTATTGATGTAATTCAAACATACTTTGGAACAGTTTGGTTTGCAAGAATGATTCTCACTCTTGTATTACTAGGTATTTGGTTTGGAATGGATAGAAGAAAATCATTATCAATAAAAAATCAAATTCCAATGCTTGCAGTTTCTCTTGTATTAATCTCAACAACTACATTGATAGGTCATGGTGCTTCAACTGAGCAGCTTGGAGCAGTCGTATTAGATTACATTCACAATTTAGTTGCAGCAGTTTGGATTGGAGGAATAATCTATTTTGTATTTACTTTACTTCCAACATTTTCTCAATTACAAGAAAAAAATCGAGAAAAAATGAGTTTAGTAATGATTCCAAGATTTTCAATTGCATTTATCATATCAGTAGGAATTGTAATTATTACAGGCCCAACTCTGATGTGGTTTGTTGAAAGTGACGTTGGATTAATCACTGCATCAGTATTTGGACAACTAATCATGCTGAAAATTGCAATCGCTGCAGCCATGGTTGGATTAGGGGGATTCTTCCAATTTAGACTACAAAAAAATGCTGAAAAGAATTTCTCATCAGGAAAAATTACTGTACATAAAAAATTGAAAAAATCTCTCAAAGTTGATGCTGCTTTAGGAATAATTTTGCTAGGGGTAGTTGCATTACTAACTAATGGAACACTACCTGCAGGAGAGATTCAAAGAGTTGATGCACAGGAAGCAGTATATGGTTTTAACACAATTGAATTTACTGAGAATACAAAGTTTAACATTGAAATTTCACCATTTACAAGCGGTTCAAACACAATTACTGTAAAAGCAACGGACTTTGATGGAAATCAGCTTTATGACTCAGAACAAGTAAAAGTAAAAATTTCAAATCCATCAAAAAATATTTCTCCAATTGAAATTCCTATGGAAATAGTTAAACAAACTGAAAACAAACCAATCGAATTCCAAGGAGAAATTACATTTGGATTTTCTGGTGAATGGTTAGTAGAAGTTGAAGCTCAACGAACCGAAAACGCAAATGAATCAAAAATTCTCAATTTACTTGTAAAGCCACGACTTGGAGATATTCAAATGCAAGTTGTAGAATATGAATTACCAGAAGAATCAAAACCACTTTACGCATTGTATGATGGAAAAAATTCCTTATGGGTAAGTGATGCATCATCTCCAAGACTTTGGGAATTCTCACTTGATACTCAAGAGTTTACACCATATTCTTTTGATGGATTGGGAACAACTTTTCTTACACAAGACAATAACGAAAACATTTGGTTTGTTGATACTCCAAGAAATCAAATAGGATATCTAAATCTTCAAACAAAAGAAATAACAACTAAAACACTTCCAAAATTAGATCCTGTAATTTCAGATAACACTCCTCTCTTTATTCAAGCTGATTTTGATGGAAACATCTGGATTACAATTGTAAACAAGGATAAGATTTTGAAATATTCTCCTCAAAGTGATACTTTTGATGAGATTACTTTACCTGAAAAAGAATCATTGCCATTTGCCTTGGGTATTGACAGTGAAGGAAAAATATGGTATACAGCAACTGGTTCAGGAAAAATAGGCTATATTGAGCCTGAAAATAATGAATTAACCCAAATTTCATCAGATACAATTCTTCAAGGTCCTGAAGCATTGCTATTTGATGAAGATGGAAGTATATGGGTAACAGAGCACACTGGATTAGCCTTAAGTAGATTTGATCCAGTTTTAGAGACTTTTGAAAAAGTTACAGTTCCAGATAGTGAATCACTTCCATTTGGAATGACATTTGATAGATATGGTAATGTTTGGTTTGCTCAACATGTCATTGATTCAATTGCAGTTTATGATCCAGATAACAATAATTTATTAGAAATTCCTATTCCAACTGAAACATCATTTACTCAATTTATGACATCAGATGGAAATGGTAATGTTTGGTTTGTTGAACAACAAGAAAGTAAGATTGGTACAATTAAAATGACAGAAATTCCAGTATCTTCAACAAAAATACAATCAACAGATGGAACTGAAATAAAGTATACAGAACTTGCATCACCACTAATAGCTGCAGGAATAATTGCAACTTCATTATTTTATGTAAAGAGCATACATGACAAGCGAAGACTAAACGATTTGATTGATTCTTAGATTAGTTTAGCTGTTATGTGAAATTTCAGATTTTTTCTTAATGTCGACCTTTCTTATTATTCCTGCAGATCTTGCTATAAGAATTCCTACCAGTATTGAAACTGCAACAACCACAATAATTCCTGATGGTGCAAGATTGTAATAGTATGACAAAAGAATTCCACTAACCACAGATACAACTGAAATTAGCATCGATATTCCAACTGTCTGTTTGAATCCTTTACCAAACATCATTGCACTAATGTTAGGAATTACAATTAATGCGGATATCAACAAGATTCCAACCAATCTCATAGAAGTTACAACTGTTACAGCAGCCAAAATTACAAAGGCATAATTTAACAGAGTGACTGGTAATCCTGAAATTTTTGCTTGCTCTTCATTAAATGTAATCTGTAAGAATTGTTTTCGTAATGCCACAAGCGTCACAATAATTCCTGTACTAATTGTTAGAATTATCATAGTATCATCATTGCCAATTAGCAGTATACTTCCAAACAAGAAACTAAACAAATCTACTGAGAAACCACCAGATGAGCTTACCAGAATTACGCCTACAGACAATCCTGTGACTAAAACAACAGCTACAGCAGCATCTCCTGAAATCTTTGTACTCTGTCGAAGTTTTTGAAGTCCTATTCCTCCAGCTATTGCAAGAAGATACGCAGTCCAAATTGGAAATATTCCTAAGAATAATCCAACTGCTACTCCACCGAATGAAACATGAGCAATTCCATCTCCAAACAAAGAATAACGTCTCAATACAAGAAATGTTCCCATAAAAGAGCAAATTATTGCAACAGCAATTCCTGAAATGAGTGCTTTCTGAATAAATCCATAAGATAGAGCTTCAAGAACCATTCATTTCACCTGTAGTTAATGCATGTCATGATTATGCATGTGCATTTGCATTGATGATTCAGTATATGTTCTTAGAAGATCTTTGTTTGAGAAAAATTCTTCTTTTTCTCCATGGAAAAATAATTTTTTATTCATACATGCAACTCTACTTGCATATTTTGATATTGCATCCAAGTCATGCGATGACCAAACAATTGTAATTTGATTTTCTTGATTGATTTTTTTAATCAATTCATAGAATTTTTTCTGTGATTCTGCATCTACACTTGTTACAGGTTCATCGAGAATTAACAACAAGGGATCCTTGACAAGAGATTTTGCAATAAAGACACGTTGTAATTCTCCTCCTGATAGTTCTCCAATTCTTCTATTTTTCAGAGATTCAATTCCTACAGTTTTAAGAGATCCCATAACCTTCTTGTAGTTGCTTCCAAGATCACTGTAAAAACGATTCCAACAGCAACCACATTGTTGCACAATCTTTGCACCTTTGAGAAGTTTTTTGTTAGGTATTATTCCCATAGATACAACATCAAAAACTGTTGCAGGAAAGTTTGGCTCAAAAATTACCTTTTGTGGAACATATCCAATCAATGGAATTATTGAATGATACTTTGAATCCTCTAACCCAAACATTTTGATCTTTCCAGAATATTTCTGCAAGCCTAAAATTGCTCTGAACAATGTTGTTTTTCCAGCACCATTGGGGCCTACAATGCCAAGAACATCACCTTCTTGAACATCAAAACTAATTTTATCAACTGCTAAATGATTGTCGTATCCTATTACGAGATCTTTTACTTCTAAAACACTTGTCATTGACACTCAAGGGCCACCTTTAGGGAATCCATATTTTGTTCCATCTTTTCGATGTATGATATGTTTTTCCCTACTTCTTCAGGTGCTAATGCCTCTAATGGACTGAACAGCATTACTTTTGCGCCAGACTCTTCTGCAATGATTTCTGCTAGTCTTGGGTCAACTAACTCTTCATTAAAAATTACTTTAACATCATTTTCTCTTACAAAGTCAACAAACTCTTTAATCTCAGCACCTGTGGCCTCTGCTCTAGGAGCTAATCCACCAAGAGCCATTACTTTGAGATCATATCTTTCTGCAAGATATGTAAATGCATTATGATATGGTACAAAGGTATCTTTATTGCATGATGCTAATGATGACTTGAATTTCATATCTAAGTCATCTAGTTCTTGATTGTATGTCATAGCATTTTGTTCATATTGTTCTTTGTTTTGTGGATCGGCTTCAATTAGTGCATCACGAATATTGTTTACTTGTTGTTTTACCAAGATTGGGTCCAACCAAATGTGTGGATCAAATTCAAAGTCGTGGTGATGATGGTGATGTCCACCTTCGTCTCCATGATCATCATGGTCATCATGATCTTCTTCTTTAATTTCTAAAACAATATGATGAATCTCTTCAAATCCTTCTTCTGCACTCATATGTCCATCTTCAATTTCATGTATGACTGCTTCAATTTTTTCAATAGTTTCATTTCCGTGATCATGTCCATCTCCTTCATGCTCACCTAGAATCTCTTCTAGTTCAGTAAGTGCTTTAGTGGAATCAATGTGACCATGCTCAAATTCTTCTACAACATGTTCAATCTCTTTTGCAAAGTCTTCAGCATGTGCATCATGGCCTTCTTCTGCATGATCATCATGTTCGTCTCCATGATCATCATGGTCATCATGATCTTCTTCAGGTTTTATCAGTTCAACTCCTTCAGATACTTTGACAAACAAAACATTGTCAAATTCACCTGAATCAATCATTTTATCAATATAAGGTTCCATTCCTAATCCATTATAGACAAAAACATCTGCATCTTGCAACGATTTAATCTCTTGAGGTCTTGGTTCCCAATCATGAGCTTCTACACCTGATGGCATGTACTGAGAAACTGTTGCAGAGTCTCCTGCTACATTTTTGGTAAACTCGTAATATGGGTAAAACGAAGCTAGAACTTGGATCTTTTCAACCTGTTCAGTAACACTAGTTTCAGTTGTCTCACCCATAAAATTTTCAGAAACTTGTGGACTTTCAGAAATTCCTCCTGACATTGTCAAAACAACTGCAATAACTATGGCTGCAGCAATTCCTCCACCTATAGCAGCAATTGACGAGCCCTTCATTAAATCACTTAATTGTGCAATTAATAATAATACAATATAAATTTAATAATATTTGAGAAGTGGGTTTTGATGTTATTAATTCAACAGGCATAAATTTTGCCGAAATTATTAAGAAATCCATTTAAATTTAAATAATGATTAATAACATTCAATCTAATGCCAATTGTTTCAATCTCACTTAACGATGAAATTTTAAAAGAACTGGATAAATTGCAGGGCTCAATGGGATTTACTGGTAGGTCTGAAATTATTCGGGCAGGTATCAGAACTTTTGTACAAGAAGAAAAGCAAAAAAGAGAATTAAAAGGAAAACAGAATGCAGTACTAATTGTACTTCATGCTGATGAGTACGATGATCGAGTTTCAGGAATAAAACATGATTATGAAGACTTGATTAAAACACATCTTCACAGCAAACTTGATGGAGAGAGATGTATGGAGATGTTTTTCTTGGACGGAGATTCAAAAAAAATTCAAGCAGTCACAAAAGGATTTCTTACTGACAAGAAAATGGATTCAGTAAAATTAGTTGCTTTGTAAGCCTGTATTATCAATTTGAATCAGATCATCATCTATCATTTCAGTTCTAAATTTTGAAAATAGGTATCGAATCTTGTTTTCATGATCTGTAAAGACTATTTTTTGAATTAATTGCATGTCTACTTCCAAGGCTTCATCTTCAACTAAAATTTCAAAGTCACCTTCATGATCAAAGTATATTGTTTTTTTATCTAGATACATAATTCTCTACCTACTCTGTAATGGCTAATTGCTTTATTCGATATCCTCTTTCATAATCTTCTTCAAGTTTGTAAATTTCTTTAATCTCTTTAGCTGATGAAAACATGATTCTAAGAACAAACAGCCAACAATAGATATCTTTTAGTTCACCTTGATGAGAATCCCATTCCCCTGTACCTGGTTGAAATCTTATCACATTTCCTTTTCGAGCAACTAAATCTTGCAACATCTTACTTCTAATATAATATAGATTGACATCAGTAAGATTTCCATCAGAAAAATAATACGCAGAATAAAAATAATCAGAATCCTCAATTTGGTAAATATTTGCACTTCCTGTGCCACTAACATTTAGAACACTACAAAAGAGATCCTTTTCTCGTTCTAACTTATAGACATGATATCTTGATTTTTCATCCATTTTGTTACCTCCAAATTATTAGATAATGCCATGCGAAAATGCGCATTCTGTCAGGGCTGCATCTGGTTGAAGCATGGCATTATGCTCTGATTTAGCACTTGAACTATTTATCTCTTATTAAGAATTATTTTATTTTTAATAATTGTTAATATTAATTATGCATCATTTTAATATACGCATGCACGCTTGAAGAGGGCATGGCTAAAGAATGGATTGCTTACGATGTAAAAGCAAGAAAGAAAGTCAAGATGGTAGACCCTAAACTTGTAACCTTGAAGAATGGTAAAATGGCTTTAAAGGGTACAAGTGCAGAGACTGGAATTTCACTCTTTAGGATCATTGGTCCTGAGGATGCTAAAACTTTCAAATCTCAGTAGAATCAATTTCAAAAAAGAAAAAACCATCAATCATTCTTTTTTCATTCAAAAATAATTGTCTAGCTTGAATTTCTTTGAAATAATTAAAATTATTTTTCTAGCCAAGTTTTCTGTTTATGTTCCACTACCCATTCTTTTGCCATAGGAAGTAGTTCATCAACATCTACTTTTTTTGATTTGAGTGTAATTGCAAAATTATTGTTATGAGTTGAAGATGAATCATTTATTTCGATTCTGATCTCATTTGCAATTGTATTATCTTGATCATCTTGTTTGGTTAATTTCATTGTATCACCATAATGTTAAAAACTGAAAATCTTGCCGTGTAAAATACATGTGGTTGACAATATGAAGGAATGGCAATCATTTCAGCTTCTACAGAAAAACATATCATTTACTAGTTATTAAAAATTATCCTAATTTTAATAATATTTAATTTAATACAAAAATAATTAATATTATCAAAACTAAATAATGTTTGAAAATTAATGGAGGAAAAAATTGCCAGCAGCATTTGTTTTATTGAATTGCACAGAAAATAATGAAAAAGAAGTCATCTCAATTCTTAAAGGAATTTCTCAGGTCAAGGAAACACAATGTATTACTGGACCATATGATGTTTTTGTTAAAGTAGAAGCAGCAACATTAGAGGAGCTTAATGAGACTATAACTTGGAAGATTAGAAAGATCAAAAATGTTAGGTCTACTTACATTCTAAAGATTAACGAAGAGGCAACTGACTGTAAAGATGACTAATGAAGAAAAGCTCTATGTTGGAACTGCTCCAGAAGAGCATGTTGAGATGTATCTAAAAGCAATGTGGTTAACAAAGGAAAGCAGTAAACCAATCAGAGTAAGTACAATTGCTAATTTGTTAAGAATCAGACAACCAAGTGTTGTACAAATGATGAAAAAACTAAATGATATGAAATTGATAAAATACACTAAACTAGACATTCAGTTAACAGACAAAGGGGAAAAAATTGGTTCTAACATTGTTAGAAAAAGTAGATTGTTAGAAGTTCTTATGGTAAATCACCTTAAGATCAAACCAGATGATAAAATTGTCTGCGGTATGGAGCATCATATGAATGATGAATTTACAAATTCACTTTCAACAATTCTCGGAGATCCAAAAATATCTCCAAATGGAAAACCTATTCCATCTAATCCAAACAGAATTTCAACTAATGAAGATTCTGAATAAAGGATGAATAGATTTTTTCTTTTTTCACTTTTGCAAAATGTGTGTCTTTGAGAATTTTGTCTTTTAGGGACAAATGTGAATGATCATGATGTTCATGATCATGATGTTCATGATCATGATGATCATGAGTATTTTCTTTTTTAGCAATCTTGCGAAGTAAAGATATTGCTTGAGTATGTTTGCCAATTTCAACTAGGCATTGTGATTTATGGTACATTGCATCAGTATTTTGCTTGTCAATTCCCAAAGCTTTCTCAAAACATGAAATTGCATGCTTAAATTTTTCTAATGTAATGTATGCAAGTCCTTTGTTAATTAGTGCGTCAGTATTAGAACGATCTTTTTTTAGAACTTTGTTAAAACATAAAATCGCCTCTCTTGGTCTATTTGTATTTGAATAAGCAACCCCCAATCTAAAACATGCATCAATATCAGAGGGTTCTATTTCTAAAGCAGATTCAAAACATACAGCAGCCTCACTAAAATTGTCAAGTTCTGCCAAAGAATTTCCTTTATTACATAAAGTATCCATATCTACAGGATTAATCTTCAGAGATGCATCAAAGCACTTTATTGCTTGTTTATGTCTTGATTTTCCAGCAAAAACGATTCCTTTGTTGTTAAGAATTATAATGTCATTTGGATTTATTTTCAAAGCTTTATCATATGTTGATATTGCTTGCTTATGTTTGCCAAGAGCCACAAGTGTATTTGCCTTGTTACATATTGCATCAGAATTTTTTGGTTGAATTTTTATTAATTTATCAAAGATTTCGATGGCATCATCATACTTGTCCAAATCATACAAAGTTGTACCAAGATTAAACAAAGTCAAAGGTTCATTCGGAATAATCTTTAGTGCCTTATTGTAATAGGATAATGATTTTTTATGAAATCCAATTTCTGCTAAAAGATTTGCTTTGTTAAAATTTGCCTGAAAATTTTTTTTATCTATTTTTAAAATGGAATCACATGTGGTTAATGCTTGTTTGAATTTGTTTTGTAAGATAAGAGTTTGAATTTTTTTTAATAAATTATCAGTCTTGGTCATATTGAGTAATACTAGACTTGTAATAAAAAGTTGAGGGATTTTTAAGAATTTTCTGAGGATGGAGAAAATAATTCTACAAGAAATTCTTTTTCTGTAATTCTTTCTCTATCTGGAGTGTAAAGATTTAGTGCAGTATTTGTTTCTAAAACAGTCTTATCATCTGTGTTTAATTCAGTTTTTCTTGGTTCAATATCATAATCACTTCCGATGTAATATTTATCGTAAATTGGCAAAATTGGTTGTTTACTTCCTATAAACAACAATGAGTCAACAGTTGAATCAAGATTATTGTAAATATGAACATGGGGGAAAACTGAATTGTATGTGTTATAGAAAATAAAAAAATCATCCATTGTCATAGTATACATTGGAACCCATTGGGAAGATATTCCATTCTCAGATAAACGAAGTTTTTGAAGTTCAAAATATTCCTTGGTAAACAAACTACTATGACTATCATAGGGCTCATATGGTTGCCCAGTAATAACATCAAAAGTTTGATTTGTCCTCAACAACCAATTTCTACCATCATCTATGACTAGATTATGATCAATGTACTTTGGTGAGAACTTTTCATTTACCTCAATTACCGCAGGATCAATTTCAAGAGTAGTTACATCAATTCCATGAATAGCAAACCATTGAGAAGTGTCCCCACATCCTAATCCTACATTTAACGCAGTTTTTGGAAAGGTTTTGAAATTATGATAATAAAGTTCACTTGGTAATTTGGCAAGATTTACACCATCTCGAAAAATACCCATTGGTCCAATCGCACATTGAGATTTTCCATTAATGTGTAATCTTTTGAGATCAGTTTCAATTACAGTAATTGTTGAGTAAGCACTCTCATCATAATGAAGTAGTTGTTGATTATCAATCATATGTTGATAGGAATTAACGCTCATTTTACCTTCATTCAGAATTTGATAAAGGGGTAGAGTAAGAGGTTCAACATCATAGGTTGGAAAAATTATGAAAAAAGGAACCAAAATTACTGCTATTGCCGACAAACATCGAAATTTGATGAATCTATTTGTTCCAATTATGATTGTTCCCATTCCTAAATTAATTAAAGCAGTAATTATCAAGCTGGCTTGAATACCTAAAAACGGAATCAAAATGAATCCAACAACCAGTGTGCCTATTACAGCACCAATACTATTTGCAGCATCTAACTTTCCAACGTCATAACCAATTGATTCAAATTTCTTTGCATATGCTTTAATCATAATTGGTAATGTGGTACCCATCAAAATTGCAGGAATAGATATCAAAAGAATTGACAGAAGAATTTGTACAATGAAAAATAATATTTGATTTGGAAGAACAGCTTGATAAATTGCCAAATAAATTGGAGGTAATGAACTAAAAACAGGTAATAACAAAACACCATAAGTTCCGATGCCAATTTGAACAAATGCAAAAAACTTTAGTGGATTAGAAATTTTATGTGAGTATTTTCCTGCAAGCCAGCTACCAATTGCTAGACCAAGAATAAACGACGCAATAATAGTAGATACAGCGTAAACAGTTGTTCCAAAAACTAGTGATAATGGACGAATCCAAATAATTTCATAAAATAATGCAGTAACGCCTGAAAGTCCCAGAAGTAATATTATGATATTTCTTTTCAAATTCTTACTTGAATTTGGATTTTATGAATCTAAATAGTTCTTGATAGTTTGATGTATGTACCACTAAGAATTCAAAATCGCTTTTTGACTTTCCATGCAACAATTACAGGTGCTACAATATACATTCCCAAATTTAGTACAATTACTGAAATTCCTATTCCTAACACTTCAATTTCTGAACTACTATCAGCTATTGTCATAATCGATAAAGTTGATACCATTGGAGTAATGAATGCTCTAACTGCTTCTTGGAACATTGGGTTACCTCTTTGCCAATCAGCAATAGTTGGTGAGAATGAATAGTACAATTGGTTAAAGCCTGTCATGAATGATATTCCAGATGAAGTGCTCATTACAGTATTGTCTCTAACTTCTCTCAAGAATTGCACTTGAGGGGCTAATTCTGTTCCATATGCTGCAGTTGCAATAAGACAACCTCCGCCTTCTGCTTCAACTTGAAGATTATCTGATTTCTGTCCTTCATTTTGAATAGTTTCTGAAGAATCTTCAATTTCATTTGGAGCATTGTTTAATGAAACCGAAGTAGGTGCTATCACAATTCCAAATTCAGTTTCTTGACCTGTGTTTCTAATATTTTCAAATTTAATTATTGTAGGACCTGTTTGGGTTTGATCAAAAGTGAATTTTTCAAATTCTCCGCCTACTTGGGCTTGACCTAATGCTCTATGAATTTCCTGACCACGTTGAAGAATTACAAATGTATAGTCAGAATTTCTAAGAGGTTCTCCAGTTGGACCATCACGAACAGTAAATACAAAATTTGTATTTAATCCAGGTATTATTTCAACAGGATCCCATGAGAGATTTATTTGAAAATCTTCACTTTTTGTATATGCAGTTAATGGAAAAGATACTTCTTCATTTGTAGCTAGTGTAAATACAATATTTTCTGGTAATGGATCTCCAGATTTTTTCATTTCATTTTTTATAAATCTCAAATGATCTTGCAATAAAACAAAATGAACAATCCTTTCATCTTCTTTAGAATAATCATCAATTGTTACTGAAGCTTTGAACAACTCTATTCCATTTGCATGTCCAGTATAGCTTGGTGACAAGAATTCAACAAAGTCTTTAGGGAAATGTACTTCTTCATGAACAACGGGAATATGTGACATTTTATTTTCGCTCCAATCAAATGGCATCTCAAATGTAACTAGTTTTGTTTCAGGATTGTATTCAAAAGCTGAGATTTTATCAAAATATGATTTCATTCTAAATTCAACATCATTTGCTTCAGAATCTTTTTCAATGTATGATGATGTAGTTGCTACACTCAAATCAGCCACATGAACACCAGAATTTTCAATGATGTTTGTAGGCTCATCAATTGTTCTTACTTCAATTTCAAATGTGTATAATCCACCTTCATCAAATATTGGTCCTGCAATCTCAATAGGAGAAGATTCAGTTCCATGATAGGCTCCAAGAAGAGAATCTTGTTTGCCATTAATTACAAAATTATCATATCCTGATTGAGATGAAATTTTGAGAGGTAAAACTCCATTTTCTGCAAAAAAGTAATTTCTAAAAATCATTGTATTATCATGAAACAAGCCAATAAGAAAGGTCACATTTTTTGCATTTTCTTTGGTTTCATCTTCAGTTGCAGTTAAAGTAATTTGATCTTCACCATTTTCAAAACTTAATGGCATTTCAACAGAAATAGAAATTTCTTTTCCTTGAATATCAATTGATGAAATTTTATCTAAACCCAGACCATGTCCAAACACGCTGTTTGCTGGAAAAAATACTGTAATAGCAAGAAATAGTATTGCAAATTGTTTGTAAGACATCATCATAATTCCAATTGTTCCATTATTTTATTGTCAACAATGTCTCTGTTTTTTGAACCAATTCTTCCATGTTAGTAGCTTCTAGCAATGGCTGTAAATCATTTGGATCCTTTGCACCCAATGCAGAAAGAGAGTAAATGTAATCAATTGTAGGGGTATCTGTAATTAGGTAGTATTGTTGTAAAACATGATCTAATGCATGAGGTTCAACAACTTGAGGTAAAGCTTGTTGTACAATCTTCTTTTTCCATAATTCAACAAGGCTTTGCCATTTTTCAAGTGAAATATTTTCGTCAATTTCAGGGATCATTACAACTTCAGCTTGAATGTACATTTTTTCTTCAGTTCCAATCTTTTCATGTAATTCAGAAACTTGTGAATGACCTTCTACAGATAATGGATCATAGTTTTCAGGTTGTGAAATTGCAGGTTCAATAATTTTTTTAATTTTAAATGAATTTCTTCCTAGAGTTTCAATATGTAATTGAAGGCCATCTAGTTCAACGTCTTCACATTTAGTTATTTTTGCAACGGTTCCAATAGTTTTTGGTGCATTCCAACCCTTTACAGAACCAGTTTCATCAATTAGGCAAACGCCAAACAATCCATCACCAAGCATGCAATCATCAACTAATTGCTTGTATCTAGGCTCAAATATTCTCAAAGGTAATTCTTGTCTTGGAAACAATACAAGGTCAAGTGGGAAAATTGGAATTACTTTGGTTTGAGTCATTAGATTTAATGAAATGTTTCTAGATATATGGAATACGGATTAGAATCCGTTTTCATTAAGCGTTAGGCCCAACAATGCTGCTCTTGTATGCATTCCGTATTCAGCTTGCTGGAAATATTTTGCATTTTTAGTTGAATCAACATCAGTTGAAATTTCATCTATTCTTGGAAGGGGGTGCATGATGATTGAATCATCTTTCATTTGTTTAAGTAAATCTAATCCAACAACATAACTTCCTTTAACTTTGAGATATTCTTCTTCATCAGGGAATCTTTCTTTTTGGATTCTTGTTACATACAAGACATCAAGGTCATCAATATGATCTTCAAGTTTGGTAGATTCAGTAAAATCTAATTTCTTTTTAATTTCATAAACAGAATCAGAACGTATTCGAAGTGATTCAGGAGAAATTAGTCTAACATCAACATCATAATTTCCTAGTCCATACAACAAAGAGTAAACTGTTCGACCATATTTCAAATCACCTACAATTCCAATTTTTAGTCCATCAATCTTTTTCTTTTCTTTTTTCATTGTAAACAAATCTTGAATTGCCTGAGTTGGATGTTCTTCAGTTCCACTACCAGCATTGATTACTGGTTTTTCAGAAACCTCTGCAGCAAAACGACTAGAACCATCAAGTGTATGACGTAAAACGAGAACATCTGAATAAATAGACATAATTTTTACAGTATCAGCAAGACTCTCTCCTTTTTGGGTTGATGATGAGGAAACATCTGCGATTCCTAGTGAATTCCCACCAACTGAAGCCATTGCAGAATCAAAACTAAGTCGAGTTCTGGTACTTGGCTCATAGAACAAATAGCCGAGAGTTTTTCCTTTACAAATTTCTCTTCTTTCAGTAGGACTCAATTGCATAATTTTGTCAGTAGATGAGAAGATTTTCTCAAGTTGATCTTTGTTAAAATCCTTAATTGATATGATGTCTTTGTTGAAGAACTCGTTCATCTTTCAATAATATATACAGGTCACTATACAAAGTATTCTGATGGAGCAGTCTGAACTTCTGGTTCGACGTATCAAAGAAGGTACTGTAATAGACCATATTGATGAGGGTAAAGGTCTCAAAGTCCTTAGTGCTTTAAGAATTGACGGAGGAGACGGAAGTTTGATTACAATTGCTCTAAATGTTCCAAGTGGAAAATTCAAGAAAAAAGACATTATCAAAGTTGAAAATAAATTCCTCAAAGATGATGACACAAACAAACTTGCTTTGATTGCTCCAAAAGCCACAATCAATATGATAAAAGACTACAAGTTAGTTGAAAAAAGAAGAGTTTCACTCCCAAATGAAATTGATAGAATTTTCCAATGTTCCAATCCTGACTGTATAACTAACAGTACAGAACACATTGAGCCAGTTATGGATGTAATTGATAAAGAAGGAAGAGTTCTCAAGTGCAGATACTGTGCAAGAGTCTTAGATGTAAACAAGCTAAAATACAATTAATTATTAAAAAATTGAAAAATTTGAAAAAGATGTGCGACTGGGTCTATTGTCCCAGGATGATGAACATCATGACTATACCGTAGATAGCGATTGATTCGACCATTCCTACGAAGATGAATACTTTTGACTGTAAGGCTGGATTCTCACTAATTACAGCAAGACCGGCTGCACCTACTTGACCTAAACCTATACCGGCACCAAAAGCTGCAAGACCGAAGGCCAAACCTGCACCGAGAATTTTCAGTGAGTCAGAACTTCCTGCTGCATCATCTTCTGCTGCGTATGCAAGTCCAGTAGATCCTGAAATGGATATTACTGCGGCTGCCAAAAGTAGCAAGACGATAGGTTTCATTTTATGATCTCGTCCCCTTTAGTTCCATATTTAAATCATGATGATGAAAAATCATCAAATTCGATCTAGGGTTTTCTTTTTGAAAGATGATAAATCATCTTTGATTGATTTTGAAAAGTTATCGTGATCTTGTTCAATTACTTTTTTAGAATTTTCAACTAATTTTTTAATTTCTTCTTTTCCCATTAGTTTCCACTTTCCATCTTTTCCTTCACTTTTTTTAACTTTGCGAATTCTTCTCTTTCACGCTCTTCAAGAGTGGCAAGAATGAATCGAATGTTGTCCTTGTATTGAGGAATAATGACATTTTCTAAAGCATTTAGTAATTTTTGGGTCTTTTCTAATGCTTTTGCAAGACTAAAGATTGAATTTTCGTATTCTGCAGCTTTACAAATTTTTGGTAATAATTCTTTGATTTGTTTTGATGCTCTATCAATTGAGGAATTGGTATCAGCAAATCCGTAAGGCATTGATTTTGTATCTTTTTCAGTAACAGTTAGTGCTTGAATTTTTACATCTACAACTCTTCTTACATTAACATCTACTTCCATGACTGGAGGAGTAGACTCTGCAACAGAGTCAACAGTGTTTGTTCCTAATGCAAGATATGCTTCATTAACTGATTTGTAGATGTCTTGTAAGGGATCCCAAATTCCACCTCTTGCTTTAGAGGCTTCTTGAATCATTTCTTCAATATTTTTTAAGAGAACTTTACGCTTATCATCTAAAATTTGCTGAACCATAACAGCAATTTGGCTTGATTTTTTGTATTTGAAAAGTTCAATCTTAGTTGCTGCAACGTTTTGTCCAAATGACATTTAGTTACTCTTCCTTGTAATATTGTTCTACGTACTTGTCTTTGATTTTTGTAATCTCGTTCTTTGGTAGTTTTGAGACAATCTTCCACATCAAAGTTAATGTTTCTTCAATTGTTCTGTTTTCATCAGTTGCCTGTGTAAGGAATTCTTTCTCAAATGTATCACCAAGGTCCAAATATTTTAGGTCAATTTCAGTAAGACCTGCTTTACCAACGATACCTGCTAATGCTCTAACCTCTTGTGCTCTAGAATAGGCATCATAAACTTGGTTAGAAATTTCACCATGATCTTCTCTAGTACTTCCTTCACCAATACCGTCTTTCATCAATCTACTAAGACTCATCAAAATGTTGATTGGTGGATAAACTCCTTGTCTAAACAAGTCTCTACCAACTACAATTTGTCCTTCAGTAATGTAACCTGTAAGGTCTGGGATTGGGTGAGTAATATCATCAGAAGGCATTGACAAAATTGGTACTTGTGTAACACTTCCTTTTTTGCCATTGAGTTTTCCTGCTCTTTCATAAAGTGTGGAAAGGTCAGTGTAAAGATATCCAGGATATCCTTTTCTTCCTGGTACTTCTTCTCTTGCTGCACTAATTTCTCTAAGTGCTTCTGCATAGTTTGTCATATCAGTAATTACAACAAGAACGTGCATTCCTAATTCAAATGCCAAATATTCTGCTACTGTTAATGCTACACGAGGAGTGATGATTCTTTCAATTGCAGGATCATCTGCTGTGTTTAAGAATAGAACACTTCTTTTTAGTGCACCAGATTCTTCAAGACTTCTTCTGAAATATTCTGCTTCACTGTATTGCACACCAATTGCTGCAAAGACCACAGCAAAGTCATCATCAGTTCCAACAACACTTGCTTGTCTTGCAATTTGTGCTGCTAGTAAGTTGTGAGACATACCTGAACCTGAAAAGATTGGAAGTTTTTGTCCTCTTACAAGAGTCATCAAACCATCAATTACAGATACACCAGTTTGGATGAAATCTTTTGGATATTCACGTTGTTCTGGGTTCATTGGTTCACCGTTAATGTCAATAAATTTATCAGCAATTGGATCTGGGAGTCCGTCTTTTGGTCTTCCTAATCCATCAAATACTCTACCAAGTACTTCTTTTGATACTGGCATTTCCATAACTTTTCCAACAAATTTTGCATTTGTTCCAGAAATTGATAATCCTGTGGTTCCTTCAAAGACTTGAACGATTGCTTTACCGTTTCCTACTTCGAGAACTTTACCTAGTCTTCTTTCACCGTCTTTAGTTTCAACTTCAACTAGTTCGTCAAATGCTGCATTATCTACATCATCTACAATTACTAGAGGGCCTTTGATTTCGGCAATCTTACTGTATTGAACTCCACCTTCAGCGCTCAATTTGATACCTTTACTCCTGAGATTGATTTGAATTGTTCTTGCATGTCTTTGTCTAGTTGATCTAGTTTTGGCATTTCATCATCTTTAACATCCATTCTTGCTTTGAGTAAACTGCTTACAACTCCTAATTCACGAATGTCAGATAATGATGCTCCTTCTTTGAGTGCTTGTTGTCCTTTCTTGTAAAAGTCAACACATAATTTCATTAATTTGAATTGTTTTTCTGGGCTACAGTAAGTATCAACATCATCAAATGAGTTTTGTTGTAACAAAGCAATTTTTACCATTCTTGCAACTTCAAGAATTAATTTTTCTTCATCTGGTAATGCTTCAGGACCTAAGAGTCTGACAATTTCTTTTAGTGTATCTTCTCTTTGTAAGACACCATAAGTTTCACTTCTAATGTTAAACCATTCTTCACTGATGTTCTCACTCCACCATTTTGCAATATCTGCAAGATATCCGGAGTAACTGTTCATCCAGTTAATTGATGGATAGTGTCTAGAGTATGCTAGCTTTGCATCCAAAGCCCAGAAAGTTTTGATAAATCTCATGGTGTGAGTTGTTACTGGTTCTGTAAAGTCACCACCAGATGGAGATACAGCACCAATCAGTGTAACTGAACCATCACGGTCAGGACTTCCAGCTGCTCTAACACGTCCTGCTCTTTCATAAAATTCTGCTAATCTTGATGCAAGATATGATGGATAACCTTCTTCTGCAGGCATCTCTTCGAGTCTACCACTCATTTCTCTGAGTGCTTCTGCCCATCTACTAGTAGAGTCTGCTACAAGAACTACGTCTTTACCCATATCTCTGTAATATTCTGCAATTGTTACACCAGTGTAGATACTTGCTTCTCTTGCTGCTACTGGCATGTTACTAGTGTTAGCTACAAGGACTGTTCTGTCCATGAGTGGTTTTCCACTTCTTGGATCTTTAAGATGTGGGAATTCAACAAGTACTTCTGTCATTTCATTTCCTCTTTCACCACAACCGATGTAAACTACAACTTGGGAATCTGCCCACTTTGCAATTTGGTGTAGTGTTACAGTTTTGCCTGTACCAAATGCTCCTGGAATAGAACCAGTTCCTCCTTTTGCAATTGGGAAGAAAGTATCGATAACTCTTTGACCAGTAAGAAGAGGTACAGTTGGATCGTATCTATTCTTGTATGGTCTTGGTTTTCTAACAGGCCATTTGTGATACATCTTAAGAGAGATAGTTTGACCATCTTTCTCAGTTGTAGCTAGTTCAGTTTCTAAATCATAATCTCCTTCTGAAACAATGTTTGTAATTTTTCCACCTTGATGATCTGGTGGAACCATGATTGAATGCTCAATCAAATCAGTTTCTTGAACAGTACCAATTACATTACCTGCAGCAACTTCATCACCATTACTTACAGTTGGAACAAAGTGGTATTTTTTTTCCATGTCAACAGGGGATGTTGTAATACCTCTGCCAATGAAAGAACCTGATGCTTTTGATAATTCTCTTAGTGGTCTTTGAATTCCATCATAAAGTTGTCCAATAATTCCAGGACCTAACATAACACTAAGTGGGTTACCTGTACCAAGAACTGGTTCACCTGGTTTTAATCCACTTGTTGATTCGTATACTTGAATAAATGCGACATCGCCAGTTAATCTAATTACTTCACCGACTAGTTTAGAATCGCCTACAACAACTGTTTCGTACATTTTTGCATCAGCCATTCCATCTGCTCTAACAGCAGGACCACTGACCCAAACGATTCTACCTTGTGCAGCCATTCTAATTACTTACCCCGAATTTTGCTGCAATTTCTTTCCTTATTAAAGGCTTCAGACGTTCAATTCTTGCATCGATCGTATTATCAAAAGTCATAGTACCATCTTTGGATTGGATCTTTACACCACCAAGACAATCAATTGTTTCAGATGATAATTCTGAACCAGGATAATTTGGTAATGCTGATTGAACTGCATCTTTATCTTTTGCATTTGTAAAGACAACGACTTCAGTAGTTCCCAAGATTTTTGTTGATTCATCAAGTAAAGATTTGATTAGATTAGAATAATCACCACTGCGATCAGTATTTGCAATTTGATCTAATGCTTGTGTAAAGACCTTGTCAACTGCTTCTTCTAAGGCCATCAAGTGCTTGTTTCGGGCTTCAATATCAGAACTTCCCATAATTTGTTTTTCAATTTTGTCGGCTTCTTTTTTGCCATCAGCAACGATTTTGTCATATTCCTGCTCTAATTTAGGAACAGAATCATCTAATGTTTGATAGGAATCAGTCAAGGCAGATTCAATATTTGATGAGATCTCTTTTTCTGTTTGATTAAGGATTTTATCAATAGTCTGTTCTAGAGCAGAATTTGCCAATGGGTGCCGTTCATTCATAATAGATTTTAATGTTTGGGAATGTCTGAGATGATTCAGAAAGATATTAAAAACTAAGAATTCTCCGAAGGATTATCTTGGGAGTAGCCGATCTAAAACTTGGAAGTGTGATTTTACCAAGGAGTGAATCTCCACGAGCAATTTCTAGACTTACTGAATTTGAGTGGTTTCACAAAATTGATACAGAAAATGACATAGTCACCCCAGAAATTGATGATTTGCTATTAGAGGCTCAAAAAACTTACCAATCGATAGATGATGTGGTCAAAGGATTAGGTGTTCCACCAACTGTTGGAATTTTAGAGATTCTTTTCAAAGGAACTATTATCAAGAAAAAAGACTATGAAATTGACGAAATTGAGGATATGGTAGCTGATCTCCAAAAGAGAACTCCAGGTGTTATTGATGGACCAGCAAAATTACTTGAAGAGAGAGCAGACACAAAACGTTCTCTTGATGAATACACATCACTAAAAGAGACTCTTGAAGTTGCCAAGAAACTAAACATTGATCTTTCTGGATTTGGATTAATGAAGTATTTTTACACAAATCTATTTGTCATCAACTCTTCAGACTATGAAGAAATTAGTCGTGCACTTGAAGGAATTACATTTTACAAATATGATCTTGCTAGCAAAGAGAAAGCTGCAATTCTAGTTATTGCAGGAACTAGTGATTCTGAAAAAACATTAAAAGTTCTTAGAAGTTTCAATGCCAATCCATTTGCTATTCCTCAAGGATTTCCTCAAGTCCCATCTGAAGCATATGCACTTGCAGAGTCAAAAATCAAAGAACTTACAGCAAAACAAAAAGCAAATGCAAAAGAAATTGCAAAAGTTACTAAAAGCATTAGAAGAGATATTCTCGTATTATTTGAAGAAGCACAAATTGCAAAAGATGTTCTAGAGACTGTGAGAAAACCAGGTGGAACCAAAAACTTTGCAGTTATCCAAGGCTTCATTCCAAGTAAAATGGAAGAGAAATTCAAGAACTCAACCAAACAATGGATGTCAGTAACAGAAGAAATTACAGACCCCAAACTACAGGCACAAATTCCTACATTATTTGATAATAAAAAATTCGTAAGAACATTTGAAGTAATTACCGAAAGTCAGGGAATTCCTCGAAAGGGAGAATCTGACCCAACTCCAATGATTGCTCTCATGTGGCCAATTTTCTATGGATTGATGTTTGCAGATATGGGTCACGGATTGCTCTTAATGGGAATGGGACTATTATTCAAAGTCAAAGGACAAGGTAATCTTTCAAGATGGGGAATGCTCATTGCAATTTCTGGAGGGGCATCTGCAATTGCGGGTGTTGGTGCCGGAGAAGCATTTGGATATCACTTGGAATACTTTGGTCCAATAGGAACATTATTGGATGAAGGTGGAGCTTTGCATTCACTTAGTTGGATTGTAGGAATTCTTAGTGTTGCAGAATTAACATTTGAACAAGTAATCAACATCCTAAAGGTTTCATTATTCATCGGAATCATTCACTTGGTTTGGGCTATGATTCTTAGAATTCAGAGATTAGCCAAAGAAGGACACAAGATTGTAATGTACATGGAAGCAATTCCAAACATCACACTTTACGGCGGAATCGTTGTAATCATGATGTGTGCAATTGGTTCACAATATGATGTAATGAACATGTATTCCAAAGTACACACTGAAGCTGTTCCTTGGGTAACAATTTTCCTCGGTGATTGGGCCCAAGTTTGGATTGTTACAAGAATTGCAGTTGTAATTGTAATTGCATCAATGGCTATGATGATGGTAGGAGGAATTTTGCATGCAAAGAAACATCCTGAAGATGGAGGTTCGGCTGCAAATGTCGTAATGGAAGTATTCTTAGGAAAAACAGTTGAGAGTTTAGCACATACAATTAGTTATGCTCGATTGGGAATTATGTTACTGGTGCACGCAGCACTTTTGCTCACAGTCAATAATGCATTCAAATCACTAGGTGGACCTGAATCATTTGGAGCATGGGCAATGATTATCGGTGGTAACTTGGGAATCATGATGATTGAAGGTTTGATTGTATACATTCAGTCTCTCAGATTGCACTTGTATGAATACTTCACAAAGTGGTATGATGGTGGTGCTCAACCATTTAGACAAATTAGACCTGAAATGATTTACAATCAATTCATCTGGAAAAGAAAATAAATTTTTGAAAAATAATTAAAAAAATGAAAAATAAAACTCGTTTACTGAGTTTTTGAAGCTCGTTTTGCGGCTTTTATGTGAGCTGCTTTCTTCTTTCTAGCAGATTTTTCAGCAGTTCTTAGTGCTTTTTTGAGACTCTTGACTTTGTTGTTTGCTTTTAGTAGCTCACGTTTTCTTTTGTTTGCTACTTGAGTTGCTTTTCGTTTTGCCTTGCTAACTGGTTTTGATCTTCTTACAGTTTTCTTGGCTTTGGAAGCAGTTTTTCTTGTAGTCTTTCTTTTAGCAGCACGTTTTTTTGTTGCCATAAAATCATCCCCATTTTACTAAACTAAATACACGTTACGTCAGATGTTTTTCAGAAAAGATCAACTAATTTTATTTCAATTTGTCTGAAACATGAACTATTTTTCTACTGGCAAATCCATTCGATTTCCCCATTCCCCCCAAGAACCAAGGTAGACTTTGACATTTTCAAAACCTAGTTTTTTGAGAATCAAAAAAGAATTAGCTGCTCGATATGCTCCTTGGCAATAAGTTACAACTGGAGTATCTTTTGGAAAATCATACATTTTTGATAATTCCTCATCAGTTTTGAAAGTCCCATCTTCTTTGAGGTTTTTGCTCCAATCAATATTGAATGCGTTTGGAATGTGGCCTGATTGGGCTGCTCTAACTGTACTTCCATCATATTCACCAGGAGAACGTGCATCAAGGATTTTCAGAGAATCTAGGTTATCTCGAATACTCTCATATCCAGTAATAATTTCTGGATTTATTTTACCAGTAAAATCTGATGGTTTGAATCCATTTGGTTTTGTCTCAATTGGCAGATTTTCATTTAGCCATTTTGAAAGACCGCCATCTAACATTGCAACATCTTGATGAGAAAAATACATCAACATCCAAACTCCTCTTGCAGCTAGCATTCCAGAAACTGAATCATAGAATACTACTTTTTTCTCTGGGGTTACTCCCAAAATTGAAAGGATGTTTTGTGTTTGTTTATTGAAATTTTCAATTCCTTCTTTTGATGTGTCAATCCAATGAAATGCAAAAACATCAAGATGGACAGCCCCTGGAATATGGTACTCAGAATATTCCTTGAAAGATCTAGTATCAGCGATTATCAAATTTGGATTATCTAAAATGGAATTTAGTTCAGATGTAGAGATTAACATGATTTGGATAAAATGATCAAATCTAAATTGATTTGGATTGAATAATAAAAAGAAGAAAAAGAAAAGGATTTTCCTATTCGTTTACGTATGCTCTTTCGCCGTGTTGGGCCAAATCGAGACCAATCTCCTCTTCTTTTGGAGTGACTCTGATTCCGCCAGGCCATACTGCGTCCATTACTTTGAGGATTACAACTGTAACACCGAAGGCGTATGCAATTGAGACTACTGCACCAATGATACTGATTGCTTGTTGTTCGTATCCTTGTGGTGTACCAGTCCATGCTCCCCAACCATCACCTGTATCCCAGATGTGAGGACTTGCTAAAGTACCAGTCAAAATTGCACCTGTAAGACCACCCATTCCGTGTACTCCCCATACATCGAGTGCGTCATCCCACTTTCTTGCATTCTTGAAAGCTACTGAACCATAACAGACTGTTCCGGCTGCGATACCGATGATAATAGCTGCCATTGGACCAACCCAACCAGAAGCTGGTGTGATTGCTACCAATCCTGCTACTGCACCTGTTGCAGCGCCGACAATACTTGGTTTACCAGTATGTGCCCAGGACATTAGTACCCAGGTAATAGTTGCCATGCCGGTTGCTGTATTAGTTACAACCCATGCGCTGACAGTAATACCGTCAACCATTACTTCACTTCCTGCGTTGAAACCGAACCAACCAAACCAGAGAATAGCTGCTCCGAGAACAACCATTGGAATGTTGTGTGGTTCCATTGGAACTTTACCATATCCGAGTCTTCTGCCAAGGATCATGGCACCTGCCAATGCAGAGAATCCAGAAGTAATGTGTACTACAGTACCACCAGCAAAGTCTAGTGCGAACGAAGCTTCTTCGATTTCAGGGTTGAGATCGATTCCACCGCCACCGATGAATCCGCCTCCCCATACCCAGTGGGCAACAGGGTCATAAACGAATGTACCCCATAGGAGAACAAAGATTACCAGTGCACTGAACTTAATTCTGTCAATCAAACCACCAATAATTAGAATTGGAGTAATGATTGCGAAAGTACCTTGGAATGCTGCGAACATAGAGTGTGGAACTGTACTAGGCCAACTATCTCCACATGCTTCTTCAGCTTTGAACTGCTGCATTTGGTACGCATTCGACCAAATGTCGCCGTCACAGGCTGTTGGAGCACCTAGAGGTGCATAGTTTGAAACCATGTTAAATCCTGCATAATCAAGACTTCCCATGAACATGTTGGCTCCTTCATCAGCGTTTGGAGCAAATGCTAGAGAGTATCCCCATAGCACCCACTGAACTGCCATCAAACCCATAACAATTAGGGTCATTCCGAGAACATTTGTGATGTTCTTTGAACGTGCCAGTCCGCCGTAGAAGAATCCTACACCAGGACTCATGAAAAGTACCAATGATGTTGCGGTTAACATCCAGGCGGTATCACCAGTATCGATGTAACATGGTAAGTATCCATCTGCATCGTTACCAACCCAACATTCGTTAGGGTTGCCTGTGTAAATTCCGTGTTCTGCATATCCGTCCATTCCATCAGTAACTTGTTGTGCATATGCTTGAGACATAGCACCAGTTGCTGTAATGGCTACTGCGGCCACAAGTAATAGAGCATACTTGTGGTTCCTAGAATTCATTAAATTTATCGAAATTGAAAATTATTTAAGGCTTCGAGACTGAAAAACTACCAAAAATGTAAATTATTATATTTTAGTATATTCTGATAGTAACATAGAAATAAAAAATTATGATATGGTGATCGCATGAAAGTGAAATCTAATTCCAAACTAGCGATTTTTGATACTTTCAAGACTAAAGATGGAGATCTTACAGGAGAGGCAAATAGACAGAGAGCAATTATCATGATCCTTGCAAATAGTGCAAATCCAGCTGAAAGAACAAGAACAGGAATCTCTCAAAAAATTGCCAAAAAACATGGGATTACTTGGAAGAATATCTATTCAGGAATTTTCAGAGATCTGGATGAAATTCTGCTCCCAATGGAGATAGCAGAAGAAGATGGAAGATTACCATTAAAACGAGGTCCAAAAGCCCTTCAAGAAAAGGGAATTCCATTTTATCATTTAACAAAGAAAGGGATTCTGATCGCTTTGTCAATTAGTGAGGTAAAAAATAGAGGAGATTTGCTAAAGATGTTTTTCTCACAGTCTGAACCATCAGAAAAAGAGTTTGAGAAAATTCTATCTACTCTACTTCAAACTAGCCCAAATTTCACATACTCGATTTTTCAGAAATATGTAAAGGCATTTTGTGACAATAAATTCAAAGATTTACTCCCATTTGAACTGTCTAAATTAAAAGAAATTTCTGATGAGTCGTTAGTAATCCAAAAAGAGATTCTAGAGGCATTTACAAAATTATCCAAACAAGACAAAGATGACGCCTTGAGATTCCTAAATGAGATAACTTCTGAGAAATAGTGATCGCCAAACATTAAAATCCGTTGCTCATTCAGATTTTTTAAATGGGCAAAAACGTCTATGCATCTGTAAAGTCATACAGTCAGAGAGGAAAATTACTGAAAAAGGCTGATTTTCAGACTTTGGCAGAATCAAGAGATCTTGAGGAATTAATGACTAGAATCAAAAATACCATTTACGGAGAGGCTGTTTCTGATGTCCAAAAACCATACACTTCACAAGGCATTGAATCAGCACTTAGAGGTCATTTAGCAGATGTTCATTATTCAATTGCAAAGACTGCAGGAGATTCAGACATCTTAGATGCATATTACATGAAATTTATCATCTCAAATCTTAAACAAATTCTCAAAGGTAAAGTACTTGGAAAATCCCAAGAAGAGATTGAAACTCATATCAATTTGCGAGCTGAAGAATTGATAAAACAAAGAGACATTATCGTTAAAGCCCTAGTTTCAAAAGATCTTGAGGAAACTGTTGCGAGTCTAAACTCTGTACAATTTGGAGAAGAGATTTCTAAAGCAGCAGCACTTTACAACGAAAAGAAGAATATCCAAATTTTTGACACATATTTTGATAAAATATTATACCAACAATTAGGACGTGCTCTAAAAAATACTAGAGACAGGGATGTCATCAAACTAGTTGGAACCGATGTAGATTTTTACAATCTTCTAAGTGTAATTAGAGGTAAGTTTTGGGGTCTTGATGATTCACAAATTGAAGACTTGATTGTTACACAAACACCATCTGTTCCAAGAGAACTTCTAGGAAGAATGATGTCTGCAGCATCAGTTAGAGATGCATTTGCTGAGTTATCAAATACAAAATACAAATCTCTAATCCCAGAAGTTGAAAACGAATTAGACGCTGTAGCAGAATTTGAGAGAGCATTTGAAATGTCATTGTATCATTCTTCAGCAAGAGCATTTACCAAGATGTTCAGCTTTGCCACAATTATCGGCATCACAAAATTAACAGCATTTGAGGTCAGAAATATGGCAGCAATTGCTTATGCAGTTGAGCAAAAGATTCCAACTGAAACTACAATGTCAAAAATGATTTTGGAAGAATAATCTCAAAATGATTAGATTTCCCAAGAAAAAGAACGATATTTCCACTGAGGTTGTAATCAATACAATTTGGATTAGTGCCTTTATGGGTATGATTTTCTCCTTGCCACCACTAGGGATTTTCTTAGGCATCTATTTTGGAACAGGAAATCTTATCGTAGGAGCAGTTCTTGGCTTTGGGGTTCACTTTGTCACTTTAGCCTTTGCAGGCAAAATATCGAAATTTTTGACCCAGATAATGAGTTAAAAATAAGAGGAAAAAGGAGAAGGTAGATTATCATGATGGGAGATAGAGATTTTCGAACAATTATCAAAAATTCACTTGATTCGATTGGTAAAGAATTAGACATTGAAATCGACCCAAAAGATATTCAAAAAATCCACCTTCAAGAAGTTGTCAGATGTCTAAGACGTTCTTATTATGACAGAATTGAACCTAGAGAAATTGAGAGAAGAGGATTCAATGAGTTACTTTCAGGATTACTAAGAAAGCTACAATATGGTAGTGACCCAAAAGAATTTTCACTAGATGACATTCAGATAAAAGCTCAAGCAGATATGATAGTTGATGATTCAATTTTGCTTTTCAGATCAGCAAATGAAGAATTAGAAAATCCTCTGGCAAATGATCTTCTGTATCTTAATGCCTGTTTGTGGATATATGACAAACTAGATGGAATGATTATCTACATTACTGGAGATAGAAAAGAAACAACATTTTCACTTACGAGAAACAAAAAGATGTTTGAAGAGGTCATTCGAAGAGTCAGAGTCCTTAACAATTTGTTAAAAGAGCAAAAGGCTCCAATTTTAGAGCCATCTGTAGAATGCAGTGAATGTCAATACTATTCAAAGTGTTATACAAAGAAGACCAACACCAAACAAGTTACTCTTGCTGAAATGTTGGGACTTGGCAAGAAAGATTTGAATGAATAAATGAAAAATATTGTAAAGGAAAATTCCTTTTTTTAGTCTAGTGGTTCTGGATGTCCTTTACCACGTAATGCGAAGGTTACTACTGCTAATGCAATTGCAACTCCGGCTGCTGCGCCATATGCGGCCATTCCTGCTTCTGCCATTGTTAAAAGCCCATGAAACGTGCTTTTATAACTTTGCCAATAATTATTCTCTAAAAACAAATTATCACAATATTCAAATTTTATGATACAATAGGTCTATTTTGTGAATTCAAAGGACAATTCATTTTCTTGTCCACTTGTCATAGAACTCAAGTTGTAAAATACATCTCCAGAAACTCTCCATGTTGCAGTATTACTTTCTAATGCAGACCATAGCTCAGGGGTATTTCCAGAATTCTTCAAAGTAATTTTATCTCTCAAAATAATTGAATTCTCACCAAGTAAAGTATAGTAATTTGATCCAAACTCAACCATTCCTTCAGGACGACTTCCAATTTGTCCACCAGAAATTTGTTCAGTATCTGAATACCCAGTTTCAAATAATTGGTAATCCATTACTTGAACAATCATAGAACGTTGATTTGGATTAAAAATTTTAAATGCTATTTCTATTGTGGCTGATCGTTCTGAGATTTTTGTCACTGAAATATCATCTAATTCTATCTGAAGAGGTTCTGCTTGAGGAATGATTTGTTCATCAGTAGTTCCAATTTGATCTTCAATAGTTATTGAAGGTCCCATCATCAGTATTCCTCCAAGAATTACAGCTAGTGCTGCAACTGCAGCTCCGACAAAAATCTTAGGATTCAATACTTTAGCCCCATCCCTAGATATCTTAAATGTTGAGATAGTTATTATACCATGTCAGATTCAAAAAAATTATGCAATATTTTCAAGCTGTTCAGAAAGGAAAACAACGTGCTGCAAAATCACAAATGAAAATGTTTGATTTAGCAGGTTTTTCAATGCTAACTCTAACTACAAAAAAGATTGATGGGAGCTTTCAACCAGTTGGAGAAGAAGAGTTGGCAGCTGTGATAAATTCTCCAGATGGATATGTTGCAATTATTGTAGATAATGATGGATTTACTAAAGCACAGTCAAAGGCTGTAGAAAAAGAAGAGGCATTATCAATATTCAAAAAATTACGGGATTCAGGCATGGATGAATATCCTGGGAAAGAAATCCAGATTTGGTCTGAATCAAGACCTACAATTCAAAACGAAGATTCTTGAATATTATTTTGAAGGAAGAATAATTTCTGTTCCTACGTCGCTTCCCTTAATTGCTTTTTCAATAATTTTGGGATTTGCTTTTAGAATTCTAGTTTTAATTTTTGAGCGTTCAATAATTTTTAGAGCAACAATATCCATTAGATCATAACCGCCAGCAACTGAATCTTCTTGAACAAGCATATTTTTGAGATTTTTCATATCAATTCGTTTGAATTTTTTGGCTTTTTTGTATTTGTTAGGATCCATATCATAAACACCATCAACATCAGTTGCATTAAGAAACTGTTCTGCCTTTACTTTTTCAGCAATCAAGGCAGCAGTACCATTAGTGCTCTGTCCTGGATGTAATCCTCCTGCAACTACAATTAATCCATCATCAACTGCATGTCTAACTTCTTGTAAAGTAGTTGGTGGATGAGAATATGCTTTATTTTTTAGAGCATAGATTAACAATTTTGCATTTAGTCTAGAAATTTCAATTCCTAATTCATCTAAAGTAGATTCATCTGCACCAGATGAACGTGCATGGGAAATATAATGTCGGGCAATATTTCCTCCACCAGCAATTACAATTGGCTGACAAACTTTGCTGATTTTCACCAAAAATTGTGCATAATCCTTTAGAACTTTGACATTATCAATTCCAAAAACTCTTCCAGATAATTTTATTACAATTCGTTTTTTCACTTTAACTCACCAAGTATCGATTTTGCGGCAATTTCAACTTTTTTTCTATTTTTCTGATGTGTATAGACTCTAAGTATGTTCATAAATCCAGAAATCGCCGAAACCACAGGGATTTCAGAAATAGGCATTTCCTGAGCCTTGGATTTTCCATTTTCATTAGTCACAAGAACAATAGATTTCGATTCATTTTTCGAAGGTGCCAGGGGGATTGAAGGAGTTACAGAACTATCTACAAAAATTTCAGTTTCACTAACTTTAGATTTTTTTGAAATTTCATCTCTAATTTCATTCACACGGTTATTCTTCAAATTGTTAGGGCTAGTTAGAATTCTCTCATATACACATTTGAGTAATTTACGATTTTGATAATCTATTGCAAATTCTCTAGCACGTTTTAATTTTGATGATTTTGAAGAAATCAAAGACGATAAAACATATTCATCAGTTAGATTCACAAATTCATCTAAATTAAAATTGGAAAAACCAAATTCGTCATCAGATAATCTTAGTGCTTCAAGTAACATGACCTCAGCAGCTCTTACTGTTTTATGAAAATACACTGCTTTGAACATTTGGTATCTTGAATGCATCATAGATTCAAAGGAGTATAGTGCTGAACGCTCTAATGCTAATTTTTTCTTGTGAATATCAAATGATTGTGTAATTCTTTTATGATCTACTTTGGCATGTTCTGCTCCAGTAAAGTATCCATCTCTAAGTAAGTAATCCATCATGTCTGCACTTAACACACCAGAAACAATTTCATTGAGATACTGGAATTTGGATTCTCCAAATGCAATTTTTGCTACAAGTTTTTTGTCAAATCCAGTTTTAGATAAGATATCTCCAATATCAGATTGAAGAATAATTTTTTTCCCATAATCTTCATGAGAAATTTTTTTTTCTTGAATAATTTCTTCAAAAAGATGAGAAAAAGGTCCATGACCAATGTCATGTAACAAAGCGGATAATCTTAGAACTTGGACATCATCTGAATTCAGATATCCTTTTTCATTTAGAACAAAACCTGCTTGACTTGCAATGTGCATTACGCCCAAAGAGTGTTCAAATCTAGTGTGTTGCGCTGAAGGATATGTTAGGTGTGCACCTGAAAGTTGTCTGATTCTTCTTAATCGCTGAAAAATAGAGCTTTCAATTATTGGAAGTTCATAGTCATATACTCTAATGAAATCATGAATAGGATCAATTATGTCAAGATAATTTTTTTTCATAATCCTATTTTCTTGGAGAATGCTTTTAGAATTTCTTCGTGAACTTCATCTTTGGATTTAGTTGCATCAATAATCTTCCATCGCTTATTCATGGCAACTTTACGATAAATTTTCGAAATTCGTCTCAGAAATTCTTCATTCTTTTCAAATTTGTCTCGATTGGTTTTTTGTCTTCTAAATGATTCCTTTTGTGAGACATCAAGTAAGATAACTAAATCAGCCTTGGGTAGTCCATCATCTAGACTTTCAAGCCATTTTGGCTTCATTCCGTTTGCAATTCCATAAACAAGATTAGAATGATAATACCTATTCATTATTAGAACAGAATTTTTTTCTTGGGCAGAGGTGATTTCCTGTAATTTTTCCCATCTATTTGCTGACAAAAGGCAGTGAATTACTTGTGGGGGAAATTTCCTTTTACCATCTAGATATTTTCTGATTTCTTTTCCAATTGGAGTTTTGTAGTCAGGAAAATGAAATAATTTTGTTTTAATTTTTCTTTTTTTCAAAGCTTTCTCAAGCATTGTAGACTGGGTTAATTTTCCTGCTTGGTCTCCACCCTCAATAACAACTATCATAAGTTATAGAATCAGGGTAATCAATTAATTAAAAATCTATCAAGGTTTATAACCAAAAATCAAGCAATTATCTCAAAATGGGATTAGTAAAAGAAGTCATTAAAGAAATTGGAAATAAATCTAGAGAATTCTATGAATTTGTTCTACCTCCAATTGACATGTATCTAAGCAAAGATAGTCTCAAGTTAGTAATTGATATTCCTGGTTTCTCAAAAAAAGATATCAAACTAGTCTTGTGTGGAGACATCTTATCTATCAAAGCACAAAAAGAAATCAAAGAAGATGAATCATTGATTTCAAATCAACGTCCAAACATTATCGATAAAAAAATCAAACTTCCTATTGAAATCAAACAAGGAGAAGAACAAATTGATTCTGCAAAATACGAAAATGGTGTTTTGACATTAATCATTCCTGTAAAAAGTTCAGGAAAAGATATTTCAATTGAATAACTAGTATTTTCTGAAAAATCCTGAAACTGCCATTATAATTCCTGAAGAAATCATTCCTGCTAATCCAAGAATTTCATGTGATTGAATTAAAAATACAGATCCAATAAAGAGAGCAGATGCAAAGATGCTTCCACTTATCAAAACCATTGGTTTTCCTTTTTTCATAAAAATTTGAGCTTCATCCATCAGTTTTTTCATTTCAGGTCCCATTCGTAATGCAGAATCAATGGATTTTGAGAAATTATCAAATGAAATTTTTAATTCTTCTACATATGCTCTTGTTATCAAATTTTCTTCTTGTAAGATATTTTTTAGAACTTTAACAAATTTGAAATCTACATCATGTGTTTTGTAAATTCCTTCAATGATTGATGCCATTCTCATATACAGAGCTAGATTTTTTGGTAAAACAAAAGGAAATTTACTCATTGTTTGATTTGCTAGTTCCATCAAGCTTTGAACTTCCATTTCATCAGGTTTATTTCCATGCATAGCACGAATTGAAAGTTCAATTCCTTTTTCAATTACTTCACGATTGTATCCAGGAGTAAGCATTCCAAGTTCATTCATTGCATTAACAACTCTTGGAGGATTACGTTCAACTAAAGCAAGATAAAGTCGAATAAGCTTGAATCTGGTCTCATTATTGATTCGTCCAACCATCCCATAATCATACAAGATTAGTTTTCCATCATCTGTGACTGAGATATTTCCAGGATGAGGGTCAGCATGGAAAATGGAGTGCTTTAGAAGCATGGTAAAGAAGACTTTATGCACATCAATGACTAGCTGTTCTCTATCAACTCCTACCTGGTTCAGTTCTTCAACATTTGTGACCTTAATTCCTGGCAAATATTCCATGGTTAGAACATTTTTTGAGGAAAAATCATCATAAACTGAAGGAACTACAACTTTGCTAGAATTTTCCATATCAGATTTTATTCGTTTTAGATTTGATGATTCATTTGTATAGTCCATTTCTTCATGAATGGTTTCAATAAATTGTGAAAGCATAGCTTTTGCAGAATAGCGTAAGTTTGGATCAACAAATCGTAGTGCTAATGGAAGAATTTTTTTTAAAACTTCTAAATCTTCAGCAACTATTTTTTCAATTCCAGGTCTTTTTACTTTAACAACAATTTGTTGTCCAGAGATAGAACCTCTGTAAACTTGACCTAGAGATGCACCAGAAATTGAATTAGGATCTATATTATCAAATTTCTCATTAATGGGACCAATTTCATTTTCTATGATCGGTTTTACTTGTTCAAAGGGAGCTGGAGGAACACTATCTTGAAGTTTAGCTAATTCTTCCAAGTAAGGTTGGGGTAAGATATCAGCTCTAGAAGACAACCATTGACCTAGTTTGATGTAAACTGGACCTAATGAAATAAAGGTATCAAGAACTTTTCTGGCATTTTTTCTAAATTGCTCAGAGTCTATTTCATTTTTTGATTGTTTAATCCATGTCTTTCTATCTTTTCTTAGAGCTAGAATTGAAGGTAGAAGTTTTACTAACACTTTGATTGTTCTAATTTTTGACAAAATAATCACTCCAAGTAATTTTTTAATTTCTTTGTAGCTGCATATCCCACATAACCGGAGATTAGCGAAGTAAGTAAAGTAGCAGAAATTGAAGATTTGTTAGATTTTTTCTTTAAAAATTTTGCAACTTGTGTACCACCAAATATTCCACAAGCCAGACCAATCAAAAATTCAGGAGCATCTTTTACAAGATGACCCATTGGATCTATTCTAGGATCAATTTTATCAGTATGAACTAAAAATTTGTCATCATATTCTCTAATGTGTAAATTACCATAACGATATTGTTTCTTGGCTCCATTTTTTTGTCCTAGGAATGTTTCTTCAGCTCCATCAAGCATGAATTCACGTAATTCCTTTGGGACTTCAATTTCATTCCCTGGCATGATCGCAAGATCCAGTAATTGTTTATAATCTTACGGTAAACTGCAAAATATTTTGAGGCTAAGGTTAACTAGACATAAACATTGTATTTAGAATATTCGAACAAGTTCTACGTTTTTCTTTTATTGAATTTTTCAACATCAAATTCAAATAGATAGGATGGAGGCTTTTTCCCAAAAAAAGACCTCACACCATCTATTGAAAATTTTTAATCATTTATCTTATCTTTTGTAAACAATACAAAACTAACTCCAAAACAAAGCACCATTACAATTCCAGTGACATATGCATAATTGAAACCAACTCCGGGATGATCTGTTTCATGATAATGGTTTATCAGAAATGTTGCAACTAACAATATGGCTCCAATGTACGTTAATTTTCTGTGTAATTCCACAAAATTTTCATTACTAGAAACTATATGAATTTAGAAAAATCTAAAACTCTCAAAGAAGAGGAGTCGTGATAAATCCAACGATACTACCTACTAGAAAGAGAAATACACCCTTTGCCATACCCAATATTACTTACTTAAGATATGATATAATAATACTGATTATTTCCCATATGTGGAAATGAAAATTTATTGATCGCTTTCCATTTCAGACAATTTCTCGATTACTTGCTCTAATTCCTTCTTATTCTCATTTATGACTCGTTTAATGACTTCAATTTCTTCATTAATTTTTGCAAGATTTTCATCATCTGAATTAGTAATTTGACTTTCTAAATCTGTAAGAATTTTCTGATTATTTTGGTTAATTTTTTCTAATTCTATTTTGTAATTTTCTAATTTCTCATATTGACTTTTGATTTCAGGTAATTCAGCAATATCTCCCAGTTCTTGATTTGTAAAATAACCAAAGGCTGCAAAGATTGAACCTCCGACAACCACAATGATGAGTGCAATGATTGTAATTCTCAATTTTATCAGTAGTTATTCCCTAGTTTTAGATTAAAAATTTAATCACTATGTAATTGACTGTTTTTTACGCCTGCGCATCAAGAAGAAACCCACTCCAATGGCAATAACAATTGGGATTATCACTAAGGAAGCATCTGAACCATTTTCTTCTTCATTTGAAATCTCTTCAATGAAGATTGTGGTATCATGATTTAGAAAGATTTCATCACGAACTCCATCTTTGTATCTTACAGTAATTGTTACTTCATGTTCTCCATATTTCGGTTCACCATCGAATTCTAAAGGAAGATTGAATGGAACTGGAGCATCAACTTCTATTTCATCAATAAATTGAGATTGGGGTTTAATGTTAGAATCTCCTCGTGATTGAATTGATGCAAAGCCAAATAATCCATCTTGATTTCCTTCATTAATAATTTCACCAACTACCATTTGAGTTCCAGATAATTCAATAACTTCTACATTGAACACTGTTAGATCAATTAATCCCTTAATATAGAAGTCTACAACTTTTGCAATAATTTCCTGATCTCCATGTGCGTTAAAATATGAAATAGATAATGGAATTCGTAATGTATCTCCTTTAAGAGATTCTGGAACATATACAGTAGCAGTTAGGAATTTTGCAGATTGTGGTTCTATTGTTCCAATGTCCCAATTTGATTCTAAGATTACAACATTTTCAACATTTGTAGTTGAAGCTGCTGTGGATGCACGCTCTGTTTGTGTATTTGTTGAAACAATATCAACACCAGAGATTGGTGCAGTTCCATCATTTGCAATTTCTATAACAACATTATTTGTTGTCAATGATGTCAAAAATGGTTCTAGTGCTCTTACATTGATGACACTATCTCCAGTAACTTTGAACTGGAAATCAGCAAAGGCTGTTCTAACTCCAGACTCTCGTAATCTAGAGTAATCAACTTTAACTGTACCTGGAAATTGTTGATTTGGAGTATTATCAGCAATGTTTACAAAAAATGTTAGATGGAAATTGTCTCCTGCAAGTGAATTTGAATCACTATCAGCAAGAATAATTGAACCTGGTCCATCTGCAGGACTAAAACCAAATGGTAATGATAATTGTCCTTTGATTCCAGTAATATCCTGAGTTCCAACATTTGCAAAAACTACAGTAAATGGGACATTTCTGTCTCCAGCTTCAACTTCGATTTTTTGATTTAATGTACCAAAGTATGAATCAAGGAATTTTACATCACCAAAATCACGTTCAAATGGTGATTGACCAAATCCACCTGAGGTTATTTGACCATATGAGTCATTTACAATTAATGGTAAAAATCCAATCAACATAATTGATAGTAATATTTTTTGATTTATCATGCTAAAACCTCCATCTCAGATGGTTGATCACCTTCAAATGCTTTACCATCTTTAATTGTAATTACTCTATCAACATCTCCAAAATGATGTCTATCATGTGTAACAATAATGAAAGTTTGATTAAGTTTTTTTGCCATTGATTTCATCAAGTCAACAATTGTTTGGGAAGTAACTGAATCAAGATTTCCAGTAGGTTCATCAGCTAAAACTATTGATGGTTTATTTACTAAACCTCGTGCAATGGCAACTCTTTGAGCTTGTCCACCAGAGATTTTATTTGCTCGTTTTTTAATTTGAGATTCTAATCCTACAGAAGTTAACAAGTCAATTGCATCAGATTTTGCTGTCTGAGTACTTCCACCAATTTGTCTAGGTAATAGAACATTTTCTAGAACGGTAAGATCAGTTAGAAGATTGGAAAATTGGAAAATAAATCCTAATTTTTTATTTCTAAATGATGAGATGTTATCATCATTTAATGTTGTAGTATCAATACCATCAATAGAGATTTTACCATTTGTAGGTCTGTCAAGTAATCCAATCATATTGAGTAATGTAGATTTTCCTGAACCAGAACTTCCAACAATTAATACAATTTCTCCTTGTTCAATTGAAAATGAAACATTATCAAGAGCTTTTACTTGATTTTCGCCCTCTCCATATATCTTGCTAACATTATTGATTTCAAGTACTTTAGACAGTTCTCATCGCCTCCACAGGTAGTAATTTGGTTGCCCTATACGACGGGTATAACGAAGCAATTATGGCTAGAGTAAATGATGTTAAGGCTGTTTGAGTAATTTTGCCCCAATCATAACTTACCTCTAGAGGCAAACTGTTATTGAATGACATTTTGGTTTCTTTTGCATAAAATGTATATCCCAATCCTGCAGCAGTACCCACTCCTGCTCCAATTGCTCCAATAATCATTCCTTGGAAGATAAAAATAATTAAGATGTCTTTTCTTTTTGCACCAATTGATCTCATTACACCTATCTCTCTAGTTTTGCCATTTACTAGCATCATTTGAATAGTAACAATTGCAAATGCAGATGACATCATTCCAAAATATCCAATCATATTGATCATTGCAATTCCAGATCTAAATCCGGCTAATTGTTCTTCAGCAGATTCTTCTATAGTTTCAGCTAAAAAGTCATCATTAGGAAATGAACGTAAAAAGAATTCTTTCACTTCGAATGCTTTTGTAGGATCATTTAGTTTTACCATTAATGAACCAGTATCACCTTGACGACTCATCATATCTCGTAGTGTATCAATATGAATTACAGCAGTATAATCAAAACCTTGACCACCTGGAGATGCTGCAATTCCAACAACAGTAAATCGTCTAAGTTGATCTTCACCATATCTATCAACAACTAAAACTTTAACACTGTCTCCAACTTCTGCTCCACCTAGATCTCTAGCAACATTAGAACCTAGGACAATTGAATTTCTAGAAAATACATAGGATCCATCTGAAACAGTTTCATGAACTGTTGAAGCTCTAATGTCAGTAAAAGGATCAACTCCTACAATTGGGACACGTGTTTCTTCAACTAGTTTTCCATATTTTGTCATATTCATTTCGGCAGTTGATGAAAGCCGCGGTGTCGCCGCTTCAACATATGGAATTCTTTCAAACCAATTTACTAAAGACAAATCAGATTTATCGATATAATCAGCATCATCTGTAACAAGAATATCTCCATTTCTATAATCACTAATGTCCCGGACAATTGCATCAAAGAGTCCTTGAAAGATTACAAAATTGACATGAATAACTAAAATTCCAATGGTGACAGCTAAAACTGCTCCAATCAAACTCCCTTTTTTGTTAAACAGCATTCTTTTTGCTAGGGTTAATCTGTATTCCAACGATCAGAATAAAATAGTCTAGTATTTAATGTATAGGATACATAGTGCTAACATAGTAGACAATTTTATATAAAATTAGTTTTTTATATATTTCATGGAGATACTTTAGGTGACAAAATGGACATTTTAGACATGAAAATTTTGAGCAGGCTTCTGAATAATTGCAGAGAATCTGATAGGCAAATAGGCTTAGAACTAGGTATTTCAGGTGGTGCAGTTCGTGCTAGAATCAAAAAAATGGAAAAAAATGGAATTATTGAGGATTTTTTCATTAAAGTCGAACCTCCAGTTTTAGGATATGGGATTTTGTACTTTGTAGTATCTGGAGAAGATATCAAAGAAATTTTAGAACAAGTTAGTCTTGTAGGTGAGCCATTCATTGTTGTTCCATGTGTTGGAGGGATTACTGTTTGTGGAATTGTGATTAAAGAGAATTTGGAGCAAAAAGTCGAATTGGCATCAAAACTAATGAAGGATGTTAGAGTATTAACAATTTTTGAAGCTGATAATACTGGATTTAATTCAAATCTCACAAAAACAGATTTAGAAATTTTAGGTGAATTGATCAATGAACCAAGACAAAAAATTGAAGATATTGCAAAAAATACAAATCTTTCAACTAAGACAATTACAAGATGTATAGAAAAGCTTCAAGAAAATGATGGAATTCAATTCACATTAGTTTATGATCCACAAAAAATTGAAGATTTTATTCCACATGCTGTTCTTACATGGATTGAAAATGATCTTAAAGGTACATTAGAAAATATGAATAAAGTATTTTCAGATTCTTATTTACAAATTCCATTTATTGCAAAAAATCAAATTGTTTTGTTTATGTATAGTGACAGTATTTTCAAGATGGATGAAATTACTCAAAAGGTAAGAAACATCAAAAATGTAAAATCAGCAGATTTGTTTATTCCTAAAAAAATATCATTTTATGATAAATGGTTAGAAAGAGCAATAGAGGATTTCAAGAAATCGCCAACATTACACTTAGCATATGAAACAAATTAAATAATAAGAATTTTTCATTAAATCAATGAAAAAAACAAAGATCTATGATGGAAAAATTTTAGGATTAAGTGTATATGATGGAAAAATTGAAGGAAGAAAAGTAAAACGAGAAGTAATAGAACACAGAGGTGCAGCAGCAATGCTTGCATTTGATGAAGACAAAAAGTTGATTTTAGTGAAACAACATAGATTTCCACATGGTTATGTTTTAGAAATTCCAGCAGGTACATTAGAGAAAAATGAGGAGCCCATAAAATGTGCATTTAGAGAATTAGAAGAAGAGACTGGATACAGAGCAAAAAAAATGACACCATTAATCACATTCTATCCCTCTATAGGCTACAATTCAGAGATTATTCACTGCTTTTTAGCCTCAGGATTAAAGAAAATTGCCGATTTGAAGCTCGATGAGGATGAAATTCTATCAGTAGAAAAAATAGATTTGAAAAAAGTTCTAAGAATGATCAAAACAGGTAAAATCCAAGATTCTAAAACTATTTGCGCTGTTTTGACATATGCATCAAAGAAAAAACTCTATTGATTATTCGTTGTAAATAGGTTTTACAAGATCTGCAACATCGGCCCATGATTGAATTACTTTTTCAAACATATAGATTAAATCAAGGAAATCAATTGGAATTTCTTTTTTCTTATCTAAACTAGCACGCAAAGAACCAAGTTTATCTTCTAATTCTTTGTAAGATGAAATTGTTTCAATTGCTAATAATCTATCAGGCTTTGTAAAAGCATCAATAGATTTTTCAGCTAAAATACTAAAATTCTTTACAACAATGAAAATTTTCTTTGTGTGCTCTTTTGATAATGATGAGTTGTAAATCAAATTAGATAATTCAACAATTGAATCACCTGCATTTTCCAATAGATTTGCAGCAACTCTGTAATCCAAAATATCAATATTTTCTAGATTAAAAGTAGTTGCTAATCTTCTATCTACAAGAGTACTTCGAATTAATCTAACTAGTAAGAAATATTGTCGATTAACTTCTACATCACGATTAGGAATTGTTTGCAAATTTGATTTATCATCTGATGTCAAGCCATTTGTTGCATCATCATACATTCCCAAAGCAATTGAACTCATTCTTTTGAGAATTTTTTGTGGATTAAGTGTTGTAGCATCTAAAAGAAATTGCATGTTTATATGATAAGCATCTTCTTCAATGATTTCCATTCCAACAAGACGTCTCATCGAATTACGAATTTGTTCTCGATCTTCCCCTGGAATTATTGATTTTGAATTAATTTGAATAATATCATATCCTAAAAGATATGCACCAGTAATGTCTGCAACTATATTTTCCTCCTTTGGCAAGGGATATGAAATTACTAATTCTTTTGTTGGGCGGATTTCTTTGTTAGCAGAAATAGAAATGCTGTCTTGTCCAGTTTCAAGTTCTACCTGACTACTTTTATCCAAATTATTTGCATCAACCCATTCTTTTGGAAGTGAAACTAGAATGCTGCTTCCGATTCTTTGTAGGCGACGAATGAATTTAGTCAATTTATACTAATTTAATTAATTTAAGCCATATTCTTATATTTTGTGTTAAATTTAAACTCAGATCAATGGAGGCAAAGGCATTTTGTCCTGCACATATCACAGGTTTTTTCACAGCTCATTTAGATGATTCTCAAAAAATTTCTGAAAATCTTGGTTCAATGGGAGCAGGATTTTCGATCAAACAAGGGGTTACAACTAGTGTAAGTGTAAGTGAAAAAAAAGGACAAAAATCAAATTTTAAAATTTCAACAATTGGTTATGAATCAGATAAAACAGATGTGTCAGAATTTGTTCTAAATGAATTTCTAAAATTAGGAGATTTTTCAGATAGATTTTTTGATATAAAACACGAAATTACAATTCCAGTGGGTTATGGTTTAGGATCAAGTAGTGCAGTTGCTTTATCACTTTCATTTGCATTAGATGAAGCACTAGAAACTAAACTAGATAAAACATTCATTGGAAAAATTGCTCACAATGCAGAAGTAAATTGTAAAACAGGTTTGGGTGATGTGTTGGCTTCATACCACGGTGGTTTTGAAATTAGAGTTAAACCCGGAGCTCCTGGAATAGGAAGCGTTGAAAAAATTTCAACTGAAAAAATTTCCATAATTATGATTTGCTTTTCTCCAATTTCTACTAATAAATTCATCAAAGAAAGATTATCACAAATCAATGGACTTGGTGGAAAAATGGTTAACAGATTATTAGAATCAAAAAATTATGAACATTTTCAAGATATGTCATTAGAATTTGCAGAATATATTGATGTCATGACACCAAAAATGCAAAAGCTAGTTAATGAATTATCAGATAATAATATCAAATGTGGGATAGCATTATTTGGTGAAACCATTTTTACAATGATTCCAAAAGATAAGCAAGATGAGGTGTTAAAAATTTTAGAAAAATATTCTGATGGAATTATTATAAAATCAGAATTAGATAACATTGGAGCAAGAATTCTAAATAACTAATTGAAATCATATGCCACTTATTCCAAAATCTCATCCAAGAGCAAAATCACTGTTAATAAGAGAAAAACTAGTTGATGGTTTTGATAACGGTTTAGTTGCAAAAGAAGGACTTTTGGCTCAGGGCAGGGGCGAGGCATTTGATTATTTACTTGGAGAAAAAACAGGAAAAGCAGCCAAAAAAGCCATAAAGGCAGCAGCAGCTCAGATAATCCAGGCACAAAACCCAGTAATTTCAGTTAACGGAAACATTGCAGCTTTGTGCCCAAAACAGATAGTCAAACTGGCAAATCAGACAAAGGCAAAGATTGAGGTAAATCTCTTTTATGCAAATGAGAACAGGAAAAAAGCTATTGTTAAAATTCTAAAGAAGAACGGTGCCAAAGAAATTCTCGGTACTAATCCAAAATCATCAACAAAACTAGTTGGAATTGATTCAGAAAGAAGAATTGTTGATAAAAATGGAATTTTTGCAGCTGATGTTGTTATAGTTCCATTAGAAGATGGTGATAGAACAATGGCATTAAGAAATGCTAGAAAAACTGTAATCACATTTGATCTAAATCCACTCTCCAGAACTTCGCAAACTGCAAATATAACAATTGTAGATAATGTCACAAGAGCAATTGATTTGTTAATTGTTGAATGCAAAAAACTGTCAAAATCAAATCCAAAAAGATTAGAAAAAATCATCTCTGATTTTAATAATAAAAATAATCTTTCTGAAAATGTAGTTCAAATAAAAAATAATTTAACAAGGAGAGCTAGAATTGCATAAATCAGTTCAAGATATTCTAAATATGAAAAAAGAAAAAAAGAAAATTTCTGTAATTACTAGTTATGATTACACATTAGCTTCACTTTGCGATAAAGCAGGAATTGATATTTTGCTAGTTGGTGATAGTGCAGGAATGGTAATGCTTGGATATGAAAATACAATTCCAGTAACTATGGATCAAATGTGTATGTTTACTGAATCAGTAAGTAATGCAAGAAAATCCTCCTTACTAGTAGCTGATTTACCATTTATGTCATATCAAGCAAGCATAGAGGATGCAATAAACAATTCAGGCAAATTAATCAAAGCAGGAGCAGATGCAGTAAAATTAGAAGGAGGATCAATTATGGCTGAAACAATTAGTGCAATTGTAGATGTTGGAATTCCAGTGATGGGACATATTGGATTACAACCACAAACAACAATGCTATCACAAGGATACAAAGTACAAGGAAAAACAAAAGAGGCTGCAATGAAGTTGATTCAAGACGCAAAAGAGCTTGAAGAAGCAGGTGTGTTTAGTATTGCAATAGAGATGGTAAGTCACGAAGTTGCAGAAATAATTTCTGAAACAGTTAGTGTTCCAATTATTGGAATTGGTTCAGGGGTAGGATGTGACGGGCAGGTATTGGTTGTTCATGATTTGTTGGGCATGTATGATAAGATCAAGCCAAAATTTGCAAAAAGATACATGAATTTGTCTGAAGATATTGTAAAGTCTCTTGAGAATTACAAAAATGATGTTTCATCAGGTACATTTCCTGCAGAAGAAAATTGGTTTTCAATGGATGAGACAGAATTGAAAAAATTACGTGATCACTTTGGTAGCTAAGAAAAAAATCAAAAAAAATGATCATCCATCATTAGATATTGTTTCATCTCATGGAACAGAACTATCAGGAAAGAAAATTGTTCTATGTGTAGCAGGAAGTGTTGCTGCATACAAAGCAATTGAATTAGCTAGATTGTTAATGAGACATGGAGCAGATGTAACATGTGTAGCAAGTAGTGCTGTTACAAAATTAATTCAACCCGATTATTTCAAATGGGCAACAGGTAATAATGTCATTACAAAACTTACTGGAAAATTAGAACACATCAAATTAGCTGATTACAAGCAATCAAATTTACTAATTGTCTATCCAGGGACAGCAAATACTCTTGGAAAATTAGCAAATGGTATTGATGATACACCAATTTCCACTGTTCTTACAGTTGGATTTGGTTCAAAAATACCAATAATGATGTGTTTGGCAATGCACGAATCAATGTATGAAAATTCTGCAGTAAAAAAGAACATTGAGTTTTTGAAAAACAAGATTCAGTTTGTCAGTCCACAAATGATTGAAGGAAAAGCTAAAGCTCCTGAGCCTGAATATGTTTTAGAAAATGTTCTAAACAAATTTGGTTCATCGCCAATTCTTAAAAATAAAAAAATTCTGATAACAGCAGGGCCTACAATTGAATACATAGATCCTGTTAGAGTTATCACAAATGTTAGTACAGGAAAAACTGGAGTTCTACTTGCATCAGAATTAATTTCTGCAGGAGCCAAAGTTTCTATGATTTACGGACCAGGAAATGAAAAACCACCAAAAGGTGCAAAGATAACAAATGTAAAGACAAGTAAAGAAATGTTTGATGCAACAAAAAAAGAACTAAAGAAAAAATTTGATGCTGTTATCATGGCAGCTGCTGCATCTGATTATACTCCAGAAAATTTCTCTAAATCAAAAATCAAAAGTACAAAAAATTCTCTAAATATTAGGCTCAAAAAAGCACCCAAAATCATTGATTTGGTAAAAAAGTATCAAAAAGACACTTTTCTTATTGGATTCAAAGCAGAGACAGATATTTCTCAGAATTATCTTATAAAATCAGCTCAAAAAAAGATGAGAGAGTCAGATGCAGATATGATTATTGCAAATGATATTGGTAAAAAATATCAAAAAAATCCAAGTATGAATAAAGTTTTGATCATTGATAAAAATTATGTCAAGATATCAGGTTGGAAGAAAAAAGAATCAATTGTGAAATTTATCAAAAAAGAGATTGAAAATAAATTAAAATGAAAAATTCTGATTTAAAAAAATTGATTTCACAATATTTTGAAACAAAACAAAAGATGAAAAAGAAAAATGCAAATACTTTCAAACTTTCTGAACAACTTAAAGAAATTGAGCATAGATTTTATCATGAAACAGGAAGAACATTAAAATCAGAATTAAAAGATTTGAAAGAGAATTGAAATTAAATTCATTTGATTATAAAAAAAGAAATATGAAAATTTGGAATGAAGTTGCTCCTAGATATCATAAACGATGGGCTACTGCAACTTATGGTCCATTTCAAAGTACAAAAAAATTAGTTGAACATGTTAATGTTCAAAAAGGATTCAATGTATTGGATGTTGCATGTGGAACTGGAGTAGTTACTAAAAGATTAAGTCAAAAAGTTGGAAAATTTGGTCATGTCATTGCTGCAGACACATCAGTGACAGCAATTAAAATTGCAAAAAAATACAATAAAGAAAATTCAAATATTTCATTTGTAAATTCTGATGCAGAAAATTTTTCTTTTAATCAAAAATTTGATGCAATTACTTGTCAATACGCTTTGTTTTTCTTTCCAAATGCAGTCAAGGCTCTCAAAAATATGAAGAAAAATCTCAAAAAATCAGGAAAATTAGGCATATCTGTTCATGGGCATAGGGATAATGTGCCATTTTTTGGAGCAATATATGATGCAGTAACTCAATTTATTCCAGATTACATCCCTCGAGGAACTCCAGATTTAGATAGATTTGGAACAAAAAAATCTCTAAGAAATGAAGTAAAAAAATCAGGATTTTCAAATATTTCAATTCACGAATATGTTTTCAAATACAGTCCAGGAAAATTTGATGATTATTGGACAAATTACATAAAATATGTTGCAAAACCAATCAAAGAAAAATTATCAACATTAGATAGATCACAACGAAAGGAACTCAGAGACATGGTAAAAGAAAATACTAAACCATTTACAAACAGAAATGGAGTAATTCATTTCCCTTGGGAAGTTTTAATTCTAACTGCAAAAAACTAGATGAGAGAAAGATGGGAAAAGATAGAAAGAAAAAAGAGGAAGAAAAACCAAAAAAGAATGATTTTAAGGCATTTCTCAAAAAAAGAGCACCCATTTATCTTGGATTAATTGGATTATTCATCATTTTTGCAGTTCCTGAATTAACCAAAGGAGACCTAGAAGGTTCATTACCAGAACTTTCAGCTGAAGATAAACAAGTAGTTGATATCTTGATGGGCTATAATGGTCCAAATGGAGCTGGACTAACTGTTATGGAGGCATTATCAAATAAAATAGCAGAAGAATATCCTGATGAAAAAATTTATGATAATAAAAAAACTAGTGTAGATCTTATCGTTTCAAAAATTAATTCAGAAGAATATCAAGTAATGTTTGATTTCAAGTCACATAAAGGAGAAATGAATTATGACTGGAATGTTAATGTAAACTCTAATGAAATAGATGCAAACAATGATGATTCAAAATACATTTTAGATTTAGTAGATTTTTATGATTAGCCTCAAATTGTGACTAAATCTTTAGTAAATTTGTGCATTACAAGTCCACGATCCCTTACAATTAGAGAATCTTCAATTCGTATTCCAAATTTATTTTCGATATAAATTCCTGGTTCAACAGTTATTGCCATATTTTTTTTCAATTTCGTATCACTTTTGTATGAGACAGTAGGTAATTCATGTACTTCTAATCCAATTCCATGACCTGTTGAATGAATAAAGTATTGACCAAAATTTTTGTCATCAATAAATTTTCGACAAGCCGCATCAACATCTTTACAATTTATGTTTGGTTTTACAGATTTTAACCCTAATTTTTGTGATTCTTTAACAATTTCATAAGCTTCATTGGCATCAGTAGAAATTTTTCCTATTGCAAATGTTCTAGTAGCATCTGAAACATATCCTTTGTATCTTAAAGTTAGATCAGTAACTACAAGATCTCCTTTTTTGAATTTTCTTTGAGTCACTTGTGCATGAGGAAGTGCACCATTTGGACCTCCAGCAATAATTAAGGGATTCAAAGTGGATTTGTATCCAGTATCAAACATTCCTTGTTCCATAGCATATGTCATTAGAATTGTTTGTAGTTCTGATTCTTTTTGGCCTACTTTCATCTTTTTTGTACATAATTCGAACATTTCATCTATGATTTTTGATGCTTTTTTGAGAATTTTGATCTCATTTTCGTCTTTAATTATTCTAGCATTGTAAAATGGTTCAGTGGAAGATTTGATTTTTGGAATTGATTTTTTCAGACTAGTCATTATTTGATAATTCTGACAATCAGTACAAACTTTGTTTTTCTTGATTTTTTTGATTAGAGATGTGATTAATCCTATTCCACGTTCAGCAGTAATTACATCACAATCTTCAGATTCATCTTTTGCCCTACCTACCTCTAGTTCAGGTGCAATGATGGTTGTTTTACCATTTTTTTCTAACAGCCCTATTGCTTCTCCCCAAAATCCTGTCAAATAGAAGAGATTTTCAGGCTCGAATGTGACTAGAGTATCACAACCGATCTTTTGTGCGTGTTTTAGAAGATTTTTTCGACGCTGCTTCACAACAAATCATCTGACTTTTCTCAATTTATGTATGATGCAAAGTTTGTATATGGAAATTCAGAGGAATTTCTTGTGACAGAAGAAAAAGAAAAGAAAAAAGTTGTTGCATTGCTATCAGGCGGATTAGATAGTCAGTTAGCAGTTAGAATGATGCAAGAACAAGGATTTGATGTATCAGCTGTTGCAATAAAAACACCATTTTGTGATTTTGATTGTGGAAGAGGTTGTGGTTTTGAAATTAGAGAGCGTGCAGATGATCTTAATGTAAATTTGAAAACAGTTTATCTTGGTGATGAGTATATTGAGATGTTAAAAAATCCTAAACATGGAATAGGTGCAGGATTCAATCCATGTGTGGATTGTCGTTCAATGATGTTTGATGCTGCAAAAAAACACATGGAAGAAATTGGTGCAGAGTTTATTATTTCTGGAGAAGTATTAGGACAAAGACCTATGAGTCAACATGCACCTTCACTTAGAACAATTGAAAAAGAATCAAACCTGGTTGGAAAAATTGTTAGACCACTATCAGCAGGACTGCTACCACCAACAGATCCAGAGAAAGAGGGCTTGATCAAAAGAGAAAATTTAGGAATGATTAAAGGAAGAACAAGAAGAACTCAGTTAGAAATGGCAAAACAATACGGGATAGAAAATCCACCAAATGCTGGTGGTGGATGTCTATTAACAGATCCCGCATTTGGAATTAAAGCTAAAGATTTGTTTGAACATACTAAAACTCCTACAATTAATGATATTGATTTGTTAAAGATTGGAAGACATTTCAGATTAGATGAACAAACAAAATTTGTTGTTGGAAGAAATAAAGATGAAAATGAGATGATTAAAGCAATTGCAATGCCAGGAGATATTTTACTTGAAGCAAAAGATCACGTTGGACCAATTTCAATTATTCGTGGTAAAAATGCAAAAGAACATCTTAACTTTGCATCATCAGTAACTCTAAGATATTCTGATGCTCCAAAAAACGAATCAGGCATAGTTTTAATCAAATCAGAAAATAATTCTGAAGAAATTTCAACCAAAAGAGCTCTAGAAGAAGATTATCTAAAGTTTAGAATCTAGGCGTGAAATTTTAAAAAAATTAGTTAAAACTAAGGAAGAGTTTTTGAGGAAGTAGATCGCATTTCGAAATAGAATGCAAAAACAAGAAAATCCAACATATCTGAAAGCAATTACAATCAGAGACGTTAGTGATGTTCATTCAATCAAAGAGGATATCAAAAAAGATATGATTTTGATTCTCAGGGTTACACCACTGGCACAAAAAGATGTAGAGCAGCTCAGAAAAGTGGTTGAAGAATTGTATTCTATTGCAAAAACAGCTGGTGCAGACATAGCTAGATTAGGAGAAGAAAGAATCATCGTAGCCCCATCTAGTATAAAGATCTGGAAACCAGAGTACGATCTAAAATAATTTTATTGCTTCTTGAATTTGAGGATAATGTGCAGGAACTCGGTGCATACGTCTAATGTTCATTGCAAGATTTTCAGATTTCTTACGTTCACCATGATTAACTAAGACTCTTCTTAGTTTTGGTCTGAGACGTTGTACAAAAGACATCAGTTGGTTGTAATCACTGTGACCACTGAATCCATCTAATTTTTCTACTCCACAATTAATTGTGACAACTTCAACCTTTCCTTCTTTTCCAAGCATTGAAACTTGTTTAGATCCATCTAAAACTCGTCTTCCAAGAGTACCATTTACCTGATAAGATACAAACAAAACTTTGCTCTTTTTATCAGGTGCAATATTTTTGAAATATTCTAAGACAGGCCCACCTTCAAGCATACCTGATGTGGCTAAAATAATACATGGCGAATCTTCTCTCATTGGTTCTTCTCTTGCATCTGCGTGCTCAATGTTCGTGAAATATTCAGAATCAAATGGATTATCATCAGTTTCAAGAATCTTTTGTTTTAATTCCCTGGCTAAATATTCTGGATATGATTCATGAATTGCAGATGCCTCAGAAATCATTCCTTCTGTAAATACTGGTGCTTCAATCATTTCACCAGATTTCATGTAATGATCAATTACCATCATCAATTCTTGTGCACGTCCAACAGCTGGAATTGGAATCAAAACTTTACCTCCATCTGCTAATGTGTTGTTTACAGCATTGATAAAAGCAGATTCAACTTCTTGTCTACTAGGCTGAATGTCTTCTTTAAGACCATAAGTACTTTCAATTAGTAATGTTTCAACTCTTGGGAAATTCCAACTAGCTGCTTCAAACAAAATACTTTTTCCAAATTTGATATCTCCCGAATAAACAAAGTTGTGATCACCATTTCCAATATGGAAATGACATAATGCAGAACCCAAAATGTGTCCAGCATTTGCAAGTACTAATTTGATGTCAGGTGAAATATCAGTTACAGTTCCATAAGGCAACGTAATTGTTTGTCTCATGATTTGTTTTACATCACGTTCAGAGTAAATTGGAGTTCTTCCTTGTGCAGCTGCTACTTTGATTGCATCTAACTGAATCAAGTTCATCATTGGTAAAGTTGGTTCAGTACAATAGATTGGTCCTTTGTATCCGTATTTACAAAGTGTTGGTAAAAAGCCAGTGTGATCTAAATGAGCATGTCCAATTACAACTGCATCAATTTCATCTAATGTCATATTCAGAGAATCTAATCTTGGAAATGCATCCATAGGAGAACGAGCACCTGGATTAATTCCACAATCTATCAAAATCTTACTTTCTGGAGTTGAAAGAAGTAATGAGGAACGCCCGACTTGACCAAATCCACCTAGAGTGTATAATGAAACTTCAGTTCTTTGTGATAATCTAGGTCTAAAAATTTCATCTCCAACTTGTTTTAGCTGCTTACTACGCTCAGATGAGGCTTGTTTGAGTGTAGCATTAATGGTTTGAATTGTTCTGGAAGGTACTGTAGTAGCCTTTCTAACTCTTAATTTCCATCCAATTTTCTCAGTTATTTCTGCGTGATTGAATTCTTTTGCATCTCTTTGCAATAACCAGGGTCGTTTAGCTTCAACTGAAACCTCACCAGTGGCTGTATCAAATATTGTTCCTTGTAGATTTGCATCTTTTGGAACACAGTCTGCTAAAATTTTTCTAGCTTCATCTTCAGGTTTACGAATTGATTCATCGGTTCGAACTACAATTCTTTTTTTAATTACATTAACAAGATTTGAGATTGTTTCATTATTTTCCATCAAGTATCGTGGAGAATTTGTATAAAGTGCAATTCTAGGTCCTTCATATTCTATTTTTGTAACACTAGCTTCTTTAGGAATACTTTGCAGTATGGTGGCCATTATATTTTGGCTAGAAGGTAATTCTTTAGATGGTTGTTTTCTTTGCATTAAATCACTAAAGTTCGATGACAGCTTTCTTTTGCTCATCGGTCAAAAGACGGAAGCCGTCTTTATCCATGATGGCGACATTAATTCCATCGCCTGTACCAATATTTCTAACAATAGCAGCTTTAACTGCACGTAAAGCAATTTTCTTTGCTTCTTCTACAGTAAGGTCTGCTCTATATTCGTCTTCAAGTAAACCATAAGCAACTGGAGATCCACTTCCTGTTGTTACATATGATTTCTCTTCAACTGAACCGAACATGTCTATATTGAACAATGCAGGTCCTTGTGCATCATAACCGCCAACCAAAATATCAGCCATAAATGGATAGCCTCTATTCTGATGAAATATCAACGAACATAGTCTTGCTAAAGAGTGAATTGAGATGGGTCCTTGTTTTTCCACTCTGTGTAAGTTAGAATGATAACGTAAGATATCAACAATATTTTGTGCATCAGCTACACCACCGGCTAAGGTTAAACCAGCATGATGATCAATTTTTTGGATTTTCATAGTATTGTTGTTTGCGATAAAATAGCCTGCGCTTGCTCTCATATCAGCACACAAGACGATACCGTCTTTTGCTTTGATACCTACTGTGGTAGTCCCGTGCAGAATTTTTTCTTCGACATTATTTGACAAAAAATACACCTATTAAGATAAAGTAAGTGGCATGTCACCCTTTTAAATAACTTTTTGATCCGTTGAAATCATAAATAATGAGAAAAAATCAAGATCGCATGCATTCACATACAATGGAATTACCCAGGCTCATTGAAATAGGTGAAAAGAATATTGCTGATTTTGGAAAGTTCTTGAAAACTCTAAACAAGCCAAAAAAAGTTTCGTTGATTTCTGGAACAAATGTTCAGAAAGTATTAAGGAAAAAAATAGAAAAATCTCTAAACTCAAATAAAATTAAATTTGTTTGGCATACTTCAATTGATAACCAGATAGAATCACTTAACCAAATTCAAAAAAATGTAAAAAAAGACAAAGCAGATCTAATTGCTGGAATCGGAGGTGGGAGGTCTGTTGATACTGCAAAATTAATTTCTTATAATTTAGAAATACCATTTGTTAGTTTGCCAACTGCTGCTTCTCATGATGGAATGGCTAGTCCATTTGTTTCTGTAAAAAGCGACAAGCCGCATTCAATTGTAGCAACAGCACCTATGGGAGTTTTTGTAGATATAGATATTATCAAAAAAGCACCAAAAAAATTACTTGCTAGTGGATGTGGAGATTTGATTGCAAATATTATCGCAGTAAAAGATTGGCAACTTGGTCATGAAAAGAAAAAAGAGTACTATGGAAGATATGCAGCAGATTTGGCTTTGATGAGTGCCAAAATAGTAATGGAAAATTCATCAGAATTTGCAAAAAAAGGTCCAGATGCAAGAGTCATTGTAGAGGGATTAATCAGTGCAGGTGTAGCTTCATGTATTGCAGGAAGCAGTAGACCATGTTCTGGTGCAGAACATTTGTTTTCACATGCACTTGATAAAATTGCACCTGGAATTGGATTACATGGTGAAAAATGTGGGATTGGTTCCATTTTGATAGGAAAGTTACAAGGACAAGATTGGAAAAAAATTGTTAGTACATTAAAAAATGTTGGAGCACCAACTACTGCTAAAGAAATTGGATTAACTGAAGATATGGTAATAGAAGCACTAACAATTGCTCAAGAACTTAGACCTGAGAGATATACAATATTAAAAGAAATTAAAATGACAAATATCAAAGCAAAAAATCTTGCAAAGAGTACTAAAGTAATCTAAGTTTAAGCAGCTTTTTCTTTTGTTTCAGGTTTCTTTTCTTGAGTTTGTTTGTTGACATGTGTCTCAACAAAACTTACTTTTTCAAGTGTTGGAACAAATTTGAAAACATCAAGTTGGATAAAGTGTTTCATGATTTGTAAACCATCAGCACGTAAAATCTCTTCAGGTACTGAAATGTTTGCTTCTTTATCTTTCAAATCAAATGAAATTTTAGAATCTTCAACTGGTAATCTATTTTTTAGAATTCCATCAACTTTGTCATTTGGAGAATCAAGTGATTTAATGACGTTAACATCAAAGAGGATGGTTTTTCCAGCGTATCTGTGATTGTAATCTACTTGAACTCTTCCAGATCCGATAAATCGAATAATTCCTCTTTTGTTATCTACTTCAATTGTATCTCCAACTGAAACTTTCTCTGCATCTTCACCCAATTTTCTAATAGGAATCATTCTAACTTTGCCAGAATCACGTTCACCAAATCCTTTGTCAGGAGTAACTTCAACTGTTAGTTTATCACCAACTGCAGTTTTTGCTAATGCCTCATCAAGACCTTTTAGAACAGGATAAGATACTTCGCCGATTGAAACTAGTTTTGGTTGATACTTGACATTTTGTTCATGAATTGAATGTTTTTTTGCATCCTCTTCAATTGTTGTGTCAAATACTTCCTCACTATCTTTCACTTTTGCAGTGTAATCTACAAGGATAAGTGAACCTTTATCGAAAGTCAATGTGATCGGTCTCGAATTTCCTTATATTAAGTTAACAGGATTTAGAGAGCTTTGAGTTTTTCTTCAGCAGCATTGAATCCTGCTTTAGCATCTATATCATAACCCATCATTGCTAGGGTTGATGAAATTGCAGAGATGGTTCTCATAACATGATATGGACTTACTTCACCCATACATCCAACTCTGAAAACTTTACCTTTAAGATTTCCAAATCCACCTGCAACTAAAACTTTGAATTTGTTTGCAAGAGTGTTTCTAAATGTCTTGTCTTCAAGACCATCCAAGTAATTTAATGCAACAATTGAAATTGAACGATCTTCTTCTTTTGCAAATGGTGAAAGACCCATGGCACTTAAACCAGAATACAAAGCATCAGAACATATTTTGTGTCTGTTAAAGACATTTGGTAATCCTTCTTCTAATAGAATTGCTAGTGCTTCTCTATATGCATAGAGTAATGGTAATGCTGGTGTGAAGGGAGTGTGTTTTTCTTCATCATAATATTTGAAGTATCTTGCTAAATTGAAGTACATTGTATTTGGAGGATTTTCTATCATGTATTTTTTGGCTTTAGCACTAACAGAAATTGGTGAGATTCCTGGAGGTGCAGCGATTGCTTTCTGTGCACCTGTCATACATACATCAATATTCCATTTATCAACTGGAAGTGGTGCTCCACCCAAAAGGGAAACGGAATCAACTACATAGAATGCGTCATTTCTTGAAGTCAAATCAGATACTTTATCGAGATAATTTACCATAGTACCGGTTGATGTTTCATTGTGAACTACATAGAATGCTTTAACATCTTTGTTATTATCAAATGCTTCTTTAACTTGATCAAATGTTGCATTTTGACCTGGTGGGGTTTCAAGTTTTACAACGTTTGCACCTTGGCCTTCAATTAATTGAGATAATCTATTACTAAATTCACCATTTACAGGAATGATAACTTTGTCACCTTTCTTTACAAGATTTACAACGCCGGCTTCAACTGCTCCAGTTCCTGATGCTGATAGTGCAACAATATCATTTTTAGTTTCAAAAACTTGTTGAGTTTTGTCTACTACGTCAGTGTATAATTCTACAAAATCATCACTACGATGGTTAATGATTGGTGCAAGCATTGCCCTCATTACTCTATTAGGTACATTTGTTGGGCCTGGAAGCATTGAAAGGTATTCCATGATTGTCTAGAATGGGTAGTATGCGGGGTTTATTTATAATTAGAGATTTTTCAAACGATCTTTGGCACTATTTTGAATCAAGAAATTTTTTGTTCCTTCAGGAACTAAATGCTCCCATTTTTGATCGCTGAGAATCAAATCTCGAATATTTGTTCCAGATAGATCATCTCGATTCAAAAAAGGTATTGGAATAACTTGAACAGATCTTTTTGAATACAGATGATCTGTCAATGGATCATTTGAAAAGACAATTTTGAATTGGGGAACGATATCGTCTATCATTTCAATCCATTTTACATGATTATCTAAATCAGGAATAAAATAGATTGAAATTTTTTCTTTCAACGAATCATCAATAGAAGATAAAATCATTTGTTTTCTTTCTTCAGCTGAAAATGGATTATTTTTCTCCATAGGTTTGTTAGAACTTCCCAAACCTAACCATAAATTTTCAACTTTTGTAAGCGCAAATCTTAATGCATCAAGATGGCCAAGATGAAATGGCTGAAATCTTCCAATTAGTAGACCATCCATACTTTACATAAGAAAATTGTTTTTAAAAAACTATCATAAATGGTGTTTTTCCAAAAAAAATATGGATTTTGTAGAAATTAATGGTGGACATGGAGAAGGTGGAGGCCAAATTATTCGTTCAGCAACTACATTATCTTGTATTACAAAAAAGCCAGTACATATTGTAAATATTAGAAAGTATAGAAAAGTTTCTGGACTTAAGCCACAACATATTACAGCTATCAAAATTTTACAAAAAATTTCAAATGCAGAGGTAATTGGGAATTATATTGGATCAACAGAATTAAAATTTATTCCAAAAGACATCAAGAGTCAAAAATTAAATGAAGATGTAGGAACTGCTGGAAGCATATCATTAATTTTACAAACAATTATTCCTCTTGCAGTAGTTCTCAAGGAAAAATTACAGGTGAAAATTAGAGGTGGAACAGATGTTTTGTGGAGTCCAACTATTAATTATTCAGAAAAAATTTTGAAAGAAGTTTTTAGAAGAATGGGTTTAAAATTTTCATTAAAAATTACAAAAAGAGGATATTTTCCAAAGGGGGAAGGGGAAGTAGAGTTAGAAGTTTTTTCTTCTAAAGTAAATTCAATTTCATTATCTAAACGAACTTCAAATGACATTTCAATTTTGTGTACATATTCAAAAATTCCTCTAGAACTAATTTCAAAAGAAATTGAAAAAATTGAAAGTAAAATAAATGAAAATTTTACAGTTGATATAGAAATTAAAGAAGAGAAAGCAATCGATTCAGGTTCTTCATTATTAGCATACAGTATTGATGAAAAAACAATTTTTGGAATAGACTCATTATTTGACAAAAAAAATAAAAAATTTGATTTTGATGTAGAAAAATTTTTGGAAAATTCATCGGCTATAGATGAAAATCTAGCAGATATGCTCGTATTACCAGCTAGTTTAGCCTCAGGAAAAACAACTTTTGAAGTAAAAGAGATGACTTCACATTTAGAGACAAATCTGTTTGTTACATCAAAAATTACTGGATGCAGATACGGAATAGGTAAACTGCCAAAGGGTTATCAAGTGATTATAGAAGGAATATCATACTCCAGCATCAAGTAACGCTGCAAAGAACAAAATGGCTACAGATAAGACAACTGTGACTTCACCAAGAATGATAATTTTTTTTCTTAATTTTTGAATTTGTTCTTCAGGCATTTTATTTGACATGATTTTATCTTCTACATCTTTTCGAATTACTCTAACATGTACTGCATATGTGATGATAAGTAAGATTACTAAAATGATTTTTATGATTAGAAAATTTCCATAACTAGTTTCAACTAGGATATCTGGTTTACTTAATAGCTGATGTGATGTATAAAGTCCTGTAGCCATCAAAATAATTAGTGAAGGAACAGCAATTTTGTTAAATCGTCTTCCTACACGAATCATTATTTGCATTCTTTCTTCAATAGAATTTGACATGGTTTTGAGAATTGGAGAAAATACAATTCCAATAAACAGCGAACCACCAACCCAAATAGCTGCTGAAACAAGATGAATCCAAGTAATTATCGCCTGTTCTATGGCAGCCATGAAATAAGATACTTCAAATCAAATATTATGTATTTGGATCTTGACAACCTTTTTTAGTTGTACACAATCTGATACCATTGAAATGGCACTTCAAAGCAAAATGACAGTATATGCTGCAATTGCAGGTGTTTTAGGATTAATGGGTGGAATTGTTTACTATGCAAGTTTAGATAATGAATCGCTTGAGCAAGCTGAAATTGAACTAGTAAATATAGAATTAAGAGATGTTAATTCTCTGAAAAATCAAGCAAAATTTGATGTAACTTTTCTAGTTACAAATCCAAGTGAGAAAACATTTACCGTTTCACAAATTGGTTATCAGCTTTATGGAGATGGGGAATTATTAGGTTCAGGACAATATTCTACTGCAGATATAGCACTACCAGGTAGAGCAATTTTTTATTCTGGAGCATCAGTTCCTCTGAAAAGTACATTTGTTCTTAGTATGTCTGAAGAAAATTCAGGAGTATACAATTCTATGATAAATAATGAAATCGCAAATTTCATGGCAGATGGAAGTCTAACAACTGAAACTTCTTGGAGTGTCATTGAAAGTGAATTCAAATCTGAATTAAAGTAAAAAGTGGGCCGAGAGAGATTCGAACTCACGATCACCGCCGTGTCGAGGCGGTATCCTAACCAGCTAGACTACCGGCCCATTGAAGTACAAAACTAGATACTGGCATTATTAACGTTTAACAAAAGAAAGAGTGAATAAAAAGAGAAAAAGGCGTGAAATAGTTGACTGAAGATTTTACTGAAAGTGAGAAAAATGGATTCTACAAGGCAATCTATTCTAGAAGGGATGTTAGATCTCATTTTGTCTCAAAGGCTATAGAAGATGAAAAATTATCAAAAATTCTAAATGCAGCACATCATGCTCCATCTGTAGGATTTTCTCAACCTTGGAATTTTATTTTAATCAAAAATTCTGAAACTAAAAAGAAAATTAAAGAATCATTTGAAAAAGAAAAAGACCGTTCATCACAATTAGTTGAAGAACCAAAAAAATCAAAATATCTTTCATTCAAACTAGAAGGAATTTTAGAATCTCCTGTAAATCTCTGTGTTACATATGATCCATCAAAATTTGGTCCATTTGTTATAGGTCGCTCAAGTATTCCTGAGGCTGGATTATACAGTGTATGTTGTGCAATTCAAAACTTATGGTTAGCAGCTAGAACAGAAGGAATCGGATTAGGATGGGTAAGTATTTTATCAAATGATACTTTGAAAGATGTTTTAGAATTACCTGAACATGTTGTTCCTGTTGCATACTTGTGTCTAGGTTATGTTGACGAATTTGCAGAGAAGCCAGATCTTGAAACTGCAGGATGGTTACCAAGATTAGAACTCAAGGATGTTGTATACTTTGAAAAATGGAATGAACAAAAAAATTCTGATTGGGATAATATTTCAAAATTAATTAAAGAAAATCTTGATTACGCTTAAATAATTAAGAATGTTTTTTTTGCTGGGCTTGTGGCGCAGAGTCAATTTGACGCGAAACATGGATAGCGTGGTAGCCTCCTAAGTTACAGG
>NZ_JANQTA010000002.1 GCF_028278985.1 Candidatus Nitrosopumilus sp. | reverse complement strand
GTGGTGTAGATCACAAGCTTCGGCGAGTGGTGAGCCAGCCTTTACTAATAGACCAACACATCGGTTCAGCCACTTACATAGAGACTATGCGCGATGAATTCATTTTCATCACTTTGAAATACACGACATGTACGATGATTTTCTCATTTTGAAATACTCCTAGTGTAAACTAGGTTTTTCATTTTTACAAAATAATTACACGACTATAGTTAACGAAATAGGACAACTGAAGTTACAACAAAAAAAGAAGCAACTAGAACATAACTCAAGGTAGGCACAAAAATCTGTTTTGTTGCTTGTCTTACTTCAGCCATTGATAATACTATATCAAAAAAATATATCAATAATTTTGATGACAAATTTTCTTTGAAATTTGCTATTTTTTCCTTATTTGTTCGTGAAATTAGTAGACATTATCTCACTCTGTTATTGAAAAATACACACAACCGCTTGTATTATATCAAATTAGAAATTCAATAGAGATTATGAGTATTAGTGACAAAAAAGAAAAAGAACTCAAGGACCGTCTTTTAGAATTAGAAGAAAAACTACTTGATCAGAACGAATCACTAAGAACTCAAGTTGAGCAAAAAAGTGCTGAATTGGTAAAATCTGAAAGATTGGCAACTATTGGTACAATGGCAAGCCGTGTTGCTCATGACTTGAAAAACCCCCTAACTATTATGCAAACATATGCTGATATGCTAACTCCTGAAATTATTGCAAAACTTGATGCTAAAGATAAAGAAAAGTGGTTTAGATTACAAAATTCAATTTTGGATATGAATAGAATCATTGAAGATGTACTTGATTTTGCAAGAACAACCGAAATCAAAAAAACATCAAATTCGTTATTGAGAATTTTCAAACTTTCATTAAATCATGTAAAATCCACATATGGAATTCAAATTCATCTTCCTGAACATGACATGAAAGTTAATTGCGATTCTAGAAAACTAGAAGGTGTATTCTCTAATATTCTAAATAATGCTGTTCATGCTATTGATGGTCAGGGGGAAATTGATATTTCACTTACATCTGATTCTGAATTTGCAATAATTGAAATCAAAGATTCAGGACATGGAATTCCTGAAGAAAATTTGGAAAAAATATTTGAGCCAATGTTTACTACTAAAAAAACTGGTACTGGCCTAGGATTAGTAATTTGTAAAAGTATCATTGAACAACATGGTGGAACCATTACTGTATCAAACAAACCAACCACATTCACTATTACTTTGCCTCTGAAATAAATTCAGATTATTCTACTGTGGTTGGAATTGGAAATGATCCTAAGAAATTACAAAGAAATTCTGAACCTCCAATTGTATCTGGCATCCAGAATGCCATATAGTAATCCCCAGGTGGTCCTGTAAATTCAAAATCTCCTTCCCACCCCATTTGGTTATCTAAGATGGATAATGGTTCTGGATTTAATGTGAACGAGCTTTCTCCAGTAACCTCATTTGTTTGGATAAAATCATCTCCTGTGTCAGGATAGCCACCCCACCAAGTTTTTCTTTCTTCAATAATTACTGGATCAATTTCTTGGTCAGGATCATTTGTCAAAAACCAGTCATTAGTCATATGGAATTCTTCATGAAATGAAACATCAGAAAATCTCTCTTGAGTTGAGAATCCAATTTTCATTCCTGCTAAATCATAGGTATTACCTTTAACACATTCCTGTGTGATTTTCAACTCCACTTTGTACGGGTTACCTTGTTTTTTTGGTTTTAGAATTTTGATATAGATGTCTTGTAATTCATCATCATCATTATCTAAATCATCAGTTCCTTCAAGATGAATTAATTTTAATTGTTTAAAGTGAGGATCTTTAAGTGATTTTTTTACTTGTTCCCAAGCCTTTTTGAATTTTTTTAATGCTTTGGTGTAATCTTCATTTTCTAAAAACTCGTTTCCTTTTTCAAGATTAGATGTAGCCTTTTCAATTTTTTTTAAACCTTTTTCACCCATAATTAATTCAGATAAATTACCAATGGTATTTTCTAATAGATTTTTGTTAATTTCTGTAATTCTTAAATTAATTTGAAACACCTGATCTTTTACCTCCTTGCTTGTTTTTTTATCTTTGAGGACTTTATCTAATTTTGAAATAGCATTAATGTCTAGATTGACAACTTTAATTCCATTTTTGTACTTTAAAGATGATTCGTCTTTCCAGAATTTTTCATTTAGACTTCTTTCAAGTTTGTGAATTGCATTGCTGATTTTTTTCTTTGATTTTTTACTTGTTTCAGAATTTTGTTCTAATAGTTTTAATTCATCAATTATTTCTTGAATTTGAGCCTGTGGTGTAATTGCAAAACTTTCAGAATTGCCAGAAAAACCCATTGATAGTAACAAGACCGAAAGTAGAATTGCTGAAGATTCTTTAATTCTAATTTTTTTTGTCATCTTAATCCGCTTATGTACTTACATCTGTTGACAGTATTACAACATTTTCTATTTTTCCCATTTTTGGGATTTTATTCTTCAAACTCAATATCTGCTTGGAGTTCTTCAGGTAACCCCAGCCACCATTGTTTGGAATTGTCTGACATCTTTTTGTGATGATCAAATCTTGCTAATAGATCTGTTGGTAAAATCTTCAAAGTAATTGTCTAACAAAATCTGACAAAATTCTAGTCTTTTTCATACTTGAATTCTGAAACTGTAGATTCTTTTTTTATTTTGATTACTATCGTATCGCCTAATTTGTTAAACACTCTTTGACGATGTTCATTAGTAAGAATCCAACCTAAAATGATGTCTAATGGTAGTAAAAACGCCTTTCCAAAACAACTAATCAAAACTCCTTTCAAAGTTGGTGAATGTCCCTCTAGATTTGTTACTCGTAAATTTAGAATTTTTTTTCCAATGGTTTGGCCTGTTTTATATTCTAGAATTGCCCAATAAACAAAAAATATGATGCTAGTTGGAATGTATGTACTATTTTCAGCCCAAAACCACTCATCCTCAAAATCATAATCAATGGAACCAACTGACGCAAAAATTATTGATGTGGTGATGATGGAAATAATTACAAAATCAATCAACCATGCCAAGAATCTATCTGTCCATTTTGCAAGTATGATTTTTGATGATAGATCTGATTCTGTCATAATGATTATGTGTATTTCAAATAATTAAAACATGTTAATCAATGGTCAACCATTATTCCAACCAAGAAATTTTATCATTAATCTATCAATACTTTGTATGAAAGCAAAATTTGCAACAGTATGCATAGCATGTGGAGATAAAATCCAACCTGGAAAAGAAATCTCCAAAAACCAGGATGAAAAATGGGTTCACAAACACTGTGCTGAAGATTCTGATGGGTTGCCTTAGAGATTAAATGTCTCCACCTCTAACTTATTTTGAAAATATTTTTGACTTCAATTAACCCTCTTGATGTATTATTATGGACTCTTCGTCGAAATGAAAAAGATGTAATCAATCTTTACAGTACAATGTCTCCAATGATGCAAACTGCTACTGGTGGTGAGATGTTAAATTTTGGTTATTGGGATGACGATCACAATACTCCTATTACTGCACAAGAAAATCTTTGTAATTATTTTGGCATTGTTTCTGAATTAGAAAATGCAAAAAATGTAATTGATGTTGGAAGTGGATTGTCTGCTCCTGCCAAATATTGGAAAAAACAATATGATAATTTATCAATTTACTGTGTAAACATCAATTATTCACAACTACACTCAGGAAAATCCTCAAACCATAATTCATTTAATTCATCTTCTACAATGATGCCTTTTTCAAGCAAATCTGTTGATAGAATTTTAGCTTTAGAATCATCACAACATTTCAAACCCTATTCTGATTTTCTTTCAGAATCAAAAAGAATTTTATCTGAAGATGGATTGCTTGTACTTGCTGTACCCATCACAATAAACTCCCCATCTGCAAATAAACTTGGAATTTTAAAATTTACTTGGTCCTCAGAACATTATTCATTAAAACAAATTCATGAGTTTCTAAATGATGCAGGATTTTCAATTTCAGAAGAAAAATTGATAGGCCCTTCTGTTTATGATCCTCTGGCTGATTATTATGTTGCAAATAGAGACAGGCTTCAAAAATTAATTATTAAAGAATACTCTCCGATGATTGAAAAAATATTATTCAAATCAATTCAAAAAATGAAGCAAGCATCAGAATCTAGAATAATTGATTATGTTTTGCTAAAATGCCATCTATGACACACATGAATTTCTAGGCTAGGTTTTTATTTTTGATATCTTGATTTGATATATGTCAAGTTCAGATGCTGGAATGAAATTGTATGGTGATAAATGTGCCCAATTACAAGAAGAGCCTGAAATTAGATTTGCAGGTATTGTTGACAAAGAAGGACAACTCATAGCAGGAGGCTTCAAAGAAGGATTAACCCCTCATGAAGGTGATGAAACCCGATTACAGGCTTTCTTGGAATTTGTCTCAAAGGCCTCTATCAGAAAGGAATATGATGAAAGTCTTGGACCGATAAACTATCTTGCTGCAAGACGAGATAAAGCTGTATTGGTTAGTTTCCCATTCCCAATCACCAAAATCCTACTTCTAATCTCTGCAGAACCAACGGCTAACATTGAAAATTTGGCAAAAAAAGTTGTTGAAATTTTCACTGATGTCAATTAAACATAATTGAACAATCTGGCGAATTCTTTAATTATCCACTCTTAAAATTTTGAATATGATATTGTATTATGCATTTTTCCTTTCTGTTCTTTTTGGATTATCTGTTCTTCCAATGATAAATGCAGAAATTGAAAATTTATCTACTGACAAATCTGTTTATTTTGAAGGTGAATTAATTACAATCTCTGGGACTGTTGTTTCTGAATCCTCTTCCCCTGCTGTAAATGTGGTTGTCTGGGATCCTCCTAGATATCAAATTGTTACTATTGTCTTTCCTCCTCCAACTCTGAATTCTAATGGAGATTTTTCAACAACCATCTTAGTTGGAGGTCCTACATGGAACACTTATGGTCATTATCCTGTTCAGGTGACATCTGAGGGTATTACTGAGGAAGTATTAATTGAATTCAAAAATTCTGAACCAACACCAGAACCAGAACCAACACCAGAACCACAACCAACACCAGAACCAACACCAGAACCAACACCAGAACCAACACCAGAAACTCAATTTGAAACTTTGAAATTCACCATTCCAAATTTCCCTTCTTTAGACAAATCTCCCCAATACTATATTGATAGATACAACAATGAGTATTCTTACAAATCCTGGTTTGATTCTCAATTCCCAAATTATTCTATTGTAGATGTTGTTGGATATTCTCTAACGAATATTGACGGTTTCCCTTCTTTAGACAAATCTCCCCAATACTATATTGATAGATACAACAATGAGTATTCTTACAAATCCTGGTTTGATTCTCAATTCCCAAATCAATCAATCTACAATGTTCTTGGATATGCAGATCCTATTTCTGTGCCTGAATGGGTAAAAAATAATGCAGAATGGTGGGCAATTGGAGAAATCGATGATTCTGCATTTGTAGCTGGAATTGAATTTATGATTGAAAATAATATAATAATGATTTCAAATATTTCCCCCTCTTCAAATATTTCAGATGAAGAAATTCCAGATTGGATAAAAAATTCTGCACATTGGTGGTCCCAAGAAAAAATTTCTGAAGATGAATTCATTAACGCATTAAGATTCTTAATTAGTGAAGGAATTATTGTCATAAAATAATGAGAATAGTTTTTAATTTGGTTTGTTCAAAGTATAATTGATTTGAAAGCAACATTTGGCGCAGGATGCTTTTGGCATGTTGAAGATTTACTTGCTAAAACAAAAGGTGTGAAATCTACCAAAGTAGGATACACTGGAGGTCAATTACCAAATCCTACATATGAGGAAGTTTGTACTGACAGAACTGGTCATGCTGAAGCAGTAGAAGTAGAGTTTGATCCTGAAGAAATTTCATTTGAAGAATTACTGGATGTTTTTTGGAATAATCATAATCCAACAACATTAAACCGCCAAGGACCTGATGTGGGAATTCAATATCGTTCGGCAATTTTTTACCATGACGAAAAACAAAAAGAAATTGCAGAAAAATCAAAACAATCCCTATCTGAATCAGGAAGATTTGATATTCCTGTGGTAACAGAAATTGTTCCAGCACCTACATTTTATGATGCTGAAGAATATCATCAAAAATATTTCAAAAAACACGGATTGTCCTAGTTATTTTACAATAACTACTGGAATCTTTGCAGCATGAATAACATAATTTGATACACTGCCAAAGAACATCTCTTTTGCTGCACTTCTTCCTCTTGATCCCATGACAATCATATCGAATTTGTCTTTACCTTGGGCTACTTTTACAATGTTATATCCAACATCTCCTCTCATTTTCTTTTCTTTGAAAACAATCCCATTTTGGGCTGCCAATACTTTAGCTGCACTTAACATTTTTTCAATTTCTTTATTCATCTTGTCCGTAACTGCTGCTACGCTCCTAAATTCTGAGCGTGGTTGTACATTTATTGAGTAAACTCCTGTGATTGTTGCTCCGCATTGTCTTGCGAGAGTGATTGCCATTTCTAATCCTCTCTGAGAATTTTTTGAGCCATCTAGAGGAACTAGAATCTTTGATATCTTCTTCTTAATCATATACTAGAGCAAACGTTTTGAGATTAAAAAATGTAGTTACTTGATTTGATCGTTTGAAAATCATCAAAAACCATAAATGCATTTGATCGCTAAATTAACTAAAACTTATCTAGTGAGGAGAATTGACGCAAAATGGTGGAAGAAAAATTCCTTCAAATTGATGGTAACAAGATTCGTTATCTAGAGTCTGGTAGTTCAAAAAACTCTCTTGTTCTAATTCATGGATTGGGTGCATCAGCTGAAAGATGGAATCAAGTGATTCCGCTGTTTGAAGAAGATTTCAAAGTAGTTGTCCCTGACCTTGTTGGATTTGGATATAGTGATAAACCTCTAGTTGATTATACTCCGGAATTTTTCTCTGATTTTTTAGAAAAATTTTTTCTAGCTGCAAATCTTAAAAGACCTAACATTATTGGCTCTTCTTTAGGAGGTCAAATTGCGGCAGAATTTGCAGCATCTCATTCTCAACATTTTGAAAAATTAATCCTTGTTTCTCCTGCAGGAATTATGAAGCAATCTACCCCTGCTCTTGATGCATACATTATGGCTGCAATGTATCCTAACGAGGAAAGCGCAAAAAATGCATTTGAAATGATGGAGGGCTCTGGCAGAAGTGTAAATGAAAATATCGTTAATGGTTTTATTGAAAGAATGCGTTTGCCAAATGCAAAATTAGCATTCATGTCAACTCTTCTTGGATTAAAAAATTCTGAAATAATCACTTCAAAATTGCAAACAATTTCTGCACCTACTTTGATAGTGTGGGGTTCCAATGATCCTGTAATTCCAATTACTCATGCAGATAGCTTTGTTTCATCAATCCAAGATTGCAGATTTTATCGTATGGATGGTTGTGGACATACTCCATATGTTCAAGACCCTCATACTTTTGCAGGCAAAGTACTTGAATTTCTAAATGGTACTTAGGTGCACTTAAATACCTCTATATGACATCAATTACCAATGAGTGGTAATAGCAACCAATATGATCCTTCTGTAATGTTCAAAGATTGGATTCAAAAAAGTGGTCGAGCTCAAGCTGAATTTATGAAAAATTTTGGCGCATTGATGGGCAACCAATCAAACCAGACTTTCAATCCTTTAGAGACTCTTAGAGAAGTTTCTGATAGTACCAGACAAACTCAATCAAACATGATGCAAAACATTTCTTCGATGCAAAACAAAAGCATGGATACAATGTTCAATATCGGTCAAATGCTTCCATCTTTCATGAATTGGGGTGCATACAAAACTACCATTAGTAGCAATGGACGAATTTCAATTCCTGAAGCTGAACGTAATGCCCTTGGTTTGGGTGAAGGTGACTTGGTTCAAGTCATTATCCTACCAATTGCAAAAAAATCAAAAAATAAGGAGGTGAAAAATTGAGTAAGAACGAAACAACACAAGGAAATTCTAAAGATGTATTTTCTGTATATCAAGAGAATGTAGACAAACTCTTCGATGGTATTAAACAATCAGTACCACAGTATCATCAATCAATTACTAATGTACAACAGGAATACTTGCAAGCATATGAAAATGTCGTAGATTCATCTATCACATTACAAAAAGAATTTGCAAAGAAAGCAGGTATTGCAACAAACATTCCTGAAGCAACATTAAAAGTAGTACGTGATACAACCGAAGAATGTGTAAAAGCAGCATCACTACAAAATCAAATTGCACTAGCAACTATTGATGCAACACAACAAAATATCAAAACATTCAACGATAATGCAAAATCTTTTGCTGATTTAAACAAAAACATCCTACAATCCTGGATTTCTGCATTCACAAACAAAAACAACTAAGTAATTTTTTTACTTTATTTTTCTTTTTTATGATCTTTCGGCTAACCATTCGCCTAATTCTGGTAATACTTTCTTTTGTGATAATCCACTAGCAATCATGCCTACATGTCCTGTTGGATACATACGTAAGGTCTTGTCTTCACTCCCAATGGCATAGTGTAATGGCATACTGCACTCTGGAGATACGAGATGATCTCCTACTGCGACCTGTGTGAAAATTGGCATGTCTATTTTTTTCAAATCTACATGTTCTCCTTCAATGTACATTTTGTTTTGAATTAGTAAATTATCTTGATAGATGTCCTTAATCCACTGTCTGAATAATTCTCCAGGAATAGGTGGAGTGTCTCCTAGCCATTTTTCAACTCGGAGGAAATTATCTACAAATCTCTTATTGTCTATATTTTTGAAAAAATTCACGTACTTTTCAATTCCCTGCTCAAATGGCTTTAGAACTGAAAAACAATAATACATGAACTCTGGAGGCATATTTCCAATTATTTGGACCATCTTGTCTACATCCATGTGTTTAGCGAGATTGCTAATCACTGTTGTATCTCTCCATCCGTCAATTACTGGTGCAGTTGCAATGTAGTTTTTCACACTTTCTGGATGCAATGAAGTGTATGCTGTTGCAATTGTTGCACCTGTACAATATCCTTGCAATGTAATTTTATCATTGGATGATTCATTTTTTACATACTCTACATATGTGTCAAGATACCCATTAACATAATCGTCAAAATCCAAATACTTGTCCATGCTAGTTGGAGTTCCCCAATCTAACATGTAGACATCAAATCCCTGTTCAAGTAAATTACGAACCCAGCTTTTTTCTGGATGAATATCTAAAATATGAAATCTGTTAATTAATGCATATGAAATTAACAATGGTGTTTTTTTCTGTTTGTCAGTTAATGGACGATAATGCAGTAATCTGGTTTTATCAATTTCTTGAACAACGTCATGAGGTGTAACTTCTAAACTAATTTCATCTGGGGCTGAAACAAGTTTTGGTGCATCAATTACGTTTTTACTAAATTTTAAAACTTCTTCAATAATTTTTGGATCTACTCTTGATTCACTTTGTATTTTTTTTCAACTCCTTTTTCTTTAATTGCAGCTCTAGCTTTCCAACTCGTTTTTTCAAAGAATGAATTTCTTTGTAAACTTCATCAATCTCTTCCTTGCTAGGGAGATTAACTGATTGTAAAATTACGTTTGTAATATTGTTCCAGTGTTTTGTTAATTCTAATTCTTTAGAAACTAATTTTCCATAATTTTCTCCAAATTTTTCTGAATCAAATAATTCTGTAAAGTCATTATCAAAAATATCAATCCAAATTCTCTTGAATGCCTCAATTTGTTCAATATCTTGAGGAACTTCTGGAGCTTTAAGATTAACTTTCTTTTGTGCTGTTGTCCATGTTTCTGTTAATTGTTTGTAATATTCACCAAGATGTTGGTTGAACTCCATCATGATTTCATTAATTTCAATCATTTCAGTTGAGATTTTCTTTGAATTTGCAGCAAATGCTCTCATAGGACCAATTGATGCAAGTGCCTGAGGCTTACTTGACATTAAATGAATAATATCTGTCCAAAATAGGGACAAATGTTTGTAATAATCGGAAATTTCTTTAGGTGATTCTGATTGCACAGATACCTATTCACACAGATCGCAATAAATAGATCGCTTGTTAAATTAGACCAATGGACAATGTTGAAGAGCTTGAAAAAATGTGTCAGGACATTATAGCCCTTGATTCTAAGATGCGCTCTGCTAGATTGATCAATAGTAGAGGACATCTTATTGCAGGAGGGATGAAGGAAGGATTGTTGTCATTAGAGGCACAAAAACAAGATGAAATGATGTTCATGGAACTTGCTTTACGTGTTAGAATGCGTCATGAATTTGATAAGGAATTTGGTGAAGTTCATTTTTCAATGTCTTATAGAGAAAAAGTGATTGTGATGAGTTTTCCACTAAACAATGATGATGTTATTTTAATTTCATGTGAAAAAGATGCTGATTTTGGAAAAATCCCATTTGATATTCTAAAAATTATTGCCCCTTTGAAATCGTCTCCAATGAAAACCTTCTAATTAAAATTTCTAAAAACTAGAACCATGAATTCTCAAGAAATAGATTGGAACGAAATTGAATCTCTAGTTTTTATATTATCTAAAAAACTAAAAAAATTACCTAGAACATTTTCTAGTATTACGACAATTAGTAGGGGCGGATTAATTCCTGCTAGATTAATTGCAGATCAATTAGATATTAAAAAAATCTATGTTGATAAAAGAAAAATCTCTTCAGATTCCTTGTTTGTAGATGATATTTTTGATTCGGGAAAAACATTTGAGAAAATAATTTCTTCTGTGGATAATCCTTCTAATTTTGTATTTGCTACTTTATTTGCACGACGAGGAAAAAAGTATCCTTTACAATTAGTTTATGCCAAAAAAACTCTAAATCAAACCTATGTTGTTTTTCCTTGGGATAAAATAGAATTTTTAAAAAATAATTAATCAGTTAAGATTTTTCTTAATCCTGCACATCTATTTCTAATTGTAACCTCTGTTACTCCTGATGCAATAGAGATGTCTTTTTGAGATTTTACTTCTCCTGTGCTTATACATGCAAGATAAAGTGCAGCAGCTGCAATTCCCATTGGGTCTTTTCCTGCAACCATTCCTAATTTTTTAGCTTTATCCAAAATTTGAATTGCCTTTCTTTTGCTTTTTTCACTCAACTCTGCAATACTTGCAATTCTAGAAACTCCTTTGACGGGATCAACTACTGGCATCTTTAACTCTAATTCTCTGAAAATTAATCTATAGCATCTTGCTACATCTTTTCTTCTAATATTGATGCCTTTTGCAATATCATCTAATGTTCTAGGCGTTTCTGTATTTCTACATGAAGCATAAAGACATGCTGCTACTAAGCCTTGAATGGAGCGGCCTCTTACGAGTTTTTTCTCCATAGCTTTTCTGTAAATGTATGCTGCTTTTTCAATAACTGCGTCAGTTAGTGCAAGTTTGTCTTTTAATTTGTCCATTTCATTTAGTGCTTGTCTTAGATTTCTATCAGCTGATGAATGAGCTTGTGTTCTACTATCCCATGTTCTTAATCTTTCAATGGAACTTTTTACACTTGCTGAAAGTGGTTTTCCAGTAGAATCCTTGTTTACTGCACCAATCACTGTTGATAATCCCATATCATGCATTGTTAGAGATGTACCGGCACCAACTCTGGTTCGATTTGTTTCATCATTTGAAAATGATCTCCATTCAGCACCAGTGTCTGCAATTTTATCAGTAACTACAAAACCACATTTTCCACAAAATAACTCTCCTGTATTTTCATCTGTGACCATTTTTTTGTCACCACAGGATGGACACTTTGGACCTGACATCATTGAATTTTTGAGCATAACTAAGAGAATTTTCTTATTTGCCTTATTATCCATTTTACCAAATTTCTGAAGGTTAATTGTGTGTAGGTTAAGCTAAGTCTTATTCTAAGTTCTTAGAATTTGTTTTGATTTTAGCTTAGTAGACAATATGCGTATGATGGAGTGTATGATGGATACATAATGCTAGTTTTGTCATCTGTATGTTGTAATCCAATTGAATGCCCTAACTCATGTGTCATGATTGTTTCAACACTGTTTACATCATACAATTGAAAACTTCCATCACAACTGTAATCTCCTAAAGCAACTTCAACAACTCCTTTTCCTAAATGAGCATGACCTAAAACTCCCTCTCCTAAGTTTCTAACAACCCATGTTACCCAAACATTTGCCTCATGTTTTAGATTTGTAACTTCGAATTTTATTTTGGCATTTTGGTTATTTGTGTTAAGAACTTGTGATTCCCAATATTGAAATGAATTTTGCAATGTACTTACATGATCTAATGGCAAACCTGATGGTTGTTCGTTAATGTATACTTTGTAATAGATAATGTACTCATTATCTACAATTTCATAAGTAGGATCAGGGAAATTCCCTGAAGCCTTTTTTACTTCTTCCTCAAAATTCCATTTTACATAATCTCTAAGGAATTTTTTGATAACATCCTGACTTGGATTGGGAAATTCAATGTATCTTTTTTCATTGGAAATATTTTTTGTAATATCTTTCAAGTATCTATCAAAATAGTAACTTTCACGGTCTAATTCCTCTTGGGTTTTCTCATTTGATTGAGCACTGACATTGACAAAACCATTATCAATTAACCATTGAATACTTTTGAAAAATTCTTCATCAGAAAGAAGATCTTCTGCCCACCAACCCGCATTATTTCTTAACCATGATGGTAATTCTGATTCAGATGTCTCTTCTGAACTACTATTCTGTGGAATTTCAATTATCTCATTTGCAATGAGATATTCAATTCCCTTTGCAAAGTCATCATCTGTAATTTGTGATGCAGCCCACCAATTAGCAGAATTACGTATCCAATCTGGAATTGGTTTTACTTTTGGATTGTCTAGCTCTAGAGGTTTTTGAGTTGACGTGTATGGGTATTTTGAAATGACATCGTTCACAAATTCTTTGTAATTTGCAAGAACTACACTGTTGGGCCTCTGTTCTATGGCTCTGTCAAAATATCTAAGTGATTCTTGATATTCTCCAAGATTCCCAAAGCCCAACCCCATTCCTGATAATGCAATAACATCATTTGGCCTGTGTTGTAAAATTGTGAAGAACTGTTTTAGTGATTTCTGATGTTCATCAGTATTGCTTTGAGCAATTCCTTTCATTTTTAGAGTTGAAATATTGTTTGGCGAAATTTCCAAAATATTATCATAAATTCTAATGGCTTCATCATAATCTCCATTAACAAAATGCCCATTTGCAAGATTGAACATCTCTTCAGCTTCTTTTTCTGTCTGTGCATAAACAGAACCTGTCAAAACTGTAACACTAAACAAAAAAACCAGTAAAATCTGAATTCCGTACATGATACATTTTCTCCATTTATTTTAGATATAGTTTGTTTCTATTTTCTACTAACTTGCGCACAAAGTTTACAATTTAAATCAATTAGAAAATCTTTAATTCATTCATGATGGGGGATTTTATATGACAAATATTGGTGCAGGAGAAATTGTCTATGAACTTCGAAAACGAATCCAACAAGTTCAAAATGAATTAAATGAAATAGGCTCTACTTCAGAAATTCCTGAATTAATTACTTCTGCTAATTTGATTCGTTCTAACGAGTATTTGTCAAAATCAAATGAAAAGAAAACTGAACTTCTTGAAGCCTATGAACAATATTCTCATGCTTTAGAAGAATTATTATCTTCTGTATTTGAAATTCAGGAGGATCTTAAAGAAATTGTAAAAGAACAATCATCCATGATTGCTGATTCAAAACCCAAAAAAACTAAAACAAAAGCTAAATCTAAAAAGTAATTATTTTGATAGATGAATGACATCTCCTGCAATAATTCTTGAATTACCATTCTTGCTTGAAACAACTAGGGCTCCGTCTTCATCAATTCTTTGTGCTTTACCTTTTACTTTCCCGTTAATTGTATTGATTTCCACTTCTTTTCCAATGGTTGATGATCTTTTTGTCCATTCTGAAATTATCTTCTTTGTATTTTTCTCATTGAGCAAATTATAGATTTTTTCTAATTCTTGGAGAAACTGTTGGACAAGTTGGATAGGTTTTGTTTTTTTATTTAAATCTCTTAGTGTTGCAACACCGTAAAAATTTGGTGTATTTTTTAGATTTCTCTCAATCTGTTTTACATCAACATCAAAATTAATTCCTACTCCTAACACTAGATTTTCTATTCTGTTTGATTCTAAAGAAACATCTACTAACATTCCTGCAACTTTTTTACCTTTAATTGTAAGATCGTTTGGCCATTTTAATTCTGGAGTTTTTTTGAAGACTTTTTCAATTGCATATGATAATGCAAGAGATGATGCAATTGGAAATAATGTAGTTATTGAAATATCAAATTTTGGCTGAAGTATAATTGACATCCATATTCCTCCTTTTGGAGAAACCCATTTTCTACCAGAACGTCCTTTTCCTCCAGTTTGACTATCTGCAATGATTATGGCTCCGTCATTTTCTGAATCTTCTGCCATGATGAGAGCTTGATTTTGAGTTGAATCTGTACTATCAAAATAAAATGCTCTTTGACCAATAATTTTGGTTTTTAATTCTGATGTAATTTCCCACGGAAGTAATAATTCTGAATTAGAGGTTAATTTGTAGCCAAGCTTTTGTTTTGATTCTACTGTGTATCCTAATTCTTGGATTTTTTTGATATGTTTCCAAACTGCTACTCTACTAATGTGTAATACATCACTCAAATCTTGTCCTGAAAGATATTCTGTGTTGTGAGTTTGAAGAAAAGTTAGAACTTTAACTAAACCCGGATTGTCAAACGAATTGTAAATCAATTACATGTCGTTAATTACTGAAGTATAAAATATACTCTAGAATCCAATGTCAAAGTCAAATCCACCATCGTCCATTCCGCCACCATCCATATCGCTACCACTGTCCATTCCATCAGGGATATCTTCAGCTGGCACATAGTCTCCCATAGATGACCCCATCATTGAAAACATCATTGAAAACATCATCATGTCCATAACTCCAAAAAACATCATCATTGGTAGAAATGATCTATTACTCTCCATCATATCCTTCATTTTCTCTTTATCTCCTGTTTTGTATACGGCAGACATTTGATTCCATTTAGTTTGTAATTCGTGAACTCTCTCATCTACCTCTTTATCTCCTCTTTCTGTAGATTTTATCTCGATTTTATTTCCTAACCAGCCTTTCTTTTCTTCAACTTTGATGAATTCCTTTTTTTCTAATTTTTGTAAAATTTCATCTAGTTCTTTAGGATCAACCTGTGTTGCTTTCTGAATCTTATCAAATTTTTTGATTCCGTTTTTAATGGCTCCTAAAACAATAAGCTCTTTTGGCTCTTCTTCCATGGAGTTAATTTCATTTAATTCCTAAAATATCCTTGCTTTGGTCTAAAAATTATATTCTCCATACTTTCACTTCATTTATGGAAAATGATCCCCATTCAGATGAAGAAATTAAAAAAATTCTCAATTTTAAAAAAGTTGCAGTTATAGGAATGTCAAAAAATTCATCAAAGGCTGCTCACTATGTTCCACAATATCTTTCAGATAATGGATACGATATTACCCCTGTAAATCCTACCGTAGATGAAATTTTAGGCAAAAAATCATACTCTTCAGTTTCAGAAATTGATGATGAAATTGATATTGTTGATATTTTCAGGCCTTCGGATCAAGTAATGTCTGTGATTGAAGAGGCAATACAGAAGAAACCCAAAGTAATATGGCTTCAGCAAGGGATTCATAATCCTGAGGCTGAAGAATTGGCAAAAAAAGCAGGTATCGATGTAGTTTTTAATCGATGCATGTTGGCAGAACATCAGAGATTAGTAAGAAAGTTAATTTGAAAAAATTTTCTAACGATTTTACTGAATGAGAAGAAAAATTTTGCAAACCTACAATTCATTAAAAATTGAAAATGGTCTTATGATTTTCTCAAACATTAGATTATGTCAAAATAAAAATTCTTAGGCAGAGATAAATATTCTGAACAGGCATCTATTTTATGCCAATCAAAATTGGATTAATTGGTAAAACCAATACTGGAAAAACAACTTTCTTTAATTCGGCAACTCTATCTTCTGAAGAGATTTCATCTTATCCATTTACAACAAAATCTGCTGTTTCAGGAGTTTCTCATGCTATCGCCATGTGTGTATGTCGTGAATTTAAAACAACTTGCAATCCGAACAACTCAAAATGTATAGATGGATGGCGATACGTTCCAATTGAACTAATTGATCTTCCGGGTCTTATCAAAGATGCATGGAAAGGTAAAGGTTTAGGCAATCAATTTCTTTCAATTGCTGCACAGTCTGATGCTTTGTTACATGTGGTTGATGCCTCTGGGGGCATAGATTCCACAGGAAAAATTACTGAAACTGGAACTGGTGACCCAATATCTGATTTTGCAGATATTGAAGAAGAATTAATCATGTGGTATCATAAAATCTTGGAAGGAAACCGAGACAAAGTTTCAAAATTAATTCGTGGCGGTTCTGATATTATTGATGCAATAACTGACCTTTATCGTGGAATTGGAGTAAACAAAAATCATGTTAAAGAGTCTTTGATTGCAACAAATCTTGAAGAAAAGAATTTTGATGATTTTGATATGACTGATAGCAAAAAATTTGTATCATATTTGAGAAAAATTTCAAAACCTACATTGATTGTTGCAAACAAGATTGATGTTGAAGGTGCTGATAAAAATTTTGCAAGATTAAGAGAGCGATATAATGACTCTATTGTAATTCCTGTAAGTGGTGATAGTGAATTTAGCTTGAGACGTGCAGAGCAAAAAGGCTTGATAAAATATTCTCCAGGCTCAGAACAATTTGAAATTATAAAACCTGATGAATTAAATGAAAAACAAATTCAAGCACTGGAATTTATCAAAAAAGGCATAATGGGTGAATATATGAGGACTGGTGTTCAATTTGCAATTAATGTGGCAGTCTTCAAATTATTGAAAATGAATTCAATTTACCCTGTAGCTGATGAGGCTAATATGGCAGACAAAAAAGGACGAATATTGCCTGATTTGATATTGCTAAAAGATGGTGCAACAATTAATGATCTGGCAAAAGAGATTCACACTGATTTGACAAAGGGATTACTATATGGAAAAGACTTGAGATACAATCTAAGATTACCTGTTGATTACCAACTAAGAGATAGGGATGTAGTATCTCTTGTTAGTGCCTCCAAAAATAACTAGGATCTCTTTTTACTTCTTGCCTTTGTTCTAAGTACTGCCCTACAACACATACACCTTGAATCACATGTTGACATGAAAATTCCACAGAATGTGCATCTCTTTTGGCCTATTTCGTACCTAATTTTGTTGGGAACTGGTTCTGCCTTATGCATTACACAAATTCCCTTACATGTTCTACCCACTAATTTCACCTCCTATCTTATTCTTGATTTCTTTTGTTCTGTCTCTGATTGTAACTGCGCTAATTCCTGAAACTTCTGAAATTCTAGTTTGCGAGACTTTTTCCTTATTTAGAACTGAGGCTAAGTGAACAGCAGCTGCTGCCATTGCCATGGGGTTTTTACTCGTTGATACATTGTTCTTGTTGGCAATCCCGATAATTTTGAAAGCCAACCTTTCTGTCTTTTCTGAAATCTCAACTGCCGTTGAAATTCTTGAAATGAATTCTTTTGGACTGAATACTTTTGGATATATCTCTAGTTCCTTTGCAAGATATCTGTAAATTCTTTGCAGGTTTTTTTTCTTGATGTTTCCTGCATCTGCAATATCTTGTAGTGTTCTAGGGGTGTTAGTTAATCTACATGCAATGTATACTGTGGCACATAATATTCCTGCAGTTGATCTACCTGCCAACATCTTCTTTGCTGAGATTTTTCTAAATAGATACGCAGCCTCCTCTGCAACTGATTCTGGAAGTACTAATTTTGAACTGATGCCATCCAACATTGTAAATGCCTTTTGAAATGATTTTGTTGTGTTAGCTGAACGACTATTTCTATCCCACATTCTTAGTCTGTAGAACATTCTTTTGTTTTCATGCGATAGCGATTTTCCCGTTGCATCTCTATCTTTTGCTTCAATAATAGTTGACAAACCCATGTCTATCATTTTTAAGGAAATCTTTCTGCCAACTCTGCTACTACTTTGATAATCTTCACCCGATAATCCTGTTGACTCTGGACCTGCATCAACAATTTTTTCTAATGATACTGCTCCACAATTACTGCAGGCAACTTCTCCTGTATCATAATCAGTAACAATGGAAAATTTTTTACAATTTTTTTGATGTACTAATTCTACCAACATACAAAATTTTAGTTTTGAAATTATTTAAGAGACCAAAAAATTTCATTATAGTGCTAATTCATTATTGATTTTTTAGCTGAGATAGAAAAAGTTGGCACTATGAAAATTTTTTTATTTTTTATAAATACTGAAAATTACTTTTCTATTTTATGCCTCATGTGACGTTAGATTCTAGAATAGATCTTCGTGAATTATCGAAAAATTTTGCTCCTATTTTCCAAAAATCACCTTTAATTAAAATCTCGGATATCTATGTTGATAAAAAAGGATTTTCTGCATTACTTCCAACTGTAGTAATTGATGATAAGCATCAGGAATTTTTCATTCAAATCTCAACCACTGAAGAGAAAACAACCATACGATTATGTGTCCAGACTGAAACCATTAAGACTGACGCTGTAAAATTGTCTCTAGTTTTACTTTACAAACAAGTTATAGAAATTTTCCCTTCATTAAACATTCTTCATTCAAATCTATTTGATTTTATTGAAATGGAGGTTAATTCATGAGTTCTTTTACTTTGCGTAAGTCTTCAATTTTATCTCGTGATGATCTTTTTAAAATTAGCACTGATGTTTCAAATTTCCATAATGTATTTCCAAAATATTTCAAATCAATAAAAATTATTGATGAATCTGATTATGTTAAAACTGCATATGAGACGATTCATTTTCTTGGAATGAAAACTCATGTTAAAACTAGACATGAAATATTTTCTCCTGACACCCATAATGTATACATTTTATCTGGTCCACTTAGCGGCACTTCATTTGTTGAAAAATATACTCAAGATTCTACTGGTTCCAAGGTTGAAATTAAAGTTCATTTGAATTATCAAAAAATTTTTTCAGTACTGCCTTTTTTTACAAAATTAATATTCAAAAGAATGAACAATGTTTTTGCTGAATTTATTACTGCTTCTGAAAACTATTTTGAGAAATCCATTCTCTCAAAATAGATTCATTTTTTTTCGTTAATTTTTAACTATATTCGGCTTTGATTATCAAATAATCATGCGTTTCGTAGCATCTTTGGAACTTCTTCCAATCCCACATCTCCGATAACTGTACCTTCAAATTTTCCTGGCTTTTCAATCTGCATTGCATATCCTCCTATCAACACGGGAATGTCAAATTCTGCCTTAATTTTTTTGACCAATCTTTGACCAGCTCCAATATTATCTGGTAGTGTGATTGAAATCAATACAACATCTGGTTTATTGTTGTTAATGAAACTCAAAATATCTTCTGTTGGAATTGATGTTCCCATATTGAATACTCTGAAACCTTTGATTGATAGATATGTCTCTAAAACATCACATCCCAAATGGTGCTCTTCTCCTAGGGGTACACAAATGAGAACTTTTTTCTTCTTACCTGATCCTGAAACTTGATCCATAATTATTCTTACAAGTGTTTGAGCAACGTTACTTGCTACATGTTCTGTAGCAATACTGATTTTCTCACTAGCCCAATCATCTCCAATTTTATACATTACGGGTTTGAGAATTTTATCAAAGAAACTAGAAGCACTAAACACCTTAATGTATTCATCATAAATTTTGATGCATTCTTGAATATTGCCGTCAGTTAGTTTCTTGTATAATTGCTGTTTTGATTTCTTGGTTGCATCCTCTCTCTTTTTGATGTCTTCTGGATTGTGAGCAGCTAGGGCAGATAATACCTTAGGATCATTTCTATATTCCTCTGGAATATCGTCTTTGATTACTTCAGAAGCCTTGCCCAAATATTTTATAATTTCTTGCTTTGATGTACTCTTTTTTGAGTCCCATACGCTTTTTACAAGATAGAGATACTGATCTGATTTTACTTTTTTAGCACGAATGTATACCATGCTATCTCTTTCCGGATTGGATATATAACTAATGCTAACTGCAAAAACTAGTGCCAAAATAAATTATTTTACTTACTTGTTTGGCCACTAGATAGTAAATTTATCACTAGTTAAATATGATTATTGAAAAAATTTTTCATGTACTATGGAGCAATGACATAATGATGTCCCAATCCGTGATGAATGAATCAAAATTGCCCCCTTTTTCTATTCTTGTTACTGGTTCAACCGGTTTTATTGGCTCTAGATTAATTTCAAAATTATCTGCAAATGGATGCACAGTTCGTGGTTTAAGCAGAAAAAAAATTGAAAATTCTAAAAATGTAAAATATGTTCAAGCAGATGTCTTTGATCTTGATGAATTAACTAAGGCTATGGAGGGGGTAGAGATAGCTTACTATTTACTCCATTCAATGGAGGGAAATAAAGACGAGTGGCAAGAGTTTGCTTCACGAGAGAAAATTCAAGCTCAAAATTTCTTAAAAGCTGCCACACATTCAGGTGTTAAAAGAATAATCTATCTGGGAGGATTGGTTAACGATGGCCCTGATTTGTCTCCTCACATGCAAAGCAGAAAAGAAGTTGGTGAAATCCTTGCATCTGGAAATATCCCTGTAACTGAATTTCGAGCATCAATAATCATTGGAGCACAAGGTGGCTCATATGCAATGCTTCGATATTTGGTAGAGAGGCTCAGAATAATGGTTTGTCCATCCTGGGTAAAATCATTGGCTCAACCAATAGCTGTTGATGATGTAATTTCATACCTTGTTGAAAGCATGTCAAATGAAAAAACAACTGGAAAAATTTTTGAAATTGGCGGTCCAGATAAAATGACTTATGAAGAATTAATGCGAGTCTATTCAGCCTATCTAAATAAAAATTTGTTCGTTTTGCAAATTCCTTTTTTGACTACTCGTCTATCTTCTTACTGGGTCGATTTGATTACTCCAGTAAAAGCATCTCTTGCTCGCCCTCTTATTGATAGCCTTGTACATGATACTGTTGTAACAGATGATTCAATTACAAAGATAATTCCTATTAAATTGAAATCAGTTAGAAATGCAATTGATATTGCAACCAAAGAAATGAAAGCCTCTCCTCCTGTTGCAGAACAAAAAGAAGAAAAAACTGGTTTTAAGATTAACCAAAAAATCATCCAAATTTCGTTAGTATTACTAGGAATTTGCGGCAGTAGCTACTATTGGTTAGATGATAGGCCTGAGGTTTACCAACCCCTTTGGATTTTGGGAACTTTGGCTTGGTATTCTGCTATTGGGGTATCTATTGCTTTTATTCATTATAAAACTAGATTAGGATATCTTATTGCAGGAGTGTTGTCCTGGGTGACCCTTGCATTTTGGATGTTTGATAATTTCTATGTTGTATTTGATACTTCCATAATTGCATCGCAACCAAATGAACTAATGACAATTCGAAATTTTGTTGGCATTGTAATTGCAGCAGTTACTGTGATTTCATCCCATAATTTGTTTCATAAGGTAATAGATTATCAATACAAAGGAAAACCCATCTAAGATTATTGAATCTCTTCTTTAATTTTGGCCATAATCTCATTTGTCCTTTTTAACAAATCATCCATACTTGATTCTCCTACGAGGGTCTTTGCCATGTAATTTCTTAATCAAAAATAAACATAACCTGTAGTGTGTTATTTTTTGTTACAATCTGTATTTTCGAGCCTAGATTCATTTTTTGATGATTCTTGAAAATGACTCTTCTGAAACTTTCAAATTTTCTGTTTTTGATGGATTCATGATTTTTGCTAGTATCTCGATTCCTTCTATTGTTCTAATACTTGGTTTGCTGAAAAATGAATTTGCATCAACTGCATAAACTTGGTTCTTTTTTACAGCCTCTAGCGAATTCCATTTTTCATCATTCATCAATATTTTTTCATATTCTGAAATTGTTCGCTTTGTATCAAATCCACATGGCATTAGGATTATCAAATCTGGCATTGCTTTTGAAATCTCTTCAAAGTCCATTCTTCTTGAATGCTCTCCAGTTTTACTGATCATATTTTTACCTCCTACGATTTCAATCATTTCTGGTACCCAATGACCTGCAGTAAAAAATGGTTCCATCCATTCAATTACTACCACTTTTAATTGCGAATCACTTTTAATTTTTTTAATTTCTTCAATTCTATTTTCTAATCCTTTGGTAATTTCTTTTGCCTTGTTTTCTAATTCTAAAATTTCACCTAATTTTGTCACTGATTCGATTATCTCTTGAACATTATGAGGGTCCATAGAATGCAATTCAGGTTTTTTCTCTAAAATCTGAACTGCTTTGTTAACCTGATTTGTATACGCGGCACAAACCTCACATGTTTCTTGTGATATAATTAGATCAGGATTTGCTTTTTTGAGATTTTCTTCATTAATTTGAAAAATATCTTTTCCTTCTGAAAGTAATGTACATGTAACTTTGTCAATTTCTTTACTGGATAAATTTTCTGAGTCAACTATTGAACTAATTACTTGAGGTTTTGTAATTGCTTCCTTAGGATATTTGCACTCATGAGTTACTCCTAGTAGTTTCTCTCCTATTCCAAACTCAAATAATAATTCAGTTGCACTGGGAAGAAATGAAACAATTCTATTTACTCTCATGCTGTTTTTTCTAAATTATCCTTTAAACATCATCCGTTCACTAATCGTCAATTTTGCTAATTAGTCACTTTAATAGGCTCAATTTAGGCATGAAAATCAATGTCTTCGGATTCTCAAGAGATTCGCCGTTCCATTTTGACAAAATGGCATGAGACACTTTCTAAATATGCAAATTTGTATTCCTCTGATTCTGTTTCTGGAACTAGTCCTCCTTCGGTTTTTGTTGGCTCTTATAGCTATCCCAAAGTGTTTGTGGGACCAATGGTTCCACCTGTTCACGGTGATACGAGTTTGCTTGATGCCCCTGAAAAATGGAAAGGCAAGTCATTAGAAGAAATAGTTAATTTTAGATTGAATCTAGTACGGGGAATTCAAAAGATCCCGATTGAACAGACTGATGGAAAATACATTGAAAATCTCCAAGAATTTTCAATGTCTTCAAAACCTACTGATTCTGAACTGTCTTTTTCAAAAGTAATTTCCTCCAATGTTTCACTAGATGGTGAAAGTGCGCCCTTTGGTCCAATTGGGGAATTGACATCTGCAAAATTCTCTTCCACTTCAGCTGTAAAACCTATTGAGAAAGTGTTCTATGATAAGGATCTAAAAGCTCAAGATGCAATTGTAAATCTATATAATTCTGGAATTGATATTTCTAAAATTCAAAAATGCTTTAGCATTGGAATGATGGGTCAAAAAAGAAAACTTGTTCCAACAAGATGGAGTATTACTGCCACTGATGATATTATTTCAAAATCTCTTCAAGAATCTGTTTTGGGATATTCTTTAATTGATTCTTGTCGAGTATTCTTCTATTCTCATTTGGGGAATTATTTTAGCGTCATTTTATTCCCTCACAGGTGGGTTTACGAAATGATTGAAGCCTGGTATTCAAACGGAGTTTTGGGATTTGGTTCTGACTTTGAGGATGCACGTGGAATAGATCATTCTCCTGCAATAGCTGGAGCCTATTTTGCTGCAAAATTAGGCGTTTTGGAATATTTAGAAAAAAATCATCTGCAAGCTGGTGTCGTAATTTTAAGAGAAATCCGACCTGAGTATGCTATTCCTGTTGGGGTTTGGCAGGTAAGGGAGGGAATACGAGAAGCAATGAATCAGTCTCCTATCATTGTAGATAGTTTTGAAGCTGCTCTGGATGTTGCTTCAGGCAAATTAAGCATTAGCAAAAATGAATGGCTATCTCATGGAAATATCTCTAGACTTTTGAAGCAAACTACAATGTCGGACTTTTTCTAGCTATTTTGATAAAAATGAAAAAATATTTCCTGGTTGAGGATCAGAGTAAAGCAAAAAGTATGTTTGACTTGCTAGATACGTATTGTTGAATCTGTAAATAATTGGATTAATTTCTGCTAGCGTTTTTCCAATTGTAATTTTATCTTCTTTAAATTCCTCAAGCAGTTTGAAAAATACTTCTTTCTCGTTTTGACTAAAGTATTTTGAGAAATATCCAAAAATATGCAATATGACATTTGCATGAGTTTTGGTTGTAGGCGCATTAACTAATGCCTTATTCAGATGAATTTCATATTCTCCGATAATTTCTTTGATTTTGCCTTTTTTGTATTTTGCAACAATGTTTCCAAGTATTTTTAACTGCTCTTGATCCTTTGACATGATCATATACTTGTTCATTGCTTGAAATGAAACTAGGTCCTTTATTTTACTGGATTTTTTTACTTCTGCAAATCTTTCCATAATGAAATCAGTGATTTCTTTTTCACTTAATCTGTGGATGTTTTCCTTTACTGTCATTTGTTTTTCAGTCACTTATGATGTTCGATTCTGTTTACATATAAAGCGGGAATCTCTTTTTTTCGTTTACCACTAGTAAAATCCTATTTTTACCACTAGTTTGATTTTTACCACTAGCTTATATACAATGAACGCAAATTTGCATTAATGAAAACCGCAATTACCGCAATCGCAGCAATTCTTCTAGTTGCTTCAACAGCATCTTATGCTTATGCCGAAGTTCCAGGATGGGTAAAGAATAATGCAGGTTGGTGGGCAGATGGAACCATTTCTGAATCAGAATTCCTCACAGGAATTTCATTTTTGATTAGTGATGGAATAATTCAAGTTCCTCCAACCACAGTATCTTCTGAAACCTCTGATGGAGTTCCAGCTTGGGTTAAAAACAGTGCAGCATGGTGGGCAGATGGAACCATTTCTGATGGTGAATTTGTAAATGGAGTTCAACATCTAATGTCCCTTGGTTTGATTTCTGTTTCAACCAGTGATGAATCTCAGGAATCGATGAGTGATACTTCATCTGATTCAGAACTCGCTGCTCTTGAAGCAGAACTTGAAAAATGCTCTGAAATAACCAAAGCATACAAACGAATTGATTGTGAAAAACCAGTTAAACAAGCAATTACTGTTTATCAATACAAACAGAATGCTGAAAAATTTGTTGTAGGACCAATTACTTACTATTGGAAAGGAATTGGATCTGAAGGAAATGAATTTGAAATCAGTCCAACTGGTCAACCAATCTTATCAATTAGAATGCTAGCAGAAAACAATAGTTCTGATATTGTTGCACTAAATTGTACAAGTCCATCAATCTGTAGTTATGATGTTTGGGATGGTTCTAAATCCTTCAAATATTCTGGAATGGACTTTACAAGTGGTCAAATTGTTCTAAATCCTGCAGATTCTAGAGAATTCAATATTCTTTTTGGTCCAAACATTGGATATGGTGGAACTCAATTTGAATATGACCCTTCAAAGTCATACATCTTTAGAATCAACGAACAATTTGGAAGTACCAACGTACCTCTCCCACTGGAGTAACAATACTCCTTTTTTATTTTTGATCCATTTAGATCCCTTCAAATGATAGGGCATAAATCCTAGATTTTTACAAAAATATTGGGAAATGAGTACAGATGATTCGTCAAATGAATTTTCAAAATATGGTGTTTATGATGTCTCTGAACGACTAGACTTATTCCTGCCAAATATATCGATAAAATTTGAACGAGTAAGTGAAAATGCATTTTTCTATTCTAGGGCTGATTCTGAAGGAAATGTTTCTGAAAAGATGATCCCTGCAAAATCTAATCAAATCCAAATTGAATTGGCTCCAATTAGGCCTCTAAATCATCCTGCAAGACGAACAAACTATGTCTTTTTGAAATTTGATAAGGAAATTTATCTAAGCGAAGACTCTGCTGCAACCATCTATGTTCATTGCCCAATTGAAATTGGTATATTTCTAATTCATGACCAGCACCGTGAATCTCTTGATTGGGTAACATGTAATCCCCTAAACTCTAGATTTGGATTGTATGGTCCTCCTGATACTGGAACGTTGTGTAAATTAGCAGAAGTTAGTTTAGCCACTGACATGTCTGATTCAATCTCATATGTTGAAGGAGTAATGAAAATTCTAATTGAAAACAGTTTGAATACTGGTCAAAATTTTAGTAAAGTAATTTTCCCAATCACTGACCATTCTGTTTACTATGATGATTCAAAAGCAATACTTGATGGACTAAAAGTAACTTTGAAAAAGCGAGCTGTTGTTAGTGTAGCTGATGTTCAACCAGAAAAAATCCAAACTGATTGGATAGAATCTCCTACATGGGAAACGTTTTCTAAACACACAACTGTGGAGATGGGTTTAGAATGACTCCTTTGGATTTCTTACAAAGTTTATCTGAAATAGAGATTGTTGGTGGTTTAACTGTTCTTTCACTATTGATTGGTGGAATAATTATGGCAGTTGGAATAATTGTTGCAAAAATTGCAAAGATGATATTTTACAAATACTATGCACCAACATTACCTCAAGATACTGCAAAAAATCTTAGCAAGATAATTTATTTTGGAATTATAATTATTGCATTTCTTACATTTACGTCAAGTCAAGGTCTTGATCTTTCTGGTCTGCTAGTTGCTGGTGGAATCTTTGCAGTAGTGATTGGATTTGCAACCCAATCCGTTGTATCTAATTTAATTTCTGGAGTTTTCTTGATGGTTGAAAAGCCCGCAAAGCATGGCGACACATTACAAATTCCTGACATGGGAATATCTGGAACTCTTTTAGATATTGGAACTTTTTCAAGTCGTGTTAGGAAATTTGATGGTACTGTCATTAGAATCCCTAATGAAAAATTCTTTACATCCAACATTCGTTCATTGACATCTTCCACTGTAAGAAGAGCAGAAGCAATGGTTGGTATCGCATACAAAGATGACATAGAACAGGCCATTGCTGCCATAAAAAATGAGATTAGGATGACCATGCCTTTTGTGTTAATGGTTCCTGAACCTGAATTTCGAGTTGAAGAATTGGGTGATTCGAGCGTAAATATCCAGGTATTGGTATGGCACCCAAGAGATGACTGGAGTCAAGCTCAACCAATTTTGCTGACCACTGTTAAGCGGGCATTAGACAAAACCGGAATTGAGATTCCTTTCCCACAACGTGTTATTTGGGAAGCAAAAGAGTAGATTATGCAGCAGAGGCTACAATATTCTTTTTCTCTTCTCTTTTCTTTTTGATAAGACTGAACATAATCATTCCAACATTTACAATTGAAACAATTTCAATCAAATCAACTCCATACAAAAACCAGTCAATCACTGGATGAACTCTTGAAACAAGTCCTGCTTCTAACATAATGTCTGCATTCCAAATCATATGTGGAACTTGAATGAATTGTATTATTGCAATAACAATAATGCTTCCAAGAATTTTGTTTTCATACCATTTCCAAAATTTATTCCATGCGTTCATGTATCTATTTTATTTTTTATTCTATTAAACACTCTGAAAATTAGATGAAACTAATTAGACTCTCCTAATTTTTTTAGGAACAAAAATTATTAGTTTGTACTAATTAGTTTGAACTAATTTTTGTTTTTTTATTTTGTATATGATAATTGGAATTAAAATTATGGATGAACAAACACTAAAGAAAATAATTACTGCATTAAAATCATTTACAAATAATTTTGTTTGTAACCATGCTGTTGGTAAAACTGTAACAAAATCTAATGCTGAAAAATCTTCAATTGTTCCAACAGCTAAACTATATTTTCCATTTTGATTCTTTTCATCAATTACTATTATGAAATATTTTCCATCATTTGGAAGTTCAAAATTTACTTCTTGTCTTTCCCAATAGGTTACTTGACCAAAGGGCTCATAGAATTCTTTACTTGGAAAATTTCCTTCATATAGAATTTTTTCTGTAAATGTCATTTTTTCATTTGTAACAATCATTGTAGGTGAATACTCTTCTAATCCAATTATCTTGGGAACTACGATGCTGGCATAAAATGAATCTCCTTTTTTGGCCTCAAAAGTATAGTATTTTGCTTCATTTACGCCTAAATTGTCGTAAATTGCCCAAGAAATCTTATGATCTGGAATTTCTAGCGCAAGTTCTTTTTCTATATGTGAACCGTCATGTGAAATTAGTTTATGGGCATAAGCTGGACTGAGACAAAAAATCATTACAAATAATATGATTAAAAATATCTTGGTGACAAAGAGTCTATTTTATCTAAAATTTTGAAAAAAATGTAAAAACTGAAGTCGCAATTGAAATTACTCCTGATAAAATATTTCATTATGATTATTCAATGAGAATGAGGGATATCTAGCATTGGATGAGGAATTATGTCCTACATGTGGCTCTAAAAATCATTACATGGAACCTGACTCTGAAGCAATGCATCGTTGCAGTAATTGTAAAAAATTTTGGTTCTCTTAACTAAGAATCTGCTTTGATTTTTTCTTTTCTTACCCAGATAGTTTTTCCTTTATGATCAATTAATTCGATATTCATTTCATTAATTTTATCTCTAATTTTATCTGCTTCCTCAAAGTGCTTTTCTTTTCTTAACTCTTCACGTTTCAAAATCAATGAATCGATTTCTTCTTTTTCTGCTGATGTTATTTCGGGAGTTTGTAATCCTAGAATTTGAGACATTCTTTGGAATTCTTTCATAATGTTATCTGCATTGAATTTGTTAAGGACGCCATCTGCTGCCATTCTGTTTGTTTCCTTAACAAGTTGGAAGAATGCTGATAATGCTAAGTGAGTGTTTAGGTCATCATCTAATGCATTATCAAAATTCTCTCTGTTTTGTTTGATGATGTCTACTGCATCTTCTCCTTCTTGTTCTTCAGCGTGAATTAATTCAAAATAGCAAGTTTCAGCTTGTCTCCACTTTGTAAGATTTTCTTTTAGCAACTCTTCAGAATAATCAATTGGTTTTGAATAATGACCTGATAAGCAAAATAGTCTGATAATATTAGGTCCCCAGTTTTCTAAGACATGTTTAATTGATTTGATATTGCCCAATGATTTTGACATTTTTTCTCCTTCGATGGTAACCATTCCTACATGCATCCAAGTTTTTGCAAATGATATTCCGGTACATGACTCTGATTGTGCGATTTCATTTTCGTGGTGTGGGAAAATTAGATCTCTTCCACCACCATGAATGTCAAAATTTTCCCCTAGATACTTTATACTCATTGCAGAACATTCAATGTGCCAACCAGGTCTGCCTTTGCCCCAAGGACTATCCCATATTGGCTCTATATCTGAAAATTTCCATACTGCAAAATCTAATGGATCTTTTTTTGCATCGTCTATTTCGATTCTTGCCCCGGTTTGCAACTCGTCAATTTTCTTTTTAGATAATTTACCATACTCTGGAAATTTAGACACTGAAAAATATACTCCGTTTTTTGATTCATAGGCAACTCCTTTTTGGATTAATTTTTCAATGAATTCTATGATGTCATCAATATGCTCAGTAGCTTTGGGATAATTTGTGGCTCTTTTGACATTTAGTCCATCAAAATCCTTAAAATAATTTTCAATGTATCTTGTACTGATTTCTTCAGCTGATGTATTTTCTTTTGAAGCCCTATTGATGATCTTATCATCTACGTCAGTAAAATTTTGTATGAATTCAACCTCTACATTTTTTTGCTCTATGTATTTCCTTAATACATCAAAAACAATTATTGTTCTAGCATGTCCTATATGTGATTCGTCATAAACTGTAACTCCGCAAAGGTAAATTCGTAGTTTTTTTGAAATATCTAATTCTTGTTCCGTGTTTGATAATGTATCTTGTATGATCATTTTATTCTCTGTCTGGTTTTTGAGGTAGTAATCTTTTGTGTTCACTGTTTTGATATAATTGGTAGATTTTACTTACTGTAGTCTCATCAATTTCTGTTTTTTTGGCAACTTCTTCTACAGTCATTTTTTTATCAATTAAACAATACAGAATTGAATCAATTTCTTCATATGTTTTACCTAATTCAGATTCAGCTTCATGATCTTTCCACAAGTGAGGACTACTTTTTTTGGTGATGATATTTTCCGGAACTCCTAAAAATTTTGCAATTTCTCTGACTTGAAGCTTGTAAAGTGAAATTATTGGAGTAATGTCAGATGCACCGTCTCCGAATTTTGTAAAATACCCTACATTGTATTCACTCTTGTCACTGGAACCTAATACCAGATAGTTTTTGGCATTTGCATAATAGTACAAAATATTTGTTCTAACCCTTGCTCTAAGATTGCCCTTTGCTTTTTCATTTGGTTCAAGGTACATTCCATATTCAGTCACAATTGGTTTGATGTCAATTAACTTGTATTCTATTCCTGTTAATGATATCATCTTCATAGCATCTTCTGTTTCTGAGCTTGGAGTAATTGATGTGTCTGGCATTATAATGGCAATTGTTTTTTCTTTGAGTTTTCTTTTGCAAATATAGGCAAGTACTGCTGAGTCAATCCCTCCACTTAATCCTAAAATCAACCCTTTTGCATTATTTTTCTCAATTTCATTTATCAGAAAATTTTCAATTTTTTCTGTTATTACATCATAATCTTGATTTTTAATTTCATCAATAATCTCTTTATTCAATAGCCTGATTTGGAGAATTTCAGAATAAAAATCCTGTCAAAAATTAGTTCATTTTGAACACACATTATTCCAAATACTAATTCTGTGTGGTAATATTACAGAATAATCTGTGCCCAACATAACCCATACCTAGCACAAGGGAGGGGAACTTTGTCCCTTCTCTTTTTGCTTAAATTTTGAAATAATTCTAAACGTCTAGGTAAATGCCGTCATCTCTTGCTTCAACAGGGTATGTCTCAAGCTTGACGTCTTTTAGATAATCAGTAAGTTCACCTGTTTTGATGTTGTAATGCCAAAAATGAAGTGGACACTCAACAATATCTCCTTCTAATTTTCCTGGTGCAATGGAGCCATCCTGATGGACACATAGATCATCTATTGCATGGTATCCGTCTTGGTTGAAAATTGCAATTTGTTTACCGTCAATCTCAAAAGCTTTACCTTTTCCTGAGGCAATATCTCCTTTTTCAGCAATTTTCTTCCATGCCATGATTTTTTCTAACATCTGTCATTTATTTAGATTCGCATGATAGAATTTTATAGTCTAATTCATGTGTTTTTACATTGAGTAAAGTAAAGTCTAGTGCAAAATTGATCAAAGAAGGAAAATTGTCCTATGAGTGGGCAAGATCTCACATGCAAATTTTAGATAATACCATTAACCGATTAAAAAAATCAAAACCTCTTAAAGGCATAACTTTGGGATTTTGTCTTCACATTACTAAAGAAACATCTGTTTTACTAATGGGTGCTAAAGAATTAGGAGCAACAGTGGCTTGCTGTGGTGGAAATCCTCTAACTACTCAAGACAATATTGCAGCATTTTTGGCATCTCAAGGAATTCATGTTTATGCCTGGAATGGCCAATCTGTCAAAGATTATGATTGGTGTATTGATCAAGTTCTAAAACACAAGCCAACTATTTTGACAGATGATGGTGCTGACATGAATGTTAAAGCTCATTTTGATAAACGATTTAAGAATATGAAAATTCTTGGTGCAACTGAAGAAACTACTGCAGGTGTTACAAGAATTCGTGCAGTTGAAAATCAAGGCAAATTACGTTATCCTGTAATTTTGGTAAATGAAGCATACACAAAACACATGTTTGATAATCGATACGGAACTGGACAAAGTACCATCGATGGATATCTTAGAGCTATGAACTTACTAATGGCATCAAAAAGAACAGTAGTAGTTGGATATGGCTGGGTAGGACGTGGTGTTGCAGCAAGATGTCACGGCATGGGTTCCAAAGTCATTGTAACTGAAGTTGATCCTGTCAAAGCTCTTGAAGCTCACATGGATGGCTTTGAAGTAATGCCAATGTCTCAAGCCGCAAAGATTGGAGATATTTTCATTACTTGTACTGGAATGACAAGTGTAATTAGAAAAGAGCACATCTTGCAAATGAAAGATGGTGCAATAATGGGAAATGTTGGTCACTTTGATGTGGAAATTGACAGTGAATTTTTGTTAAAGAAATCAAAATCTGTGAAAGAAGTTCGTCCAACTCTTGATGAATGCGTTCTAAAGAATGGAAAAAAGGTTTACTTGATTGGGCAAGGTCGTCTAGCAAATCTTGTTGCAGCTGAAGGACATCCTCCTGAAGTTATGGCACAATCATTTTCAAATCAAATTTTATCTGTCATGTACATTTTGAAAAACCACAAAAAAATGGAAAATAAAATTATCAATGTCCCTGAAGAAATTGATAGACAAGTGGCCGTTGATGCTCTCAAAGCAATGGATGTTAAAATTGATAAATTAACTCCAGAGCAAATCAAATACGCTAATAGCTGGTAATTTTCTTAGGCTCAAAATTTTGGGACTTTAGATCTTTGTTTATATTCTAATTTTTTTACGAATTTTTGTGAAACTAAAACAAAATCTTGGATTGACTTTCCTTGCAATTTCCATGTTTATTGGGGCATTAGGAATAGTTACATTGTTTGAATTAAGTGAAATTACAAAACCCCTAAACAATGAAATTCCTGAAACATTTGAATCTCTATCTCTTTCCTCTGAAATGGACACTCATGCACTAAACATTCGATATTATGATGAAGTGATGAGACAATCTGTTAGAAATTATGCTTTTACTGGTGATTTGGTTTGGAAGGACAGATACTATGACACAGTAGCTTCATTAGATTATGAGATTGAACAGGCAATTCGTAAAGGTGACTCTGTTGATGCAGCATTCTTTGATAATGTTCAATTTGCAAACAAACAACTAATCGATATTGAAACTCGTTCATTGTTTGCAGTAATCAATGGTGATCAAACAACAGCCATTGAATTACTAGATAGTTCAGAATATGAAAATTATAAACAAGTCTACAAAATGGGATTGCAAAATTATGCTGATAGACATGAATTGTCTTATGAGGATTCAATCTTATCTGCAAACCAAATAATTGATAAAATTGCAAAGAGCACTAATGAAAAATTAGTTTCTGGAACCACTGTGATTATGATTATTGTTGTATCTGTAATTGCTGCATCAGTTGTCTTGGGAATCTATGTGTCTAATAGGGTTGTATCTCCATTACTAAAACTAAACTCTGCAGCAAAGCAAATCTCAGATGGTGAATTAGATGTTAATCTTCCTGAAATTGGTTATGATGAGGCAAAAGAACTTTCTCAATCATTTAATCAAATGTCTGCATCTCTAAAGAAAACTATTGAATTAGAAAAAAAATTGGCAATTGCTGAAACTCAATTAAAATCTGAAAGATTTGCTGCAATTGGAGAAGCTTCTTCACGTATTGCCCATGATTTGAAGAACCCATTGGCTGCAATGAAGGCTGAATTAGAGATTGTACAGCATTTTAATCGTGAAAATTTTGATGATAAAACAAAGAAAAGAATTCGTAATATTGAGGATTCTCTTGACATGATGTATGAGCAAATTGAGGGAATGATGAATTTTGTACGTGCAACAACTTTTGATATTCAATCAACTACTGTTTCAAATCTAATGTCTGCAATCATCAAAATTGTTGTAAAGCCTGAAAACATCAAAATGAATTTACCTAAAAATGACTTTACACTAAAATGTGATTTTAAAAAATTTGAATCTGTTTTATCTAATCTGATTAATAATGCTATTCAGGAACTTGGCAAAGAGCCAGGAGAGGTAACTGTTACTTTTGAAGAATCACAATCTAATGTGATTATCAATGTATCTGATTCTGGTTCTGGAATCCCTGAAGATAAATTAGAAAAAATCTTTGAGCCTTTATACACTACAAAAAATACTGGTACTGGCTTGGGACTAGCTAGTTGTAAAAACATAGTTGAACAACATGGAGGAACAATTTCAGCAAAAAATAACCCCACTACATTTACAATTATGTTGCCAAAAGAACCTGAAAAATCGTTCAAACAACTCACTAATGTTACTCACTAACCATTCTTCTGTCAATGAGTAAACTATTAAGATCAAATTGATTTCATTTCTGTATGACTAAAAGAGCAATAATCACTAGTGCTTTACCATATGCAAACGGGGAAATCCATTTGGGACATGTGGCCTCAACTTATCTACCAGCTGATGTAACTACTAGATTTTTGAAATTAACTGGTGTTGAAGCATACTATGTTTGTGCATCTGATGATTTTGGAACACCGATTTTGATTCAATCAGAAAAAGAAGGAAAATCTCCTGCTGAATATGTTGCTCATTGGAACAAACGTGATTATGAAGATTTTAGTTCATTTGACATTGATTTTGATTATTTTTACAAAACCAGTTCAGAAGAAAATATTACCTTTGTTCAAGATGTCTTTAACAAACTAAATGATGCTGGCCATATCTATGAGCAAGAAATCATTCAGTCTTATTGTACTGATTGCGAAAAATTCCTACCTGACAGATATGTAAAAGGCTCATGCCCTCATTGTAGTGCTGAGGATCAATATTCTGATTTATGTGAAGTCTGTGGTAGAATTCCAGAAGAGATCTTAAATCCAAAATGTGCAATATGTGGCAAGCCCCCAATTAAAGAAAAAACAAATCACTATTTCTTTAAACTAAAAAATTTTGGTGATTCATTGCATCAATGGTTAGAAGAAAACAATCATCTTCAAAAAGACGTAAAAAAATATGTCCAAAATTGGATTAAATCTGGTTTGATTGATTGGGACATCACTCGTGATATTTCTTGGGGAGTACCTGTCCCATTAGATGATGCAAAAGGCAAAGTTTTCTATGGTTGGTTTGATAATCACTTGGCATACATTTCAACTGCTATCAAATTCTTAAACGACAAAGGCATAGATGGTAAAGAATTTTGGAATTCTGCAGAAATTTATCATTTTATTGGAAAAGACATTGTATATCATCACTATCTGTTTTTACCTGCAATGCGATTGGGTATTGAAAGTGAATACAAACTTCCTGATTACATTCCTACACGTGGTCATTTAACACTGCAGGCAAAGAAAATATCAAAAAGTCGAAATTGGTATATTGGGTTAAAGGAATTTTTACAATTCTATCCTGCAGATTATTTACGATATTATCTTGTATCCATCAATCCTTATTCTCAAGATGACTTGAATTTTGATTGGGATGACTTTGCAACAAGAATCAACTCTGAATTGATTGGCAATCTTGGAAATTTTGTTAATCGAGCATTAGGATTTACAAAGAAAGCATTTGATGGAACAGTTCCAGAGCCAGAAACATTTGATGAAAAAGATTCTGAGGCAGAGCAAAAGATAAAATCACTATCAAGTGATGTTGGTACTCTAATGGAGCAAAATCATCTTGATAGGGCTCTCAAAAAGATAATGGAATTTTCTTCTTACTTTAACCAATATTTTCAGCATAAAGAACCTTGGAAGAAGGGTCCAGGCACTGCAAATTGTGTATATCTTTCTGTAAATGCTGCACGTAGTTTGGCAATTGCAATTTTGCCCTTCATGCCTACTTCTGCAAATAAGATTTGGAATCAACTGGGGCTGGGAGACACAATTTCTGCAAAATGGGTTGACATGTCTGAATTGGGAATCTCCGCAAATCATTCATTGGGTGAGGCATCTCCACTATTCTCTAAAGTTGAAAGTGAAGATATTGAAAATCATAAAAAGCAATTAGGACCTTCTGAATAAAATGAAACCAATCCCACGAATTTCTACCAGAGGCTACTATGATCTTGGGACAGGTAAAACTCTAAAAAATAATAAGTACTATTTGTATCCAAAAAAAGATTTTCAAAAATTCATCGGTTCTAAAGAATTAACCATAATGATTCATGGGTTACGAAATGACAATGCTGGGGCCGTAGCTAAAGTTCAATTGGCAAGAAACAAACTTCGAAGATTAGGTTATTCTCATCCTGTAATTGGTTTTAGTTATGATTCTAATACTACTGGGGCTCATCTAATTAAGCACGCCAAACATGCCCTTGCAGTAGGTCAAAGTATAGCAAGAAAAAATGGCAAAAACCTTGGACGATTTATTGAAGATTTCAAAAAATCTAGCCCTGAAACCAAGATTCGATTAATTGGCCACTCTCTTGGCTCACAAGTTATTTTGAGTACATTGGAATATCTTTCAAAGAAATCTTCTAACAAAGAGATTGTTGAAAGTGTCTATTTCTTTGGGGCTTCCATTACAGAAGATGTTCCATCTTCTAGAAAATATGGAAAAATCCTACAGAATACTGTAAATAAGAAAATTCTAAATTATTTTGCTCCCTCTGATGAGGTTCTAAAATGGGCTGATAAAGAAGAATATGTTATGGGACCATTAGGGCTAAATGGCGCAATTGGCAAACCTATCAAAAAATACTCTCAAAGGAAGGTTGTCCCAAAAAATCATAGATTCGCAAACTATGCTGCAGTCTTGAAATCATTCCCCTAGTCTAAATTGTTCGTTAGTCTTTTATAGAAAAAATGATCTTCATACTTTAGTATGAAATTAGGCATGAATTTGTCCAAAAGTAACCATTTGATTCTATACCATCTACATATTCTAGATGAGAAAATAGATTCTACAAATGATTTGTCTGAGTATCCTTGCTAATTAGTGTCTAATTTGGTTTTAATTTTTTGAAAAACTTCATTTGTCATTTCTAACAAGCTGTCAATTTCTGTTTGAGTCAATATACTGAATCTCCTTTTTCCCATGATAGGTCAAACAAAGTATGCATCATATCTACCAGGGTCTCGGAATCTGACCACCATGCAAACATTTGTCTGGTTGGATGATTTGCATTTCTCATAAAAATGAGCACTTCCTTTTTGTCGTTAATAATAAAACACTTGTTCTCAGATGGCGTATCTACTGTCTTTATTTTTGAAGTATCCAAATCTTCTAGGAAATCTGGCTTGTTATTCATTGGAGATATTAATAATTTGAATTCTGCAGATGATTCTTTTACCCAATCAAAGATTTCTGAATAGTACATTCTGTGAACATCACTAACACTTCCATATACCTTGAAGTCTTCTGTGCTTGAAGTAATCATATCTTTGATTTTCTTTGAAATTGGACCGGTACCATGTAGTAATTGCATTTTTTCAGATTTTGATTCATCTGTTTCTACTACAAAAAATGGAATTTGATTCCACATTTCTGAAAGAGATTCTTCTTTTGTTGCTAGGTTGTTTACTCTTTCTTGTTCTTGCTTGACTAAAGTTGAAATTGCTGTATTCATCTCCATTGCTGTATATTTTGTTGGATGGGACAACTCTGCAACTACCAATCCCATATTTTGTAATGAATTAACTAGGTGGTATGTCTCAGTTCTGGGTAATTGAAGGGCTTTTGCTATTTCTGAGGCTGTTTTTGAGCCATATTTTCCTAAATAAATGAAAACTTTGGCTTGACTTTTGGTTAGTCCGAAATTAATTAACTCGTTTCTAATTTTTTCTAATGTTATCTTGTGTTTGTATAGTGCTGTGTCTGTTTCGTTATCAAATAGGTTGATTGATTCTCCCATACTCATTGTTCTATAATGTCTATAATCTTGTTTGATATATGAACGGGGGAAATTATTAGTGATTACAGGTTCCAAAATGGTAATTTGAGAAATTTTTTAGTCCTACGAAAAACTTCGTAGTGGATTTCAAAACTTCATAAAGTCTATTCAAAAGCAATCATCATGGTAAAATCTGTCAATTTTGTAGTGTTAGGAAAACAAGATATTGCTGCAGATTTTGGAAAAAAAGGAACAGTAACTGATCTTTCTCTATTTGATAGGAAGGAAGCTGATATTATCAAGACTTGGGTTACTCCAAGCGGGTTTCCTGACAAAATCCAACCCTTGTTTCAAGCCATAAACTTGGCCGAATATGTAATATTTCATGTTGACAAACTTGATAAATTCACTGGGGAGCAGATTATAGCTCTTGATTCTCTAAAAAAAGACAAAGGGATACTCTCTCACACATTTGAAGTTGATGAGACAAAACTGGATGCAATGATCAAAGGAACTGTAGTTGAAAATTATGTTAAAGTTGACCAAGATAAAATCAAAGAAGAGATGGATAAATTAGAACCAATAATCACTGATGGCCCTTCTGAAATGGTAATTGATCACTGCTTTGATGTTAAAGGCGTTGGCACTGTAATTTTGGGCAAAGTAACAAATGGTAAAATCAAACAATATGATAATTTGAAATTATATCCTGCTGACATTGAAGTTTTGATAAAATCTATCCAAATGCACGATGATCCTGTAGAAGAATCTGTGTGTCCTGCTAGGGTAGGCTTGGCAGTAAAGGGAGCCAAGCCTGATGAGGTAGGACGTGGAGATATAATTTCTGAATCCGGAGTAGGTGATGTTGTCTCTGAAATAGAACTTGATTTTACAAAAAGCCCTTTTTACAAAAGTGAGATTTCAGAAAATCAGGGATGTCTTGTCAATGTTGGCCTGCAAATAAAGGCAGCAAAATTCTCATCAATCTCACCACTAAAACTAACTTTTGAAAAACCCATTATCTGTAAAAAAGGTCAGATTGCAGTAATTTTGAAACCAGAATCTCCAACAATTAGGATTCTTGGTAGTGGTGCAATCCAATAGACTATAATAAAATTAGATTTTAGATTTTGTATGCGCGGTTTAATGATGGGTAGATTCCAACCCTTTCATTTAGGACATCTGGATTTAGTAAAACAAATTCTAAATGAATGTGATGAAGTAATTATTGCCATCACTAGTTCTCAATTCAATTATCTAGAAAAAGATCCTTTCACTGCTGGAGAAAGAATTGAAATGATTCACAATTCTCTTACAGAATCTTCCATTGATTTGAACAAGTGCTTTTTAATTGCAATAGAAAATCAAACAAACATTTCCACATGGGCATCATATCTCAAAGCATCACTTCCAAAATTTGACAGGGTGTATAGTGGAAATGAATATGTCTCAATGTTGTTATCTGATTCTGATATCTCTGTATCAAATCCTGATTTCTTGAATAGAAATGATTACAATGCAACAAAAATCCGTTCCATGATAATTCATGATGAAAATTGGAAAGACAGCGTTCCTAACGCCGTATTTGAATTTCTAAATAAAATAAATGCTAAAAATCGCTTATCCGTAATTTCTAAATCTGATACCAATCCTACTGAACATTGATGGAACCTGTACGTGCTTGCCCAGTTTGCCCTGATTGTGGTTCAAAGAGATTCACCCGTCTACCTGGTGAAAAAGTAACTGTCAAATGCAGGTCTTGTGATAAAATCATTGAAATTTAGATTCTATAGTTAATATTTGCAATATTTGTGCAAATGATCATGGCACAAACATGGAAAGATAACGATATCAGCCTTGACCCAATAAAGGATCAAACAATTGCTGTAATTGGTTATGGAATCCAAGGTGACGCACAGGCAAATAACATGAAAGACTCTGGTCTGAATGTTATCATCGGTCTTAAAGAAGGTGGTAATAGCTGGAAAAAAGCCGAAGCTGATGGTCACAAAGTAATGTCTGTTGCAGAAGCAACAAAAACTGCAGACATTATTCACATACTAATTCCAGACATGATTCAAGGTCAAGTATACAAAGATGAAATCGGACCAAATCTTTCGGAAGGAAAAGCATTGTCATTTTCTCATGCAGCTGCAATCTATTGGAAATGGATTGAAGCACCATCAAATGTTGACCTTATCATGCTAGCACCTAAAGGACCTGGTTCAAAAGTTAGAGAAACATATCTTGATAACTTTGGAACTCCTGCAATTGTTGCAGTTGAACAAGACTTTACAGGAAAGGCTTGGGATAGAACTTTAGGACTTGCAAAAGCAATTGGTAGTGCAAGAGCAGGATTAATCAAAACTACTTTCAAAGAAGAAGTAGAAACTGATTGGTTTGGTGAACAAGCAGACCTCTGTGGAGGCGCAGCTTCTATGGTAACAAATGCATTTGAAACTTTAGTTGAAGCAGGATATCAACCAGAAATTGCTTACTTTGAAGTTTTACATGAACTCAAACTCATTGTAGATATGATTCAAAGATACGGAATTAATGGAATGTGGAGACGTGTTAGTGAGACTGCCAGATATGGTGGATTAACTCGTGGTCCAATGGTAATGGATGCTGCAAGTAAAGAAAACATGAAAAAAGTCCTTACTATGATTCAAGATGGTACATTCAACAACGAATGGATTTCTGAATATCAAAAGAACGGTAAAGATGCATTTGACAAATACATGAAAGAATATGACGCACACCAAATTGAAAAAGTTGGTAAAGAAATGCGTAAAATGATGTGGCCTGATTCCACAGAATAATCTTTTTTCTTATATTTTTCTTAATTTTACTACGCCTGTATTGATATGATCAATAATTGTTGGTAATGGTGTACCTGGACCAAATACGTGATCAACTCCTGATTTGATTAGTTCTTTATGGTCTATTTCTGGAATTACTCCTCCTCCAACAACGAGAACATCTCTGATTCCTTTCTTTTTGAGGGCCTTTACGACTCTTGGAAATAATGTTCCATGTGCACCATTAAGTAAACTCATAGCAATTGCATCTACATCTTCATCTTCTGCAATTTGTGCAACTCTTTCTGGAGTAGCAAATAATCCTGAATAGATTACTTCCATTCCTGCATCTCTAAATGCTCTACATAGAACAAGAGCACCTCTATCATGTCCATCTAGTCCTAATTTTGCTACTAGAATTTTGACACTTCTTGATGCAGTTTTTTGCTTCATAATGATTATCGTATTAGCAGATATTTTAAAAGCTTTATTTTTCAGTATTCGTGTTCGTTAAAATCTTCGCCTAGTGAAATTGTTGCAATGACTGTAGTTTCTGTTGATTCACATTTCATTTCTACATCTGGCAAGAATTCATGGAAAATCTCTTGCAATAATTGTTCAGTAAATTTAGACCAGTTACTTCCCAATTCATGTTGGATAATAAAGTGATGTAATGGTCCTTCTACTCTGTGGTCTGATTTCATTCCAGATGCTCTCATGTAATCTTCTAATGTCTCAATACATCTTTTCAAATCATATCCTCCTTTAATGAATAGAACTGTATCTTTGATTACTGGTTTTATGACATTGATAACTTCATTAATGTCCTCAGCAGACATGTCGATTCCCAAAATATCCAAAATTTTCTTTGGGACTGGTATGATTCCAATTTTGTTAGCAAATCTATCCCATTGAATATATTTCTCTAAAATTTGTCTGGCCATTACATTATGGGATACATTATTGTTCATGGCTTCAGTTTCAATTTCTTCAACTAGTTTTACTGGGAGACGATATGTCACACTGCGTGTCTTTTCTTTTTTCATAGGATGTTTCTGACTTTTGATAGTGTCTGAATCCAACGTAACTTTTTCTAACTTGGGACATTATAAAGTTGGTTTACTAGGGTATTCCTGTCTTTCGTCATTTTCCTTAAGAAATTGTAATTTTTCTTTAAAATAGAATTGCTTTATCCCCATCGTAAGTCATAGAAAATATTCTTAAGGGCTATACAAAATCACTTTCTTGTGGACGTTACTCCAATTAATTACGAATTAACTTTTGAGCCTGATCTAAAAAAATTCATTTTTGATGGTACTGAAAAAATTTCTGTAAATTGTAAAAAATCTACTTCAGTAATTTCAATGAATTGTGCTGAGATCAAGATCAAAACTTGTTTTGTCACTCAATCTGGTAAGGCAATAAAATCGTCCTTCAAAAAAAATGAGAAAAAAGAAGAATTACAAATCAAACTTTTTCAAAAAATTAAAGGTAAGGTCACAATTGACCTTGAATTTCAAGGAATCTTAAATGATAGATTGCTGGGATTCTATAGAAGTCAATATTCTCAAGGTGGAAAAACAAAATATCTTGCAACCACACAATTTGAAGCAGCTGATGCTAGACGTGCATTCCCATGTTGGGATGAGCCTGAAGCCAAGGCTACTTTTGATATTTCAATAATTGCTGATAACAAATTTACAGCAATTTCAAACATGCCTGTAAAATCAAAAAAGAAACTTGGTTCTAAAACTCTGTATCACTTTGCAAAAACCCCTGTTGTTTCAACATATTTGATTTATCTTGGTGTAGGTGAATTTGAATATCTTACAGGAAGAATTGGAAAAATACAACTCCGTGTTGTTACCACTAAAGGAAATAAAACAAAAGGAAAGTTCTCATTTGAATTAGGAAAGAAATTACTTACCTCTTATGAAAAATATTTTGGAATAAAATATCCTCTGCCAAAACTTGACTTGATTGCAGTGCCTGATTTTGCAGCAGGTGCAATGGAGAACTGGGGAGCAATTACATTTAGAGAAACTATTCTTTTGTATGACCCAAAAACATCATCTACTAGAACAAAACAATTCATTGCTGAAGTAATTTCTCATGAAATTGCACACCAATGGTTTGGAAATCTTGTAACCATGAAATGGTGGAATGATTTGTGGCTCAATGAAAGCTTTGCAACTTTTATGGCAACAAAATTTGTTGATAAATTCTATCCTGAATGGGATTTGTGGAATCAATTTGTTGAAGATGCAATGAATGTGGCAATGGGGCTTGATTCATTAAAAACAACTCATCCAATTGATGTTAAAGTAAATTCCCCTGCTGAAATTCGTGAAATTTTTGATGCCATATCTTATGATAAAGGTGGATGTGTTTTGAGGATGCTTGAACATTATGTTGGAGAACCAAATTTCAGAAAGGGTCTCAAAAAATATCTCTCAGATTTCAAATACAAAAATGCTGAAGGTGAAGATTTGTGGAAAGCAATTGGAAAGGCATCAAAAATGCCAGTTTCTTCTATGGTCAATACATGGCTAAAGCAGCCTGGTTTTCCACTTGTTGAAGTTACTCAAGATGGAACTAATCTAAAATTAAAACAAAAAAGGTATCTCTTAGAGCATGACAAGAAATTCTCAAAGGGTTTATGGTCAATTCCTCTTTCCATTGGTCTTGACAAAGAAATTTCAAAAAAACTTGTTACAAAGAAAGTGACTAACGTCAAAATCCCAAAAAATACTGTGGGTTTTGTTGTTAATTTTGGAAGAAAGGGATTCTATCGTGTCAAATACGATGAAGGAATATTACTTGATCTCAAGATGCTTGTAGATGAAAAGAAGCTTCCTGCAATAGACAGGTGGGCAATACAAAATGATCTCTTCTCTCTATGTGTTTCTGGTGATGAGGATGTTAGAAACTATTTGGACTTTTCAGATGCATATTTTGAAGAAGATAGTTATCTTGCATCAGTAAATGTTGCCCACAATCTTGGTTCATTGTACTTTAGAGCATTTAATGAAAAATTCTCTTATGAAATCAAAGATTATGCAATTAACTACTTTAGAAAAATTTTACATAATCTTGGTTGGGAGGCAAAATCTTCTGATAAACACACAGATGCATTACTTCGTTCATTTGTAATTTCTGCATTAGGAAAAATGAATGATGAATATGTAACTGAGGAAGCTTTAAGACGTTACAATAAATTCCTAAAATCTCCTAGCACATTATCTCCGGATTTGATAGAACCAATTTGCTCAATTGCAGCTTGGAATGGAAACTCTGCCACTCATTCACAATTAGTTAAACTATACAAAAATGCAAAAACCATGGAAGAAAAATTACGTTTCTTAGGTGCAATGTGCAGCTTCCAAACTCCATCCTTGTTGATAAAATCACTAAATTTCTCACAAACTTCTCAAGTTCGTTCTCAAAATATGCAATTACCTATCATGAAAGTTGCTGCAAATCCTTATGGAGATAAAGTATTGTGGCCATGGTTAAAGAAAAACTGGAAGAAATTAAATAAAAAAGTTGGACATGGAAATCCTTTGTTTAACAGAATTGTTGCAAGCATTTCATCTGTAGCTGATGACTCTATGGAAAAAGAAATCAAACAATTTTTCAAAAAGAATCCTACTCCTGGAACAGAAAGAACTCAGGCACAAACTCTGGAACGTATTAGAATTAATTCAAAGTTCATGAGAAAAATGAGAAAAGAATTCAATGGCTAAAAAACTCGGGGCCCCTATTTTTCTAGGAGTGTTTACAGTACTAGCAATCTTATTACTCACAAGTGGAGACTCTGATGACAAAGATGTCTATCGTCAGACATTTGACGTGAATGCTGTTTACTATGATACTGGTCACATCGAAGTTTCATTTTCTGATAAATCTGAACAAACAGAATCCGTTGTAATGGAAATTCTTGGAATGGAAGAAACCTTTCAGAAAAGTTTCTCTGAACATGAGTTTATTGAAATTATCCCATTCCCTGCTTCTCCAAAATATGGATGGGAAGTTCATCCTGTTGTATTAGAGGTTGAGCATTCTGAACTTGGTCATGTACAAATCAAAACTGAGATTCGTCCATACGGCGAACCCTCACCTCCAGTAATTTACTCTGTTCCGTAGATCAGAAACAAGATTTTATTGCACCTCTGAAGTCTAGTTTGTATTGGACTTGCTTGCTGACCTAAAGAAAGGAAAACGAGGTGCCATAGCAAAGGCAATAACAATTGTTGAAAACGATCCAAAGGAAGCAAAAAAACTCTTAAAGAAAATTTACAAAAATACTGGAAACTCTAGTATCATTGGAATTACTGGACCTGCAGGTGCAGGAAAAAGTTCTTTGATTAACAAAACTGCTGTTGCAATGAAAAAACTACGCACAAAACCTGCAGTTTTAGCAGTTGATCCTACCAGTCATGTTACTGGTGGTGCAATCTTAGGTGATAGAGTTCGAATGACAGAATCTACTGATTCTGGAACATACATCCGAAGTATTGCATCCCGTGGTGCAACAGGTGCAGTTTCCCGTTCATTACGAAATAGCATCCGCGTTTTAGAATATGCTGGATTCAATCCAATAATAATTGAAAGTGTTGGTGCAGGACAAACTGAAGTTGAAATTTCAAATATTGCTGATATCACTGTTGTTGTTTTTAATCCTCATACTGGTGATAGCATTCAAACAATCAAAGCTGGACTAACAGAAATTGGTGACATTTATCTTGTTAACAAAAGTGACTTGAGTGGAACAAATCAACTCTTTGATGCAGTTAGGGATTTTATTGGTGATTCTGAGAAAAATCCTCCTATTCTAAAAACCTCTGTAAAGAAAAATACAGGAATTAAAGAATTTGCAAAAACCCTCAAAGATATGATGATAGTTAAAAAGAAAATTAAAAAACAGAAAGACCAAGAACGATTAGAAGCCGAACTAAAAGATATTGTTTTAAATAACATTAATGAAAAGATTGATGATATGTTGGAATCAGACAAAACATTTTCAAAATATCTTACAAAATTACAATCAAAAACTATGGACCCTTATCAAGCAGGAGATAAAATAACAAAATCGTTGTTAAAGTGATGAAATATGGCAGCAAAGAAAGCAACAAAACCAAAAGAACCTGAAAAGAAAGTTTTCACTGATTCAAATTTTCCAGTAAAACGAATTTATCAAAAATCATCAAAGAAACGTCCAACCGAAGATTCTGGTAAATTCCCATTTACTAGAGGCATTCATCCTGGAATGTATCGTGATAGATTCTGGACTATGCGTCAGTATTCTGGGTTTGGAGATGCAAAACTAACTAATGAACGATTCAAGTTTATGCTTGAAAAAGGACAAACTGGTCTTAGTATGGCATTTGATTTGCCAACTCAAATTGGATATGATTCTGATTCTCCACAAGCTGAAGGTGAAGTTGGTAAAGTTGGTGTATCAATTACATCTATTAAAGATATGATGACTGCCTTTGATGGTATTCCACTTGGTAAAGTTAGTTCTTCAATGACAATTAATTCCACAGCATCAACTCTGTTAGCATATTACATTGCAGTTGGTGAATCACAAGGTTTCAAAAGCCATGAATTACGTGGAACAACTCAAAATGATATTCTCAAAGAATACATTGCAAGAAATACCTACATCTATCCACCACAACCTTCAATGAGATTAATTGGTGACATGATTGGATATTGTGCACAAAAGGTTCCTTCCTGGTACCCTGTTTCAATTTCTGGTTATCATATGAGAGAAGCTGGTTGTACTGCCACTCAAGAAGTTGCATTCACATTAGCAAACGCCATTGCATACATTCAGACTTGTATTGATCAAGGCTTGAAAATAGATGACTTTGCACCAAGATTATCTTTCTTCTTCTGTTGTACAATCGAATTCTTTGAAGAAGTTGCAAAGTTTAGAGTCGCAAGAAAAGTTTATGCAAAAATACTAAAAGAAATGTTCCATGCCAAAAACCCACGTTCATTACAATTAAAATTCCATACACAAACAAGTGGTGAATCACTTACTGCCCAACAACCTGATAACAATATTGTAAGAGTTGCAATTCAAACAATGGCCGCAGTAGCTGGTGGAACTCAATCACTACACACCAATTCTAGAGATGAGGCACTAGCACTTCCAACTGAAGAATCTGCAAAAATTGCACTTAGAACACAGCAAATTGTTGCACATGAAAGTGGTATTACAAAGACTGCAGACCCTCTTGCAGGCTCGTATTATCTTGAAGAATTATGTGACCAAATTGAAGATGGTGTCTGGAAATATTTGAAAAAGATCCAAAAAATGGGTGGTTCTGTAAAAGCAATCGAAAAGGGATTCTTCCAATCTGAAATTAGACAAAATGCATACCGTCTAAAGAAAGAAACTGATGATGGTGACAGAATTCTTGTTGGTGTAAACAAGTATGCTGAAAAAGAAAAACAACCTGATTTACTTAGAATTGGTGGTAAAGTTGAGATTCAACAAAAGAAAGCACTCAAGAAATTAAGAGCAGAAAGAGATTCAAAGAAATTAGAAAAAGCACTATCTGCTATGCAAAGTGCAGCTGACACTGATGAGAATTTGATGCCTTACATTATTTCTGCAGCTAAAGCATTTGCAACTACTGGTGAAATTAGTAATACATTCAGAGAAGTCTTCGGTGAATACCGTCCAAAGGAGGTATTCTAGATGAAAATTGATCATATTGCTATTGCAGTAAATGATGTTGAAGAATCTGCCAAAATCTATCAAGAAGCACTAGGTGTTGATAGCGTAGAATTTGAAACAGTTGAGAGTGAAGGTGTTAAAGTTGCAATTATTCATTTAGAAAATGGTCGTGTAGAATTAATGCAGCCAACAAATGACAATAGTCCTATCAAAAAATTCCTAGAGAAAAAAGGACAAGGTCTACATCACATGGCATTAGAAACTGACAACATTGAAGATGAAGTTGAGAGAATGGAAGGATGTGGTGTTCAATTCCTAGGCAAGATTCGTCCTGGCTCTGCAGGAACAAAGGTAACATTCATTCATCCAAAATCACTTCACGGTGTTTTGGCAGAACTTTGTGCTCATCCTAAAGAGTAATTTTTAGGAATAATTCTAAATCTATTCTAGTCCTTTTTCTTGTTTGATCTTTTTTATTACATCTTGAACTAGTTTTTCATCTTTCTTCACTAGTTCTTCTAGCTTGATTTTGTATTCTCCATCTCCCCATTTGTTTAATCGAAACATCTCTTTGACTAAATTGACAATATCTGATTTGTTTCTCTGATGATCTAGCTTTATTTTTTCAGATTCGTCCATCATTCCATCATCTTTAGTGTATCTGAAGCTGTAATGATTCCTACAATCTTTGATTTCTTTGATACTAGGATACATTTTGAATATCTGATTAATGGCACCAAAACATTTGCAGGTGTTTCAAAATCTACTATTGGCGGAACAGGATCCATAGTGTCTGCTAATTTTGCTTTCTTTAGTTCTGCTTCTCCCAAATCTGCAAGATGTTTTACAATTCCGTCTTCAGATACAACGCCTACCACATCAGCACCACTGAAAACTGGAATTTGACTAATTGATAATTGATGCATCTTTTTGATGGCATCATGTAATGTGTTTGATGGTTTTAATTTTACAATATCTTTACTACAAAAATCTCCTGCAGTATGAGATGATGATTCTCCTTCTAATTTGGCAAGATTATCAAAAATTTTCTTTGCAGTATCATAACTTGGTTGACTCCTACCTGATTCAATTTGATTAATCATTGAAGTACTAACACCAGTCATCGTTGCAAGTTTTTTTTGTGTAATTCCAATTTTTTGACGAATTTGCTTTATGGAATCGATTCTTGGAAGCATTTAGTTTTGAATTAAAGTGGTTAGTTTTAAAATGTATTATTTTCTTTTAGGCTGCTCAATTGCTGCTTGTGCTGCTGCTACTATTGCAATTGGAATTCTGTGTGGTGATGCACTGACATAACTGAGTTTTGCTCCGTGGCAGAATTTTATAGAATCTGGGTCTCCTCCATGCTCTCCACAAATGCCAATTTCCATGTTCTTTCTTATTCCACGACCATTAGCAATACCAATTTTCATTAGACTACCAACACCGTTTACGTCAATTGATTGGAATGGACTTCTTTCGAGTAATTCTTTTTCCATATATTCTGGCAAGAATTTTCCTTCAACATCTTCTCTACTGAAACTAAATGTTCCTTGTGTAAGATCATTTGTTCCGAAACTAAAGAATTCTGCAGTTGAAGCAAGTTCATTTGATGTCAAAGCTGCTCTTACAACTTCAATCATCGTTCCAAAGTTAATTTTCAATTTCATCTTGTGTTTTTTCTCAGTTTCCTTCTTAATTGAATCATAGATTTTCTTAATGTGGTTTAGTTCTGCAATACTGCTAATTTGTGGAATCATAATTTGAGGATGTGCCTTTACTTTTTGTTTTGTTAAATCAACTAGAGCATCAAAGACTGCTTGAATTTGCATCTCATAGATTTCTGGGTATGTAACTCCAACTCTAACTCCTCTATGGCCCATCATTGGATTGACTTCTGCAAGTTCTCTTGCTCTTTTTAGAACAACTTCTGCCTTTTTGATTTCTTTTGTTGCTTTCTTTGCTTTTAGTTTCTGAATCTTTTCTGATAATTCTTCAGGATTTGGCAAGAATTCGTGTAATGGCGGATCAAGTAATCTAATTGTTACTTCATACCCTTCCATTGCTTTGAGAATTTGTTTAAAGTCACTTTTTTGTAATTGTCCTAATTTCTTTAGCACTTTGGCTCTCTGTTCAGCGTTTTCTGCCATAATCATATCTACAAACAGACCAATTCTGTCATTTGCATTGAACATTCTCTCAGTTCTACATAGGCCAATTCCCTGACCTCCAAACTTTCTTGCAAGTTTTGCTGCCTCTGGAGTATCAGCGTTTGCTCTAATTCCTAGAACTTTGGTTTTTTGTGCCCAATCTAAAATTTGTTCAAAGTCTTTTGTGACTTTAGGCTCTACTGTTGGAACTTCTCCAATGAATACAGTTCCTACACTTCCGTTAATTGAAATTGTTTGTCCTTCTTTTACTGTCTTACCATTTGCAAAACAAATGTTTTTGTCATAATCGATTTTTAATTCTGAACATCCAACAATACATGGTTTACCCATTCCTCTAGAAACGATTGCAGCATGAGATGATTTTCCACCTAAACTGGTTAGTACTCCTTCTGATGAAAAGAATGCTGGAACATCTTCCGGTTTTGTTTCTTTTCTAATTAGAATTACTTTTTTTCCTGCTTCTCCTAACTCAATTGCCTTTTTGACATCAAACACAGCAATTCCGCTTGCTGCACCTGGAGATGCTGCAATACCTTTTGCAAGTTGTTTGAAGTTTTTGAGTTTAGATTCATCCATTGTTCTATGAAGTAATGCTTCTAATTGTTGTGCAGGAATTCTTGTAAGTGCTTTATTTTTATCAATTAATTTTTCTTTTACCATGTCTACTGATGTTTTAACTAATGCCCCTGCACTCATCTTTGCAGTCCTAGTTTGTAACAAGTAGAATTTTCCTTGTTCAATTGTAAATTCAATATCTTGTGGTTCTCTGAAGTGTTTTTCTAATTTGGCACAAGCATTGCTTAATTCTTTATGAGATTTTGGCATCTCTTTTTTTAGTAATGCAACATTTTTTCCAGTTCTAACTCCTGCAACAACATCTTCGCCTTGTGCATTAATTAGATACTCGCCTTCAATCTCTTTTTTACCATTATGCCCGTTTCTTGTAAAAACTACTCCTGTAGCACTATCATCACCCATGTTTCCAAATACCATCGTTACAACATTAACAGCAGTACCATTTGCAATGTCTTTTGTAATGTTGTTTTTCTCACGATAAACTATTGCTCTTTCTCCCATCCAACTCTTAAAGACAGCCTCGATTGCTAATCCTAATTGTTCATTTGGTGAATCTGGGAATTTTCTTTTAGTGTGTTTTTCACAAATTTTTCTATATTCTGATACGATTTTCTTTAATGATGCAACACTTAGTTGGCTATCGTCTTTTACACCTTGTTTTTCTTTTGCAGAATCTAGAACATGATCAAATTTTTCATCATTGACTCCGAAGACAACTTTTCCAAATAGTTGAATGAATCTTCTATACGAATCCCATGAAAAACGTGGGTTCTTTGTTTGCTCAGATAACCCTTCTACTGTTTTTTCATTTAATCCTAAATTCAAAATTGTATCCATCATTCCTGGCATTGAAATTGCTGCACCAGAACGAACAGAAACTAGTAATGGATTTTTAGTTGAATTCCATTTTTTACCTGTCTTTTTTTCTATTTTTTCAATATTTTTCATAACTGATGGCATTACATCTTTTGGAAGTTTTCTGCCATTTTCATAATACTTGTTACAAACCTCAGTAGTAATTGTAAATCCTGGTGGAACTGGAAGCTTTAATCTGGTCATTTCACTTAATCCAGCTCCTTTTCCTCCTAACAGCATTCTTTTTTTGCTATCTGCTTCTTCAAACGCATATACTGGTTTCATTTTTACGATTAACCAATCCCAAAAAGGGGGTATTAAACCATTGACTTGGCAAATTCAGACATTATCTTGTCCCAGTTCTTTGCTTTGACAATTCCACTGGCAACAAGTATGCCTTTAGATCCTAACTCAATTGCTTTGGATACGTCTTCTCCTGATACAATTCCTGCTCCGCAGAGAAGTTTTGTTTTATTTTTTGAACTTTTTACAGCCTTTGCGGCTTTTTCAATTAATTCTGGCTGTTCTTTTGATACTGCTTTTCCAGATCCGATTAATTCTGGAGGCTCAATTGCAATGTAATCTGGATTTAATTTTGAATATTTTCTTGCCTCTGCAACATCTTTTACGCACAATACTGAAATCATTTTTAGATCTTTTAGTTTTGCAACTAATTTTGAAATTGTTTTAGAATCAATTCTATGTTCACTGTGATTGATTAATGATCCATTCACTTTGGATTTTTTTAACAGTTCTGGAACCATGAATCCTGTTGTACTACCAACCTTTGAATCATCTACATGTTGTGCAAGAATTGGAATTGAACTATTTGACACTACTCCAATGAGATGTTGTGGGGGCGCAATTGCGATTTTTACTTTGTATTTTTTTGAAATCTTTTCTGCAGTTTTGACAAATTTGATAATTTTTTCACCTGAAATTTCCTCGTAATTTTTACAGTTTATTATGAACATAATTTTTGGCTCCTTTTGATTGTAATTAACCTTTCACTATTGTTCCATTTTTTTATCATATCTTCGTTTCATTCCCAACACAATCATCATCAAAACAATGGCTGCAATATTTGTGCCAATGATAAAAATATCATTAACAATGAAACCATAGATTAACCAAAGAATTGCCCCTGCCGAAATGAAAATCATCAAAAATCTTGAAACATCCTTTAGACTCTTTGTTTTGAATCCTTTGTAGATTTGCTCTACCCATCCAGTTAGAATTAAAATTCCTGCCGCAATTCCTAGGATTGTTAATGTTGTTGGATCTACTTCCATTTCTTATCTTAATTCCAAAAGAATTCGTCTAAACCTGTTTGTTTTGGTTTTCCTAAAATTGTATCAAAGTCCAAGTCCATTGAAGATGTGATTTGCTCTAATGTTGATTCCATAAACTCCATGTATTTTTTAGAATCAATTTCCTCTTTCTTTGCCATTTCTACTGGCTTTACTCCTGGTTTGTTGAGAATTTTGATAAATGAAATTCTGTCTCCTTTTTTGACTTCTCTGATTGTTTCAAGTTGTTTTGCAGCACGAATATGCTGAGGAATTGTCTTTACGTACTCTGAAGGTGCCTTACTGAGCATAACGTTGAATGTTAAATCTTCTAATGGGATTTCTTTGGCCTCTACTTTCTTTCCACAATCTGCAATTTTTGCTGAAATATCCTTTTTTGCTTTCTCGAAATCTTCAATTGTTTCAACTTTGGATAGTACCTCTAGTAAATCATAGAATAATTTTTTGATAAATGGAGGCGTATGGGATTTCTTTCCAGTTAGTCCTTTGACATCAACTTTTCCTGAATTTGTAACTCCAAGATAATTTTTCTTTCTGTTGCTTAATACACAATACCTGTATGTTTTATCAATTTCTAAATCTACGCCATGATCTTTTTTTGCTTGCTCAATAACAATTTTAATTTGTTCTTCTGTTGGATTTTTTATAAATAATGAATCTGTATCTCCATATAGAACTTCGATTCCTGCGGCTTCGCATTTTTTGATAGTTTCTAAAATTGTATGTCTTCCAATTGCAGTGGTAGCTTCTGCTGCTGGAAGAAAATACAATGGGAAAATCTCTGCACCCATTACGCCATAGCTTGCATTTAGGATGACCTTAAGTGCTTGACTAACTACTGTGTATTGTTGTCTTTGTGCATCAGTTAATGTTTCTTTTTTAGATAAGCTCTTGTAATAATTTACTCTTAAATCTCTTAATGATCCAATGATCATTGAAGTTAATCCGTTTCTTTTAGAACATGTCCAATGGTTTGTTTGAGGAATTGTATTCTTTTTACATTCTTCATGTGAACATCTAACCGTTTCATAAGACAAATTTCTAACTTTGATAATACTTGGATACAGACTTGCAAAGTCCATTACAACTACGTTAAAATGAATTCCTTCTTTTGGTTCAACAACTAACCCTCCTCGATATTTTTTATCCTTGATTACTGCATCAGACATTACTCCTTCTGATCTTCTCTGAAGTTCCTCTCGTTTTGGAATCAAGCAATTTCTGTGTCTGTGCTCATAGTAGAGTAGACTTCTAATCCACTGTGATACTCCCATTCTGGCAATATCATCAATTGGCATTCTACCTATTCTTGCTATAATTACAAGTAGATTCATCAACAAATCGCTGTTGAAACTGGTTAATTCGTAGGTCAGCAGAGCGTCATTGTAACAATAATTGGCTGTCTGATATAGCGTAAGTTCGTCAAATTCTAAGCCATAGTCTATCTTCTCTTTTCCTAAAAGTGCTTTTGAGACACTGTTTAATGAAAAATCAGTGTATTTTTGGCTAAATGCATAGATTTGAAATGATCTATTTGATAATGTTCTGTACAAATCAAGATGAACTCCTTGTTTGAGTGTTGCAGAATCCCTCATCATGTAAAATGGGTTTTCAGAATTTGGAATTCCTAACCTTTCAGCCCTGTTAAACAGATATGGTAAATCAAATTCATCACCATTGTATGTGACTACAAAAGGAAAGCTCTTGATTATCTCAAAGGCATCTTTTATCATTTCTTTTTCTTTGTCTAAATCATAAAACACCACTTTGATGTTTTCATCTAATTCATTTTTTCCTTCTTCAGTATCTGTAGTTCTAAGAACAAATATTTGATCAAATCCATCACTTCCCTTAAGACCTATAGCTGTAATTTTTTTCTCTGCAACTTTTGGGTCTGGAATTCTGCCAATTTCAGCTTCAACTTCAATGTCCACACTTAATCGTTTAATTTTTGGAATTGGCTGATTGAGTAAATCTGCCCATTCTGAAATAAATTTTTTAAATCCTTCAGCATCTACCATCTTTTCACTATCGACTTTGTCCCATAGCAAACTTTTCAAAGCAATTTTTACTTCATCAGAAATTTCTAAATCATGCTGAATGATTTTTCCATCTTTGACCTCATAATATTTTCCAACAATTAATTTTCTATCATAAAGATAGTTTTCATAATATTTGATGTCAGATTCCCATGTCTCAATTATGTTTCTAATACTCTTGTCTCCTGCTGTTCCTCCAATAGCTAACGGATCAGCAGCAATAATTTGTGACATGTCTATTTCTTTATCTTTGATTAAATCATAACGTTGTACTGTTTTAATTTCTAAAATATCATCTCTTTCTTGAAGAAAATCTAACTCATCTGGTGATAATCTAGAATAACAATATGGTTTGTGCCCAATTTCATCTTTCCATAGGAATAATTTTTGAGATTCAGGCTCGTAAAATTTCAAAACTGCTGATTTTGAATTGTTATCATATGTTGCAGATACCAACATTGATGGTGGCATAGTTTCAATTTTTGGTGTTTCTGCTAAATTAACTTGCATTTTATCACTCAGATTTTTCGTGATTAGTTGAGAGTTTTTTTACCCATTTTGTAATTTTCTCTTTATCTAATTGAACGACTTCCACTCCTGCCTCTCGAAGCAAATCAAAGTCTGTTTCCGGATATGAATCAAGACACACAAATTTTCTTATTCCAATTGTTATTGCCATTTTCGAGCATTCTAAACATGGAACAAATGTTGTATAGAGAATTGCTCCTTCAATTCCAGCTTCAATTCCTAATATGGCACAATGCATTATAGCATTAGCTTCTGCATGATTGCACAGACATCTATCCAATGATGCTCCAGCTTCCATTTTCCCCTCCATTCTTAATTTACATCTAGTGCATCCGCCATCAAAACAATTTGTAATTCCTGGAGGTGTTCCATTATACCCTGTTGCTAATTGTCTATGATTCCGTACAATTACTGCACCGACTTGTCTTGTCATACAATTTGATCTTAATTTTGCTAATTCTGCTTGAATCATGAAATATTCGTCCCAATTGGGTCTCTCAAATGTAGTCACACAGTTGTTCTAGTTCTGTTCAATATATGGATCACGTTATCAAAATTTGCTTGCCGATCAGTTTGTCTGTCATTTTGAATAATGTTTGAACAATCTTCTATCAAATCCCTTAGGTGATTTGGCTAATAGCAAGTTATTAATCTCAAGCATCATCCACAAAAATTTCAAAATCCTGTAAAAAGAACAAAGACTAAAAAATCTTTGAACTGGATATAGTGTTCACAAAAAAATCATGAGCATTTACTGAAAAAGCATCCTAGTGAAAAGACAGCCTTAGTCAACAAATTAAAGAAAAAGCTGGATTAGCATCAATTTCTTGTCTTTTTAGGCTCAATTCTTTGATGTTTTCAATATTGAGCTTTGACTAGTCTTTTACAACACGAAAGCATAAAATCTGTAAATTTGGATTTTTCTATAATTGACTCAGTATATTGAGAGAAAATATGTACAGAAAGATTCTATTGAAAAACGAGATTATCAGGTTAATTTAGCAAATCAGGCCATTGATGAAAATTGTATTGTAGTTTTACCTACTGGACTAGGAAAAACTGCAATTGCATTACAGGTGATAGCTGAGTATCTATCCAAAGGAACAGGTGGTGTTTTATTTTTGGCACCTACACGTGTTCTTGTAAACCAACATTATGAATTTTTAAAAAACAATCTTACTTTAGATGATATTTCATTAATTACTGGCGAAGATACTGTTCAAAAAAGAACTAAACTTTGGAACAATAGTGTAATTTGTGCTACTCCTGAAATAGCAAAAAATGATTTAGACAGACAGATTGTTTCTTCTGAACAATTTTCACTTGTGATTTTTGATGAGGTACATAGAACTGTAGGCGATTACGCATATTCTGGAATTGCTGAACGATTTGAAAATAATTCTGCTAGAATAGTTGGCATGACTGCTACACTTCCAAGTGAAAAAGAAAAAGCAACTGAAATTCTAACCAAATTGAGAATATCTAGTGTTGCAGAACGTACAGAAGAAAGCCCTGATGTAAAACCCTATACTCAAGAAACTAACACTGAATGGATTAATGTTGAACTTCCACCAGAACTCAAATCAATTCAAACATTACTGAAAATTGCGTTAGATGAAAGATACGACACACTAAGAAAAAATGGTATCAAATTAGCAGAGCAACAATCATTGTCTGCATTATTGCGAATTAGACAATTTGTATTAAATCAAAATCGACGTTCTGCAAAACCACTGTTTACTGCAATTAGAATTCATTATGCTCTAAACATCTTAGAAGCACATGGCATTACTCCTTTCTTGAAATTTTGTGAGCGTGCACAGGCCAAAAAAGGTGCTGGGGTTAAAGAACTCTTTGAGGTTGATCCAAATTTTACAAGGGCTGTTCATTTGGCAAAAGAAGCACAATCACGAGGAATTGAGCACTCTAAAATTCCAAAACTAAAAGAAATTATCGAATCTGTCCCTGGAAAAGCATTGATCTTTACTAGTTATCGGGATTCTGTAGATTTGATTTTTAGTAAACTAACTGAGATGGGAGTTTCAGCTGGAATTCTGATTGGAAAAGCTGGTGAAACTGGATTAAAACAAAAAAAGCAAATTGAAACCGTTAGAAAATTCCGTGATGGTGAGTTTGATGTTTTAATTGCAACTAGAGTGGGTGAAGAGGGCCTCGATATTGCAGAAGTCAATCAAGTAATTTTTTATGATAATGTTCCTAGCTCCATTCGTTTTGTTCAAAGACGTGGAAGAACTGGAAGAAAGGATACTGGTAAACTAGTTGTTCTCATTGCCAAAAACACTATTGATGAAACATACTATTGGATTGGAAGAAGAAAAATGACTGCAGCAAAATCTATGGGAAATAAAATGACTAAAGTTCTTGAAAAGAATCAAGAACAATCTGGTCTTGATGCCTTTCTTTAATTTTGATATTCTTTTGCAATATCATTCATGATTTTTGCCTTACGTTGAATGATTTTATTTTTAATTCCTGATTCTAAGTGATGTGTACTACTCTTTTTTGCAACAAGCAGATTTTCTAATCTTATGTCAAATTGATTGTCTAAAAAATTCTGAACTCCTTGAAACCCTCCTTCAAGCTCCAAATTTTCAAATGATTCTTTTGCAAGATTGTTGATTGATTTTTCTAAGTAATCTAATAACTCATCTAGCACTTTTTCTGTAATAACTGTCATGTTCAATTTTTAATTTCTTCTTGAAAAAAATGTTGTGTATTTTATTTTGGTATTTTAGGCATGGAATTTGATAATAATCTTCTAAACTCTATCCACGAACTTACATGTATGACTGATAAAGATCAATCAAAAGAAATGAAAAATTTGTTACAAAAAGAAAAGAAACTGCATAAAGAAATTCATTCTGATTATGAAAAAATTAGTCAAAAAATCAATGATGACCTTGATAAAATAAAGAAAGCAAAAAATCTGTAAATTTATCCAAATCTCTTGATAATATGATATCCGAATTCGGATTTCACTGGTTCTGAAATTTCTCCAACTTGTAATTTGAATGCAGTCTCTTCAAATGGTTTTACCATCATTCCCTTAGTAAAATAGCCTAAATTTCCATCTTTTTTTGCACTTCCTGTATCTGTTGACAGTTCCTTTGCTAATTTTCCAAATTTTTCCCCTGCCTTGATTCTATCTAAAACTGCTAGGGCCTCACTTTGCTTTGCCACTAGGATGTGTGAACATTTGATTTTGTTTGACATGATTTTCAGAATTATTAATTGCGTTTATTTGTTATCAATTCCCAAATTGAAGCCCATAGTTCAAAACGATAGTAATACTTGAATAAGAAATATTGATAATTAATGAGAAAAACATTTTTCAGATAAATCTTCTAGTTTGTTCAAATGGGCAAACTTTCTCTTATCAATTTTATCCTGATATGTAATGTGTGAGAATCTTACATGTAGAGGATATGCAAGAGATTAGTCAGATATTTGCTGATATTCTTTCTACAAAAAATTATCATTTTGATAGTATTTCTGATGGTCGTGCAGGATTGGAACTAGCTGTTAACAAGACCTATGATTTGATTTTGCTAGACATGTGTATGCCAAAATACAGTGGCGTTGATTTTTTACTTGATTTGAAAGCACGACGCCCATCTGAATTATCTAAAGTTGTAATTGTTAGTGCCTTGGAAATGAGTGCTTATCAGGAACAAGAACTACTGAATCTTGGAATACGCACCATCTTGAAAAAACCAATTTCTGTTCAATCCTTATTGTCTCAGGTAGAACAAGAAGAAGTTCCCTTTAGTTAATTCCCCAACTGATCTTATTTTTTGGATTAATTCTCAAAAAAGGGGCTTCGTTTTCTTTCCATGGGTCTTTTCTCACCCATTCAAATTTTTTGTAAAAAATTTTATAATATTCTTCAAAATCTGGCCCATTTTCAATTATTTCCACAGGACCTTGAACGCAAACTGCTTTATGCGCACCGTGTTTGTAAATATCTACTACGATACCTGAATTGGAATTTACTTTGATATTTTCATAAGTTCTTGTTTTGTAATCTGTGGCAACAAGAATTGCATCTCTATGAAATACAAATGAGACTGGCTTTACATGTGGAATATCATTATGTGATGTAGCAATTCTTGCTTCTTCCATTGATTCTAAGAATGTAATTTCTTTAGATGTAAATTCTGTCAATTGAAAATCTTTTCTCTGATATCTGGAATGTACTTGTATACGATATCTCTTACTTTGATTTGATCTTCTTGTGTTGGCATCTCTTTTTGTGCACTGAGAATTGCACCACTCATTCCTAATGCCATGCCCATCACAACTCCGTACACAAATTCTTTAGGATTATCAACTTTCAAAATTTCTTTGTTTTCTTCAATTTCTTCAAGATATGATGGAATTGTTGCAATTGCACCGTTAATTGTCTGCGTAATTAACATCTCTAGCTGATCTTCACTCATGAGTCATTTCTGAGCAAATTCCTAATAAATCTGCGCCTAAGATTTTTAATTAACAATTTTTCAGCAAGACTATGTTTTGCTTTTTTACTACAAATGAGGCAAATGAAGCACTTCCTGATGTAATTAAAAAATATGAATATTCATTGGCAAAACAAAATGAAGTAAAAAAATTAGAACAACAATTGCAAATGAGCGTATCTACTACAAACACCTTTGAAGAATATGTTACACTAAAACAGCAACTTAATTCTGCAATCACAAAATTCTATGAATCTGTTGAAATTCTAGAAAATACTGGTGTGGTTGTAAAAAGTATTGATCAAGGATTACTTGATTTTCCTTCAAAACGTTTTGATGAAGAAGTTTGGCTTTGTTGGAAATATGGTGAAACCGAAATAAAATTTTGGCATGAAAAAGATTCTGGTTTTATGGGTAGAAAACCAATTGAAGTTGATGATGAATCTCTAGTTTAATTTTGAATTACACACATTGATCTAACGTTGTTCCAATTTTCAACTATATGGATACAAAATTCTTCTTTATGTTCTGAAGAAAAACCACAACTACATCTTCTGGTCATTGAAATTCCTCCTCATTTGAATCTGTTTTTGACCAAATACTGTTGAACAATAATGCCTTTGAATAGATAATTGTCTCAGAATTTGTCCAAATTGCTCTCATTTCTTTATTGTTGCCTTCATTTTTGATAAAGAATAGAACTTCATCATCATCTTTAATCAAGAAACAGAGATTTTCTTTAACTGATGAGCATAATTTTTTGATTTTTGATTTTTCAATGTCTTCAAAAATGTGCATTGATTTTTTAGAAATTGGTGTTAGTAATTTGTAATCAATTTCTCTTTCTTCTAATGCTTCTAAAAAGTTGGCATGATAAAATTTCATGAAATCCTTTTCTGAACCTAAAATTCTACATTCTTTTTTAGCATTTAGAATCATGTCAAAAATTTTACTGTTTACTTGATTACCTCCCTGTAAGACCTTGAATTTTTCCTCCTCATCATCATCTTGTTGTGTAGTAGCTTCAGGAACTTTACTCCAAATTTTTTCGAGTTCTGGTGCTGATTTCTTTAATTTGTTTAATCGTTCTGTTTCTGTTCTAATAAGAACATTAACAGCCTGTTTAATTGGTAATGCTGAAAATTGAATTGGGTGTTGGAATGATGCTTCCACGATTCCTTTGTTTTGAAGTGCAGTTAGAAGATGATATGTTTCACTTCTTGGAACATTTACTGCCTTTGCAATGTCTGAAGCTGTTTTTGCACCAATCTTTCCAATATAGAAAAAGACTTTGATCTGATTAGGAGTTAATCCAAATGTTGTTAGGTATTCTTTAATCTCTTCAAAATCTGCACGATCTACTGGAAACATGCCTAATTGAACTGTATTTGGTGCTATTTCCATAGTTGGAAATTTGCTTTTTTTGTTTAAAAGACTGATCGTTCAATTGTATACTAATGATTACAAACAGCTACATTTCTAAAATTTTTGTGCGTAAAAAATTTTAAAATTTTAAAAAATAATTTAGAAATAAAATTTTACTAACACTAATTTTCTTTTTTTGAAATGAGTGGGAATAACTAACCTGCTCCTACCCAACCTTGGAAAATAACCTCATCTTCAATTCTCTTCCGAACTGAAATTTTAGGCGTGAATTTTGCTCTTTTCCTAGATTTTGATCTTCTTGGAGGCGCCTCGTGTTCTAGAACTTGTTTCTCTTCCTCAGGTCCATGTTCTTCAGTTGCTGCAAGTTTATTCCTTAACATGTAGATTCCACCAAGCACAAGCGCCAATGAAATAATGTCAAGCATAGTTATTGCTTCTCCAAGAAATATTCCCGAAAATATTACACCAAACATTGCTGTAGTCGAATACAACAACACTGTTCTTACTGTACCTATCATCTTTAGGGCCATTAAGAAGAATAATGTAGACATTCCAGTTCCTAAAATCGAAATGACTGCTATTCCTGGTAATTGCATCAAATCCACATCAAATGGAATTTCTAAAACAACAATCATTGATACGGCTACTGCTGCACAAATGAATGATGTTACTTGTGTTACTCTTCTTGCATCAAATCTATCGCTAATGTATTTGCATAATGTAATATCGATTGCATATAGTATTCCTGATAATACAATTAACAAGTCACCTGTTACCATATGTCCTAAACTGAAATTGTTTTGCACAAGATCATTACCTATTGGGATAATCATCATGCCTACAACAATCATAGAAAATGGAATACATTCTTTCATGCGTAATCTTTCTTTGAATATCAGCATTGCAATTACAAGTGAGAAAATAATTTCATTATTGCTAAAGATAGATGCGTTGACTGCAGTTGCTGTTGATAGACCGTAAAAATAAGCAATGAGTGCTGCCACTTCTGTAACTCCAATAACACTCATGAAAATCCAATCCTTTTTTCCAAATTTGGAAATAGAATGAGTCTTTCTAGATATTGGTGTGAAAAACATTCCTCCTATGAAATAAACTAAAAATGCCAAGACAATTGGGTTGATTTCTATCATATTTTCTGAATGTTCAAGCATGGGTTTTGAAATTACGTGCACAAGTGCAGCTAATGCTGCCGCTATTACGATGAGATAATATCCATACTTGGATTTACTTTTACTGAGCCTTTGTGAAATCAATGATTCCCATATTTGGAAATCAGTTGATCCTTAATAGGCATATCTTGCCAATTTTGGAAATTTCGTGCGTAGATTCTTTTTTCTTTAGATCTCCTCTATTTTTGCAATTTCAAAGGAAAATCCCTGTTTATTGAATTCTTCATCAATGATTCTATATCCAACTTCATTTAGGATTTCGTTCATTTGATAAACCATGAATACTGGCCAATTTTTTCCCAAATCATGCTGAATGATTATTTTGTTTCTACCATTGATTTTAATTTCTCTAAATTGAACATTCATGTTCAAACATCCTTTTTTGAAAAAATCTAAAACAGAATCTAAATCAATGAAACCGTAAATGTAATTTAATGCATTTTTCATATCGCTAATACCTGTAGTTTCTGCGATTTTTTGAATTTCTTCTTTTGAAAGTGAATCTGACATTTCTCTAAATGTGGATCTGTACATTGTTATCCACCCCATCTCGGTAACTAGACCATGCCAATTGATCTGCTTGTCTAGTAAATGATTGATCAATGTGTTGAGACTAATTTGTTGTTCTTGACATTTCTCATGTAGTTTTCTACTTAACTCAGAATCAATTCGTATTGATACATTATCTGTTTTCTTTAGGATCTGCTTTTCTTGAAGCGTCATGCTGATCTCTCCTTACCATATTTGGAAATGAACATTTACAATTAGACTATCCTAATTTTTAGTCATATTGTTTAGTATGTTATTTTTGACACATACAACATTGTACAAATAATTACAATGCAATTAATTGTAATTTTTTAAAATGACGTTTCTTTTTAAGATCGATGCTTAGATCTATTAGCTATAAAACATACTGTTTGTCATAATTGTTTTTAACAAATTGTTTATAATGCATATTTTCATTAATTGTATGATGGAAAACGGTCTGGATAATCTTTTAGTTCCTTCACTTAGAAGATCTATTGAGGAAAATTTAGGTAAAGAATCTTTGAACAAGATTGAACAAAGACTAATGGAAAGACATGGACTCGGTTTAGTTCAAGCAATTAAAAATTTCAATAAACTTGATAGTGTTTTGAGAGAATTTTTTGGAGCAGGTGCAGATGGACTTGAACAAAAATTCTTACAAGAAATTATTGATGTAGAAAAATCCAAACCATCTGAATCAAATTGGGTTCACATTAGAGATCCTGAACTTTCAAGAATCTTTTTGGAATCCTTTGCTGATCAAGATAAGAAAGCCGTTCTTGGTTCCGTTTCTGATGAACCATTAATTATTGCAAAAATCTTAGACACTTGTGGAATTCCTCAAACTTCTGGTTACAGAAAAATCAATTTCTTGATAAACAATGGTTTACTAATTGCCAATGGATTTGAATTATCTCAGGATGGAAAGAAAGTAAAAAAATATGAAACTATCTTTGATAACGTTAAAGTTGATATTGTAAAAAATGATGTTGCAGTTAAAGTTCAACTAAAAAGAGCACTATTATCTGAGAGCTCCATCATACAAACGGTTCATGTAACTGTTTAATTTTTCCGTATTCCGAAAATAATTAATTCTATGTTTAATTTCTTACTGCATGTTTGAGAGTTTATGTGGAAAATGTGATCATAAAAACTGCTGTACCAATTCTGCTGTTCCTTTAGTTTTTCAGGATGATCTTAAAAAATTAAAAAATATTGATCCAAACTGTGAAGAAAATCTAAAATTTGTTAATATTGATGGCGTAAACGTTTCTGCAATAAAAAAGAAAACTGATTCTTTAGAATGTATTTACTGGGATGCTGAAATGGGTGGATGTACAGTCTATGACGGAAGGCCTATGGATTGCAGATTGTATCCTTTTGACATTTTGTTTCTTAATGGCTCATATCATTGGATTGTATATTCCTGTAATGACAAAAGTGATTGGAAATGGAGTGAAACCCATCTTTCATCGCTAGAATCAGAAGATGGCTTTCCTGATTTAATGAGAAATATTGAGCTTTTTTCAAAACATACTGATATGATTCTTCCAAATGAATCTGAAAAAACACCTTATGTTGTACTTAGAAAAGTTTCCTGGAATTCTAAATAATTTTTTTATGTTTGATTAATGCATATGTAATTCCCCAGTATCCTGCATACCAAAACATGTTTACTGGATGTGTTAAGTCATATCCTTCAAACAATTCTAAATTATAATACCAAATATCCCCCATAGTCAATAACAAAATTCCTGATACCAAAACAATCCATGCTTTACCGATAACACCTTCTTTTAGATTGATTGCCCCAACTACTGCAACTGCGAGTGTTAATGTAACAATGTACACAAAAATAACACCATAGTAGAAATCAAATTCAAAAATGGATATCTCTCCTTCTGTTGTTGATAGAATTGAATAGCCTAATAGTACAATTAATGGCATAATGGCAATCCAAACTTTTGCCTTTTTACTTAATTTTGGAATAAAGAATTTGATGTTTAGAAACAGGTATACAAGTAGCAATGGATATAGCATGAAAAAGAATACATCTGCAATTGATGGGTAAGGTTCTATGTTGTATACAATGTCATACAACATGTAGGTAACTTCTGCTAGGAATATGCTGAGGAATCCACCTGCTAATGCCAAGTTAGCTTTTCCAAACACTTGTGACTTTCCATATCTACTAGCTACATAGAAACCAATTATTGCAACAATTAATGGATTGATGAAAGAAAATATTGACACAATTAGGTCTGAGCTATCTGGGTCAACAAAATAATTTGTAATGACATGAAATGAAATTACTAAAATTGCAATTCCTATGATTGCTTTGTAATCAAATGGACTTTTAATTTTCTCTGGAACTACTTCTGGAACTTCGTTAGGATCCATCTCTGGCTCTTCTTTACGCTCCGACATGTAATATTCATGAATCTCTGATAGATAAATCTCTGTTGGAATAAAAAAAACTACACAAAATTGGTGTTTTCTTTTTAGTTCTATAGGATGTTAGATGGTTGATATTCGCCTTGATCTTTTAGTCTTTCAAATCTTTTTAGAACAAATCTTGCTGTTTCCCGAACATCAATACTTGGATCAACTTCAGCATCTCTGATCATATCAGCTACATGAAATGCTCTCATTAATCCTAAAGATTCTAAGGCTTCGTGTTTTGTTAGCACACTTTTATCATTTAATGCAGCATCAACTAATGCTGGAATTTTACTTTTCATATTTCTACCTGCAATCTGATAACAAACTTCGTGTTTGACAACTCCGTTTGAATCATTTTTCAAAGACCACTCCATAATGTCAGCAATTTTTTCAAAAATTGGATCTCCGCTGGTTCTATTTTCAGCTATTTCTCCTAGTAGCCAAACTGCATCCCATCTTTTTGATTCATCTGATTCATTTTTCAAAATTCTTTCACAAACTACTAATCTGTCTTCTTCAGATAATTCTCTTAACTTATTCTCATCATACACTTCAATTGCCATTTCCAAATCTGGGAATTACTGGTTTTTAATCATTTCTGATCTTTTAGGCTCATATGCCATTTTTTCATATCTTATGCAGCCCTTGATTTTTTAACAAAATTCTTGACATCAATGGTTTTCAGTGGTTTTGATGCATTCCACAAAAATGAGCATAATGTGAATATGTTTTCTACCATTTCAGTGGAATTTGTACAAAGTGAAAAGTCTGTATCTGAACTTGCTTGTTGAACCGAAGATGCAGAGTCCGACATAATCATTTTTTTATTTTGTTGCACAACCATTCTTCCTTTGGATGGTAGTTCTCCAATTTTTGTTTCAGTTGCATTGAATCGTTTAACAAATGGTGTAAGCTTTGGGTCTGTCATATCTACTAGTAATCTAACTTTACCACCATTCTTTTCACAAACGCTAATTTTTTCTGGAATTGTACTATGATACATTCTTGATACATCATCAAGTGTTGTTGCAATGTAAATTGTATCAGTTGTTTCTTCAATCATTTGTGCAATATCTGCATAGATGTTTTGTCTTCCTTGAACAACTCTAAATGTTGGAACTGTACTGATTTGATTTGTTGTTATTTCGTTATTGATTTTATCAATAATTGCTTCACCTGATTTTTTGATTTTATTTACTTCATCTTCTTTTTTACCTAATGCAATTTTTAATGCATCATGAGGATCAGCTGCAATACATAATTTTGGACTAGACAAAGTGGTTGAGATAATATTTCTGCTAACAAGCTTGTCTACTGTTCTATACATTCTTGCTCTGTCAATGTCTAATTCTTTTGCAAGTGCACTTGCAGTAATTGGTCCTGCTCTTAGTAAGTTGAGATATACTTTTGCCTCTAGATCATCTAAGTCTAAAATCTCTTCTAGTTCTGCTGCAATGCCACTGACTTGATCCTGATAAGACATCATTTTCAAACTCTAATCTCCTCTAACCTAGGCTCATTTTGCGTGATTGCATTTAGCACTTTCGAATAAATTCTTAGTATGATGCTTTGATTCATTCCCATATCTGGAAATAGTAAAAACAAATGAGAACTAAAAGATCTGCTTGTGCTAAAACTAACACACAAAATTCTGTTGTGATTTATTTTACAGACAAAATATTATTTTTCATAAATTATTAACATGAGAAATATAATTTGCATTTTGAACAATTCTTTTTGAAAAATGTCTAAAGTGTAATCTACATTACATTAAATGCAATTACTGAGATAATTATCATTACAACTACATGTTTTGTACCTGCAACATACGATCCTGATCCAATTTTTCCTGCCGCAAGACCTCCAAACACTGCTTCAATAATTGCCATGTTGAACAATGCAGATTCTAATTTTTCAATCTCCATTGTAGCTAATGAACCAAACAAACTACCTTGAGCGTTTGGCATTGTGTTTAGACTTTCTTGTACTTTTTCAATTTCTGTAAAGAAACTAGATGTCAGTAATACTGAAACTGCAAGAAATACTCCAAATGAAATGTAAATTGTGTAAGTGTATGGTTGAAGAGCTGACTTTCTACTCTTTTCTAAATTCTGCATTTCTGAAACATGCTTTTGAATCATTTCCAAGTTTTCAGTTACATCTCCTCCAATCTTCATTGCCATCTCTAACAATACAGTTACACGTCTAGAAACTCGAGTCCCAGTTCTTGATGCAAAATTCTCAAAGGCTTCTTCAGGAGGTGTTCCCCAACTCAAATTTGCTCTCAAATTCCTTAATTCAGGCGTCAATGCTCCTAGATTTCTGTCTGCAGCCTGCTCAATGGCCTTGATGAGGTTTGCACCACTTTGCACAGAACTTAGTAATGCTAGTAAGAACACTGGAAGATTTCTATCTATACTATCTTTTCTTTGAACTTCTCTTAGTTGATGAATTGTTAGTGGAATAACTCCTACTAAAATTCCAAAAATTAATCCTACATCTCTAATAGTTGTAGATTCTGAAAATTCTGAAAAATAGAAACTCATTGCAATTACGCTGATTGCTGCAACAATTGAAAATCCTGCAGTCTTTACAATATTATTTTCAAGAATAGATTTTTTTGGTTGAATTTCCCTTAATTTTTTTCTTGGTTTATCTGATCTTTGCATCTTCTACCTCTTTGGAACCATCGTATCCATCATTACCAGCATCAGTACTCCACTAAGTGGAATTACTGCAAATGTTAGAATGTTCATTAGTGTAAGCAAATCAAATCCTGCAAGATCAGGACTCATAATTCCCATAATTGATAGCATAATTACTGCAAGAAGTGGAAAAACTATCAATAGAATTGTGTAAATTTCAGCAACACTACCTAATGATTCGGTAGTTTTTTGCATTAACATCTTTTTTTCTTCTAACTGAACCTTTGCAGTTGCGTTAAAGTATTCTTTAAGATCTCCTCCTGATTGAACTGTGACAATTGCACCCTCTAACAATTCTGAATATGGTCCAGTTGGAGTCCTGTGAATCAAATCTTTGATTGCACTGATCAAATCCATTCCCAAAATATCGATATTTCTTACAATGAATCTTGCATCTTTTACAATATCCTCATCAGTCTCTTCTTTTGCAATTGCCTTGAAAATTCCTTCTAATGTTAATCCACTTGTAGCTAGAGTTGACATGTATCCAATAAAATGTGGAATTTCTTCAACTAGTTTTGATGCTCTGTTTTTTACTCTAATGGCAGGAATTGCTTGGAGCACACCAAATGTCATTCCAAATAACATCAAACCTGTCAATAATGGTAGAATCAAGCCTATGCTAGCAGGTTGAATGTTGATAAACTGTGAGGCAACAAATCCCATTACTGCACCACATGCAGCTGCTATCATACTGAAAAAAACCATGCTTGCAACATACACCTCAAATGGGATTGGCATCATTGCTTGCTTGATAGATTTTTCCAGTGTTCTTAATTTTGGATGTAAAAATTTTACATGTTCATTGAGAATCTTGTAGCTAAACACATGGATTTGCCCAACTGATTCTTCGTTGTTTTTGTTTTTTTGTTTAGCTCCTGCTAAATTCATAACTCTACCTCTAGTCTTTTATGTTCATAGAATCTTTCAGGATCCGCATAATAATCCATAATATTTGATGTTACATCTTTATGGTCTCTGATGTCATTTTTGACCATCCATTCTAATGCTGCTCTTCGTTTAGTTAGTTCATAATTGATTTTTTCTTCTGAATCTCCATCTCTTTCAGTGATTTTTTTGAAAACAACACTGTCTCCCAAATAGTCATGTGTATCAGTACGTGGATTCCATTTGAAAATTTCATGTGTTTTAATTTGACCTGTGTTTTCATCAATTCCATCAATTTCAGAAACCTGAATGATTCTTCTAGCTGATTTATCTCCAACTCTAATTTTTAATTGCAAGGTAATCAAATCCAAACTATTTGAAATCAATGCTTTTGGAACATCCATTGGAGATGACGTTAATCTTGTTAATGTTGCATCAACAGAATCTGCGTGAATTGACGAGAATCCTCCGTGTCCTGTTGCCATGGCCTGGAATAATGTATAGGCCTCTCTTCCTCTTGTTTCTCCTACAATAATGATATCTGGTCTTTGCCTTAGTGCTGCTCTTAGAAGATCGAATTGATTAATTTCACCAATTTGAGTATCTGTAAAATTCTGACGAGATACTGCTGGAATCCAATTCTCATGTGGGAGATTCAATTCCTGAGTATCTTCAATACTGACAACTTTTTGCCCTGGTCTGATAAATGATGCAAGTGCATTTAGTGCAGTAGTTTTTCCACTGGCAGTACCTCCTGCAATAAGCATTGTAGCACGTTTTTCAGCGAGAAACCACATGTAGGCTGCGATATCCACTGAAATTGTTCCGAATTTGATCAAATCAATAATTGTAATAGGATCGGCTCTAAATCGTCTGATTGTAAATGTACTACCTCTTTTTGTGATTTCATGACCTAAAGTGAGATTTATTCTACTTCCATCAGGTAATGATGCATCAATAATTGGGTCTGCCATGGACACATGTTTTCCACAGATGTATGCCATCTTTCTTGAAAAATTGTTCAACTCTGAATCTTTTTCAAAAATAATGTTTGTAGGCATTGATTCAAATTCTCTGTGCCAAATGTAGATGGGAATATTTGTTCCATCACAGCTAATTTCTTCTATCATATGGTCTCTCATTAGAGGTTCAATTTTTCCAAGATGTACAAAATCCCTAATTGCAAAATAATTGATTTTTGCAATATTTTTTGGTGGAATGTTTAATCTGTATTTTTTTACCATGGATATGATTTTCTTTTTGAGTCTTCTTTCAGCATCTTTTTTTGATTTAATGTCATTTAGAGATACTGTTAATTCTGTAATGAGTAATTTTTTGATTATTTCAAATGCTTTTAGTTCTCTTTCAGATAATACTGGTTCGATAATTTGATATCTTAATCCTCCTTTTGCAGTAGGATCTTTGATTACTCCTGCATGAATTTCATTTCTATCCCAATCTAATTTAGATAATGTCATGAATTGTGGAACTTTTTTTTCTTTTTGATTTGAATTTACTCTCTTTGGTTTTTGTAATGTCTTTTTAGATTTTGTGAATATTTTAGAATCTGTCTGTAATTTTTCTAACACAGACAATTTATCCTTGATTATAGTAAACTTCAATTCAGGTATCTGTGAGTAAATAATGCGTTTTAACGCTTGTTCGTCCAAATGAACAACATTTGCCTTTTACTCTTCTTTCAAGTAAAATACACACCATGGTAAGTTATGTGATCATATGTTATGAGGGGTGTCTATAACGTTCGGAAGAAAATCTGGCAAGGATACTGGGAAATTAGAATCAAAATCTGAGCACAAAATTGGTGGATTGGACAATATTTCATCCATTTTCAAAGGACATCCTAACGAATCTGAGGCTAAAACTAAAGATCCTCCAATTGAGGAATTGATTACATCTGAGCCTGATTTGCCTAAACCATCTACTAGCAAATCTGTACAATTAATTCAAGAGATTCAAAAGTTAGATGATAAAACTATCAAACCTTTTGTGGACTACAACGAGGGTCGTATGTTTTATCCACTCCTTTCAAAAATTGGTGAAGTTCAAGACAATGTAGGTTACCTTGATGGCCTTGTTGCTGATGGAATCTTAGAAAAGCAAGTTTATGAAAAATTAATTGTATGTCCAATACATCCGGATACTTTTTCATCTAGTGTTCGATTGTATTGTCCAAAATGCCATTCAATGAGTGTAGAGAAACTGAATTTATTTGAGCACAAGGCTTGTGGGTTTATTACTGAAAGCACTAATTTTGATTTTGCTGATCCGGAAAATTCTATTTGTCCTTCCTGTAAAAAAACTATAAAGAATTTTGATAAAGAAATTAGAATTCCTGCCATGTGGTATCAATGCAATGATTGTTCTGAAAAATTTGATAATGCAGTAATCAAACTACACTGTAGAAAACATGAACATGATTTTGATACAAATTCTGGACAATTTGTTACTACATTTAGCTACAAATTAAAGAATTCAGATATTTCTGTCAATTCAGATACCACACAAATCAAAGATGAATTGCTGAAACTTCTACAAGGATTTAATTTTAATGCTAAACTTAATGTCTCAATTAAAGGAAAAAGTGGCAATGTACATGAAATTCCAATTTATGGAAAGAGCAAGGAAACAAACCAAACAATTCTGATATTCATAAAAAATCAATCTAATGGAATTGATCAATCTGACATGAATTCTATTCTGGTGCCAAAATTAGACATTGATCCTACAAACACATTGCTTGTTACAGTTTCTGGAATCAATGATGGTGTTGAAAGTCTTGGTGAGCATTATGGAATTAATTTGATTTCTGAATCTGATTTCTCTCAAATAATTTCACGTGTTGAAGAATATGTCAAAAAATCATATGCAAAAAAAGGTGGTAAAAAGTGAGAAATGTCTCAAAATTTGCACGAAATAGGCGTGCTGTTAGTCAAGTCATGGGCAGTGTAGTCATCCTAGGAATTGTAAGTTCAGTTGGTTCTGTAATCTTGTTTAATGGAATGGATAGCATTAGTGCATTTACCTATGATTTGTCATTTCACGAACCAGTAAAAAATGAAATTCATAGAGAGGATATTGTTTTTGAACACATTCGTTTTGAGCCTAATACTGATAATTTGATAATGAACTTGGCCAACATTGGAACTGTAGAATCTTCAATTTCTACCGTTACCATAATGAAAGTTGATAATCAAGAAATAATTGCAAATTGGGTTGATGTTAACCAAATAATCCAAATCAAAAATACTGAACAAATAACAATTGACGGTGCAGATGATTCCGAAATTGTTTTACAAGGAACAGGTGTATGGAACGATGCATCTTATGTAGATTCAGATTATAAAATATCCTTGACTACTAATCGAGGAAATTTCTTCACAACTGTGGCTAGTCCATTTAACACATAGGTGATTTAACAAAAATGTTTCAGAAAAAATCTACTAGAAAAAATATTTTTTCCACCCGTCGTGGAGTTACGGATATTATTAGTACCATGATGTTGATGGGAATCACTGTGACTGGTGCAAGTACCTTAACTTATTTTATGAATGATGCATTTGTTGACGGAAATCTTGGTACTATCTCTACATTGGATTCTTCATCTCTGAATATTTTATTATTAGCATATGACACACGTGATTCATCTACGTTGTTGATGATTCCAGATGTGGATAATGAAAATGCAATTAATTCGTTTTTGTGTGGTACTACATGTGCAATTGATGTAAATGAGATTCCGGAAAGCGGAGGAACTGAGTTCATTGTGATGAGAATTCAAAATAATAGTTTAGAATCAATGTTTCTAGAAGACGTTGTAATCAATAATGTTCCCCATTCTTGGGATTCTGCTACATCTGGTGTACAGTTAGATGCATCAACTAATGATTTGTCTGGTCCAACTCGTGATTACCCGGCAGATGGAATGTTTTCAATTTTACCAACTGGAAGTACTCCAATAATTCAAAATGAAAATACTGAAATTCAAAGTGGAGAAATTGTACATATCCTTGTAAAATTAGGACCTGATGATGCTGATATTGCTCTCAATAGTGGAATTGGAGTTTTACTAAATGTTGGAAGCGTTCAACCTGTAGAGTTCTTACTTGAGAGTGGTAGCGCTCAATGAAATCTTGTTATTTTCCTCAAAACAGGCGTGGATTATCCTCTGTAGTAGGAGCATTATTCTTCACAGTACTCATGGTAGCTGGATTCTCTGTACTAAGTTTGGCATTAGATGCCCAGACTGATATTGTAACAACTCAACGAATGGTAACAGATGTTGAAATCAAAAAATTCCAAGAACGTTTTGGAATAGCAGTTTCAACTGATGCAAATAATCATTTGGATATTGCAGTAACTAATCTTGGTCAAAACCCTGTTGAAATATCTAGTATGTGGATAATTAACAAAACTTTGTCAGATGCACCTGCTGCAAGATATACAATTGATTATGCTGATTCATTTGTTACGGGCGGTTCAACAACCCAAATTTTAAATTCTCAAATTTTACAAATGACTCCTGATACATATGATATCAAAGTTGTTTCTTCACTGGGAACCATTGAAATTGCAGAATTAGAAGTTGGACCTGGTGGTTCATCATCAAATGCTTTACGTTCTGTACTTGTAACTGATCCTCCTGATGTAGTATTGGGACAAAATGTGACAATTGGAATGGTAGTAACTAACATAGGTCAACTCCCAATTGATGATGTAACTCCTTCTACTATCTCTGCTAATCCTCCTGCAGCTGTCACTGCTTCATCTACACCAAATTTGGCATCAGTTGATTTGATTCCAGGAGAATCATTTTTGTTCTTATGGGATTATACAATTGATGGAACTGCTGACACTCAAGTAGATTTTTCAAATTTTGCAACAGGTCTAGATGCAAACAATAATTTTGTTCAAAGCAACACTGCATCTGACACAAGTGTTTTACGTGAAGATGAAAGTGGTGATACTTCATCTACTCCAACGATTGTTTTAACACAGGATTTACTTTCTCGTCCTGAAATTTTCTTGACAGTTCCTTCTCCTCTGGGTGATGGAACTTCTGAAACTCATAAGGCATTATGGGGTGCAAATATTGTAAATCCTACTGATCAGGACATGTATGTTAGCAAAGTTGTCATCAGTCTCATCAGTCCTAGAACGAACAACAATGACATTATGTTCAGAGCTGGAAGTGGTTCTGACCTTTGTAATCCTGAAACAGTGTCACCAACACCTGATAATTGGTCTTGTCCTGAACATAACCAATTGGTTTGGACAGATACGACTAATCCAGTCAGAATTCCTCCATTTTCAGTATTCCCATTTAATGCTCTGGTAAATGCTGATAGACTTGCAGGATCCTCTGATACATTATCATCTGTCATTGTTCATGGAAATGTATACACTACAGTTGGACAATTTGGAAAAGCTGGATATGGATCATCCTTTGATAATGGACAGACTGCATTAGCTAATGTCTATTTGTCAGAAGTAGTAGATTCTGTAAGCAAAGATGATATGATATCTAACAAAACTGGAATCGTTTCTGGCACTTCTACTTCGTTTAATGTTGTCTTAGCTGATTTGGAAGCTGGTACATCTCATAAAATCGATGATACCTCTAGACTAATCATTAACATTCCTAAAGGATGGGTTGTAAATGAGCCCAGTATTGATGGACATGGGGATTTTACAACTAGTTATCAGCAATTCGGAGATACTTCATCACAAATTATTGGAGATGTTAGTGCAGATTTAACAAATGGTGGAATTACTATTTCATTTGATGCAACTGCCCCGACAGTTACTACTGAACAAATGTATGTCATGTATTTGTTAGCTGAGGGTTCTGTAGATGATAATTCATTTACTATGGGGCCCCTACAGGAAGCAATATTACAAGTAGTGCCTCCTTAGAAAACTTAGGATAACTAATGAATTTTTTCGTTAATATTTACGACTTAAAATTATTTTAAAAAAATAAAAAAAGAAAGTGTGGTTATAGTTCATTACCTGGTAACAGAGTTTCAATTAAAGCATAACTTGCTCTAAATTTGTCTGAATTTGCAGATAAATTACTACATTGGAAACTGAATGCTGCGTTTCCATTTGGTGATGTTGCCAAACCGTTATAGACACATTCAGTTGTTGCCTCTGGGTCTTGCATGGTATCGTCTCCATCAGCTAATCCCACTGCACTTAGTAGCACTAATGTTGAAACTCTAAGTTCTCCATCAACATCTAGATTTGGTGCAATATGGAATAAATCGTTTTGAATAAATACACATGGTAATTCGGTTTCGAATTCATCACATACGTCGTTTTGACCTTCTGTTACAGCTCCATCAAACTTTACTGTGTCAAAGTGGAAAATTACACCTGGTTCGATGCTTCCACCACTGCCATCTCCGTTGTCATCATTGTAGATTGTACAAGAAACAGTCTTGTCTTTTTTAATCAGAAATGATTCATTGGTTGTAGCTGGGCATTTTTTGTCTCCAGTAATTAGAACTTCAGTGTATGATTCTGTAATTTCATCTGCAATAGTCTGCATTAAGACATAGGGTCCTTTTGGAACTTCTCCAACATGAATAGATGGATCTAATGTATCGGGTGTAAGTGGAAACTCTACTCCTGATTCATCTACTACTTTGTATGAAAAGTCTGCAAATTCTGCTTGACCACCATTGTCTACAGTTAGTGCATTTCTAACTACTATTGTACCTGTTTGTTCTGGCTCTGGTTCATCTCCACATGTTAAAGGATTTGATGCTGAAATTGATGTTTCTCCATCTTTCAATCCGTCAGTGATTTCAAGAGTGTATCCGTTATCACTTACAGTTTGTCCAATGTAAAGATCTTGTGAACATGATGTGTGAATTTGAAGTGTTGAAACTAATTCATCACTGTCTACTTTGTAAACAGCAAATACTGTGTTTGAATGAAGTTTGTCTTTGTGATAACTTGTAGAAGAAAGTGTAATTGGTTCCTCTAGGTTATGCATTACTGAATTAATCTCAGTTAGTATTTTGTCTTCATTTCCAACATGGTCTGTTTTCTTGTATACTTCAATTCTAAATTCACTGTTTACTTCACTGCCGGGAGCAGAAAATGTGAATTTTAGAGTATCTGGTCTTTCACAATCACATGGATCTCTTGGTTCATTATTTCCACAATTGTCATCGTCATCGTCATCATGCCATCCATGATTCCAATTTCCACAATTGTCATCGTCATCGTCATCATCATGCCATCCACCATATGTGGAAAATGCATTTGGAGTTGCTGCTGCAAATCCACCAATTATCAAAATTGATGCAATTGCAGAAAATGTCAAAGTCGTCGATAGTTTTGTCATTGGCAAATTGACGCCTACAATGTATAAACACAAAGTGTTGTATTGTATGAACAACAATTTGAATTGCTGTGCAAATTGAACATCGGCCACTTTAACATCTTTTTGGATTCTTAGAAATCAGAAATGACAAAACTACAGTCAAAACAAAACAAGTTGACATCAAGAAGAGCAGTTGCTCCAGTTATTGCAACCCTTCTTTTGGTAGCAATCGCAGTCGTTGGTGGAAGTATTGTCTTTGTGTTCTCACAAGGATTTTTCAGTTCTGCTCAAATCAGTGGTGCTCCACAAATAGAATCTCTCCAAGTTGTTGGATATGATGCTAGTGATGTGGCTAACCTACAGATTCATGATGGCAGTTTAACTGACAATGCAGGTCCTGCAACAATTGCAGACGGTAACGCAAATGACGGTTTATTAACAACGGAAAGAGTTGCCATCTACGTAGTTAACCAAGGTGTTTCACAAGCAGCATTAACTGAAGTTAGATTTGGTGGTGCAGTTTACAACTATGTTCCAGGTGGAACATTGGAAGACTTTGCAGCCACAGCACTTATGGATGCACAAGACTTTGTGATAGTAACTAGAGGTACTGCTGGAATTGCAGATCTTTCCACAAACCCAACAGCCGTTATTGAACCAGGTCAACAAGCAACAATTCTACTTGAATTAGAACAAAATGTTCAGTTTGGTAGAGATGTTCAAGTCAAATTGACCACAGCACAAGGTGCAGTATTTGCTGGAACCGTTGTAGCAGGTCAACAAAGTGGATAACTCCACCCTTTTTTCATTTTTATGGAAATAAAATGGAGTAAAAAATGGAAAATGGAAAAAAATGATGACACAAAAAAAATCCGTAATTGTCTTACTTTCAATAACCCTACTTTTAGGAGGAAATCTCCAAACAGCTTTTGCTCAGAATTTAGATGCATTAAATGAATACTCTGTTAAATTAGCAATTACACCTGATCACTTAGAAAGTGGTTCCGGAGACCACAATGTTGGATACTTTTTTGTGCTTAGCAAACACGGAGTCCCAATTACATCTTCATATGATGTAGCAGTAAGTTTGAATTCAGATGATCCTGAAATCGCCTCTGTTCCATCAAAAATTATCTTAAAAGCAAATGAAGAATTTGTTACTTTTCCTATTACTGTTGGTGATGAAACTGGGAAAACCACGATTACAGCTACATTAAACGGAAAAACAACCTTTCAAAAAATAGAGGTTGGAACTGACAAATCTTATCTTCCTGACGAACTTTCATTAGAACTTCATATTCCTACAGATGAAATGCACGTAAATTCCAAAATGCCTTTTTCTGTTTTCTTTAAAACTACCGATGATGTTTTAGTGAGGGCACCACATGATGTTGAAATTAGATTAGAGTATGAAAACCGACTTGGTTCAGCTGACTCTGAATCTCTTATCATTAAACAAGGAACCTATTATGCCTGGGGCACATTTTATGCTCATGAAAAAACTGGAAATACGTTTCTAAGAGCAATTCATGATGAATCCGGATTAGATACTGCAAAGAGTATTCATATTTCATCCACTCTACCTACGGCTTTGAAATTATCAGTATTTCCAAAAATGATTCCTGCTGAAATTGATAGAACTTTGGATATTTTTGTAACTGTTGTTGATTCTGAGGGGAATCCTACGAAAACTCCAGATGAAATTCCTTTGGAATTCTTTTCAAGCGAACAATATCCAATTGGTGAAACTTTATCAGACTATGTTTTATCTGAAAGACCTGTAATAAAAAAAGGTGAATTTGGATTTTTATTGCAAGAAAAATTTAGTTTACAAAATCTACTAGAAAATAATATCTTGATTGGTGTTACTGCAGAAGGATATGGTACAGCAACTGATACTTTTAGAACAGTTGGAACATCTATTGAAGGAATTAACAACGTAAAACGAACTGTAAACAACTATGTTGATTTTGGATATGATGTAAAAGACTATCAACACACTGTGAATGTATTTGGTTTGGATATGATTCCAAGTAACGCAACTACATTTTTCACATATCAATTATCAATAATTGAAGATGATGAAGATGATGACGGAATTCTTCCTGATGGCAGAACCGTAGAAATTCATCCTGAATGTGCAGAACAAGAAGATGAATCATCCGGTCTAATTGATGATGATGAAATTACTCATAACAGAGATTTAGATTCTGATGAAATTATTCTTTACTCTGTTGATTGCCTAGCAGAAGATGAACTATACCCTGTCCAAGCTAAAGAAAGTCAATACAGTGATGGCTATGTTCAACAGATCAATGTAATTTCTAGTGATGATGAACTTGCTGAAATTACTGATGGTGGAAAGATTACAAGTTCTTATTCATTTGGTACTGCTGAAATTTCCACTGGTCAAAAAACTGGTCCTTTGACCATTTCTGCATCAGTAAACGGTGTTGGAACTGGTTCTTTTGAAACTCAGGTTGTAAATACCCTTGAACAAAAAGAGGTCAGAATTTTCTCTCCTACAGGTGAGGATAGCCTCATTTTTGATAGAGATGGATTTTTTGATGTTTTCCTTGTTGCACTTGATGGTAGTGAGCGTCCAAAAGTCATGAAAGAAGATGGGAAATACCTGGTTACTCCTACCAATGGTTTAGTAGAAATTCCAAAAGAATCCACCTTTGCTTTTGCACAGTTACGTAGTGATACCTTCAATGTTTCAATTGAAGAAACTAAGGTGACTTTAACAGTAGAGCCTATTGGTGAAAAAGCTAATTTAGATTTGGAAGGAAGTAAAACCTTTGTCACTCAACCTTCATCCCAAATGCAGGTTACATTACCTTTGCAAAAAATCAACGCAAATCATTTACATAATTTTGGAGTAGTGCAATTAGTTGATTTACAGGGAAATCCTGTAATTCCTAAATTTGATGTGAAATCCAAAATTACCTCTTCTGAAGATGGCGTAGTTCAAGTTCTTGATGATGCTGTAATTCCAACAGGTACATCTTATTCAACATTCCCAATTAAAACAACTGGTTCAATTGGAAATACAATGATTCATGCAAGTGCAAAAGGTGTTAATGGTACATCTTCTTATTTGAATACTGCATCATCACAAACACAATTGAACATCTTTACTGGTGGATTATCGACTGAAGTAAAAGCAGATGAGCCAATTGAATTTAGATTATTTGTAGATGATGAAAATGCTGAATCAGTTCCAAATGCATCTCTAAAAATTGTTACAGCTGATGATGCCTTGATTACTCCCGCTGAAGTCAGAACAAGTTCTGATGGTAGCGCAGTTGTAAGCTTGACTGCATTTGATGGACCTTCTATTTCATTTGATATAATTGCAACAGCTGAAGGTTATGCTGAAGGAAAAGATTCCTTTACAGTAAATGTGGATGCCCCTCAACAAACTTTTGATGCCATTGATCTTGAACTTCCTGAATGGATAATCTATATCGTAATTGGTGGAATTTTGATGGTAGGCGTCGTTGTCTTTATGTTCCTCAAAAAATCAAAATCTCAAATTGAAGAAGAATGGGAAGAAGAGGAAGAACTCTAATTTATTTCTGAACTCTTTTTTTATCTCTACAAATTCCACATAGGTAATTTTCTTTTAATTCCTTCAAGTCATGTTGAAATTCTGCAGACTGGGCATATTTTTCTCCCGTCTGTATTCCTCCTGGTACCTGCTTACCACATTTTGTACAATGAATTTCAATTTCGAGCCTAATTCTCCTCTCAGAATCTGGAAAATTCCCTATTTTCATGCCTATCCTTGAAGATTTTTTGATATAAACAAACCTCAATCAATCTCATGGATATTATACCGAAAAACTGTCTTAGAGTATTATGCTATCTGTTTGGTTTAGAGTGATTAGAGTTAGGTTTCTCTTAGCTTCTGTAATTGCAGTTTCAGTTGGATTGTCTTTGAATTGGTGGCAACATAATTCATTTGATATTTTTGATGGTATTTTGACATTTGCTGGAGTTATGGCACTCCACGCTAGTGTTGATTTACTAAATGACTTTTGGGATTTTAAGCGAGGAATTGATACTCAAACCCCAAAAACAAAAATGAGCGGTGGCACTGGTGTATTACCTGAAGGTTTACTCAAACCATCTTCAGTATATAGAGCAGGTATTGCTTTTCTAATAATTGGTTCAGTTATTGGGGGATACTTTGTCTTAACAGATGGAATTATTATTGCAGTAATTTTGGGATTTGCAATTCTTTCAATTTACTTTTATTCTACAAAAATTGTTGACTCTGGTTTGGGTGAATTTTTTGTTGCAGTTAAAGGTTCAATGATTGTACTAGGAACATATTTCATTCAATCTGATCAATTAACTGTTGAAGCTGCAATGGCAGGAACTGTTGTTGGATCATTATCTGCTCTGGTTCTTTTTATTGCATCTTTTCCTGATCATGATGCAGACAAATCTAAAGGAAGGAAGACTCTGGTTATTGCTGTAGGCAAACAAACTGCTTCAAAATTAATTTGGATTTTCCCACTAGTCTCATATTTTGTAATTATTACTGGAGTTGCTTTGAATCTTTTTCCAACTATTTCTTTGATTTGTCTTGTTACAATTCCCTTGATGATAAAGTCGGGAATTGGTCTGAAAAAATATTATTCAACTGTTGATGAACTAATTCCCTACATGTCATCAACCCTGATGTTTAGCCGGATTACGGGAGCTCTATTTGTGGCAAGTTTTCTCATAGGCTTGTCTCTTTAGACATAAATTTAACATCCTAAAACACTCTGTATGATTTCTGGCTTTGCAACACCTGAAGGAACCAAAAAATTTGCTTCAAAATCAGGCGTAAATGAGGCAAATTTTAGAAATTTTGCCGATTTGACTTTATCAAATGTTGGTATTGGAACCTATCTTGGGGATCCAACAAATGAGACAGATTCCATTGTAACTAGTGCTGTAAAACAATCAATTGAATCTGGTGTAAATGTTGTTGATACTGCAATCAACTACCGATCCCAAAAAGCAGAGCGTTCAGTTGGTAAAGCCCTAAATGAGTTAATTGAAGAAGGTAAAATCACTCGCGATGAAATTTTTGTCAGTACTAAAAATGGATATGTTACAAATGATGCAGATGTTCAATTAGAATTTTGGGAATATGTAAAACAAGAATATACTGATAATGGAGTTGTAAAAGAAGGTGATATTACTTCTGGTTATCACTGTATGACAGCATCATATCTTTCTGATCAACTTGATAGAAGTTTAAAAAATCTGGATCTTGAAACAGTAGATTTAATGTATTTGCATAATGCAGTTGAAGGTCAAATTAAAGATGTTGATAAAGAAACTTTTTTGAAGAATCTAAAATCTGTTTTTGAATTGTATGAGCAAAAGCGTGATGAAGGAAAAATTAAATTTTATGGAATGGCTACATGGGAATGCTTCAGAGTTACAAAAGAAAATCCACAGTATCTCTCATTACAGGACACTATAGCAATGGCAAAATCAGTAGGTGGAGAAAATCACGGATTCAAGTTTATCCAATTACCATTTAACATGTATTATGATCAAGCCCTTTTAGGTAAAACACAAACATTTGATTCAGATACTATTTCTGCATTAGATGCTGCATCTCGATTGAATCTTGGAGTGTTTACTAGTGTCCCATTTATGCAAGGGCGATTATTGCAGCCTGGTGTGATGCCCGAATTCGTTGATATGAAACCTTCTATGAGAGCAATACAATTCATTCGTTCTTCTCCTGGAGTATTGGCTCCTCTAGTTGGTCAGAAATCATCTGCACATGTAACTGAAAACCTGGAAATCATGAAGGTTCCCCCAATTCCTGAAGACGAGTTTCTTGGTCTAGTGAAAAAACTCACATCATAGAATTTTTGATTTTTAGTCTCAAAATTTTATAGAAAGATAATAAATGAGCTGATCTTAGGAATTTCGATTAATTTGTCTGCCAAGATATATGATTATACAACAATTTGTAATTCTATTTTATCAATTGACTCTAAAATCCGATTTGCTGGAGTGATAAATGAACGAGGTAGATTGGTTGCAGGTGGCATGAAAGAAAATGTCGAACCTCTAGAAAATGAAAAAGATGATGAAATGATTTTCATGGAACTTGCATTGCGTGTCAAAATGAGAAAAGAGTTTGATAAACAATTGGGGCCAGTAAATTTTGCAATGGCCTCTCGTGAAAGAGCCTTGGCAATTAGTGTCATAATTAATGATGACATTTTGTATGTTGTTGCAGAGCCTGACACTGATTATGGCGTTCTGCCAAAAAAAATCTTAGAAATAGTTCATTCCTAAGTATCTATTTCCATATTTGGGACTTTATGATCTTCTTAATTAGTAATTGCGATCAGAAAATTTCTGTATGAATACTGGTGAAAAATCAAAAACTGATTATTTGGCTATTTCTGAATTAACAAAAGAAATTGGAACTGTAGTTTCAAAATGTTTTGATGAAGGAAGAGAAGATTTGAACAAAGATGAAATCGAACACATTCTCAAAATGACTACAGATGTTACATTGAAAATCAAGTCTCCTGCAAAGGAGTTGACTGTATGAACAAATGCCACGATAGACACGAATCAATTTACAAAATAAAATACAAACCACTTAGTCCTAAACAACCATCACCAGAATGGTATGTTTGTGAGAAATGTTTTGGAAAACCTGAATTTTTTGGAGCAGTAAATGAAATTGAAGTAATTACTTCACTGAAAAATTGTCTTGAGGTAAAATTGGAAATTGAACATCTATCAATAATGACTAATACTGTTGCCTCTAAAATCTATCAAAAACTTTCTGCCTAGTTTTCATTGCTGAATCTATAAATAGAATCCAAAAGTGGACAATCTGTGCCAGTAGATCCTGTATGTGGAATTGAACTTGAAGAGGATTTAGCTTTACTTCATGAATATGATGGAAAGAAATTCTATTTTTGCTGCAATGGCTGCAGAAGAATTTTTATCAAAAAACCTAGAAAATATAAAAATAATGTCTAGATGGGAAAAGCCCCGCACATTCTACAAAATTTAGAGTCTTTTACTTCATGTTTACAATATGGACATGGGTGTTCTGGATTTTTTGAGACAGGAGATCCAAACATTTTCTTGAAAATTTCATAATAATGCATTGATTCTCTAGTTCGTATTACCACATTCTCCTTAACTTCTACTGTGAGTTTCTTTTCAACAAATTTTTCTTCATCAACTATTGATTCAAACAAATTTGTCAATCCTGCTGTTCCAGAGCCATCCTGCATTGGAGATTTTGCTCTCCATGCGATTTGTTTTGGAATGAATTTTTCAAATGTTTTTCTTAAAATCCATTTGCCATGCCTCCTATCATTTTCATTTTTTACTTTAAGATTAGCAGGTATGTTTTTTGCAAATTCCATAACATTTTCATCCAGAAATGGTGATTCGATTTTGATGTCTAATGCTTTGCCTATCTCTTGAGTTGGAAAATGCATTACAGAGCACACCCTTTTGATTTCTGATTCTAGTTCATTTTCAGGTTTGTTAACTAGGAAGTTATATCCTGCAAACAGCTCATCTGCCCCATCTCCTGAAATAATAGAGTTAAATCCATTGTCTTTTGCCCATTTTATTGCCAAATACATCACAACATTGTTTCGAATTTCAATATCGTTGAAGTTTTTCAAAATCTTGATGGTACTTTCTATTGCCTCCAAAATTTCTGCAGTTGTTACATTGAAAATAGATAATTCTAATCCTAGTTCTTTTGAGATCATCTGTGAATATGTCAAATCGGTTGATACAAAATCTTCTGCAATGATTGCAATTGTCTTTGGATTTTTGTTTTTTAGAAAATATGCTAGGATTGAGCTATCTAGTCCTCCTGATAATGAAAGTAGATTTGCCTCACACTGATTACATGATTCTTCTAAAAGTGAGTATAGTTTCTTGGAGATTTCATCCAACATTGTTGACATTGTTTTGAAATTAAAATAGCTATGCCTAATTGCATTTTGCAAACTTTAAATTCTTTGTTTAATTCTTGGGAAATATGCTACTGCCAGCTGAGATTGAATCTAAAACATTGATCCCAGCATTACGTGCAATTCTTGCAAAAAAATTAGCCGAAGACCACAACATTAGAGAAGATGAAATTTCAAAAATGCTTGGTGTAACTCAGGCTGCAGTTAGTAACTACATTCGTGGCACTCGAGGTGATCCTTCTTTAATTGCAAAACTATTAGCTGAAAAACAAGTAGCAGAATTAATCGATGAACTATGTGAAAACCTTTCATCAGACATGGCATACACTCCATCCAGTCTTTCGAAATTCATTGGATTGTGTAACTACATTAAATCAAGTCTTTTGATTTGCGAAATTCACCACAACTTGGAAACTGATATTGATGAACAAGTTTGCAAAGAATGTGAAAATATGCTTCTTAAAGGCCCAGGCAGTGTCTACTAGGTTTTTGATAAAATAATCTCAATTGTTGATAACATTCTTCCTATTCCTGGTTCTTGAGCAGTATCTAATTTGATGTTGTCAACTTTGGAATTTCCATTTAGCATTTTTTCAGTGATAATATTTGCAACAGCAACTGCATTTGGAATTGAATTACCTCTAGCTCTTAAAACTACTTGACTCTTGTTACCTAACATTGTAAGGACATCAATAGCTGATTGCATTACAGGGTTGTTTCCAATATTCATGATATTGTCCTCAGACTTTTCGGTCTGCTCGTGACCATATCGTTCACTTGTCTCGTCCATGAGCATTATTCAACAATCAGCAATTTTTTGTTCTTTTAAGTTTTATCGACCATTGATTCATTTTTCAAAATAATCAATAGGGATATTTTGATAATCTCCGTTTGGAAGAACCCTTCTAATAGTAATAGGGATCACTCTCTGATCTAATTCTTCCATTGAAATATCTAATGAAATTCTAGCAGTTTTTGGAATTGGGATAAATGGTGGTGCACCTAATGATAGTTGCAGTGCTCTTGCTCCCATAATTCTTGCTTTTTCAAATCTTGTTAGTGTTGGAGGACCAATTGTGATTTTGTTTTTCTCACATGGGATTTCTACTGGGTCATGTTCTTCGACTCTTTCTACTACTTCACGTTCTTCAATTTGTTTTAGTTTCTTTTCTAAATCTTCTTGCTCTTTTTCAGTAAGAGCTTCTACTCCATCTTTTTTCTCAATTAATTTTCGATAAGTATCAAGTGCTTTGTTTAATCCTGCATTTTCTTCAGTTTCTTCAGCTTCGGCGACTTCTGGTGCTTCAACTACTTCAGTTTCTTTAGCGCTAGACAAGTACCGGATTTTTCTTAAAACGTTATATAATCTAATCATTTTAAAGTACGAATTGAGTACTTCATCAGTCTCTAGAAAACAACTGATTTTAGAAATTAGGGGAAAATCAAAAATTACATGTGATCTTAAACGGCATTTGTCTCCTCGAACTGTTGGTACCATAATGAGATCTTTACCATTAGAAGGACATGCTCATCTTTTAGGTCAAAGCATCTTGTATTTTGAAACAAGCATTGATTCTGGAATTGAAAGATCACGTTCCGAATTCAAAAAAGGCGATGTTGCTTTCTTACCTTCTACAGGAAGTGTATGTTTTTTCATGAAAGATGTTGCATCTGCAAAAACTATGACTCCAATTGGAAAATTGGGTGACAACATTGATGCATTAAATGATGTAAAATCTGGAGATGTACTTTGTATCTATGAAGATGCTACTTGATACAAATGATGTCCTGAATAACCGCCAACTCTTTTTACAGTACCTTTTTCAGCTGATTCTTTGAGGAATCTATTTGCTGCAGAAATTTTAACACCTGTTTGTCTTGCAAGATCTTGTACTGTAATTACTTTAGCACCCTGAATGATTTTCATTGCTTGTTGCTCATTGACCATGACTGTGATCTCAGCTTTCTTTGGACCGCCTTCGCCTTTGTCCTTCTTTCCTTTTTTGGAATCTTTAGAACCTGCAGGTTTGTCAGTCTTTGCTGCAGTTGGTTTCTTTGCTCCGCCCATGAGACCTGAAAAAAATATTCCTCTTATAAACGATGAACCATCTCTGAGGAGAATTCAGAAAAATTTTTTCAAATATAAATAACATCTTTGTTCAGTTTTTTCATGGGCGTTATCTCTAAAGGTGCCAAATGCAATGTAGAAGGCTGTGACGAAGATGGCATTCGATCTTTGAACACTACTAAAGTTGAGAATGCTGGACTTAGAGTAGATTCTGTTGGTAAAAAAACAGTTCTTTGTAAGAAATGCTACAAAGAATACAAGAAAAATTCTAAAGATGATAGAGACCTTGAACGTGCCAGATATGACAAGTTTTAGTTTTTCTTTTTTGATTTCTTTGTTTTGATACTGGGGTTTTTCGAATAATCTTTACTTAATTTATCATATAATTTTCCTAATTTTTTGTACAGTCTTTTTGGTTTTCTAGGTTTTTGATTGCTAAGAGCATACAAAGCTAATATTGGAAATGCAATTGTTGCATCTGCATAAACTGTAACTACTCCTTCATGTGAATTCTGAACTTTTCCCCAACTTTTTCCTTCTTGCAATGTAGCTCCGGATAATCCTCCAGTATCTGGACGAGCATCTGTAATCTGAATGATGTAATCTTGTCCTCCATCATCTCGTCTTAGAATTTGATCAAGAAGTGGACCCGTTTGCTGAGCCGTGTTTTTTGGAACTCCGCCACCAAGTTCTAAAATTCCTGATTTTTTTGAATCATAAAGAATTGCAGCTTGCTCTATAATTTCCCTAACAAAGTCTAGATTGTAATTTTTACCTGCTAGTCTATGTACTGCAAGATTTAGTGCCAGTGATGAGTCTTTGATTGTAGAAATGTAAACTGGAACATCATATTCGTATGCGGTAGTTACAAAACTTTTTTCTGGATGTTTAGAATTTTCTTTACTTAATTTTCCCATCAAATTGCAAAATTCTGCTGTTGTAAATGGTTCATCTGGAAATTCTTTTCCAAACATCTTCTGAACAACTTGGTCCTGGGCTTCTAAAGTTTCATAAAATTTAATGTAAACGTCTCTAATTCTAACAATTTCATTTTCGTACAATTTCATATCGTCAACATCAAAGTGACCTTGTTTTACTGGTAAACCCCAAGCAAAATGATCTTCGTGATAAACATTAGCCCCTGTTGTAATTATCCAATCAACAAAACCTCTTTCGATTAAAGTTTTAATGATGCCTCCAAATCCTACCGGAGTCATTGCCCCTGAAACCGTTAGACAAATAGTTGCGTTTTCTTTAATCATCTTGGCATAGAGCTTTGCAGCTTCCCCAAGTTGTCTTCCATTAAATCCAGAACTTGCATAAACATCTACAAGTTGCTCTATGGTCATTTTTGGATCTAGTTTGATGTGTGGGATGTCTTTACCATGAAATTTGTGATGATCCAATTTAACAAAAATAAATTTCTGTCGTAATTAACACTTACGCAATTCTCTACGAGTTTTCAATAATTATCATTTATGTACTAATCATGTAATCTAATTTTCAATGGATATTGTTGATTTGCATGACCCTTCACGAGTATCTAAAACTCCAGATGAAGTTAAGGAATTACTATCTGGAAAATTTGTTCAAGATGAATTTACAGTTACTAAAGTTGAATTAAGATTGTATAATGAAAAAACAGATGAAAAATTAGGTGTTTATTCTTTGATAACTTCTTTTGTTCAAACTGATTTAGGTTCAGTCGAAATGATTTATGATGAAGGTTTTAGAGGAGAAAATTCTCTTACTAGAGCCGTAGAATTTCTTACAAGTAATTTAGGAATTTCAGGTTTAATTTTACGCTCTGTAATCACGTTACGTGGTAAGCAGTAAGCTTGTGAGATATTATGTTATTTCAATAACAAACTAGTTGATTTATGGTCTTTTTTCCAATTATTGGTAATGAGCCTACCAATGCAGAATCTGAATTCTGATGATATACTTGAGAATGAATATTCTCAAGTACAAGAAGAACTCAGATCTGCATTAGAAAACTGGAAAAAACAATTATCCTCTAAGCCAAAGTTTGAATTTTAATTTCTGTAATTTACTTTCATGACACAGAGAAATTATACTGATAATTTCTGCTTGTTCCTTAAGTAGAATTTTTGGATTTTTGCATTCATGAAACGACAAAACACAAAACATCCGCTGTTACTAGCACTCCCTGTATTAGCAGCACTTGTTTTAGGTTCATTTGCAACAACTGATGCATTTGCTGAAGATGTATTGGGCGTTGCACCTGATGCTGTTTCATCACCTGTTACAGATGCATTTTCTAATGTAGCTGTAGCTTCTCCTGACCAACAAGCAGAAGTACAATTTGATGGAACCACTGCTGGATGGGCAATCATTGCCGGTCAAGCATATGATGCAAAAATTGCACTAGATGGAAATGCCATTCACAACGGAAATGGTGTTTGGAAAGTAAAATCAACTGCTGATATTTCTGTTGAAGACAGAGATGCAACATTAGAGTTGAAAGGAAAAGCTGTAAATGGAAAACTTAGACTACATGGAACAGGAACTCTTGAAAGCGGAGATACTTTTAGAATTATTCTAAGAGGTCATTACGCTCCAATTCATGATCAACCTGGTCAATTTGTTCTAGACTTTTCTATGGCAAAAATCCAAAACATGGAAAATGGCCTTAGAATTCCTTTAGTCCAGAGCGGAGTAATTGATGTAGAACCAGTTCCAGTTGCAAACGAAATTGATGAACGCACAAACGAACTAAATTCTGAGGGTTAATCTCCCTTCTTTTTCTCTATTTTTTGTAATTTCAATCTCCAAAGTGAAAGGTTTAATTCAATTATCTTATTTGTTGGATGTTATGAGAATACTCCAACTTCACTGTGATAGTATAGAATACACTCCTACAAAAAAAGAGATCAAAGTTGCCGAAGAAATTACAAATACTGAGACTCAAAGATTAGAGGAAGTTGTTGTTGCATTTGTAGCAATAGAAGATGGTGATGACTCTTCAGTGGCACAAAATGCAATTTCTCAAATAAAATCTTCTATGGAAAAAATTGGCTGTAAAAAATTACTATTGTATCCTTATGCTCATCTTAGTTCTAATCTTGCAAAACCTTCTACTGCAATGTCATTACTCAAAGAAATGGAAGAAAACGCATCTGAACTTGATGTATCTCATTCTCCATTTGGTTGGACAAAATCATATCATGTTCAAGTAAAAGGACATCCATTAGCTGAAAGCTCCAAAGTTGTAACTAAAGATTCTTCAAAACAAACTGAAACAGAAGAAGATACTTCAGATGCTCTCAAAGGTGAATCAACAATTCGTTCCTATTGGAAAATAATGTCACCTGATGGAACCATGACTAACATTGGTGATTTTGATTTTAAAGACCATAAAAAATTAGAAATTCTTGCAAAGTATGAATCTGCAAAATCACGAAAAGTTGATGAACCTCCTCCACATGTTGCTTTGATGAAAAAACTCGGAATAGCTGATTATGAACCAGCTTCTGATTCTGGAAATATGAGATTCTTTCCAAATGGAAGATTGATCAAATCATTAATTGAAAATTATGTTAATGATAGAGTCAAAGCTTATGGTGGTTATGAAGTAGAAACTCCAATCATGTATGACTCTGAGCATCCTAGTATGGTCAGTTACTTTAATCGATTCCCAGCACGACAATACAATATTGATTCAGAAGGCAAGAAATTATTTTTGAGATTTGCAGCTTGCTTTGGACAATTCTTAATGGCAAATCACTTTCAAATGTCATACAAGAATTTACCTTACAAACTCTATGAACTCACTCGATATAGCTTTAGACGAGAACAATCTGGTGAATTAGTCGGTCTTAGAAGATTACGTGCATTTACAATGCCTGATTGCCATGCATTCTGCAAAGATTTGCCACAAGCAGTAGATGAAATCAAAGTTAGATTCGATTTATCTCAAAGTGTACTCAAAGAGCTAGGAATCGAAGAATCTGATTATGATATGGCAATTCGTTTTACTGAAGACTTCTATAATGAAAATAAATCTGCAGTTGAAGAACTAGTGAAAAAACATGGAAAACCTGTTTTAGTAGAAATGTGGAAAGAGAAATTCTTTTACTTTGTTCTAAAATGGGAATTTAATTTCATTGATAATCTTGGAAAAGCATCTGCATTATCTACTGATCAAATTGATGTAGAAAATGGAGATAGATATGGAATTGAATTTGTTGATGAAAACAACAACTCAAAACATCCTATAATTTTACACAATTCCCCTAGCGGTGCAATTGAGAGAATTATCTATGCTCTTCTAGAAAAGGCTGCCAAAGATTCCAAAGAAGGCAAAAAACCAGTATTTCCATTATGGTTGGCCCCTACACAAGTCAGAGTTATTCCTCTCAAAGAAGAATTTTCTGATTATTGTGAATCCTTGGAACAAAAAATTTCATCTCATAACATTCGAGTTGACATTGATGATAGAAATGAAAGCATTGGTAAACGGATTAGAGAAGCTGAAAAGGAATGGATTCAGTATATTCTTGTAATTGGAGAAAAAGAAGCCAATTCTGAAAATCTAAGCATTCGTGACAGAAAAACTGGAGATGTTAGAGAAATCTCATTTGAAGATTTCATAAAGGAAGTTGATGGCCAGACAAAAGGTAAGCCATTCACAGGCTTGAATTTACCAAAACACCTATCAAAAAGACCTCAATTGATGGTATAGGTGATAGTATGAGCTTTATCGATTTGTATATGAATAACAATCCTATGATTACTAGTTCTGATGATGATTCTGAACCAATAGCAACAGTATTTGGAATTCCATTTGATGCAACTCATTCATACAAACCAGGTTGTCGTTTTGGTCCTGATGCTATACGCGATTCTTTTAACAATATTGAAATTTTTCACCCAGAATTACAAGTTGATTTAGAAACTGTTAACATTGAAGATTTGGGAAATACCACACATACAGTTGTTTCATCTGAAATGGTCGATATGGTAAAAAAAATCACTACTGAACTTGTTGCAAAACAAAGACAGTTGTTCATTTTAGGTGGAGAACATTCTATTACGTATGCAACTTTTACCAGTTTTCCAAAAGATACTGCATACGTAGTATTTGACGCACATTATGACTTGCGTGATGAATTTGCTGACAGCAAACTTAGTCATGCATCCTACTTGAGACGAATTGTTGAAGAACAAGGTTCTGAAAATATTTTACATGTTGGGGCTAGAGCATTTGTAAAAGAAGAACTTGAATTCTTAAAAGAACATAACATCAAAACAATTTCTGATAGAGAAGTTCGTGAAGGTAAAGGCCCAGAACTACTTTCAACTTTCCTTAGTTCATATGATTCTGTTTACACTAGCTATGATCTTGATGTATTAGATCCTGCATTTGCACCTGGTGTTGGAAATCCTGAAGCAGTTGGCATTACTTCAAGAGAATTATTTGATATGATTGATTCTCTAAAAAATTCCAAAGTTACTGGAGTGGATATTGTAGAATTAAACCCATATCATGATAATGGGGCAACTGCTTCTTTGGCTGCTAAAATCATGTCAACCTTGATTGCACAAAATCTATCCCAAAATTCCTAATTCTTTCTTCGAGCCTGATTTCATAATTTTTGACTTAATCTGAGCATGAATTTACTTCTATTCACTTTATTAGCAAGTGTTGGTGGGGATATCTCGTGTTAAATAATCTCAGAGATACACTCAAACCAACATTAGAAAAGATTGGTAAAGGATTTGCATCTACAGGACTGTCTCCAAATTTCTGGACTTCAGTTGGTTTAGGATTTGCAATGATTTCCGCAATCGTATACGGTCTTGGAATTGAATTTGGATTAATTATTGGTGGTGTTTTGTTGTTAATCTCTGGATTTTTTGATATGGTTGATGGTCAAGTTGCAAGAGTTACAGGAAAAACATCCAAGAAAGGTGAATATCTTGATTCGATGTTTGACAAGATTGCAGAGGTTGCAATCTTCATGGGGATTTTAGTTGGTGGTTATGCAGAACCATATCTTGTGTTTCTTGCAATTACTTTGTCATTGTTGGTAAGTTATGCTAGAGCAAAATCTGATATCATTAACATCAAATTACAAGGAGTAGGAATTGGTGAACGAGCAGAACGATTACTAGTTATTGCAATAATTGGAATAATTGGATTTATGGAATATGCAGTAATTATTGTTGTAATAATTGCTGGAATTACTCTAATTCAAAGAATGATTACAACTGCCAGAAACATAAAGGATTAGACTATCGTAGTTTTCCACGTTTTCTTCTGTTATCTGCAGATCTAATTTTTAGAATCTTAAAGTGAATTGCACAGGAAATACAGTACCATTTTAGAACTGTAGGTGATGCAATGTATGCTCCTTGTGCACGTAGTTCTTTTGCTAAGGTATGCTCAACAAGATTTAGTCTTGATGTAACTTTCTTTGCTTTGTCTTTAGGAACTGTTTGACCGCAGTTTGTACATTGTACAACACCTGATGATCCTTTTCCTCCTTTTGTACGACCTCTACTTGCACGCTTAAGTGGCATGAAAATAAGCTAATTTGCCTACTTATATTCTTGTATAATTCAAGGAAGCCCTACTTATATGAAAAAGAGATCCTCCCAAAACATGGCTCAAAAACGATGTTTAGTGATGTTTCTTCAGGCCCTAGGCTCCCCTGTTACCAGAGAGAACTACAAGTACCAACTAGACCGCTTTATGGAATGGAATAAGACCCATGATTATGATGATTTGCTCAAAGCAGATGAAAAAACCCTTCAAAGAAATTTGGAGGACTATCTAATCTATCTAAAAGACAACTTTTCTCCTAACTACATTCCATCGATCATGCAACCTGTAGAGTTGTTCTATACCATGAATGATGTAAATCTCAATACAAAACGCCTTCACAAAATGTTTCCAACTAGAACAAAGAAAGGAGGATACGGAACTTACAAGAGAGAAGATATTCAAAAAATGCTTCTAGCAACAAAAAAGAAGAGAACAAGGGCATTGATTTTGTTTCTCTCATCTACTGGATGTCGTGTTGGGGTGATTCCAGAGTTAAAGCTAGGACACATTACAAACATTGATGACTGTAAGAAAGTTGTTTGTTATGCTGGCGATAAAGAAGAGTACGTTACTTTCATGACTCCTGAATCTTCTAAAGCATTTGATGATTATCTTGATGAAAGGCAACAAGACAATGAAAGATTGACTCCAGAGTCCCCTGCATTTAGAAAAGATTACGTGATAGGATCTGCTCCGGCAGAAACAATGTTGCAGGGAACTGTAAGAAATGCATTGACAATTACTCTAAAAGATGTTCAAAAAACAAAAACAGGAAATAGATTCAACATTCCAACACTTCATGGCCTAAGAAAATACTTCAACATTACATTAAAGTCAAGAGCAAACGCTAATCTTTCAATCTGTGAAAAATTAATGGGACATTCTGTTACGATTCCATTGGATAATCACTATGCTCCATTTTCAGACGAGGCTTTGTTTGAAGAATACAAAAAAGCAATACTTGATTTGACTATTTCCAATGAGGACAGACAAAGACAAGAGATCGAATCAAACAAAAAGGAAATTGAGAACCTCAACAAGGAAAAATCAGAATGGGAGAAAGAACGGGCTGAAAAAGAGCATGAATATGCAAAGAGAATCAAAGAAGAGATACTAAAGGAACTAAAAGACCCTAGTAATTCAGACAAATCTCTCAAAGAACAACTAGATTCCAACAGAAAACAGTCTGAAAAAATAAAAGATGATGTGGGTTTCTAAGAAATTCTACAGCGTTTGATAATTTCTTCTACTAACTCTCTATCATTTCCAAATATGACTTCATTTCTTCATTAGTCATGTCAATCAATTGAGTTTTTGATATGGGATTCTTAATTTGAACATGTCTAAACATAATGTTTGTTCCTTTTTGGAAATTTCCATTCTCATCATTTAATGATGATAAAAAACCATCCAATTCGTGTTTTGTAAAGAATCTGAAAGCATAATTGTTTGAAATCCAGAACTCTGTAATTTCATCATCCATGCTCATATAACCACTATTTTTTATACTGACTAAAGTATTTCATTGAATTGCTCCTACTCTTTTCATCAAATATCAGGATAAATCCTTCACTTCTTCTAATGCAGTTTAATGTAACAATCTGTATTTGGAGAAATTTAGTCATGATTTTTTTAGTTCAAAATATCTCCAGTTATAACTTTCGTGAGTAATAGAATTCCTTAAACTATATACTCGTGGGAATGCGTTTGTTTTTAATTCCGATATAGTAGTATTGTCGACCTGTCGATAATTGAGGGTTCTGAGTTATTTCAGTACGTCATCAAAAGAAATGTTGTTTTCTTTGCAAATTTTCAATATTGCATGTATTTTCCCACTTGCTGACTCATCTGAGAACTTTCTACGGACATACAGAATATACTCTCTTAACACTTCTCGCAGTTGATAATCATCTAACTCCAATATCTCCTCTAAAGACTTGTAATTGGTGTGATTAACAAATTGTCTGATTTCTTTAGTATTCTTCAGTGTTCTCCTCATCTCCATCATTCTCATAATACTTCATATCTCTGAAATATTCAGAAGTCAACTCATTAAAGATGAACATCTCATTAACTGAAAAAAACATTACAACACTGTCGACTTTTTGAATGATAGTACATTCTGTGTTTTTGTCCTGAAGAGACTCCACATACTCATTCAATAGCAATTCAATCTTGGCAGGGTTGAGATTAGTTAACTCGTCTAATGTCTCACATTTGCTAAACTTTAGGAACTGCTTGATTCTCCCTGAATGCTGATTTTTTTGCATTATCCATTGATTCTTCTTCATTGGTATTCCTCCAAGGTCTTTTGAGAATGGTGTAATTTGGGAATCTCCCTCCATCCTGTCACTCTATTTCCACATTGAGAACAGGCTGGAAGTAATGTTATTTTGGCGTTGCAGCAATGAGACCTAGTTTCAATCAAGCAATCAACTTCCTTATTTCTTTGAAGATGGGGTCTGATTCATCAAGGTGATTAAGTTTCTTGAGAACCCTACCCTTTGGAGTCTGATCAATTCTTTCTTGGTTTTCTTTCTCATCAACTGTCTTTAGTCTAATTCCAGGATAACCATAGAATGTAATGTCATCCTCTCTGATTTTGGTTGAAGTGTTTCCTATGATCTCATTAAACTTGTCATAGAATTGATTTTTACCTCTTGGCTTGACTCCTCTCATGCTAGATTCATTGAAGAATTTTTCCCAAATTTTTGAAGCCTCTTCTTTGAATGAAATATCCTTTTCAATCCATTCATCAATGAATGCTCTTACTTGATTTCCAAATTCATTCCATAATGATTCTGTCTGCTCTGTTGTCTGTGGATACTTGATGGATTTGTTTTTGTAAATTTTTGTTGCATTTTTTAGAAGATATGAGATAAATGAATCAAATTCTTTTTCCTTGATGTTTTCAAATACGTTTTTGATTTCTTTCTTTGTATGTCTGAATTTTTGAGTGAGTTTGATTAAATGAGTTCTTTCATACATTGCTAAAGCATCTTCAGGATTTGTTATTTCATAAATTGTGTTTGTTGCAAACATGAGTCTTGATGTTGGCCTGAAGTTTGTGTTATGCCCATAAATGCTTCTAGCTGTAAATCTTCCTTGAGTAATCCACTTTTTCAAAGTTTCAATGTTTCTTACGTCATCACTTCTTAATTCTTCATCAATGTTTAGAAAAGAGTAAGCTACATCTTTCTGAGTCGTTTCATCTTTAGCTATACTATGAGTTGTTGCATTTGTTACATTGTCAGAACCTAAAACATATTGAAGTAATGTAATCAACTGGGTTTTACCCGTTCCTGGAATTCCAACCTCTCCCAATTGGATATCTATTCCAGTATACGGATGTAAACAGGTTGAGCCAAAATCAAAATATGATTGTCTGTCTTTGTCATCAGGAGCTATTTCTTTTACTCTCTTTTCAATTGTAGAATGTTTTCCTTTCTTTACAAAGTTGTGAGGTATCTGATTTAGAATGATGTTTTCAGGACTGAAACTTTCTTCAAAGGTCCCCTTGATGATGTTAAAAGTTCCATTGAGCAAACATTTTAGATGAACATATTTTTCAATGTCATCACTTTTAATTATCTTACATGAATCCTTAATGTAATTTACAACTTCATTCATGTCAACGTTCTTTGATTTAGAAATACACTTTCTTGCAGTTCTTCTGATTAACTGTTCAGCATCATTGTCATAATACTGATCATTGAAGAATAATAACTCTCCAGTTAATTCCACACGTTTAATGTGGTATCTTCCTTTAATCCATTCAGAAACTTCGATGAATTGATCTCGTTCCAAAAGAATCTCTTTCTTTTCTAATCCCATCTTGAATGCAGTTTCCTTTATTGCATTGAAACTATCATTATCCTCCCAAACAGCATTGATAATTTTCTCAATGTCTTTTATTTCAAATTCATAGCCTTTGAAGTCAGACCATGATTTGATTTCCTTTGCAATTTTCTTTTTATCAATTACTTGTCTGTTAACAGCAAGAAACTCAGTTATTCGTAGTCCACCAATGAAAGGATCTAAACTTTCACACTCTTCTTTGAATTCCTCTAAAGACATGTCTATTTCTTCCCAAGGACAGAATTTTGATAGGTAGAATGTTTTCTTTCCAGTTGTATCTACTAGTTTGGATTCAATAGGGCTGTTCTTTGAATTGTATTCTTTACCCAATGGACAATTCTTAGGATTTTTACAATTCTCATACCTCCCAGATAGGCATTCTTTACAGTTAGTGATTGCTACCAATTGTCGGTCCTCCCTAGGTGTAAGTGACAAGCAGAGCAGTAAATGTAAACTTCTAAATCTCTGCTTATCTTTGATGTAGTTTCATGGAGAGTATAGAGTCCACATTTAGGACATGGAATCATACTGTTTTCTTTCTTTAATTTTCCATTGACACATTCTTTGCATGTCTTTTGATATGTTGTATGATTTGCATGGTTTTCAGTAACCTTCTTGATTAATCCTAATGGATTGCTCTGTGTTCTATTCAAAAAATTACCCCCTTTTCATAACATAATTCAATGAAAGACTTCTTTTTATCAGATTTTAGATATGCTTTTGCTATAGTTTTGATTTTCTTCTTTCTTTCTTCAGTTAATGTATGGGATTTAGTAAGATGGTTACTAAAGGAATTCATATCTTTGAAGATCTTTAATTTTCTATTTGCATACATTTGATTCCAATGGCACTCACAACATTGTAATCCCTCGTAACGTCTTAAAAATACCAACTGTCTATTGATCAGTATCAGAAACCTCCCTTCTTGGTTGGCTTGGACGTTTCTTTTAGCATAGTCTGAGAGGATTTGGACCCTCTCAGATTTTTTTCTATAAATAATTTAATTAAATCATCAAATGATTTGTTTTTAGGTTGGGAATTTACAAACTCTGTAAATAATTCTTCTAAGATTTCAACAGTCTTACTTCTTAATAATCTTGGAACAACATTATTGAAATCTTGTAAAGTTTTAATCTTTAAAGTATAATTTGCAGGAGCTCTCAGAATCCAAAACCTCCAAGTACCGAACAGAACAAATTATTTGTGATGTCCTCCTCAGAAACTTGGCTACCACTTTGACAGTAAGACTTCATGTCTTTGTTTTCAAAGTTTATGGTATGTTTCAACGTCACTATATGTATAGTGACATAGTTGTTTATAACTATTATGAATATCGTACAAAACACACATTATATCAGCGATTATAGTATCTATACTATCTAATATTACCTATATTCGTAGTATGTATACTATCCAGAATAGGAGAATATTATGTTCTATTTATTTCCAAGACTTTTTTATTATTCAGTTTTGATTTTGTTTTTTCATATTTCTCAGAGGAGTTCTGAGAAAATAGAACAAACAGAACACACTTTTTCGTTTCATTTGGACATTTTTATTTTTGATGTTTTTAGAATAATTTTCAAATAAAGAATTTAATAATTCACTATTCAAATTATTTTTGTATCTACTGTGCAAGTAAGAAAGAGAGAAAAAATATTCTATTGTTTCTTCATCTCTCTTTCTTTTTTTAATTTACGTTCAACGTCTTAAAAATACCAACTAGGTTTACATTGTTGATATGAAAGTCTCCAAATTGGAAATTAAAAAAATTGTAATTACAAATTTCTTGAAAACTTCTGTTGACGAATTAACAAAGATGGAAGCTGTAACTCCAGATCCTAGTTTGTATTGGTGTAATGGTTTTTTGTTTACTACAACTTCATTGATTAATGATTATACAATTAAAAAACAACATGAAGGAATAATGTTACTCGACATTTTCTATTATGCTTTATCAGAAAAAATATCTGAATCAAAATGGAATGGATACTCTATTGAAGTAATTGATTTAACTGGACATTCAATCTTTGAACAACTAACACAACAAATCAAGGAGGGTAAAATTGAATAATCCTTCTAAACTTTGGCAAATCTCAATTATTTTTGCTGGAATTGTTATGATTTTGTTTAGTGTTGCAATGGAAAGTCCTGAAGCATTTGTATTTTCATTAGGATTTGGATTTTTCTTATGGGTTGTCTTTGGTTACATTGAAGGAAAACCAGAACTCAAACAATCAATTCAAAAGAGGTTGAAGGTGCAATAATAGACAAAGCTCTCATCATTATGATTTTCATGTATGTTTTAGGCTTCATGTTTATCGGTTTTCAATATACTGTGGCTGATGTATATCATATTGACATTGTTTCTCCTGTGACTGGTGAGCCTATCAAATCTTCTATTGTAGGGTATCTGCAAATAGACGAATTCAATGAAAGAACGACAAATATTGTAACTGCAAACTTTACGACTAATTCGACATTTTATGACCGCGTAGAAACAGCAATTACTGCCCAAAGCTATGTTATTTGGGAACTGATTGCACTTATCACCGGCACCTACCCCTTCTGGATGCTAGCCTTATTTGGGATTGATCAATGGTTCGTTACAATGTTGGTTAGCATATACGCTATCCTTGTTGCTCGTTCGGTCATCGGTTGGTTGAGAGGCGTGTAGTATGAATAGTATCTCTAGCACACCTTATGAAAATTATTCATCAGGGGATTCACATGAGTAAAAAATCTGGTCCTATAGGATTGACAACAAAATGCAGAGGTTCAGCAATTTGTGATGTGTGTACTATCCCACTATCCAATAGTTTTTGGAAAGATGTTCATGTGTTCTTGTCCATAAGCAAAAATTGTGTACGTGGATTTTATTGTGTAAAATGTGCATTAAAGAGTCAATCCAAATATTCGATAACTGAAAATGAACTAGATTCCTATGTTGAAAGGTTAGAACCAACTGTCTCTGCATAATGATTCACATCAAATTTCCATTAGGAATGCCTGTTAGAGAAGATGGATTGTTAAATTACTCCTGTGATCCGGAAATAATTGAACAGTTGCCTCGTTCATGGAGGAAGTATTGGTCCTACATTGATTTTGATATTGTCTTTGAACCCGAAGAACCCGAATCTCCTGATAATCCACTATCAAATACGCTGAGAGAATCTGAAAAGGAAGTCAGTATTTTAGATTTGAATAAGGATAGAAAAACAAAACTTACAGCAATTGCACTAGAAGAATTATCTGATCAGGAGAAAGAAGAGAAACCAAAAAACGATATTCTGAAAAGTATCAAGGATTCAATCAAAGATTAATGAAACATTTTCATTTCTTTGATCAATGTATTTCCTTAGAAACTGTTTTACCAAAAATCTCATATAGTTAATTTGACTTTTTACAAATTATGTGGAAACTCATACAACAAAATAAAAAACATGTGGTCGGGTATCCATTGACAGGCATTTCAGGATTTCTGGTCTTGTTATTGCAAGTCTCAGGGTGTATGAATCTTGGAGGTTAATCCCTCCTACACTCTTGTTATAATCAAATAACTGTCATATTATCTATAACAATCATAAAATCCCTCTAGCAGTAAGTAGAACCAATTTATGAAAATTCTATTACTTTCATGATGTAATTTATGGGTTCCAAAGAAATGATAGTTATTCCTTGATATGGTCAGAACCTATTTTTGATTATTTTTGTTGATGTTGTACATAATGTCTTGTAGTTGTTTATCTGGTTCGGATTCTATAATGTTATTTTCATCACAAAATTTCACAAATTCAATACTATCGGGTTCATTTCTGTGCCTTTCTTCCATTCTATTCAGGATCCACAATGCATCAGAAAAATCATATTTGTATGTTTGAATCAAAAATTTTTTTGGAATGATTTTCATATCAATTAATTGTTTCATGAATTGACCAAAATTCACTCTATGCATTAGTTGTTTATGAGGATCATCATAATACTCTTCAATTTGATGATGTCGTTCATCAATATCTTTCAGAATCTGATAGTATTGTGATTTTGTGTTTTGTTTCAGCTTTAAAGCATTGTAAAAAATTGCCCCTGAAATTCCTCCTGCACTAATGATGACTCCTAATAACATCAAAATTTCCTGTGTAATTTCAGCCATTGTTCTTATTCCTACTGCAATATTTCTGCAATTTGATCAGTCAATGGTTTAAAGTTTGCAAAAACAGTGGGATCTTTTTCAGTATTTACTTTTTCTCCAAGAGTTTTTTTATTTATGTCGTTGAAGCTTTTTGTTACATTTCCTGTTACTTCATTAGTAACAGAAATTAAACATCCTTCAAATGCAGAATCTGGAAGTACACTTTCTATTCCTCTGTCTTTGTATGAGTTTCCAGCACTTTTCAATTTTGTCACAAAAATCTTTTTTTCTTCATTTGTTTCTACTTTTATCTCTGCTTCAGGATCAAATACAATGAGAATTTTTTTCTGTAAATCTACATTACTTAGCAATTCGTATAGCATAGATAGCTGTCCTACACTACTTTTTCCTTCGATTCCTTCCCAAACATGTACCTTTGGCAGAAGCTCGTTATGTTGTAATTCCATTGCAGTTTTTATGTATTTTACATTATTTCCTTCAGAAAATATAGTGAGATCATATCTGTTAATTGCATCAAAAATGATATTGCTATCTTCAAGTATCATGAATCCTTGCGTTAGTATCTTTAATGCCTCTTGGCGTTCTGATTTTTCTATTAGATTCTCGGATGTACTGTCCACAATACAAACAGATTCTTCTTCTGCAAACGCCACAGTTGAAGGGGAGTGAGTTACTAGTATTACTTTAATTCCATGATTTTTGAATATGTTTTGTAAAGTAAACAGTAGATCTTGAGTCATTGATGGGTGTAGCGCTGAATCTATCTCATCCAACAACACCAATTTTGGAAAATGTTTTGTAAGAACTGTGTTAAACATCATGAGTGCCATAGCCAATAGTGTTTTTTCACCTGATGATAATTCATCAAAATTGATGTTCAGATCATCTTCTGCATTGTGTAATATTGCTGTAAATTGTTTACTTTGTGTATCATCTAAATCCTCTAGTTCAAATTCATTTGGTTTGGATATCTTATACTTAAAATCTTCAAATGATTCAAACAGATTGTTAAGATAATCCCAAGGATAAGTATCAGCATATTTTTTTAAGACGTTTTTTACTGCAACGTCTTTGAATTCTTTTGGAATAATTTGGTGCCCTTCATTTTCTTTGATTAATTTTGCATATTCTATACTACATAAATTATTGAAATTAACAAATATTTTGCTTATCTCCTGTGCAAAAAAATGATGTTCAGATGAATGAGCATTAATTTTTTCCATGAATTCTTCTTGTGTAATCTCATCAACAAAACTATTGAGGTTAAATGCTAATTCTATTATTCGATGATCAAAGTGATTTTGATTTTTTATCGATTCAATCTCACGTTCGTATTGTACTAAATTATTGAATAACTCTTGATTATTTTCAACATCTTCTAATTCCAATAACAGTATGGGTTTGTTTTTTTCTTTTGACAAATCTTCAATTCTTTGTGTATTTTCTCCAAACGATGCATTTTTTGCTCGTATTAAGGTGTCTCTGGGGGATAATCGATTTGCAGGAGTAGTAATGAATGAAGTCCACATGGATAGTTTTTCTCTTTTGATAGATTCATTAGATATTTGACTTTCTTTGGGAATTTGAAAAGTTGCAGCGTTAAAATATTTTATTTTATCTGAATCAATTCCTTCCACTATTACTTTTCCGTCCATAATGGCTTCAAGTAATTGTGTTTTGCCTGAACCATTTTTTCCTGTAAGTATGGAAAAATCCGATATTTCAATATCTTCAAATGATTTAATCGATTTATGCTCTTCATTAAATTTTAGCTTCACACAAGACTATTCTTCAATGTTTATTAAAATAATTCGAATTCAAAACATCATATTTTGTATTAAATTCATATCTCATCATTTTTATCTTTTGATCAAGTATGCAAACTCTTATTTCTACACCGTTTTCAAATGTATCCATGGTTTCTACTGTGTTAACAACTGTCATTCTGCTAACCAGTTCAATTGTTTTAGGTTCCGGAGTGGTTCTTTATGGGACGGCTATTTTTCCATCAGAAAATTTGTATCAAACAATTGAGACATATGATGAAACAGCTAATACATGTGATCTTGGAGACCGTGATAAAGAAATTAAAAATAAAATCTTCACAGCTAAAAAAGAATTTGAATTAAACAACAATTCTGTAAAGGCAAAAGAAATTTTGAATGATGTGAAACCTGTATTGCTTGAATGTGAATTAAAATATGAGCCTGTTTATTTTGGAATTTCTTTTGATTCTGCTCTTACAACAATTGGTGCAATTGTATTCATAGTAGGATCGTTGGTTGCAAGTGGTATTGCAATTCTAAAATACGTCAAAGGAAGTCCAAAAGATTAGTCTATTTTTATACTCCAAAATTTTTACATGCTGTATGATGCATTTTGAAATTCAAATGTTGGATGGAAATCATGTTGTAATTGAACAGCCACAATGGACTATCCAACAATTTCAAAAAATTGTTGTAGGCATGGTGACTCGATTAAAACTCACTAAAGACGGAAAAACAGAATATTATGGGGGAGAAATAATTGAACGTACACAAATTAATGAAACTGACGGGATTATCAAAATGATTGAAAGGTCAAATATCGATTTTAACAAACCTAGCAAATCGTAATTGCAATAATTGAATAAATGATATATTACACAATTCATATCTTGAATGTGCATGATTTAGCAAATATTGAAAATATTTTTAATTTAATTGGAATTGGATTGGAGATTATTGGTTTTGTGATACTTTTGTCTGGATTTCGAGAATGGTATGTTAAAAACAAAGGATTAGATACTGAAAAGGAGAAAAGAATAGAAAAAATATTTGTAAATATGGAAAAAATCAGAGCAAGTCAAGAAGAACTTAAGATAAATTCTATTCTAACAAAAGAATACATTGAAGGATTAAAAGATGAAAATCTGGCAATGATCCCCAAAATGAGATCCAAATATTTCAAAAAAATTGAATATGTTGGAATTCCTTTAGTCATTCTTGGATTATTTTTCCAAGCTCTCTCGATAATTCATCATGCATAAACAGAGAAATTACCAACACAAATCAAGCATTGTAATATCAGGTAAAATTAACTAGTAGGATTTTTCTATATTACTATGGTTAATCCCGAAGAAATTGCAAAGAAAACTGTGGGTATGCTAAAACTGGCCTTTGAAGATACGGAAAATCAACATAAACATTTTGAAAAATTACAAACATATCTTGAAGGATTGGGCGATCTTGCAACAAGTGATTTGGATAAAATTGGATTTCCTATGTTGAGAATGATTTTGGCACTAAGTCAATCTACAATTCATTTGAAACAACAACAAGATAATCAACTTCACGAAATGACAAAAAATGTAAACAGTGTTTTAGAGAAAGTTATACGACTGGAAAAAGAATTTGAGGCCATGAAAAAGGGCAAATAATAGACTATCTTCATCTAGCCTGTTGTTGAATAAATTTTTCTACGTATTATGATTCTGAATTGAATTTAATCTCTAAGTAGGCTTTTCTTGATCTATATTCTTGCGGTTAATTACCCAAAAAAATCAATTTTGAGCCTAAATTGGGCATAAAATCACTTTATCTTTTAATCATAGATCGAGTATTTTCTATTGATAGTATTGAAGGGTTTGTGTCATTCCTGTCATAGTTCTGGAGTTGAATTAGTTATTGAAAAAGGAGTGATTCTCTGCCATGATTGTGCAAACAAAAATAATGCAAAAAACTAAATCTGTAATATCTCGAGTTAAGAAAAATGAAATTATCTGTTTTCTCACATTGTGCAATTGATACTATTACAATAGGTGATTCTAATTATGAGCAAATTGGTGGTGCTGCATGTTATTGTGGGATTACTGCAAAGCAATTCAAATTTGATGTTGACTTGTATTCAAAATTTGGCCCTGATTTTCCTAAACAATATCTTTCTGAAAATAAGATTAATTTTGATAACTGTGAATCAGAGACAAAAACTACAAAATTTGCAATAAACATTACAGGTGCAGATCGTACACTAAAACTTGAAAATGAATGTGCTCCAATAGAATATGCAGGTAATGATGCTGACTGTCATCTTGTAAGTCCAATATATCATGAAGTATCTGATGATATTTTCAAACAAATCAAAAAGGATTCAAATTTCCTTTTTGTAGATCCTCAAGGATTTTTACGAACTATTGATTCTGAAAAAAATGTTTCACTTCAAAACAAAGACATTGATTTGACTGATGTTAATGCTATCAAAGTTAATCCTGAAGAAGCTGCTTGTATGGTAAACGGCTCACATGATGAAATGATGGTTGCATTACAAAAAAAGGGTGCTGAATATGTTCTTCTTACAAACAAAACAGATGTTTCATTGCTTGTAAAAGACAAAGTATATTCGATTACTCTTCCAAACAAAGAGATTCATGATACAACTGGCATCGGAGATATTTTCTGTTCAACTTTTTGTTGTACTATGTTAAAGGAAAAAGATTTCTTGTGGGCATTATGTTTTGCAGGAGGTGCTGCTCAGGCTGCTTTAGACTCTAAGAATGTAGGTTTGCAAAAAATTCCTAGAAAAAGTACCGTTCAAACTAATGCTTCTTACTTTTACAATCTTGTAAAATTTCGTGATTTATAGAGAGTATTCTTTTATTGTACTGAGAGTTTGTTTCAACTATGCAAATAGGAATCTATGGTTCAGGTACTGCAGATAACGCAGCAAAAACAATTAAAAAAATTCTTGATGAAAATGACATCAAATCATTTACAATTACTAAATCAAAGAGTAAACAAGCAGACTGTATCATTGTCTTGGGTGGAGATAAGGGTGTTAGAAATTATTTTCACAGAACATTTGATTCTACATCACCTGTTTTAGGAATTAATGAAGGAGAAGCCAGTGGCTTCTTGGCACAAATTGAATTAAGAGAATTCTCGTCTTTTGTTAATATTCTCAAAAAACAAAATTTCACTATAGAAGAAGTTCCTCGATTGGGAGTTAAAATTGATGGCAAGAATGTTTATCCTGTATTGAATGACGTTGCAGTTTTTTCATCAAAGAGTGCCATGTTGATGGAACATACTTTACGTGTTAATGGCGAAGAAGTTTGGCACGATAACAGTGATGGAGTTATTGTTTCTACTCCTATTGGTTCTTCTGCATACTCTATGTCTGCTGGTGGACCTGTACTCTTTCAAGATTCTGCAGTTTTTGAAATTATATCTGTAAACTCTCTAGATGTGACAAGACGTCCTATTATTGTCTCAAATGAGAGTTCTATTGAAATTGATGATATATCTGCTCGATTGCATTGTGAAGTAGTTCTTGATGGCTTGGATAGATACAAGGTAAACAAAACCGTTGAGTGTACCCAATTTTTACCTCCTGCAAAAATTATTCGATTAAAAAAAGACTCTACTGCAATCTCTGCATTAGCCAAAAAAGTTCATCTTGCTGAAGAATTACTTAGCATGCCTCCAAGCTCAAAACTTTTACTGAAAACTCTGGAATATGAGGGTGCATTAACACAAAAAGATCTTGCAAACAAAACTCTATTGCCTGACAGAACAGTAAGATTGGCTCTTAGCCATTTATTAAAAAAAGGATATGTCAAAAAGAAAGTGTCTATTCGTGATGCTCGACAAAAAATTTATGAAATTTCCAAACTAGAGTAACTATTCTGTTTTTGAAAAATTAGTAGTATGTGACTTGTCTTCTCTTGTTGCTTTGATTGATCTTTCCTTGATATTTTTCTTAAAACATTCTTCAGAGCAGCAATCTTTTACTCCTAAAGTGAACTCCTTCCCACACTCTTTGCATACTGTCATCTGATTACATTAGCTGTTTTTGTAAGCTATTTACGCTATTTTGAAATTTCCCAATCTTGGGATTTTACTCAGAGGCTGCTTTAACAAACGCAGCAAATGATTCTTCTGGAAATCCTGGTCTACTGTTGAATTCTGGATGGAATTGAACTCCCAAATAGAATTTGTGTTCTGGAATTTCTAACATCTCCATTCTTTTTCCATTGTCACTTTCTGCAGAAAATATCAAACCATTCTTTTCAAATTCTGGAATGAATTCTTTGTTGATTTCATATCTGTGTCTGTGACGTTTACTAATTGAATTTGAATTGTAGATTTTTTGTGCATTAGAGTTTTCTTTAATCTGTATGTCGTTAGCTCCCAACCTTAATGATCCGCCCATATCTGAAACATCTTTTTGTTCGGGTAGTAAATCTACAATTGGTGCTTTAGTGTCGGCATTAATTTCAGTAGAGTTTGCGTCTTCTAATTTTAAGACACTTCTTCCAAATGCTACAGCTGCTAGTTGAAATCCAAAACATATGCCAAGATAAGGTATGTTGTTTTCTCTGGCAAAATTAGCAGTTTGAATGATTCCTTCTGAGCCTCTTGTACCAAAACCTCCAGGAACAAGAATTCCATCATATTTTGAGAGAACACTATAATCAGAAATGGATTCTGAATCTATCCAATCAATATCAACTGACTTTCCAATTTGTGCTCCTGCGTGCTTTAAAGCATGATTTACACTGACATAACTATCAGCCAATGTCACATATTTTCCAACCATTGCAATCTTGACTTTTTGGTCTTCGTGGTTTACCATGTTTTCAGCAATTTTATTCCATTTGTCCCAATTTGCTGAGGCATTGACCATTCCTACTTTGTTGAATTTGGTAAATATCGCATCCATAATTCCCTGATCATATAGAATCTGTGGAACTTCGAAAATTGATTTTGCATCATGACATGAAAGAACATCCTTTGTAGTGACATTTGTGAACATGGCAATCTTCTTTTTTGTTTTTTCTTCTAAAGGTAAAGTACATCTAACTGCAAGAAAATCAGGTTGAATACCAATTCTTCGTAATTCTTGAACACTATGTTGTGTTGGTTTGGTTTTTTGTTCCCCTACAACATCAAGTGACGGTGCCAATGTAACATGAACAAAAATCACTCCTTCTGGTCCTTCTTCTACTCTCATCTGCCTCAATGCTTCTAAAAATGGAAGTGATTCAATATCTCCTACAGTTCCACCACACTCTACAATCAGAAAATCTAATTCTTCATTTTCTGCAATACTTCTGATTCTGTTTTTAATTTCATCTGTGACATGAGGAATTATTTGCACACATGCACCCAGGTATTCGCCCTTTCTTTCAGCATCAATAACTGAAGAATATACTTGTGCAGTTGTAATGTTGTGACTTTTAGCAATATTTTGATTCAGAAATCTTTCATAATTTCCAATATCCATATCACATTCGCCTCCGTCTTCAGTAACAAAGACTTCACCATGAGCAACTGGATTCATTGTTCCTGCATCATAATTTAGATACGGATCTATTTTGATACAAGAAACTTTTTGATCTGCTAATTGTAATAATTTTGCAATCGATGAAGTTGTAACACCCTTTCCAAGGCCAGACATAACACCGCCTGTGACAAAAATAAACTTCGTCTGCACATTAATGAAACGAATGTCTGGTTTTTGTATGTTTTGTCGATCATGAGATTGAAATAGAGGTGATGCTCAATTAGATTATGCGCTCATTTTTGTTGGGTCTGGCAATTTTATTCTCACTTGCATTTGTCTTTGATGGTGTTGCATTTGCTGAAAAGTATGAAATTATCATTCCTTCTGGTGCATCAGACCCTGGTGCTCCGTTCTTCTGGTCAGAAAAATCCACAGGTGTGACAACGGGAATAATTACTGTACATCCTGGTGACACTGTGGAATGGCATAATGCAGACACTGCATTTCATACTGTAACTACTGTAACTGAAGAAAGTTACAAATCTGGTGAGTTTGTTGAGGATGGAGTTATTGATAGTGGTTTCTTTACTGCTGGAAAATCATTCACTCAAAAATTTGATGAACTTGGGGATTTCTACTATTACTGTATTATTCATCCATACATGTTTGGAATCGTGCATGTTGTCGAGGATTCAGGTAGTGTTCAATCCATTGATGGTGTAGGTTCAGGTTATACTGAAGATGGGTTGGGTTTTGAAGTAAAGTACATTCTGGATACTAATCTTCAACGTGCCGTTCACATCAATCCTGATGAAAGTACTGTGACCTTTACTATTTCTGGAGATACTCTAAATGATCAAATCACTCTTGTCTTACCCTCAGAACTAATTGAAAACCCTAATGCAGTATGGGTTGATGGGACCATGACTGATTTTGAAACTGAAGAAACATCTTCAGGCTTGAAATTAATCATCCCAATTGAGCCACATGCAAAACAAATCAAAATCATGGGAACTCATGTGATCCCTGAATTTGGTTTTCTTGCAGTTGGAATTTTGAGTGTTGGCTTAATTTCAAGTGTATTTTTGATTCGTTCTAGACTCTCTATTTTCTAATACGATCTTTACAAATGTAAAATTATTTTGAAATTTTTTAACGTACTTTAGGAATCCTAAACATCATTTTTTTATTTTTCATATACTATACTTTATTGAGAACATCTAGAAATGGTGGTTATTGCGGAAATAGAGTTCCCCGTAATACAGTCTGTATACCCAACCACCTTTCTTAGACGGGTTGATTAGAGTATTGTTTCTTTTTTAAGTTGTTTTGTAAATGATGAAATTTTTGACTCTAATTGTTTTTCTGGGGTTTTTTCTATTAATTTCAAATATGCGCTACCAACAATCACTGCATCTGCCCCTGCTTTGATGTATTTTTTAACATCTTCTGGTGTTGAAACACCAAAACCAATCCCCACTGGAATTTTCCCTTTAGTTTGTTTTTTGACTTTTTTGATTGCATCTAACGTGTATTTTTTAATTCCAGTTTTTACTCCGGTTGTTCCAAACACCGCAACAAGATACAAAAATCCCGAAGATGCTTTTGCAATTTTATCTATTCTTGTTTTGTTGGTGTTTGGTGAGATTAAGAATATTGTATCGGCATAATTTTTTGTGGCTTTAAGATATTCTTTTGATTCTTCAATGGACATGTCAGGTAGAATGAATCCGTCAATACCAGCTTTTTTTGCATCAGTGATGAATTTTGAAAATCCTTTGTGATATAGAATATTGGTATATGTCATCAATACAAGCGGAATATCTGTCTCTTTTCTGATTTTTTTGACAATGTTGAAGAATTTACTAATTTTTGTGCCTTTTTCAAGTGAAATTGTGCTTGCATTTTGGATTACAGGACCATCTGCTAGAGGATCTGAAAATGGAAATCCTAATTCAATAATATCTACTCCTCCTTTAACCAATCCTCTTACAGTTGCAAGTGTTGATTTTTCATTTGGATATCCTGTCATGATATAGGAAATCAAAGCTTTTTGATTTCTTGCATTTAGCTCTGTAAATTTTTCTTTAATCCTTGACATTTTTATTCAAATAATTTTGCACTTCTTCGACGTCTTTATCTCCTCTTCCAGAAAGTGTAACAACGATTGATTCTGATTTTTTTCCTTTCTTTGCAACTTTGATAGCTTCTGCAATTGCATGTGCTGATTCTAATGCTGGAATGATTCCTTCTGTTCTAGTTAACATCAAAAATGCATCAATAACTTCCGTGTCTGTTGCTGCATGATATTTTACACGTTTTGTATCTTTAAAGTAAGAATGTTCAGGTCCTACACCTGGATAATCTAATCCTGCTGAAATACTATGTGTCTCAGTAATTTGACCTTCATCATCTTGTAACAAATATGTCATCATTCCATGAAGAACTCCTTTACTTCCTGCAGATAATGTTGCAGAATGTTTATTTGATTTTATTCCATGTCCAGCAGCTTCTACTCCGATGATTTCTGCATTAGTATCTACTAGTGGATAAAATGTTCCGATTGCATTTGAACCTCCTCCAACACAAGCAATAACATTATCTGGAGTTCTGTTAATTTTTTTCATTTGTGATTTTATTTCATTTCCAATAACACTTTGAAAATCTCTAACCATAACAGGATATGGATGAGGTCCAACAGCTGAACCTAGAAGATAGTATGTTGTTTCAACATTGGTAATCCAATCCCTTATTGCCTCGTTAATTGCATCTTTGAGGGTTTTTGAGCCTGATTTTACCGGATGTACTTGTGAACCAAGTAAATTCATTCTAAACACATTGAGTTTTTGACGAATGGTGTCTTTGTATCCCATGTATACTTCGGCCTTCATTCCAAGTGCAGCACATGCCATTGCTGTTGCTACTCCATGTTGTCCAGCTCCTGTTTCAGCAATGATTCTCTTCTTTTTCATTTTTTTTGCTAAAAGGGCCTGACCTAACGTATTGTTGATTTTATGTGCTCCTCCATGAAGCAAATCTTCTCTTTTTAGATAGATTCTTGCACCACCTAATTTTTCTGAGAGATTTTTTGCATAGTATAATGGAGTGGGTCTTCCAGCATAAACTTTGAGATAATAGTCTAATTCTTTTTTGAATTCTTTATTGTTTTTGAATTTCAAATAATTTTCTTCTAATTCCTCAACAGCTGGAACAAGTGTTTCTGGAATAAATTTTCCTCCAAATTCTCCAAATTTACCATTTTTAGGATATTTCAATATGCTTTCACCAATCTCCTTACTTGTTCTTCAATGTTGTCACTTTTCATAATGCTTGATCCTATCAAGAATGCTTTGGCACCACATTTTTTCAAATACTGTATGTCTTCTGGTGTTTCAATTCCACTTTCAGATAAGATTGGACGAGAACCATCAAAATTTTCAAGAACTTTTTCAGTAGTTTTAAGATCAATCTCCAAAGTATCCAAGTTCCTGTTATTGATTCCAATTAGATCTGCATTTGTTTCTAATGCATTTTTGAATTCATTTTCAGTATGAACTTCAAGTAATATCTTTAATCCTTTTTTGTGTCCATAGTCTATAAACTCGTCAATTTCATCTAGAAATCCATTATCAAATAATGATTGAATTAGCAACATGTAATCTGCACCTATTTTTTCAGCAGCATCAATTTGGATTTTATCAATCATGATGTCTTTCATTAATAGTGGAACATCAACTGCCCCTCTAACTTTGATAAAATATTCTGGTGATCCGTTGAACAAATGTGGTTGGGTTAGAATTGAGAGAGCTTTTGAGCCTCCAGAAATCATCTGTTTTGCTACGCTTGCCGGGTCGGAAATTGTCCTGATTTTCCCTAATGATGGTGATGAAAATTTGATTTCAGTTAACAGAGTTGGATGGGGATTTGAATTGATAATTTGAACAAAGTCTTTACTAGACTTTTCAAGATTAACATCTACATCATATGTTCCATCATCTATTGCTGTTTGAGAGTTGTTAACTAATTTTTTTAAAATATTTTCAGCCATTATGCAATCTCCTTTAATTTTGAAATGTCTCCTGTATCTTGAACAAAATTCTCTAACAATTTGAATGCTGCTCCACTATCAATTGTATTTAATGCCATTTCAACTGCTTCTTCAAAGTTTGTAGTCTTGTTAGATACAATCAATCCCCCTGCTGCATTTAATGCACATGTTTCAATCATTGCTTTATTTGCTGTGTTGTTTAATACTCCAACAAATGAACCAATTGCGTCTTCTTTTGTTTTAATTTGAATATCTTTGAGATTAGATTTGTGCAATCCAACTACTTCTGGTTCAATTGCGTTCATCAGGACTTTATCATCTCTTAGAATGCATACTCTATTAGTTGAACTAGTTGAAAATTCATCCATTCCATCATCAGAACGAACTGTCATGATATTTTCAGCTCCTTTTCTTTTTAGTATGGCAGGAAGCCTATCAAGATACTCAATTGAAAAAACTCCGACTAGTTGGTTTTTTACATTTGCAGGATTTGACAGTGGTCCTAAAAGATTGAATGCTGTTCTTTTTCCTAATTGCTTTCTTGCTGGTCCAACATGTTTCATAGCTGGATGGAATTTCTGTGCAAACATGAAGCAAATATTGTGTTTTTCTAGAGTTTCGGCAATTTTTACTGGTTCTTGATTTAAGTCATATCCAAAATATTCGAAAATATCTGCACTACCTGAAACCCCTGAACTAGAACGATTTCCATGTTTTGCAACTTTACCTCCTGCAGCAGCTACCACAAATGATGCTGTAGTTGAGATATTGAATGTCTGAAGTTTGTCTCCTCCTGTTCCACACATGTCAATGATGGTTCCGTCTGTTTTAGGCTCAATTTTTAGTGATAATTCCTGCATTTTATCAAGCATACCGAGTAACTCGTCATCTGTTTCTCCTTTTTCAGTAAGATTTGACAAAAACTCCATATTTTCTTCTAGGGTTGTATTTCCAGAAAGAATGTCTGTCATGGCATTGTTAATCTCATCGTATGTAAGATCTGTTTTATTTTGTAACTTTGAAATTATTTCTGCAATCATTTACTTTTCACCTGATTTACAAAATTCTCTAAAATCTTTTTTCCATCTTCAGTCATAATTGATTCTGGATGAAATTGAACTCCTTCAATTAGAAATTCTTTATGTCTTATTGCCATTATTTCTCCATCATCTGCTGCAGTTGCTGTAACTTCTAGAATGTCTGGGATTATTGTTTTGTCACCTACTAAGCTATGATATCTAGTTGCTCTAAATGGATTCTTTACATCTTTGAATAATTCAGAATTTTCATGGTTTACTGGGCTTGTTTTCCCATGTCTAACACATCCTGCATTTGTCACTTTACCTCCAAATGCATGAATGATACCTTGATGTCCTAAGCAAACTCCAAGAATTGGTGTTTCTTTTCCCATGTCTTTGATTACATCACTACAAACTCCAAAGTATTTTTTATCTTCAGGCGTTCCAGGACCTGGAGAAATTATAATTGCATCGTAATTTGATTTTTTGATTTCATCTAATGTAATTTTGTCATTTCGTATTACATCTGAATCCACATCAATTTCCCCCAAATATTGAGCGATATTGAAAACAAATGAATCGTAATTATCAATGATTAAAAATTTCAATTTGATGCCTCCTTTAATGCTTGAAGCATTGCCCCTGCTTTGTGTTCTGTTTCTTTGAATTCATTTTCTGCAATTGAATCTGAAACAATTCCTGCTCCTGATTGAACAAATCCCTTACCATCTTCAATGAAAATACTTCTTATGGCAATTGCAAAATCACAGCATCCATTGTATGAAAAATATCCAACGGCTCCAGCATATGGTCCTCTTGCTTCGTTTTCTAATTCATCAATTATTTCCATGGCTCTTACTTTTGGTGCGCCTGAAACAGTACCTGCAGGAAAAACTGCCTTAAAGGCATCAAACATGTCATTTTTTGAGGCTAAATTGCCTACTACGTGAGTAACAATATGCTGAACATGACTAAATCGCTTGATTTGCATTAAGGATTCAGGGTGGACTGTACCAAATTTGCATACTCTTCCAATATCATTTCTTCCTAAATCTACTAACATTGTATGCTCTGCTAACTCTTTTTCGTCATTAAGTAACTCTTCGGCAAATCTTTTGTTCTTCTCTTCATCATCAGTGATTTTTCTTGTTCCTGCAATTGGGAATGTTTCCACTTTATCATTTGTTATACGAACTAGCATTTCTGGAGATGCACCTATGATAGTTTTTTGGTTTTGTTTCAAATGATACATGTATGGTGAAGGATTTAGTTTTCTCAAAGTTTTGTATAATGTCAAATCGTCTCCTGATGATTCAAAAGCAAATTTTCTTGAGAGTACTACTTGGAATATATCTCCATCATGAATGTATTTTTTTGCCTTGTTTACCATTTCTGCAAATTCTTCATTATCTGAATTTGGGATGGCCTCTGTTGCTTTATAATCACTAAATTCATCTTCAGATATTTTGAATTGTTCAAATCGATTCTCATCATAATAAAAATAAAATAATTTTTTGTGTACATTATCATACAGTATTCCATCATCATATATTCCAAATTCCATTAGTGGTTGAATTGAAGAATTTGAATCAGGAATATTTTCTACTAATCTGATTGCATCATAATTAACAACTCCTACTGCTCCTCCAAGATATCGATAACTTTGATCACCTGATTTCTTTAACAATTTTTTAATTTCAGAGAATGGATCATCTGTTTGGATTGTTTCTGTTTTGTCTTTTGAAATGATTTCTATTCTATCTGAATACCCTTTGATGATTTTTTTAGGATCAAATCCCATCACTGATGTCTCAGCCAAAACTTCGGGACCAGTTAATGATTCAAAGAGAAAAGAGTGCTCATAATTTCTAGAAATTTTGTTATAAATTTGAAATTGGTTTTCAGTTAACTCTAGGGGTATTACATTCGGTTGAGAGTTTCCAAAGATGTCCACCCATAGACGAAATTAATTTGGTTTATTATTTAAACTGATTAGAATTACTCTGGAACTAATTTTTTGTCTGAATTTGTTGATATTTTATGCCTAGACAGGTTACCGTATAGTACGGTACCTTTATATCATATTTGATCTTATACATGGTATCATGCAGGAGGTAAAACATGCAATCTTACACAAGATGCATCAAGTTTCAAATCAAAAAACTACACAATCGTCAGTTTCTCTAGTAGAATGTTATGTTTGTGGAAAAGGACTACAAGATGGTCATCGTATTACTGCCAAAACTTTGCCACATGGAACGGTTCTCTTTTGTGATGTTCATTATTCATTACAGTAACTCCTAATTTTTTCTTTTTTTTCTAATAATTTTTTATCCGACCTAATCAAATCATGTTTGTGCCATTAGATAAAATGCCAAATCCAGAAGAGTTTGTTCCTACACACAAATCTATGGTATTACATATCCAGAAAAATCCAGTTTCATGTATTATTGACCCCAATTCTAAATTGTCAGATTTTGAATCTCTATTGGATAACCCACATGTAAAAGCAAAACTTGTCGGATTTCTAAACAAAGATGAAGAAATTGGATTGTTAATTGGATTCAAATTAATAATCTCTTCTGAAGACAAATCTTTTGAATATACTGTTTATCCAAATGAGCAATTAATTGACACTTTAATATTTAATGACATTATCTGCATCATAAATTCTGAAATGGATCAATTATTTTCCTTAAAAATTAATACTGATCAATTTGTTAAAACTAAATCCGAGTTTGATAAATTTCAAAATATGCTAAAATAATTTTTTAACCATTAAATTACAATGAAATTCAGATTGCACATGGTAAATTTTTCTCAAATGTTAAAAACTCGTGAACCCACATTGCTAGATCGAGAAGATGGCCATTGGTATAAAACAAAATTTGATAATGTTTACCCATCTGTAAACACTATACTTTCAGCAACTGCATCAGATGAGAAAAAGAACAGTCTTGCTTCTTGGAAAGAGAATGAGCCGGCTCATGAATATATCACTGCTCAGGCACAAGATATAGGCACACAATCCCATCAAATTATCGATGATTACCTTAGCAATTCTTTGGCTATTGAAGAATTTGATTTATTGCCAATTGCACATTTTCATAATCTAAAGCCATATTTAGAAAATATTTCAGAAGTGGTTTGTATTGAACAAAGAATGTATTCTGATAAATTAAAAGTTGCAGGAACTAGTGATTTGATTGCAAAATACAATGGAGAACTCTCTATAATTGATTACAAAACTAAGAGAAAACCTCAGGTTGATGAGTACATGTACGAATACTATTTACAAACAACTTGCTATGCGCAAATGTTTGAAGAAGTAACTGGGCAAAAAATTAACCAAGTAGTAATTCTAGTCAGCAGTGAAAAAAATACACGCCAGGAATTTATCAAAACATGTGATGATTATGTTGAACCAATGAATGAAAGAATTGAGAAATATTATATCAATAATTTATCCTAAACTAACTTCTAGAACATGCACATTTGACATAAACAACTTTGAATTCCCCATCTGATTTTATGTTATGTGACATTGGTCTTCTACAATGCTGACATTCTGTAAATCCGTGATATTCTTCTACTTTGACAATTTTGTACTGCCATGATTTTGTTTTCTCATCCCAATAAACAGAATTAATTTCATTTGGGGTTTCCATTTCTAATCTAATTTTGATTTTTTAGTATTTCAATTATTTGGATCTTGGTCTACGTCTTGGATTCTTTTCAAAAAATTTTTCCACATTCTCATTCCATTTTTTTACTTCTGGTAAACCTGATCTAGGGTGTGGTCTTTTTCCATTATTGGATAAAATATCATCATTTGATTTGTAAAATTGATCAATCTCTGAAATCAGCACATCTAAGAATTTTGAAGCATCTATGCACTCTTGACTTTTAGGATCCCTGTGTGTCGTTATTGATTTTACAAGCGTATCTATCTTTGATGTCTTTATCTTGTATTCATAGAGTACTCTATTTTCAAATGATATCATATCGTTTGACTAAAAATTACCTTATGTAAGTGAATACGTTCTTGAATTTATTCAGACCAGATTTCTTGTTTTTTTAACCATGAGATTAGTTCTCTGTATAACTTGCTTTTACTCATGTTTAGTACACCAATTTCAAGATTCGTAGATGATTTGACAGTTATTGAATAGTTGTCATATATTGCAAAAATTATTTTATCCAAATACATCTCATTTTGCATCTCTTTTTTTGCCAATTCTTCAGATTCTGTCATGGCAAAACTTGCAAACAAAACACCATCTACCCAATAGGCATTAGCAGATTCTAGTGATGACATCATGCTGATCAGATCATCCAAATCCAATTTGATCATATCACGAACATAGATCTTATCGTAAGTTTTGTGAACGAATTCTGTCATGAAAAATCTGTATTCATTTGTTTAATGAATATTTGGTATGGAGGATAACCTTAAGTCCAAAATCATTTTAGACTGATTATGACCTCAGAAAGATTTGAAACAGTTGATGTTGAATCTAAAGTAAGAGAAGGTTATTTCCATAAAGTTGTTAAAGATTTAGAAACTGGATTGGCCGTTTCTTGCTCTTGTAAATGCTGGACTAAGGGAAACAAACCATGTGCTGCTATGAGATCTATAGGCTATGAAAGTCCATCAAATAACAAAATTTAGAAATTTTATAACTAGTTTTTAGCTTATTTGAAACATGAGTGATAGTTCTAAAGACTTATCAGAGCATGATCTATTTGTTACAGAATTCCCTAAAAATGGATATGGAATTGTAGATTATCTGCAAGGAAGAGTCCACTTTGCCTTGATGGATCAAATGAAGTTAATGTCTACATCTGGAATGAAAAAAGAGGATATCAAAAAAACAATTCTTTCAAATATTACTGAAATAATTGATAATTTTAATTCTTCAAAAAGTTCTTGATTCTAACTTTGATGATTCAGCCATGATAATTTTGTGACATTTACAATAACAGTTAGTGTGTGGCATATCATTGGCCATTCTGTATTTGCATTCCTTTGTATGCTCTATGCCTGACATCTCTTCAAAGTTAATATTTTTACTAAAAAATTTTTCTTGAACACAGAATTATTTTTAAGGATAATTAACGTATTAGTGGCATGTATGATGGAAAATGCCCTTTTTTCAAATGGATTGATAGAATCTTTGGAAAACCTTCATCAGACGACACTTTTGATAATTAGACAGACTCCATCTTTTTGTATTCAAAATATTCTTTGATTAATTCATTTAATTCTGTGATTGATTTTTGATCACTGAAATCACTCTCTTTTAATAAGTTCCAAGTTTTTTCAATTTCTTGTTTTAAAACAAACATCATTCGTTTGTCATCACAATGCATATTCAAAATTATTAATTCATTCTAATGAATCTATCTAAAATTAAATTTCCTTTGTGTTGTTTTTTGTTTTAAGATGACACCAACACTTTGGACTGCATGTGAACTCTTGTTTTTTTAAATCATTCATCAGATATCAACCATGAAATTCCTATTGCATCTTCCCATGATGTTTGGTGATTGTTTTCTTGCATATTGGATGTTGGAGAAATTTCTATTTAACGCGAATGAACGATTTATCAGTATTAATTCTACTAACAAATCAGTAGTGATTCTTTAAATTCGATTTTTCCTTTAGATGATACCGACCATAGATGATGTTTGATTCAAATTTCTGATTTGAATCTCATCATTTTTGTTTATTTTCCACGTTTGCAGTTTTTTCGTAAAAGTACTCTTGCTTTTTCAAATCTTTTTCAGAAATAATTCTACACTTGCGCATTGGAACTAGTCTTGAGATTTGTTCATATGTATTCATGTCTCTGACATCTGCTGCATATGCAATTTGTAATAATGGTGATTTTTCTTCAACCATTGGCTTGGCTTGTTCATATCCCCCACTTTGTCTCATACCTGTTCTAAACAGGCCAATATGGCTTTCTTTTTTAGAAATTTGGGGGTCTTGATAACAGCAAATTGCAAATTCATCGTTTTCTTTTTCAATAATTGTTAATCTGGTGAACTTGTCACTCCAATCTTCAACTTCTTTAGCAACTATCATTGCTTCTCTTTTATCTTCAAATACAGTTGAAATTACCAATCTGTCTTTCTCGTATGCCCAGGAAATTCCATAAAAATTTCTTTTCCACTCAATCTCAAAAGACATGTTTTTTCTAAAATTAATTCAAATTTAATTCTTGAATGTCCTTTAGCAATTACTTAGATGATCGCCACTATGTCTTAATTTTAAAATAAAAAAATTTGAACTAGCAAATTTTTTCACATTCACACTGTCTACTTGTAAATATATTCATGAATGCTGAGAAACGGGAATTTTTTATTTCAGGTTTAGTTTTGCCTACAATTTTGAATAATTTTATTCCTGTTTCTGCACTAGTTCCTTTTAGTGCCCATGTTCCATTTTTCATCAAATATGGTTGTGGGTTTTTCATTGATACCTTTTTTCTGGCTTTGATATCATATGCTTCAATTGTTGACATTGGCTCTTTTGAAAAAATGAGTATTATTGAAACAAAGTAAATTTTTTGTCATCTTTTACATGAAAAATAATTTTTCATCGAGCCTGAAGGATAATTATGGGATAACGATAGGCATAGTTTCACAATCACATTCTTCTCGTTTTCCACAAAATGGACAGTTGCAGTCACAATGAAGCAGTGCTTGATGACATGAAACACATTTTGTGTATTCTGCAAAATCATCTCGTATGGTCAATCACCTTCATGCTTAATTTTGGAATTTATTATTGATAAATGACCTGTTAAAAATTCTTAAAATTAATTTTATTTTCTTACTAAAATCAAACATTTGTTTGTACTTTGGTTGATCTTTCTTTTATAATTCGAGCCTGAATTAATACTGACGCCTTCGTGTAGTAGTCTAGGCATGCTATAAACGACTACTATTCCAAGACGTCTATCGCTTTTTCAAAATTGCATCTTCAGGGGTCTTGTCTTTATTTGATTCCCAATGCCAATCATGATGTTTCTTCCAATGTTTTTCTAACTCTTCACTAGTTGGTTCTTTACCTAATGGGGTGCCACATAATTTACATTGTTTCAATTTAATCCTCTTTTGGCTTGATTACTGGATGACATTGTGAGGGCATGATGTCATCATCAGATTTTTTTGGTTTTGATTTTTTATGAAATTTTTTTCTTGATACTCTTTTTCTTTTTTGTTCTGAATTTAAAATGACATATGTCTTACCAGTTTGACATAACTTCATTTCTCCTGAGAACTCATCATGAATGGATTCAATTTTTCCATCTGTAAGTAACTCTCCGATAACATCCCATGTTCTGTCTTCGGAAATTTCAAATTTCTTAGAAATTGTTGAAATTTTTGTAAAATATCCGTTATCAGAATTTCTCAAAACAAATTTTTCAACTTTTTGTTCTGTGGTGAGTGGCTTTCTCTTCTGATTAAATTTTCTAAAAGGTCTTTGGGACATATTTTTTATCCTTATCTCTATGAATTAATTGTATCTGGATCATTGTTTCCAGGCAGATATTTGTCTCCTAATTTATCTAACATTTTTTCATCAAATTCTTCTTGTAGTCTTGTTAGATACATTTCAGCTTCTGTCTCATCCTCTGGAATTCCAGTATCAATATCATAATTGAATCCAGTAGCTAAATGATAAAATTCTTCAAAAAATTCTTTACAATCAATAATGTCTGCATCAGAGTCTATTTCTACAGAAAAACAATCATTCTCTAAATCAAAATTCAAACAAATTTCTTCATCAATCATCATGTCGGCAAATACTCCCATCAAATATGGGATATGGTTTTCTTCTATCTTCTCTTTTCCTTTATTTGCAACAAGTAATCTGCATCCTTCAGACAAGTGATCAAATGATCTTACAACTGTATCCCTTAGAACAGAATCCTTGTATCCTAATTTGGAATTCCATGAACCTATTTTTTCTCCTGGTTCAACATATAGCAAATCAAAAGTTAGATCTTCGTTTAGTTGATCAAATTCCCAGATTTGTTTATTTGTCCACATTGGAGAATACTTTTCAATTAATTTTCTAGTTGATTGTTCCATTTGAATTACCTAATCTCAAATTATGTGAGCCCTGATTTTAGGAATTCTATAGTACATTCTGCCAACTCCACATCTGTGTGTTTTTCTAATTCATGTTTACAGTTTGGGCAAATTCCGTTAATTTCAGCAGGAAATCCGTCTCCAACTTGTTTCATACAACATTCCATAAGTTCTGCTGATGAATGTGATTCCATTGATAGTTTACAGGTTGGACACTCTGTCATGATCTATTGAAAATGTACTTAGTTTATTTTACTTTTGAAATCTTGGCCACAGATGATTTGGTAATCTATGCCGATTACGTAGATACGCGATTACCAATTCCCAGCTAATCTATGGCAATACTACAAGTAGGAAAATAATTCATAAAATCTGAGATGTGTAAAAAAATTGATCATTTCAAAAATTATCTGCATCTAATATTGAGCCTAAATTAGTAGAAACTTTTAGTTAGTAAATAAACTCAAAAACTCTATTGAAAGGTGTCCTTGTAGGCATAATTGTAGTTGCCCTCTTTGGCATGATTTGGTATTTGGATCTAATCCCACTAAAATCTCAAAGTGAATCTATGGGATTGACTCCAACTGCTGAAAAAGTTCAACAATTTGCAGATTCTATTTCCCCAACTGATGACGAAATTGTCTATTACTCTATCCAAAAAGTACCTGATGTTCCTGATTTTAGTATTCCACATTCTGCCCTAGATATAGCAATTGAACAATGGGAATCTGCCAACCCTGGAATGAAATTTGTAGAATCTGACACTCCAAACATAGAGATTCGTTGGCAAAAATTTGCATCTTCAACTCATACTGGTCTTGCAACATGTAATACTGTTCTATTTGGAATTCTTAGTCACTGTGTTTTGGATATCTCAATTGGTGTAGAAGATTGCCATGGAAATTTTGTTCAAAGTGATGAAAACATGGTTGCAAATATTTTGATGCATGAGATTGGACATGCCTTAGGATTAGGACATACTGCAGAAGAAGGACATTTGATGTATTCAACAATCAATCCCCAAACATCATTTAACACATTAGGGTATGACATTCCAAATCGATTTGAAGAACTTTATGTTGGACAACAAGGATTGTTGCAAGAGCAAAAAATAATTTTAGAAGAAATTTCAACACTTGAAACAAAAATTTCTAGAACTGAATCACAATATGAGGAATATCTTAAACAATATCAGTACTATGAAGGAAAAACTCTATCAAATGATGAATACCAAAAAGCTCAAAGAGCTTATGATGTTCTGACACGTGAAACTGAGAAATTAAATACAATTATTGAAGAACAAAACCAACTGATTTCTAGATATAATGAAATAATCAAAGAACTTGGATGTAGTCCTAACTTTGAAATTTCTTTCTAAGAATACAGTAATGCAAAACCTGCAATTAATGCTGCTATCGAAATTCCCATCCAAATGTAAAATCGTGAATTCATCTATAATTTCTAAAATTGGTCTGAAATTAATAGGTAACAATGAAAATTTGTTCTAAGCCAAAAATTCCACTTTTGTGATTATACTGCCTGGGAGCCTAAACTAAAAAAAATTAGAGCTGTTGTTAGGTTTTTACAAATTCTGGAATCCAAATAACAATTCTGCTCTCATTAGATATGGATTGGGTAGAATTATTACTAAAAAAATCGTGCGAGAATACTCTAACTAAAGGAGAAGTATTACACAGTTTATTCCACATGATTGAAGTAAACGAAAATACATTAAATCACATTCAATCAGATACACGCGATTTTGGTCCCGAATTAGAAGAATTAAAGCAAACAGAAATCAGAGATTTGGATTTTCATTTAAAATATTATCGAAGTCTTGTAAATTACATCAATTCTATTCCAGAAAATAAAATTATTGAAAATCAATCCTGAGTTTCCCAGATAACCTTGTATGAAACAAGATTTTTTGTAATTGATTTTCTGACCGGATTTCCCCATTCTGAAGAAGTATGTCCTGAATTTAGTTCAGATACCTCATCCCAGTTGAATTTAGGCAGTTTGGCTGTTTCCATGAACAGATTTTTCATAAATTGTAATTAAAAAGACTGTATACAGTGCAAGACAAAATTAATGGATGGCCGCAAAGGCTTGATTGAATTTTTGTTGTTCAGACTGATTATTTCCATATTCAGTTAGAGAATCATATTCTTTTCTTTTCTGAGAAAGAATTTTTTCTAATTTTTCAACTTCTTGAGAAATCAATATTCCTGAATCTTCTTTTGCATTTTGTTTTCTTTGCTCCTCATTCTGCCCTCTAGTTGCAAATTTTTTATCATAAAATACATCAATAATTTTTTGAACATTTTCATGACGTATTTTTTCAGCTAAATCAAAATGCCCTTGTTCATGTAATAGTAATGAATCTGTTATTTCTGATTCTCGTACCCAAGATAGTAACTTATGAAAATGAACATGAATCTGGAGATCTTCAATGTAGAACAATATCTCACGTCCCATTTTTTCAGAATTCACAGTCCAAGTATAATGATATCTGATGTAACTGTGAGAATCCTCATAAACTGCAGGATTTGATTCTGCTTTAAAATCAGACCATGATAGTAGTCGATCTTTAGACCAAACTACAAGATCTTTTTCACTCATAATTACATCTGATTAGATTAACATAAAATTATTGAGTTTTTGCAAGTCCTAATTCCTTTTTCCATCTCGTCCGCTAAACTTACCAAAAGATTGAGGCGTATCAAAGCCAAGCCAGCAAGAATTATTTTTTAATTGTGATTCATGCAATTTTTGATGTTCTTGTAATTTAGCATCCCCCCACTGTCCGTCATAGAGAAAATCACATTTTTTTAATTCTGAGCCTTCTTTAGTGCCCTTACAAATTATCAGCAAGATCATTTACTCGACATTTTCATACAAAAATATTTTGATAAGAGAAAGTGTTTGACGGCAAATGAATCTAGGGTATGGTCGGTTAAGGCAAACGTAGGAACGCCGTCAAACGGATGACTCAATTTGATTAATGTAAAAAAGACTAAAAGAAAACGTGTGTGTAATTTGAACACACATCAAATCTAGGTAAAATTAGGCTCAATTTTTCTAGTTGAAAATGGATCGTTTTTTCAACCCATTTTGAGCAAATATTACGACTCATTTTATTTTATGAATTATTCAAAATACTAGTCAAGAATAAACAAGAAAGCATGAGGTTGCCTGTTTGGTGATATGTAACTCCCAAAGAGTCGATGATTTGGCCAAACTTGCATGCTTTCTTATTCTAAACTTTTAATTCATCTTTGATTTGTTCTGAATCTCATTTTTGTTTTAGTAGCTGGTTTAGACTGAAAATCATTGATAATTGAATTACTTTCAAAATTAAATTCAAAATATGTTTTTAATTAATTTTTGAAAATCCTTTATTGATCAAAGAACAAATAAGCTCTAATGTTTTTCATGAGCTCCTATTGTCAATAATGCTGTATTGATAGATGAAATATCTGCAACAAACTTATCATCAGATGAAGTAATAATTACAATATCTTCTTCTTCTGGTTCAAGTGCTTGAATAAGGTCATCTCGGATTTCTGGTTCATCTGGAAAACAAACAACTTTGTCTCCACAAAAAACAAATTCCCCTTTTCTGTAAATCAAAGTCAAAGAATCACTTGCACCATATATTATTGCATAATCTCTTTGTTGCATTCCATTTCCAATGTCGTCAATAAATGCACTCTTTAACAAAATGGCAGAATTGTGTTTTCCATTTGTTAGACAACATTTTTTTAGAAATGTTTGTGATGGCATAATTTCTCGGAAATATTCTGCAAATCTTTTTCCTTTTTTTGTTAGAAATGTTCCAGCTTTAATTGATTCTACCAATCCAGCTTCTTTTAGATGTGAAATTAATGTTCGTACCGCACCTTCACCAATTTTTAGTTCTTGACAAAAACTTGCACGACTAACATACTGTTGAGATGATAAAAGTAAAATCGATTTTAGAACGTGCGGCGTACTAAACGTTAAAGATTTACTATTTCCTTTTTTTGTGATAACTTTTTGCAAGAGTTTGATCTGCTGATGCAATATTTCCTTTCATGCCTATGAGTATTTAAATTGGATGGTATCTCCAAAGACTTATTAAGAATTTGAAAATTCTTAATAACTCATGAGTAAGAATTCTTCAATTTATGCAATAGGTGGAGGAGTAGCTGCAGTAGCCATTGCAGTAATAATTGCAGTAACAATGTACTCCGGCGAATCTGAAAATTCTCAGACAATGAATGATTTGGTTGATCAAACTAATCAAGAAATTACTAACGTACAAGATACAAAGATAATTGCATATGCATCGTTTTATCCATATTATGAATTTACAAGAAATGTAGCAGGTGATGTTGCTATAGTTGAACAATTTATGCCATCTGGAGTTGAAGCACATGATTGGGAACCTCGTCCACAAGAAATTGAATCTATGAAAGATGCAAGTGTTTTAGTATACAACGGATTAGGTATGGAGCCATATGTAGATCAAATGATTACTTCTGGAGAGTTTGACAATGTTTTGTTCATTAAAGCATCAGAAGGTGTAGAATTGATCAAGCCTGAAGGACATGCATTTGAATGGGCAGGTGTCTTTGATGTTGCTGCAGGAACATACACATGGTCATTTGCAAAAGTTGATGGTGATTATGCAGATCCTGCAATGAAAATGATTATTCTTGAATCTGATGATATAGAGTCTTCAGAAGAATTGGCTGAAACCTTATTGGAATCAGATAATATTGAATCCAAAAATGATGGTAACGAATTAGTTGCAAAAGAAGTAGCATATCTTCTTAATTTTGATGAATCAAAAGAGATGACAGTTTTTAGTGTAAATATAGAAAAAGATGGTAAATATGCATTCTTTACAGAACACATGCCTTTTGAGTTTGAAGCAGATGAGCATTTCTTTAAAGATGCATCCAAAATTGATGTTGAACCAGTAATGCAAGAACCTGACGGAGGACATGGTCATCACCATCATCATCACCATGCCGTCGAATTTGATCCACATATTTGGCTAGACCCAGTATTGGTAAAGCAACAAGTAAACAACATTAGAGATGGCTTGATTCAGGCTGATCCACAAAACAAAGAACAGTATCAAGCCAACGCATTTGCCTACAATCAAAAATTAGATGAGTTGGATATGAACATCAAATCCTCACTATCTTCATGTAGCAAAGACACTATTGTTCCATATCATAATGCATTTACATATCTTGCAGAACGACATGACTTCAAGGTTCTGGCTCTTAGTGGTATGGCACCACATGCAGAAGCATCAGCTGCAAAGATTGCAAAGTTTGTCAACTTTGTAGAAGAAAATGACATCAAGGTAATCTTTTCTGAAGAAATAGTTGATCCTAGACTTGCAGAAGTTATTGCAGAAGAAGCAGGAGTAGAAGTATTGGTACTGAGTCCTATTGAAACTCTAGCCCAAAATGAGATTGGAAAAAACATTACTTATCTTGATAAGATGGAACATAATCTAGATGTTTTGAAGATAGCACTTGAATGTCAATAACTAATCTGTTGAGGCATTGACTAATTCAAAGTCCTTCAAGTTTTTTTGGATTACTTTCGATGGTTGCAGTTTATACTTTCTTAATTCCTTGGATTTTTGTTTGGATTAGAAAGAATCATCAGATACAAAAGAAAAACTCGTATGAAATTGTTGTTTATGATACTGAAGGCCAAATCATATTTCTTGATGATTTACGTACAAAATTTCAAAATAATGATGTTGCATGGAGCTTTATGAAAGAATACAAAGTCTTGTATCCCTTCTATGATTTTGGTCTAGTCTCGATTGACAATGTTGTAGATGAAACTACAATGATCAAATACTTGTGATAAAATTTTTCATTATTCTTACTTGTTCTTTTTTGCAGCTTCTTTTTTTCTGTTCATTATCTCATTATTTCGTTCAATATCTGAATGAATCTCCACATGTTCAAATAACTCTTCTTTTGAATCAAACATCTGCTCACAGTAGTAGCATTGATGCATTGTATTATTACGGCAATCTAAGATAAAAAATTTCTAAGATTCTAAGATTATAGAATAAAAAGAAACTTGTGGATTAACCACCAGATTTGTATTCTGCTCTTACTTCAGCTGCTCTGTCGCCAAATGGGTCTTCATGCCATTGTTCTTTATTCAATTCAATCAATCCATCTTCTGACGAAAATGAGCCTTGTTCTGAAGCAGGTGCTAGCACTGCATCCTCAGGAAGATAATTTTGTTGATTATCGTGTGCATAAACCATTATCCCTGCCATAGCTGCCACACCTATTGCAATTCCTGCATAAATCATTGCATTGGACATAGAGTAACTTTGATTTTTTTGTATTAATCCAGTATGTCTTCAGTGCATTGCAATGAATGTCACTGTGTTTCTACTTCAATTTGAGAATTACATGATGGCAATTTTCCATACTCATTTTTGAAATCTTCAATTAACTGTGCTTGCCTTTCTTTAGGATTGTCTGTAAATTCTCGCTGATATGACGCAGTTTTCTGTTTGCATTCGTTTCCATCAAAATCTTGATCTACATATTTTGTAAATGTCTCTTCTAAATTATTTGTCTCACCAATATAGATTGGTTCTTTACTTCTACTATACAGGACATAAACTCCTGGAACTGGTTTTACAAATTTTGCACTTTCAATCCAAATCCTCATTTTGTCGTCTAGTAATTCCATGAATTACAGAGATCTCACTATGTATTAAATTAGATTACAAGAATTATGATATTACAAGAACCTTCATGCTTTTAATATTGATTTGAAAGAAGGATAACCCTGTCTCTTTTAGAAAAATTCCCCTCAAATTTTACCCCGAGAGAAATTCAAAAAGAAATACTTGGCGAGATAGAAGAGAAATTAAAATCTGGTTACAAAAAAATTATCTTGTGTGCTCCAACTGGAGTAGGAAAATCCCTTGTTGGTGCAGCTGTGTCTAATCATTTTGATAGCTCCTTTACGGTTACTGCCTCTAAGCATTTACAGGATCAGTACATCAAAGATATTCCTTTTCTCAAACCTGTAAAGGGAAAACAAAATTTTCCGTGTTTGAAATTAATGTCTGCTGAAAAAGTGGATAATCCAAGACGTGCCATGCGTTGGGGTCTTACATGTGACATGGGACAATGCCAAGAAAGAACTAGCAAAAACGGTAAAGAGGTAATTGAAGTATGTAAATTCAAGCCTACAATTCAGCAAGTCGAAGAAAATTCATTTGATTCAGAATCTTGTCATTACTATCTTCAAAAATATGAGGCACTAGTCTCTAAACATTCGCTATGGAATTATCATGCTTTTTTTCAAATCATGAAATTTAATAAAAAACTGTTTGAAGAATATCTTGATAGAAAAGTCTCTATTTTTGATGAGGCACACAAAATTGAAGATCAAATAATTCAGTTTGTAGGATTTGATATTTTTAGCGGTCAGGTAGATGAATGCCGTCTAAATACTGAAAAATACAATTTTACTGATTTGGATTCAATGATAAAATTAACTGATGATATTGCATATTCGTATGCAAAACAAATCAAAGACATCAAAGAAAGTGCAGCATTTCAAAACAATCCTGATTATGAATTAATTACAAAATTAGAAAGACGTTATGATAGAGCAGCTCAAGCCAAAATTGATATTTCCTCAGACAAAGATAATTTTGTCGTAAATGATCCTGTTAAAGACCTTAATGGAAATTTCAGAACCATATCTGTAAAACCTGTAGACATTTCTAAATTTGCAAAAACATTTTTTGAAACTGAACATCAAATTTTCATGTCTGCTACAATTGACAAAACAAGCTTTTGTGAAAATATGGGTTTTGACAAAGATGAAGTTGGGTTTGTTGACACCGATAAATCTCCATTTGCATTAGAGAATCGTAAAGTTGATCTTTTGAACATAAGACGTCTTAGTTATGGTTCTACAAATGAAGATGAAATTGAAGTAATCAAAGTAATTGATAGAATTTTAGATGAGCATTCTACTGAAAGAGGACTAATTCTGACTTCTTCTATTCCTCGATGTCAGAAAATACTACGATACCTTTCTCCCAAGAATACCAAAAGAGTTAGGATTTGTCATAGTGTAAATAAAGATGGAAAAACTCAAGATGAGGTGATTTCTGAGCACGCAACTGACCCTACTGGAGTCTTACTCTCATCATCCTTGTGGGAGGGAGTTGATTTGAAAGATGATTTGTCAAGATTTCAAATCATAGCCAAAGTGCCTTATCCAAATTACACTGAAAAAAGAACAAGAGCAAAAATGGAAAAATTCCCTTTATGGTATACTTCTCAAACTCTGACAAAAATTTTGCAAGGATTTGGGCGCTCTATAAGGAGTGAAGATGACTGGGCCCGAACATATGTTCTTGATACTGCAGTAAACAATGTATTTTTCAAGGCTCAACAAATGATCCCAAAGGCCTACTATGATGTTCTGGGGTTAGAAGATCTTGAGTAAAATTGGCTTTGATCGATACTGGTTTTGACCTTCATCTTTGATAGTCATAATTTGCTCCAAACTTCATGGGGTGCAAAGAGGGATATGTTCATCATTTCACATGGTTTGAAGTTTTATCAAAAAAAATGTGTGTTCACTGTTTACAAGAAGAATCCTAATTTGTATTCAGACTGATTTCTGAATATGATCGTAACATCACAAAAGATTATTCAATAACTAATTTCTTTGACTTTTGATGAGTGGGCCTGATGTTGTTCCCGATCGATTAACAAATCCATTAAATCGACCAGTAATTGGATTAATTGTAGTAATTGGGTTAGTTCTTTATTTTGTTTTTAATTCTATAACTGATGAAGAATTATTTCCAATTGTTTTTGGTGTTTCTGTAGTACTTCCTGGAACAGTGGCTTTCTTTTCTTTTGTTACTGCAAAACAATACCATCCTGGAATTTTATCAAAGGCATATCTGTCTTTAGGCTTAGGATTTGTTTGTTATCTCATTGCTGAAATTCTTTATTATACTCTTGAATTATTGGGCATTGAACCATACCCTTCTATCGCAGATGTGTTCTTTTTTGCATTATATCCCCTCACTTTAGGCCATTTAGTTTTTAATATCAAATTTTTTCATTCAAAATTCACTACATTCCAAAAAATCTGGCTTCCTCTAATTCCGATAATTGCCGTTTCTGCATATGTTATTTTATCATTTAATATTCCTGATGCAGAATTTTCTTTTGACTTTTACTATGGATTTATTTTTGTCATTGCAGCATCTGTTGTTCTATCTTTTACAGTTTTAGGCGCATCTATTTTCAAACAAGGAGTTCTTGGAGCTGTTTGGTTGCTTCTGGTGATTGGCCTAATGCTAAATACGGTTGGTGATATTTGGTATTGTAATTTAGAAATTTTTGGTGCATATTATGATGCACATCCTGTCACTATCTTATGGGATGTTTCAAACATGTTTATGATATATGCTCTGTATAAACATCGAAAAACATTGTAAATTTTTCCTCTAAATGATTTCTTTAGATTAAGGAAAGTTTCCTTCATCAAGCAGTTCTTTGTACATTGTTTTTTCTAGTCTAGTTTCAGCAGCACCGCATTTACTGCACATTCCCGTATCGTCTGGATCTTCTTCAATTTTCCTTTCACATTCTACACATTTGTGAATGCCTTTCTTGAACCCCATTACTAGAAAATAGACTAATGTACATAAAATAATTACTAAATGAAAACCTGTAGTAGACAACAGTGTGAGAAAAAGTAAATCTTTTCAGCTCTTTGGGAACAACATGGATCTAAAAAATAGATTTTTAGTCAACTTTATATAATTTTATGAAATTAAGTGTTTATGAATAAATATGGATATTCCCTTCAAGGGGAATGGTTTATTCAAGCAGTGCTATCGGGAATACGACGATACCTATATGGTAATGATAAAAATGATCATTTTTGCCAAGCAATTGAAAAATTAGTGGAAGAACAAGGAGGAGCCATGGAAGAACTTCTTAGCTTAATTGATATGTCTTATCATCGAATGTCAAAAAAAGAACAATCCGAAATTACTGGCACATATGCAGGTACAGACATTAAATTAGATCCTGAGTATCCTGATTTGGTACAAAAATTACAAAGTATGAAGGTTGTTGAACAACTATCATCAGTAGATACATGGTTTGATAACAAAAATAACGGATACGTAATAAAAGATGGAGTTTTAGATCTTGAAAACAAATTTTCTGTAGCAGAAATTGAAAGAGAAACTTTGCGTAAATTACTTGGAGACCAACCTATCAACAATGAAAATGATTCTGGAGATACGCCGCCACCTACAATTTATGGTGAACATGTGGATAAAGATAATTCTCAATGCTGTGATCATATTTCCATACTTTTAGCATGGATGAGAATTGATGATTCGCAAGACTGGGGAACAACAGGAACTGACGAAGTTTATGTTCAAGCTGCTTCAGCAGGAACAGAAGTACAAGAGCTTAAAACTAGACAATGGCCACAAAATTCTTCTGGATATCAATCCTATGAAGCCTCTACAGAAATGCATCCAATTGGATTTGAACTAGCTAAGATAAAACCAAATTCCCAATGTAGAGTAGATTTTGGAACAAGTATACAATTTTGGGAGCATGATTTTTCAGCTTATGAAGATACTCTAAAGAAAGCATCAACATACATTACTCCATTTTTGATTGGCCAATATCAGTTGGTATTACCTCCAAATATCGAAGAAGGGGTAATCGATGCATTTCTTGGCATAATTGCTTGGTTAGGGCTTAGTGATGATCATATGGGAGAAATCAATATGACGGTGTCAGGAAGTCTAAAGCAAAATGTAAGATTCTCAAGCATTTTTACTTTTCCAAGTGTTCCTTACAGATTAATAAGTGCAAACAGATTTTCATATATTGTAAATGAAAGGCGCGGTGACCCAAGCAGAATCGAGTTTTGGAGACGGGCATACAGCCATGGTGGAGTTTGGACCTATCAAGTCGAGGCAAAAAAGGTCTGTACATAATTAATTGATTTAATAATTTTTGGCCTTTTATTATTTTCAGAAATGTTTAATATCTTATTTTATGAAATATTTACATGGCATATGAAAATGAAACTATTCATACAATTCATGAATTTTCAGAATTCCTAAAAAATGATCCTAAGAAAAAACTAGAATTTGAAAAAAATCCAATAGAATTTCTTAGTACCCTTTCTATGCCTGCAGGAACTAAATCTGCTATTGCAGATATGTCATATTTCATTTACGATGTATTAAACAGAAAAGATAATTCAAATACCAAATTAACAACTCCGCTAGATCTTAATGATGGAGAAATTGATAGAGATGAAAATTCTAAGGTAGTTTTTACTGAACCACCTCGACTTCGCTCTATAACTAGGAAAGACTGTCGTTTTGTAGTAGTTGGTAGAAGAACAGTAGAAACAACTGTTATTGATGCATCTGCATTAGATGTGCTGGTAATTCCAGATGAAGTTACTACTACTGTAGAACTTAAGAGTCATTTGGAATGGGCATTGAGAGCAGGTGTATCTGCAGAATTGTCAGCAGCTGTTACCTCAGGAGCATTTTCAGCTTCAACTACAGCTAATATGTCTGCTGAAACTGTGCGACAACATGTAGAAACTTTTTTGCAAACATCTACGCTAAGATTTGTCCATTATAGAATTATTTTCTCTGGACCACTTTATGTTAGAACTCATTTGTCAATAACTCAGGACTGGGCCTGGGATGGTAAAGATTGTGACACTCCAATCCCTCCTGCTGAATCCTTAACTCATACAGTTATTGGAGACCCTACCTCTGTAATGATAAGCACAACATTTCATATCTATGATTTTTTTACCGAATCTGAAGGTATTCAGGTTAAAGAGCAAGATGCAATTAATAAGGCTAAAGCAGAATTGCAACTAAAACTCCAACATACAAAGGCTTTACCAGAACCTCCTTTCCCAACTGATGCGATTTATCCTTTGAATTTTTCATCTTCTTAGAAAAACTGCTTTGTGCTTACATTGTTTCTTTAGACTAAATCTATTTTTTTTGAATAACTTATGATTACATTACTTTCAAAAACATTTACTTTTTTGTAACCTTTAGTAGATAACAGTAATTTGATAAAGTTAATTTGATTTTCTTCCTGCTATCTCTGAATCATTTTTGTGATCGCGATCTATAAAGTTTGTGGACAAATTGATCATTTAATCAAATTTTGGAGTTGTGATTGCTCCCTGGGCTGAAGAGCCTACAAGTGAAGCATATTTTGCCAATGCTCCTGATGTGTAATTTGGTTCAGGCTTTTTCCATTCTGCCTTTCTTTTTGCCAACTCTTCTTCAGATACATGGAGGTCAATTACTGTAGTTTCTGTGTCGATGGTGATTTCATCATCATCTTTAATCAAAGCAATTGGTCCACCTACGTATGCTTCTGGTGCAACATGTCCTACCATGAAACCTCTAGTTCCACCTGAAAATCTACCATCAGTTACCATTGCAACTTTTTTTCCTAATCCTTGACCTACAAGTGCTGCAGTAGTTGCAAGCATTTCTCTCATTCCTGGACCTCCTTTTGGTCCTTCATATCTGATAACAACAACATGACCTTCATCAATTTCTCCTTTGGAAACAGCATCAAATGCATACTCTTCTCTATCAAACACTCTAGCTTTACCTCTAAATTTTGTCATTTCAACTCCTGCTGTTTTGATTACAGCTCCTTCAGGTGCAAGTGTTCCTTTTAGAATTACTGCTGTTCCAACTGAATGAATAGGGTTACCCACTGGCCTGATAATTGATTGTTCAGGTTCTGGAATATTCATTGAATCCAAATTCTGCTGAATTGTCTTTCCTGTGACTGTAATACAATCTCCATTAAGTAATCCTTGATTTGCTAATTTCTTTAGAACAAATGGAATTCCCCCAATTTTATCAAGACTGTTCATTACATAATTTCCCCCTGGTTTCATGTCTGCAATATGTGGTGTCTTTTTTCTAATTCTCTCAAAATCATCATAAGTTAATTTGACTCTAGCTTCGTTTGCCATTGATAACAAATGCAAAATTCCGTTAGTTGAACCCCCAACTGCATTTAACATTGTAATTGCATTTTCAAATGCTTCATAGGTCATAATTTCACGTGGTTTAATTCCAATTTCTAATAATTTTGAACAAGCAGCTCCTGTGTCATAGACCATTTTTTGTCTTCTTTCATCTTCAGCAGGAGGACTAGCGCTTCCAGGCAATGCAAGACCTATTGCTTCAGAAATTGATGCCATTGTGTTTGCAGTAAACATTCCTCCACATGAACCTGAATTTGGACATGCAGTATTTTCAATATCTTTTAACATTTCAAGTGAAATTTGTCCTGCATCATAAGCTCCAACTGCCTCATAGACATCAACTACTGTGAGTTCTTTTCCATCTAAAATTCCTGGCATAATTGTTCCGCCGTAAACAAAGACTGATGGAAGATTTAATCTGGCCATTGCCATCATTGTTCCGGGTAAACTCTTGTCACAACCAGCAATACCTACAACTGCATCATACTGATGTGCTCTTACCATGAGTTCAATCGAGTCTGCAATAACTTCTCTTGAAATCAGAGAAGATTTCATTCCTTCATGTCCCATTGCAATTCCGTCACTTACTGCAATAGTTGAAAATATTCTTGGTGTTGCACCATTTTCTGCAACTCCTTGTTTTGCATGTTCTGCTAAGGAAGGTAGTAAAATGTTACATGGTGTTGCTTCATTACCTGTATGACAAACACCGATGAATGGCTTACTAAGATCATTATCATCTAATCCCATGGCTTTGTACATTGCTCTGTGAGGAGCCCGTGCTGTTCCACCAACTACATTTTGACTAGATATTTCCATGATACTGAATTCTTGCTTGCTATAATTTAGACTTTATCAAGATTCTAGATGTACAAATTACATTATTATGAAAATCCTTAATTTCTATTGGATCAAAATAATTTTGTTGGTTTGCTTTAGATGTGATGGCAAAGGTAAAATCAAAAATGAATTTGGTATTATGGAGAAATGTGAATCATGTCAAAAACCAGATATGTCATTTGAAAAAGTCGAAAAAGAACCTGATTTTAATGAAGAAGGTTACTGAAAAACTCTGAGTTTAAATTGATTCAATTTAAAAATTAATTATGGAACAAAAAGCCCTTCATTGTCCTGTCTGCCAAAGTAACAAAGCAGAAATTGCTGGTGAAAATGTAAAACTTAGCGGCAGATTTGAAGACAAGGAATTTCTTACAACAGAACTAACAGTTCTTCGATGCAGTAAATGTGGTTACTATATGCTATTTGATAAAATGGCTCAATTTACTGCAAAAGATGAATAATCTTATTTGATTAATTCTTGGTTTTCTAATTGTAATAACTGTCCTTCAAGTTCTTCAGGAGTTTCAGCACCATATGAAATTAGAATTCTATCGTCTTCCATAATTTCATAATCTCTGATATCTGATACTTGTTGTCCATTAATGTAATAGACTAATTTGTAATCATCGTTGGTACAGAAACTTCTACCATCTTGGAATTCAAAACATTGATCATCCATACCTAGAGATAGTGTTTCAAAGAGATATCCTAACGTGACACCTGTTGCATGTTTGTGAATTGTGGAACCATCTCGTCCTTCAAAGTGAATCCAGCTTGATTTGATTTGATATGCTGGAGCTGAAAAGTCAAACTCATCTCCAAATATTTTTACCAAAATTGCTGCATGTGCGTGGTCACTACCTAATGCACCAGCATTTTCTGGGCCGCCTACAGCTGAATCTGAAATGTCCATAAACAGAATTGCTGAATATCCTACAATTGCTGCAATAACACCTAAAACACCAACTGCAATCATTGTCTGCTTTCTTTGTTGAGTCTTATGTTTTGCAGCAAAGTTTTCACGTTTTTGCTCTCGCTCACGTCTTTCTTTTCGGCCCATAGTTAATCAAATTCAAAAATTTGCCCTAATTAACCATTCGATGTTTTTTGATTATTGTTCATTTTGATTAAAACCAATAAATAAAATCAGATATTGGAAAATTTATGGGCTGTATTTTTTGTGAGATCTTAGATGGAAAAAGAGATGGTCACTTTATTTATGAAGATGAACACCATGTTGCATTTTTAGATAAATATCCAATAGATGTTGGACATGCCCTTGTGATTCCAAGAAAGCATTATGAACGAATTACAGATATGGATTCTCAAGAAGTAGGTAATCTGTTCTCAATTGTTCCAAAGATTGCAAATGCAATTTTGGAGGCAGCAAGCGCTGATGCATTTAGTTTGGCTCAAAATAATGGAAGGGCAGCAAAACAAATCATTCCTCATGTACATATTCATATTATTCCAAGATACAATAGCAAGGGTACAATTTGGACAAAGAGACAGATTTCAAAAGATGAAGAACTCTCTGAACTTGCATCAAAAATTAAAAAATTACTTACTTAGTATGCCCTGGATTGTATCTTAGAATTGCACCAATTTTACCTAAACTCTCAAGCATATGCCCGTGTTCTGCACTACCTGAAATAACCTCTAACTGAGAACCAGTCTTGGCTGCAAGTAATTCGAGATAATCCACAATATCTTGTTCTATTACCTCTACTTCCATGGCTTTACAACTTGGGCAAGGATTACTTGTAAATTCTGTTTTTTTGGGAATTACTAGTGGTCTTTCAAGAATCTCTTCTCTAGAATTTTGACATCTTTTACAGGTTGCTTCAATTCTAATCAAATTTGTATTATCGTTGATAATTAGGGTTTGAACAACATTGTTTTTTAGAAATTCTATTACTTCACTTAATCCGTATGATCCTTTTCCTGTATTTCCGTTAATTTCTCTAAATAGATCTTCGATGAGTTTTTTCTCTTCTACCATTCTAAAGTTGCCTAGGATGTCTGCTGATTTTGCAAATGCTTCTCTGATTCCTTCTGCTCCAGAATATGATGCATCTATTGTTGCAATGATGTTATTTTGTAATCTGTATTCGAGGTAATTTCCATTAATGAAATCTTCCTTAGTTGGTCCAGGTCCTGAAACAATCAATCCTTTGACTGGATAGATATCAATAAAATATTCTCTTGTAGTTTGAGCAACTCTGTTAAAATAATATGTTAATTCCATTTCTCGAAGTTTTTGGAATCTTTTTGCAGATTGCCCTCCTTGCCTGTGTTTTCCTGCAACACCTGACCCTGTTTGCGATAGAACTTCAATTTTGTCTCCGTGCAATAACCCCCAACCCGCATCTTTAGAATCAATTGACAAAAATCCAATTAGATTGTCATCTTTTAGCATGTCTTTTAGAATATCTACATGGAAATGATCATCACATCGATAGAGGTACTGATTCAAATCTTTTGGAGGGTCTACTTCCCAAACAGTTACAACTTCACTGCCAAGCGGACCTCCCTCTTCAGGTGGCAATGCACCACAAAACATTACCAATCCTCTTTCTGGAGTTTTTTTGTATAGTTTCAACCTCTGAACAACTTTTCCTAAAGAATCAACTACATGTGATCTTGTAAGATCTGATTTGATGTTATCTGCAGTTCCTTGTTCTTGTTGTAAAGTTCCTATAATTTCGTGAAGCTGTTTTCCTTTTGGAATGTATACTGTAATTAGCTCTGTTCCTCTACCTGATTTCTGTGATAATTCCTCAAGGGTTTTCCTAATTTTGTATAGTTTTACCGAATCTTGTTTTTCGATGTTAATTTTACCCATTTGTTTTCCTCCTTTTTATGCTGTATTAATTTTGATTGATTTGATTACAAATCATCAATAGTTTTCAAAAAAACTTCTAAAGGCTGGTTTCCTCTAATTTTGATGATTTTCTCATCATTGAATACTAGAAATGATGGTGTGGCATCAATTCCAATTTCTTTTCCAAACTCGTGAATAGCAATAACTCTATTTTGATACTTTTTCTCATCTAAACAATTATTGAATTCTTCAAGTTCTAAATTGACATTTTGGGCAAATTTATCGAGGGCAACTCTAGTAATCCATCCTGTTCTTTCTCCTCCCCAGTTTTTGTATAACTCATCGTGATATTCCCAATACTTGCCTTGATCTTCAGCACAGTATGATGCTTCAGCAGCTAATAGTGAATCAGGACCATTTAATGGAAAATCTTTGAAAACAAGTTTTACCTTGCCTGTTTCAATAAAATCTTGATTTATTGTATCAAGAGTATTTTGATGGAATCTGTAACAATAAGTGCATTGATAATCTCCCCACTCTAAAATTGTAATAGGAGCACCTGAATTACCTAAAATTGGAGAACCATTTTCAATCAAATTTGATTTTGTAAGTAATTTCGATTCATTTTCTGACTCTGGGTAAAATGCCAAAAACAAGCCTGCAATAATCCCTATTGCTATTGGAATTGCCAAGAAAGCCTTTGACATAATTTTTGAAAAATGATTTCAGGTAAATACTTTCTTAGATGAAATATTTTTAGAATTGATTTTGTATGATGGTCATGGCTTCAGCCATTTTTTCATCAATTTCTTTTTCTGTTTGATTGATGTTCACTTTATCTAATTTTTCAAACATAGTGGTATTGTCAACCATGTGGTTTAGAACATCTAATGAAAATGGTTTTTCAATAACTGCAATGGCTCGGTCTAATCTTGATAAAATTTCAAGTAGGGTTTTTTCTAAATAACCTGATGCAAATAGTATTCTTTGTTGTGGATTAATTTTTAGAATTTCCGTTGCTGCTTGCAAACCCGTCATAAATGGCATTTTTTGATCAAGTATTACCAAATCAAAACTACTTGAATTATTCTCAGCAAAGTCTTTTTTGTATGCATCTATGCATTTTTTTCCATCTGTTGTGAGAGTCGTTTCTTTACCTTTGGATTCTAAGAATACTTTGTATAATTCCAAAATTTCAGGTTCATCATCAGCAATTAACAATTTCATTGGTTTTTTAACTTCTGTTTTCTCTACTTGTTGGATATTTTCTTCACCAATTTTTTCAATTTGTTTTTTTATTGGGTCTAAAATTTTCCCATCTGCTAATCTTCCAAAAACACCTTCTGCTAATTCTGCAAATAACTCATAGTTTGTAATAATTTCTTTTTCTGATTTTCCACAAATGTTTTTCATTGTCTGCATTATTGATCTATAACCGTTTGCCCCATAAACTTCGATTAATTCTCCTTGAATAATCTCAGAAATTTGATTTTCATAATTTCCATTTGTCTTTGTGTCCGATGTACTCATTTTCTAATTTCTCTAAGAAAATATACATCAAAAAGAACAGTATGTTAGATCTCAAACTAACAATTTTAAAAAATTATGATATTTTTTTGCATGCCTAGAATATATAAATTGGATGCTCTATCCAACAACTTATATAATTTGAATAAAGATGGCCCATATTGTCTCATACAAATAACGTAACAATTTCAAAATCATCAACTCCTATTTTGGGAATTGTGGTTTTAGCAGCAATATTTGTAGCAGGATTGTTTGTTGTTGGATATGATCAAGGTCACACCTTTAGCGTTGTTTTAGGGGAGCAAGCTTTTGAGGATCTTTACATTCATGAACTAACTCATGACATGAGACATGCCGCAGGATTTCCCTGCCATTAGGTGTCTTTAATTTGAAAACTGTATTGTTCTTAGCTATTGTTTTGGTTTCAGGTGCTATATCTGGCACAATTCATGGAATTGTAAATTTAGGAATTGTTGAGCCTTACCTTGATGAGGCAATAGGAATTGAAAATCAAAACTTGTTTGAGTCAGGTGAAGAAGAGGACACTCCGCAATTTTGGGTAGAATATGATGCATATCGTGATTGGCAAAAAGGAGGACAAGTTTTAGCTGGTGCAATTTTGGGAACTTCTATTGGTGCTTTATTTGGAATAGTCTATGCATTATCTAGACATGCATTACCTGGAAATACTGATGTAAAGAAAGCATTTTTGCTTGCAGGAATAATGTGGTTTACTCTATATCTAATTCCTTTCCTCAAATATCCGGCAAATCCTCCTACTGTTGGGGATGGTGAAACTGTCGTTTTACGTGCAATTTTATATTTATCATTTATTGCAATCTCGGGTTTTGGTGCAGTTGGATTTTACCAATTATCAAAGAAATTCAAATCAAACAAAAAGTTGGTTGCATTAATTGGATATGCTGTTTTCATATCCTCAGTGTTTTTTGCAATGCCAGAAAATCCTGATGAGGTAACTGCCCCTATGGATTTGGTAAATGAATTTAGATTAATGTCAGTTCTTGGGGTATCTACTTTTTGGGTATCTGTAGGCTTGATTTTGGGATTATTTTGGAACAAATTTCGTCCACATAAGCAAATACCTGAATCTTACACATAGATATTCTAAATCTATAGAATGAGAATCATAGGATTCCGTTTAAATACATCATCCATTGTTTTGAAATTTAATGTCTAGAAAGTTAACATTACCTCAATTAAAAAAATATGATATTACTCAAAAAGTAATTGAAGCATTAGCTGATACTGAATCAAGAGCTATTCTATTTTCTATAATTCGTAAAGGAAACACTGCTGCTGAACTTTCTGTAAAACTCAAAATCCCTCTAAGCTCTGTTTACAAAAAACTAGCAGATCTTGAAGAACTAACATTAATTGAGGTTGAAAAGTGGATGTTATCTGATAAAGGTAGAAAATACAAAGTTTATCGAAGTAGAATTAGCAAGGCAGACATTTCAATTAAAAAACCCGAACCATCATTAACATTAATTCCAAACAAGTGATTCTATGTCTAAACCTAACATTATCCAATTATCTGAATTTGACATTACTCAAAAAATTATTGAATCATTAAGTAATGTTTGTACTCGCTCAGTCTTGTTTTCAGTCAAAAATGAATCAAAAGATGCAACACAAATTGCAGAAGAACTCAAAATCTCAATATCTACTGTTTACAAGACCCTGTCAACTTTGGAAGATTTGGCATTAGCTGAAGTAGATAGATTCGTTATTTCTCCTGAGGGGAAAAAAATCAAAATGTATCGAAGTAGAATAGGTAAAGTGGAAATAACTTTGGATAATTTGGAACCTAGTCTTAATCTCTATCCAAATACAGATAATCCAAAATCGAGCCTGTAGATTATGTATGAAAAATTACTGACAAAAGTAGTTTTTTTCCAGAAATGAAACTTTTGTAATTAAATTATATATCAAAATCCCACTTTTGGTTATATGGATACATGCAACAAATCTCATACGCCAATGTATAAAATCCGATATAGGCCTGCAAAAGGGAGTTCATATGAGCCTGAATGGTTAGTTTGTGAGAGTTGCCATGAAAAGCGCTACTTCGGCACTGAAGATGACATTGTCCATATAGAGAAATTAGTATAACTTGTTCTCATTCTAGAGATTTAGAATGTCAATTTAGAATGAAAAACCCGTTTAAATAATTTAGCTAGACCTAATTTTTTCAGTAATCATGAAACAAAAAACAATCATGGCATTTGTTGTTGCATTTGCAGCTATTGGCATGGCAACAATTCCATTGACACAAACCGCTCAAGCACAAGGTTCTCTTCCTGATTGGATTAAAACCAATGCTGGTTGGTGGGCAGAGGGTGCCGTAGATGATGCAACTTTTCTAAACGGAATTGAGTTTCTTGTAGAAAATGGTATCATCAATGTTTCATCTGATTCAAAATCTGTCGATGTTGACACACTAACAATTGGATTTATTCCAGTTGAAAAGGCTGATGAATTAACTCCTAAGGCTGAAGCTTTAGAAAAATTCCTTGAAGCTGAATTAGGTGTTGATGTTGAAATCGTTGTACCAACCAATTATGAAACCATAATTGAAGGAATGAAGTTTGGTCACATTGATGCTGCCTTTATGGATACAGGCCCTGCATGGATTACCCATGAAAGAACAGGAGCAGAAGCAGTTTTGGCTGAACTTGTTAAAGGTAAAGTAAATTATCAAGCAACAGTTTGGACATTAGCTGACAATGACTCTCTTCAAAACATTGAAGATGCTGTTGGCAAAAAAGTAGCATTTACTAGCATTACTGGATCTTCTGGTTTTGTTAGACCAATGGGAACCTTAGTGACTGATGGACATGTCACAATCGAAGGTGACGATATTGTAGCATTAGAATCCGCTTTAGCAAAAAACTTTGAAAGTTATACTTTTGCTGGTGGATACAAGGCAGCATTAGAATTACTCCTTAATGGTAATGTTGATGTTGCATTTGGCTCTGATATTGCACCTGCAAAATACCTTGAATTAGAGGATCAAAAGAAATTGCGTCCAGTTACCACAATTGGTCCAGTTCCTTCTCACGTATTCATGGTTAGTGCAGACATGTCTGATTCTACCAAAAACGCATTAGTTGATGCATTAATTGAACTCAATTATGATGAGCACAATTACATTCTAAAGGACTTGTATGGTGCAGAAGCACTTGTTCCTACAACTACAACTATGCACATTGGTGAGTTTGGTAACTTCATTAACGCATTAACAGGTCTTGATCAGTTGATTCTAGACAAATACAACAAGAGCAAATAAAAACTGGATATCTGAACATGAAACAAATTCAGATGACCAATACTCCTTCTTTTTCATTAATTTCTACAAAGAAAATTATTCAGATGAATGATGTCTCTACATCATATGATTCAAAGAATTTTGCATTAGATCATATCAATCTCTCAATCGATAGAGGGACAAACTATGCAATAGTGGGTCAATCAGGTTCTGGAAAATCTACTTTATTGAAATTAATGAATGGAATGATGATTCCAAGTAATGGTACAATCAAAATTGATTATATGACTCCAAACATGAATGAAAAAAAATTCAAAAAAATGATGCATACTATTGGTTACATTCCTCAGAATCTTGGTCTTGTAAAAAATCTCACAGTACTAGAGAATGTCATAATTGGATGTTTGCCAAGATTAAGTAAAATTCAATCAATGTTTAAAAAATTTCCAGAAAACGAAGTCTCTGAAGCTAAAAAAATCATTAAACAGGTTGGATTATCTGGAAAAGAAGATAGAAAAGCCTACATGTTAAGTGGTGGTGAAAAACGAAGGGTGGCTATTGCCCGTGCATTAATGCAAAAGCCCAAAATTCTACTAGCAGATGAAATTGTTTCAGAACTTGATCATGTGACTGCAAGAGAAATAATGGATTTGATTGCAGATGCTCAGAAACGAATCAATCTTACTGCCATTATGGTTCATCACGATATGCAACTTGCACTAGAATATGCTAATCGTGTTGCGGTAATCAAAGAAGGTAACAAAGTTCTTGAAATTGGTGTTGAAGGTGACAAAATTGTTGATTTTCAAACAGGTAATATGACTACAGAAGAAATCATGGAGATGTATTCCGATGACACCAAAAAATAATATCATTATTGGTGTAATAATTGCACTTTTAGTAGTAGCATCTTACAACGTAGAAGCAAATCCAATTGAATTTGTTGAAGGATTGCCAAATCTTGGGATTGTTTTAGAGGAAATGTTGCTTGTTGAACCAAAACATATTCCTACTGCACTATGGGCAATGGTTGAAACTATTCAGATGGCATTTATTGGAACTGTTGTTGGTGTAGCATTAGCATTACCACTTAGTTTACTTGCTGCAAGAAATTTGAACAGCAAGTATGTTTATGCACCAATCAGAGCATTATTAGCAGCAATTCGTACTTTTCCTTCCATTTTATGGGCAATTTTATTTGTAATTATGGTGGGTCTTGGTCCTTTTGCAGGAGTATTAGCCATTATCATGTATACTCTAGGTTTTGTTGCAAAATTACAGTATGAAGCAATTGAAACAATTGATGCAGATCCTATGGATGCAGTAAGTTCTATTGGTGTTTCAAAATGGCAACTAATTCGATATGTTGTAATTCCTGAATCTGCTTCTCACTTGTTAAGTCAAGTTCTCTACATGTTTGACTATAATGTAAGACAAACCAGCATACTAGGATTAGTTGGTGCAGGTGGTATTGGATTCTATATTATCAATTACATTAAATTCTTTGAATATGGCAAAGCTGCAATATTCATGATTGTTGTATTGATCACTGTGCTAGCAATTGATTGGGTTAGTGTTAAGATTAGAGATAAGTATATTGTAAAATCTCAACATGGTATGGAAGTAACTACTGAGTCTAAGTAGTAATTTTATCTACTTGATTTGATTCTGATGCAAGTTTTACTTCTCTTGCAATTCTTTTTCCCATACTCATTGTTTCATTGAATAATAGAGAGTAATATGGTGAGCCATCCATGTAGATGTTTGAACCTGCTACAATTCTAGCTGAAAATTCAAATGATGTGAATTTTGCATTTTCATCATACACTCCCTCTATACAAAATGGGCCATTCATGCCAGGTGCCACAACTCTTTTTGCAGCTTCAACAAAATTTTCTCCCATTGTATATACTTCATCTAGTAATGATTCACGCAACACAAGTGGACTATTTCCAATAACATTGAATGATGGTACCTTGTCTGATTTTAGTTGTTGTTCAGCAGGAATTCTTCCTAGACCTTCAATATCTGATTCATGTCTTTGATCAACTCCGTAAAATTCCAATTCTTCTTTTAGTGGAGAATAGAAAAATGTCAAATAAGCCAAAACACCTGCAGCATATTCTTGAATGTATAATGTTTCATCTTTGGAAATTACTCCTTCAGCAATCAACTGGTTTCTTTTAGTATTGTAATCCTCTTCATTTGCTGCCATAAAGTAGCCTTTTCCACCAGCTGCGCCTTGTCTTTTTACAATGGATAGTTTTTCAATTTCACTTGGATTAGTTACAGGTTTTGGCATTGGAAGATTTGCTTCTCTCATGAGTTTCTCTTTCATCTCTCTGTCTGATTCCCATCTGAGAATCCATTTATTTCCAAAAACTGGAGTCTTGATTGATTCAATCTCGTCTGAACTCATTTGAGCAATTAGAGTTCCGTGAGGAATCAATACGGCGTTGTTTTGTTCTAAAATTGATTGGCATTTTTGATCAAGAACTTCTTTAAAAGAATCTACTATGATTAATTCATCAATAAATGGAAATCTCTTGTATAATTTTTCACGTCTTTTCTCACAAACTAGCAGTGTTTTAAGACCTTCATCTTTTGCCCCTTTTAGGACTTGTAATGAACAGTGAGAACCAAGAGTTGCAATAGAGTTCATTGTATGTTTAACCTAGATTTTTGTACTTTATGAACTATGTGCGGATGTGACATATTGGAAAACTTCATCAATTAATTCAACTGATAATCCTTCTTTGAGATCTTCGGGAATAACTTTGAGAACAAAATCATACATGGTTGCATTTTGAGGTAATTCCCCTCTTTCTTGCAATAGTGAGAAAACTGAAACCCCATTAGAAATCACTGCAACTAGTTTTTCCTTATCAGATAGTGTCATGAAAATGGTATATTCCCAGGCAATTTATGTAATGTGTCTTAATGAATTACTTTTGAAACAATTACCTTCTCTAATTCTAAAATTGAGAAATTCTCTTCAAGCGTCTCAGGTTCAATTGTAATGCTGTGACCTCCTGCTTCTACAGGAGCTTGAGATGCATGATATCCAACATAACCTGCTGTGATTATGAACATTGCAATAACTAAACCGATTAGTATGTCCATCTTAATTTGCCTCAATTTACTACTGGCTATAAGCATTATGAAAATTACGGTTTTAGTGCACTATTTTGTATAAAAATTAATTACACCATGAAATATGGAGTATGTAAATTATGATCGAAACTGAATTAGGAAATTTAAGAAGATCTCATTATTCTAAAGATCTATCTTCTTCTACAGATGGGCAAGATGTTACCATTATGGGCTGGGTTGTTACTATTCGTGGACATGGAAACATCAGTTTTGCAACAATTAGAGACAAGTATGGCGATTTGCCAATTGTTGCAAAGAAAGGAGATTGTCCTGATGACGTTCGTGAAAAAATCTCTTCTCTAAAATCTCACTCTTCAATTGCTATTGTTGGTAAGGTAAAAGTCTCTGAAAAATCTCCTGTAGGATATGAAATTGTACCCTCAGAATTACGTGTATTTTCAGAAGTTGAAAAAATTCCTCCATTTGAGTCTGTGGCAAAGACTGTCAAAAATATTGATACTAGATTAGAAGTAAGACCCATTGATTTACGACGTAAAGTATTACAACATATTTTCAATACGCGAAGTCTTGTCTTAAAATCAGTAAGAGATTACTTTAATGAACAACAATTCACTGAAATCAATACCCCTAAAATGATTGCAACTGCTACTGAAGGTGGAGCTGCATTGTTCCCAATCTTTTATTACAACAAAGAGGCATTTTTAGCTCAAAGCCCACAATTGTACAAAGAACAATTAACAATGAGTTTTGAAAAAGTTTTTGAAATTGCACCTATCTTTAGAGCAGAACCATCAAGAACTAATCGACATTTAGCTGAAGCAATTTCAATTGATTTGGAAGAAGCATTTGTTGATTACAACGATGTAATGCAAAGAATTGAAGATATAATCAAAATTTCTATTAAAACTGTACAGGATTATGTAAAAGAAAACTCTGATACCGAATTTACAGTACCTGAAATTCCTGAATCAATTCCACAATATTCCTATGATGATTTAGTTGATAAAATGCAAAAAGCTGGTGCAAAAACAGAATGGGGAGATGATCTTTACCCATCAAACCTCAAAAAAATTGGTCTTGAAGGATTTTATTTTATCAAAGATTGGCCCTTAGCACCAAAACCATTCTATGTTAAAGACAGCAAGTCTAATCCAAAGATTTCTGAATCCTTTGACTTGATGTTTGGTGATCTTGAATTATCTTCTGGCAGTACAAGAATTGAAAAAAGAGGAGAGCTAGCTGAAAGAATGAAGAATAAAGGAATGAACACTGATGCATTTGAGTATCATCTTGGAGCATTTGATTATGGTGTTCCCCCACATGCTGGGTGTGGAATTGGTCTTGAGAGACTAATTATGGCTCTTACAGGCACAGAAAACATCCGAGATGTAACATTTTATCCAAGAGATGTTGACAGATTAACACCTTAGGTGTTGTGAATGGTTACTGAAGAAGAAATTCAAAAAGTTGCTAAATTAATGAAAATTGAAGTAACTGATCATAAAGAATATGTGGATAAAGTTCATGCCATGATTGATTATTTTGATATTTTAGATTCTGCTGGTGTTGAAGATGAAGAGATTGCTACACAAGAAATTTCAATTTCAAATTTAAGAAATGATGAATACATTCCATTTGATGAAAAACTAATTGAAAAATTAAACCACTACAAAGGCACCTATGTAAGAGCACCAAAGATGTCCTGATGAATCTTAAAATTTCTGCTTTAGAATATGTACAACAAGTACAAAATGGAACTATCTCTGCTGAAGATTTTGTATCTACAACACTTGATAGAATAAAATCTGTTGATGACAAACTACATGCATTTCTTTCAGTAAATGATGATGCTGTAAATCAAGCAAAAGAGATTGATAAGAAAATAAAATCTGGAGATAAAGTAGGCGCATGTTTTGGAATGCCTATATCCATTAAAGATAACATGTGTATCAAAAATAGCACTACTACTTGTGCATCAAAAATGTTGGAGAATTTTGTCGCACCATACGATGCAACTGTAATTTCAAAATTAAAACAACAAGATGCAATTTTCATTGGAAAAGCAAACATGGATGAATTTGCAATGGGGTTAACTACTGAGTTTAGTGCATATGGTCCTAGCAAAAATCCCTGGAACACAGAATATATTCCAGGAGGGTCTTCAGGCGGAAGTGCAGTTTCTGTAAGTGCTTTTGAATGCATTGCATCATTAGGTTCTGATACGGGTGGCTCTGTTAGAAACCCTGCAAGCTTTTGTGGTAATGTGGGTTACAAGCCAACTTATGGATTGATTAGCAGATTTGGGTTAATTTCATATGCAAACAGTATTGAACAGATTGGACCCTTGACTAGAACAGTAAAGGATACTGCATTTCTACTAAATCTGATTACTGGTCTTGATCCTAATGATAACACTACTGTTGATAATCACAATGAAGACTATCTAGGAGAAATTGAGGCTGGAATTGAGGGTAAAAAGATAGGCATCATCAAAGAAATGATTGCTGAAGGTACTGATCCTGCAGTAATGTCTGCAACAAAAGATGCTATCTCAAAACTTGAAAGTCTTGGTGCAACATGCGAAGAAGTATCACTTGATATGGTAAAATATTCAGTTGCTGCATATTATACAATTACAGCAACTGAAGCAGGAAGTAATCTTGCAAGATATGATAACTTGAGATATGGTTATGATTTCCCAGTTGAAGGTTACGAGTTTAACTCTTACATTGAAAAAGCTAGGAAAAAGTTTGGACCTGAAGTTACAAGAAGAATGATTTTAGGAGGATTTGTTCCATCTGCAGGACAAGCAGGGAAATATTTTCTTAAAGCACTAAAAGTCAAAAGTAAATTAACCAAAGAAATTGATGAGGCATTCAAAAAATTTGATTTGTTAATTGCTCCAACTGTTCCAATTTTACCATTTAAGATTGGTGAGAAGATTGATGATCCTGTTTCCCTATTTCTAGTAGACATTAACACTGTAACTGCAAATCTTACTGGAAAACCTGCAATATCAGTGCCATATGCGGTTTCAAATGGATTACCAATTGGAATTCAATTATTGGCAAATTCCATGAATGATAAGATGCTATTGCAAGCAGCTTATGCACTTGAACAGACAGTAAAACTTCCGGAGGTACCATTATGACAAAAATTGGTTTGGAAATTCACTGCCAATTAACAAATCTTCAAAGCAAATTATTTTGTCCATGTAAGGCAAACTATCGAGAATTTGAAATAAATGAAAATATCTGTCCTGTATGCATGGGACTGCCTGGAAGTTTGCCTAGATTAAATCAAGAAGCAGTAAAGAAGGCAACAATGATTGCAATGGCTCTAAATTGCAGTACTCCTAAAAAAATTGCTTTTTTTAGAAAAAATTACTTCTATCCTGATTTGCCAAAAAACTTCCAAATTACTCAATTGAATATCTATGGAGATACCAGTATTGGTGGCACTGGTTCTGTAATGGTTGGCGATAAGGAGATTAGAATCACTAGAATTCAACTTGAAGAAGACCCAGGACGCCTGATTTACGAAGGAAGTTCATCAAAAAATCAGATTACATTAGTTGATTATAACCGTGCAGGAACCCCATTAGTAGAAATTGTAACAGAGCCAGATTTTGATGGTCCAAAACAAGTTAGAGAATTTTTGAACATACTATCTGATTTACTAGAAAATCTTGGTGTATCTGATCCTAGCTTGGAAGGCGCAATGAGAGCTGACGCAAATGTTTCAATTGAAGGTGGCAAAAAAGTTGAAATTAAAAACATTGGTTCATTTCATGATTTAGAAAAAGCAGTTCATTTTGAAATTACTAGACAAGAAAGCCTTCATTCAAGAGAAATTGAAATTGCACAAGAGACGCGACATTGGGATGATAAAAGAAAAATTACAATCTCATCTCGTTCAAAAGAAGAAGCATTAGATTACAGATACTTTTTAGAAGGAGATATCCCTTGGGTCACAATTGAATCTGAAATTCATGACAAGTTAAAATCTGAAATGCCCGAAAGCATTAGTTCTAAAAAAGAACGATATGTATCAAAGTACAACATTCCTTCACAAGTTGCTGATGTTTTATCTTCAGACAAATTTTATTCTGATTTATTTGAAGAATCACATTCAGAGTCTACTGCAAAAGAAATTGCAAATATTATCACAACTGACTTGATGGGCCTAGTTGATACAAGAGAAAAACGAGAGGCATCAAAAATTACGCCAAAACATCTTAAAGATTTAGCAGAAACCATTCAATCAAATAAAATTTCAAGAAACTCTGCAAAAAATGCATTATATGAGATTGTAAAAACAGGAAAGGATTTGTCTCATATTATATCTGAATTAGATTTAGGAAATGTATCTGATGAATCTGAATTAATAAAAATTATTCGAGAAGTAATTTCTGAAGAATTTCAAGCAGTAGAGCAAGCAAAATCAAACCCTCAAACCGTTAATTTCTTGGTAGGAAAAGTAATGCAAAAGACCAAAGGAAAAGCAGATCCTAAATTAACACTTGATTTGCTCAAAAAAGAGATTGGAGTCTGATGTCTGAATTATCACTAGAAAACATTGAATTTATCAAAATTTTAGCTACATCTGATGCGACTATTTTACAGGCAGGCATGAATGAGGCTACAAAAACTCAATTAGATGAGCAAATTGGCCCCATTTTACGAGAGTATTATCATGAAAATACCAGATTTACAGGAAATGACAGAACTAAGCAATTTGAAAGGGCTGGAATTTCTGAAGATGATGGAAAATCAGCAATAGCATGCGCTAGACGTCTTGGTATTGATATTTCTTAATCTGAACTTTTTTTACTTGCTTTGAGAGACAGTTGGTAATTGTCAAAGTTTGAATTTATTCCAACAGAGCAACAAATCAAAGAATCAAACATACACAAATTCATGAAACAATATGGAATTTCATCTTTAGATGAATTATCTGAAAAATCAAAAAATGATCTAGAATGGTATTGGGAAGCAGTTTCAAAAGATGTTGGAATAGTCTGGAATTCTCCTTATTCAAAAATTTTAGATTCTTCAAAAGGGATAATGTGGTCAAAATGGTTTATTGATGGAAAAACAAACATCTATTCTTCTTCTGTTGAAAAATTTGTCAAAGAAACATCAGATAAAATTGCATATCATTTTGTTTCAGAAGATAATACCGTAAAAACTCTAACATATTTTGAACTTGATCAACAAGTATCAAAATTAGCAAATGGTCTAAAATCCCTTGGTGTAAAACGAGGCGATGTTGTTGCAATTTATCTTCCTATGATTGAAGAAGCAATTGTAGCTATTTTGGCTTCAGCAAAAATTGGTGCCATTCAAACTGTGATTTTTTCAGGATACAGCACTGAATCATTGCATGTTAGACTAAAAGACTGTAATGCTAAAATTTTATTTGTTTCTGATGGTTTTCACAGAAAAGGGAAACCTATCTCTCAAAAAAATTCTGTAAACAAAGCTTTGGAAGATACATCAGTTGAAAAAACTATTGTTGTAAATTACAAGAATATTGATTCTTATGAAAAATCCAATAAACTAATTTTTTATTCTGATTTAATTTCATCTCAATCTGATAATTGCCCTACAGAAATTATGGATTCTGAAGAGCCATTGTTTATTTTGTATACTTCAGGCACCACTGGAAAACCAAAAGGAGTAGTCCATACACATGGTGGTTTTTCCGTATTTGCTGGTCATCAGGCTGCATATTTGATAGATTTACGCTCAAATGATGTGTTATTTTGGCCTGCTGATATTGGATGGATTACAGGATTGGTATGGAATGTTTATGGTTTGTTGATAATGGGAGCAAGTTCAGTAATTTATGATGGTGCATTAGATTTTCCAAATTCTGAACGTATTTGGAAAATGCTATCTGATTATCATGCAACAATATTTGGAATTTCTCCTACTGCGACAAGATTGTTTAAGAAAAATAATGAAGAGCCACTTGAAACATATTCATTAGATAAAATCAGAAATATTCCTACTACTGGTGAACCACTGGATGAGGATTCTTGGTGGTGGTTATTTGAAAAAATTGGAAACAAGAAAATTCCTATTATGAATTTATCTGGAGGAACTGAAATTGGTGGTGCTATGTTATCTGTATTTCCTGGAATGAAACTAAAACCATCAACTGTTGGAATTCCTGTTCCTGGAATGCACTTAGATGTAGTTGATGATGATCAAAATCCTGTAAGAAATGAAAATGGATATCTTGTAATAAAATCACCATGGCCTGGAATGACTAGAGGATTACTAAATGACAATGAAAGATTCATTGAAACATATTGGTCACGATTTGAAAATATTTGGTTTCATGGAGATTACGTTTTCGTAGATAAAGACAATCTATGGTATATGCGTGGACGAACTGATGATGTCATTAATGTTTCAGGACATCGTTTGAGTACTGCTGAAATTGAACATACGGTTATTTCCCATACAAAAATATCTGATGCCGCTTCAATTGCAATCCCTGACGAAATTACTGGAGAAGCAATTGTATTATTTTTTGTTCCAGATGAAAAAACAAACGAAAATCTAACTGATGAAATTTCAAATTTTGTATCTGAAAAAATTGGAAAATTAGCTAGACCAAAGCACATCTACCAAATATCTGATTTGCCAAAAACAAGAACTGGAAAAATCCTAAGACGATTACTAAAATCAAAATTACTAGGAAAAGAATTGGGTGATTTGTCTTCTTTAGAAAATCCTCAAATATTAGAAGAAATTCCTAGACTAGGTTAACAAATGCTAACTTGTTAATGCCATCTAATTCACGTTTAATGTAATAATCAAAATGGAAAATACTAGCCGTTGAGATTCGTAGTAGACCAGCAGGTAGAAGACATAGAGATGCCTGAGAACCTAAAATTGAACACATTTTTGCAAGAATTTCACTCAAATTGTACTCATCCTGAATGTGGATTTGGATTCTACGGCTTTGCATTCGGTCAATCACCATTTCCTGTACCTAGATTAGTTCAAGGTGCATTGATCAAAAATGCCCACAAGGGAGAATATGCAGCAGTATCTGGAATTCCTGAATTGAGAAATGCAATTTCAAAATACAATAAACATTATTTTGGAATAGATGTATCTCCAGATAGAATTTTTGTAGGCCCTGGAACCAAAGAATTGATTTTTAATTTATTAGAAATTTTACACGGTACTGTAATTCTCCCAACCCCTGCATGGTTAGGATATCTTCCTCAAATCAGATTTTTGAAGAAAAATTATCACATGTTACCAACAAGAGCAAATAAGAAAATTGCGCCACAAGACCTGAGAAAATTAGCATTACGATTGCAAGACAGACAAAAAATTCTCATCTTAAATAATCCTCACAACCCAACTGGGATGCTTTATGATAAATCTGAACTCGAAGCAATTGCTGATGTTTGTAGAGAGTTAAACATTGCAGTAATCTCTGATGAAATTTATGCTCAAACAACATATGAGTTTTCTAAATTTGTTAGTATGGGAAAGATTTACCCTGAAGGAACATTTGTTACAAATGGATTATCAAAATCCCATGCTGCTGGTGGCTATAGGTTAGGATATGTGATTATGCCACAACATGCTATGGATTTGAAAGCACAGTTTAAGAAAATCCTTGCAACTGAATACACATCAGTAACGACACCAATTCAACATGCTGCAGTTGCAGGATTTGAAATTAGTAGAGAAATGGATGAATATTTTGAAGTTACAAGAAACATTCATCATATTATGGGTGATTATACTTATCATGCATTATCATCAATTGATGGTGTTAAAGCAACAAAACCAGAATCTACATTTTATCTTCTAGCTGATTTTAATGGATTTTCTTCAGTATTACATGAGGCAAAAATTAACACGTCTCAGAAATTATCTGAAGCACTAATCGTTCATCCATATCACACAGCAATTGTAGGTGGAGACAGTCTAGTTTTAGAGAGAAATGACTTTAGTGCAAGAATAGCATTTGTAGATTATGATGGCGCTCAAGTTTTTGATGAATATATTGAAAATAAACCAAAGAATGCATCAGATAGAATAGAATTTGTAAAAAACAATGCTCCAAAGATAGTTTCAGGAATTCAAATGATTGAGAAATTCTTTAATGATCTAAAACAACAAACTCTTCCAACATTACAAACTCGTTCTACTGAAATAATCACTACAAAACTACCTTAATTTTTCAGATAACCTTTCAAATTCTTCAACTGAAATCTCACCTTTAGCTAATCTTGTTTGAAGAATATCTTTTGGAGAATCTCCAATGATTGGATGAATTATTTTTTTTCTAATGGTATCTCTATTAATGGAAATTTGTTTTGAGTTATCATCTACTTTTTGTTTGATTCCATATACTGCTCCAAATAATATTCCCAATCCTGCAATGGCTAATACTATTTGTGCAATTTCAGGATTATCATTTTCTTCTTCAGTTGTTGATACTGAAATTGCCTCAGCTTCAGGAATAATTTCAGTATCTATGATATCTTTAACTTTGGATGTAAACTGTACAATCTCTCCCTCATATCCTACTGCTTCTTCTATAGTCATTCCAGGGTAGTTTCTATCAAACCAACTCTTGTATGCTGGTTCTGTATAGTATCTTTCCACATAATACACAGGTTCTTTATTCAAATCAACAAAATCAGCTAACCCCTTCTCTACAACTGGCTCTGGAATTGGTTCTTCCTCAATTACTTCTTGAGATATTAGATGTACGCCAGTTTGTGAAACACCAAAACTAGATGTGACTCCTTTTGACATGTTTAGGATAAATCCTGTTGCATTATGGAAACCATGATTTGAGAATTTGTTATCAATATCAACAATCTTTTCAAAAGTATTATCTGAATTGATAATTGCTTGAGATAGCATTACAAATTTTTCATTATTGTCTCTAATTACAATAGTGATTAATCCTGTATCACCCATCTCAACATTTCCTGAAAAAGTGATCCTATCTCCTTTCAAAAATGAATTTTGGTTTGTTGTTAGTGTAGTTACTTCGGCAAACACAGGAGTAGAGATTGAACTTACTAGTAATGCAAATATTGCAAATGAGTAAAGCCCATACCTATTCTTTCTCATTAAGATATTTTTGATATTTTTTCATTTAAAATCCGCGAAGAAATTATCCGGTTTTATTGTGCGTAAAGGTTAAAAGAAAAATTTGTTTGTTTTATTCTGTAGCCTTTGCAGTGATCGTTAAAGGTTTTTTTGGGATTTTAAAGAAAAATGTTGTTTGAACTTTTTCTTCACTTTTAACCCATATTTGACCTCCTAATCCTTCAATAATTCCCTTACAGATAGCTAATCCTAGACCACTACCGCTTCTTTTTCTACTAGTTGAGGTGTCAATTTGATAGAATTTCTTGAAAATCTCTTTCTGATTTTCATCTGAAATTCCGACACCATTGTCTTGAACAAAGAATTTAACAAATTCCTTGTCTTCTCTACAACCGATTGTAACTACTCCTGAGCCTGAAGTGACAAAATCAATTGCATTTTTGATTAAATTGGAAAATACCTGATTAATTCTATCTCTATCACTGAATATCTTTACATCCTCAAACATTTCCAAGTTGAGCAAAATTTTCTTTTCTTCTGTTATTGGAGTAAATTCTTTGATGATACTTTCTAATAATTCTGATACTTTGATCTCTTCTTGATTAAAATCAAGTTTTCCTAAATCTAATTTTTGTGTAGTGAGGATATCTCCAACTAGTCTTTGTAATTTTACAGTTGATGAATAAATTTCATTTACTGCTTCAGTTTGTTTTTCATTCAAATCTCCCAACAATTCTTTTTTTTGCAACATTTGAACATACCCAAGTATTGGGACTAGAGGTGTTTTTAGTTCATGAGATACCATGGATGAAAATTCTAATTTTTTCCTATCCATATCTTTCAACTTTTGTACATATTCATTTTGAACTTCTATTGTTGTCTCTACTTTTTCTCCCATACTTTCAAAATTCTCATTTAATTCAAAAATTTCTTTGACATTAGTTTTGATTTGATTCTTTCCTGTCATTTTGTTATGTTTTGAAAATTCGGTCATGTTTTGAGCTAATTTCTCAATTGGTTTTGTAATACTTCTGGAAATATAGACTGTTCCTAGTAAAGTACCTGTTGCAACAAATACCGAAAAGATAAGCAAAATTACTCCAGTAACTCCTTCAACAGATGTTAGGTAATTGACAATACCCATATAGAAAATGATGAAACTTGATACTCCTGATACTAAAAACAACGTATGCTTTATTGGAAGCAATTTAGATTTCTCCGTCCTTATGAATCAGCAGTTTCAATAATTTTTGCCAATAATTGATCAATGTCAATTGGTTTGAGGACATAGGATGTAACTCCTCTGTTTACTAATTCATCTAATTCTTCTTGAGTGATAGTTGATGCAGTAAAGACTATGATTTTGTGTTCTTTTAACAAGTCATTATCCTCAAGATCTTTTATTACTGCATAGCCGTCAAACTCCGGCATAGCAAGGTCTAAAAGAACTACATCGTACTTGTTTTCTTTAATAGCTGCAAGTCCCTCTCTTCCATCATTTGCTACTGTGCATTTGTGTTCTTTTAATTCTAAAAATGTAGTTAACATTTTTGTGATTTGTTCATTATCATCAACGATTAGAACATTGTAACTTTTTACTTCTTCTTTTTGTTTTGATTTACTCATTTTCTAATTCCTCCGTTATTTTCTAACAATTGAAAGTTTTCTTGTAAATAGTTTAGAATCATTTTTTCTTGTTCAATTTCTCTTAATCTATGTTCATATGTGATTTCAGAACCTAAAATTGATTCAGCATCAGTTTCATCAATATGGTGAGATTTTTTCCACATTAGACTAAATAGTGATCTTAGAGTGGTAACAAATGCTTTAGAATCAGTCCAGACTGCCAACATATCTTTTACTTCTTTATTTGAAATAAAGAAAATCACTTCAGAATTATCTTTAATAATAAAACAAAAGTCTTCTCTGTTTTTATCTTCAATTTTCTTTATTTTCTTTACTGGAATGTCTTCAAATACATGTGATTCTTCTGGAGATAAATCAGTAAGAATTTTTAAATCTGATTTTGTCTTGTTGAGCAAATCAGTAAATTCTGTATAATAAAATCGCTTAAAGTCTAATTCGGTTCCCAACACCAAAATGTTTTCTTTAGATTCTTTGACCATTTGTTCTAATTTTACCAGAATTGAATTTCTTCCTTGTAATGATTGGAATTTGTTTTCTTGATCATCACTGTTTGACTCACTATATTTTGGGATGACATTCCATAGTCTTGTTATTGCTTCTTTTCCAGATTCTAATTCACTAATTCTATTTTTTTCATTATTGATTAAAATCTCTAAGGATTCTTCAATTCCTACTGCATTAAATTTAGTAGGTTTCCCAAATACTGAAAAGATTATTCCTTTTTGCTGTAGAGTTGATAGTAGATGATATGTTTCGGTTCTAGGTAGTTTGAGTGCTTTGGCAATTTCAGAGGCAGTCTTGATGCCAATTTTACTTAAAAACAAGTATACTTTAGCCTGATTTGGTGTTAAATCGTATCTTACAAGCATTCTATTTAGCTCATTAATTGGATTTTCTGTCTGAAACATCCCTTCTTCGACTGTTTCTGTAATTGTCATTGATACTGTCACATTAAATGATAACATAAGGGGGTGTGTGTTATTGGATATTACAGATCAATTACATTCCAAGAAATCTTGAAACTATAATGTCTCCATATACTAATTGAATAATGAATCCAGCTGTAATAAGTAGCAAATATGGGATTCCCGGGGTAATCCAAGTATCAGGTGTAGTGCAAAATTCTTGGTTTTCTGCATGATGAATCTTCAAATCTAACTTCTTTTTTCCTTTAACTGTTTTTTCAATCGAAAAAGCAAACTTTGGGTTTTTTGCTTTATATCCCATCAACATTGCAAGAACTTTCTTAGATGTTGTCTCTTCGAACCCTTCAAAGATATCTTTTCCTTTGGCTTGGGAGATAATATTTCTAATAAAATTCACAATAAATGGAATGACAAACAGAATTGCCGCATTTGATAATGTTGTAAATGGAGTTACTATATTTTCCCCAAAAGTTGCCAAAGGTGCAATCACCGCTAATGCAATTAATGCAAATGCATCAGCACCTCCAAACAAACCCATTCTCCACATTAAAATCACAAATGGTGCAACAATTAATGAAAACCCCATTATTACCAAATTTCCTACTATATCTGAGCTAAGAAAAACTAGTGAAAATCCTACTCCGCCAAAACCCATCCAAAAATAATCATGAATTTCTCTTTTCCATACATCAATTATTGAGCCTACAACTAACATCGTAAGAGCTAAAAATATTCCGCTTGTTTCATATGGAAAATCAATCATACCTTCACAACAAACCTCTTGATTATTTCTTTCATTCAAAAAAATGATTGACTAAATACATAGAATTCTATCTGTCTCTAATATCTGATATTCTTTCTTTAATCTCTTCGATTTTTTCACCAATAGGTAATCTTTCAGTAATCAATTCCATTCTATCTGTTTTCTTTAAGAAGAATAATGATCCACCAATTACTACTGGAATTATAATTAGTAATAACGTGAATGTATCAAGCTCAAATCCTAAATTCAGAGTATTTTGTGAATTTGTCTCCAAAGGTGTTGCTTCTGATTCCGATGTTTCTACTACCGGAATATTTTGAATAGCTACTTGCTTTGATGCTAATGCATCTCCAAATGGTCCTGTTGAAATCTTTCCAGTAACAGACAAAGTTTCTCCTTGATTTGGCACTATGTTGATTGTAGCTATACCTAATTCATTTGTCACTTTATCTTCAGATAAAATTTCTCCTCCAGAGACTTCCCAACTTACATCAAATCCATTTAACGTTGTATCGATTTCCGGAATTGTCATAGTTAATTTTCCTTCAACTCTTTCATTCCAATTTACGTTTCCAAGAAAATCAAAATTTACTGTGGGATTGATTTCTACAGTATTAATTTCATATTTAGATAAGGGCAAATCCTGTGATAAAATTGCAATTTCAGCTTTCCCTTCTGAAAAAGTTTCGATTTCAACTGTTTTAAAATATTCTCCTTCTTTAATTGTAATTATTTCAGGTAAATCTAAAACATTTTCATTATTTGAAACCAAATTAATTATTACATCCTTATTAGTATAAACTGGATTTCCAACTGAATCAAGTAATTGAATTGTAGCCAAATGTTTGTCATTAGTCACCATATTATCTACAAATCCTAAGTAGATTGTTGTGGGATCAGTTGTGTGGCTTGTTAATTCTGCATTTCCGGTTATTTTTCCAAGCTGAGCTTCAATAGTGGTACTTCCAATTTCTTCAATTGTTTCAAAGGTCAATGAGTATTCTTGATTTTTCTTTACATTGATTGGTTCAATATCGATAATGTCATTTGCAGAAAAAGTCAATATTCCATCTTCAACAAATAATGTGGGTCCTTGTCTAAAGTTTACCCCTTCATCCTCTTCACTTTCGGTAGTAACTACTTCTTCATTTTCATCTGAAGATGATTCTTCTAAATAACTAAGTAAGGGGAATTCACTATCAACCATTATCATTGGCAACAAGGGTTCGATTTTTAGATCGATAGAATCTTCTGAAGGTCCGTTTGGTTGAGGAGATACAGTTTTTACACCATCATTATCTGTAATGTAAATTTCTAAATCAGAGGAAGTTGTTATAGTGCCTGTTTTTCCAGTTAGTAGTACTGCATTGTTTCCTTTCTCCATCACTACATTGTCTGGATTAAGCACATTAGTGTCCGATGATGAAATTCCTAGTTCATAATTGTCTTTGGCAGTTACTGGAACCGTAACTAACATAGTTTGTCTCTCATCGGTATTTTCAATTTTTCTTGAAACCTCAATCTCTGTTTCAAAATAAGTAACACCAATAATCTCATTTTTACCTGTAGTTAGAAAGGGCAGTGTTTGAGTGATTGCTGGACCAGCACCTTCTAAAGCTGCGATTTCATCATGTGCAACTGTAAATGAAGTACCACTAGCCAGGTAATTTTCAACTGATACAAACATTTGAAAAGTTTGTTCTGATAAATTAGAAACATCTGCTAGATTTGGTCTAGGGGTAAATGTAGTATATGCTGAATATTCTCCTTTTTTGATTGTTACCCTATCTGATGCAAAGGTTACCTCTTCCAAGTCACTACTGGTATTCACTCCAACATCAGGATTATCAACTTCTAATTTTAAAACAATATCTTCTTCTGCTTGAACTGGAATTCCACCTGAATCAACTAATTGAACAATTGCAAATCCTTTGGTTCCAGTGTAACTATTGAATTTGTCCGGAATTATTGTTAACTTAACTTCTAATGTTTCTTCAGGTTCTAACACTTTAACAATTTGACTAACTTTTCTCATATTATCTGATTCAGCAAAAATTATTGCATCTCCATACCCAATAATTTCAAATTTAGTATAACCATAGTAATTTCCATTCTCAACAGTTATTTCTGGATTTAAAATTTTGATAACATCTGTATTTGGGGTTTCAATTTTTATTACTTTATCTTCCTGAACAGCAGTTGGAAGGCCTCCTGTTGTTGCAAATTGAACTGCTATGTATCCTGTTTTAGGTCCATCTATTGGAAATTCTTCTGGAGTAGCTTTGATCATTAATTGTGTTGGAAGATTATTATTGTTGAAAACTTCTATGGCAATTTCCTTAGAAGGGATTCCGGGAGCCGCAAGAGCTATTGTGGCAATTCCAGATTTCTCTGCTTTTATCATTATTTCATTTGAGAATTTACTGTTATTTTCTTTAATTTCTAAAATTTTAATTACATCTGTATCTGAACTAACTGCCTTCAATTCAGAAATTTGTTGGGGAATCATTATTTGATTTGAACTAACAAAGACCTGTATTGTACCAACAGTATTTTCCAATATTTTTTCAGGATGAATCTTATAATCAAATTCATTAGTGGATTGTGCAAATGCTGGCATGGTAAATCCTACAAATAATAGCATCACCGTAATTATTTTTAAATACACACTGAAAATCTCTTTTTTTGTGATATATTGAACAGTATGAAACATTCTAGTACATACAATTATCCGAAAATAGCAGACACACTAAATATTTTTAGCTCAATAACCAGAATTGCACCTATTGTAATTACTAAGAGTAATGCGGAGTAAAGAAAACCTCCAGAATACGAACCAGTTGTGATTTTACCTAAGAATAATCCTGCAATCCAAGATTGAATCAGTATTGCAATTCCTAATAATTGGAATCTATCTTTAGCATCGGCCTCCATAAGTACTCTTTTTTCTTCATTTGTTTCTAATTGAGCTTCTAAACTAGTAAGTGATTCTATTACTAATAATGTTGTAAATCCTGTAATTGCAATTAGCATGAACCCTACCATCACATATGGTTTTAACATCTCTCTTTTTGTATGCTCAATGTTTCTCATTTTTTCAGAAACCTTTGCAAGAGTGTTTAGCGTGTTAACATTTCCCCCTCCTGCAGAAATAACTTCAAACAAGACTTTGAAATTAATTAAAATTTGAAAGTCTTTAGTCTCATTTTTAAGAAATTGAAATATATCATCTAAAGACATTCCCCATTGTAATTTGTTAGATATGCCATTTGCCACTGGATTAAATGATGAAAAATCATTTCTGCTAGTTGCTTTAACTACACATTTCTCTGGCCCCAATCCTGCTTTTCTAGCTTCAGCTACGTCTCTCATAATTTGAGATGTCGCATTTTCTGCATCAATTGCAAATTTGTATTTACTCTTAAACTGCATTGCAGGCCAAATTGTTGATGCAACTAAAGTAATCCCTAGTATGTATAGTGCATAATCTGGTATTATATCTAAGATCATGATAGCTACTGCCGCCATCACACCTGGGATTCCAAAAATTAAAATTTTTTGCCATGGTAATTCTTCAACTTTTGGACGATTAAGTTTGTGAGCAATAAACAAAAACAATGATGAAACCACGGGAGGCAAAACAATTACTATAATCAAAGGATCAGAATCAGAACTAGTAGTAGCCCCTGCTACTCCCCCTGAAGAAGTAGCAGTAATAATGATGTATACTGCTAAAACTACAATTTGCATGGTCATGTAAGTTTCAACTAATGTCTTAACTCGCTCTGCAATTTCTTTTTGTTGTGATTCATAAATTTCAAATCCATTATTCATTTTAGTTGTTAGATAATTTACTACATCTCCTCCGCTTTGAATTGCAGAAACCCATCCGTTGAGAAATTCTCCAAAACTAGAAACTCCTTTTTCTTTAGTTTCAGCCATAACCATCAAAGGATCTTTTCCTAAAATGTCAATTTTTTTTAAAATTTTCAAAGATTCTAGTCTAGTATTTGGTAATAGTTCTAAATCCTTAATTTTTATAAAAATAGTATATGGCCCAAATCCACTGGTGGCAAGTAATGTTACAATTGTCATGAAAAAAGGTAACTCTGCCTCAATTTTTTTATTAGTTTTCTTCTTCTTATCTTCAGCTTCAAATTTTTTTAAAAAAGACATGGTTAATCTCCGTATCTAATTTTATTCAAAAGAGAATTTGGATCTCGATAATATTTTCCAATTGTTTCTGCAACTTGATCATATCGTCTAATTCCTCGTTGTACTAACCATTTCAAAACAACTTTACGATTTTCATATTCTTCAAAAATTTCATCTAATGATTTGCCTGTTTGTTCACTAATATTTTTCAACCCTTCACTACTTTCTAATTGAGGTGCAAAATAATCTGATTTCGGATCCCATTTGAAAACATTGTGAGATGTAGTTGCTGTTTGAATTTCTTCAACTGAAATTGCTCTTCTTGTACTTTTTCCATCTTGGCCTGTCACTCTACGAATTACAATTGCACAATTCATCAATGCCATATATGATGGTGGAATGTCCATTGGTTTTTGTTGTAATCTTTTGCTTGCCGATGCAAGACTATCTGCATGCATTGTACATAATCCACCGTGACCTGTAGCCATTGCCTGAAACATTACATATGCCTCTGAACCTCTGATTTCCCCAACTATGATATAGTCTGGTCTATGTCTAACACCTGATTTGATTAAATCATATAATCCAATTTCACCTTCACCGCTATTTCCAAATCCTACTCTTGAAACAAGACTGAACCAATTTTCATGCTTGATGTTAATTTCAGCTACATCTTCAACTGAAAATATCTTGAAATCTGGATTTACTAATCCTGTAATTGCATTTAGAATGGTAGTTTTTCCACTACCTGTAGAACCAATTACCATGATTGACATTTTAGATTCCATCATCATCCACAAATATGCTGCAACATCTACATCGATTGTTCCAAATGAAATCAAATCTATAATTGAATAAGGATCTTGTTTGAACTTTCTTATTGTAAAACTAGTTCCTTTTGGAGTGACTTCTTTTTGATATAATACAGAAATTCTATGGTTTCCTTGCAAAGCTAAATCAGTAATGGGATATGCGGAACTGATGTGTTTTCCTGCTCTAAAAACAACTCTAGATACAAAGGCATTTAGATCTTCATCTTCAAATGAAACGTTACATCCGATGCTATCATACTTTCTGTGCCAAACGTAAATTGGTGTGTTAATTCCGCTACAACTTACATCTTCTATGTTTGGATCTTGCATGATTGGATCAATATTTCCAAAGCCGTCAACATTACGTTCCAAATAATATTTTACTTTTTCAAGACTTGCAAGTGGATGATCAGCAAACAATTTTTCATTTTCTTTTAAGATTTTATTTACAAAAGATAAAAAACCAAAATCTTTTTCAATATTTTCTGGCGAATCTAGATTTTCTTCAATTAATCGATATAATTGATTATAAATTATCTGCTCTGATTGGTTTAGTTTTGATTCATCAACTTGGTATGAGATACTTCCAGTCTCTTGATCTTGAACAATATTTGCATAACTAAATGGAGCTTTTAGAGCATATTTTTCAATAATTTTTGAACCTTTAGTGACAGTATGTTGCATTTCATCTAGAAATTCACTTTTTAGAAAAGTCTCTAATCCCTGTTCCTCTTTCTTTTTACCCATAAAAAAAAATTAAATTTTTGTGATATATTGAACAGTATGAAACATTCTAGTACATACAATGTTGATTTTTAGAAAATTTGAAAAAGATTTTTGGGCAAGTTTTAAAAAAAATCCTCTTGCCTAGGATTTTCCAATTACGGTTACGCTTTGTGGACCGCCTGCTGTACCTGCGAAGACACTGACAGTAGTAGAGATACCTGAGTCAAGTGAAGTAATGGTTCCATTATTCATCTTGAAGTATACAATAGCAGATTGTCCAGGATCAAGTGAAACTGGTCCTGATGCTGCTGTTGCCTCAATTATGTCAGAATTACCACCCCATGAATCAACATCGATACATAGGTAGTTGGTATTACTTGCACAAGAACCTATTTTTGACATTGCTGGACTAGGAGCAGCAGCCCAACCTGTATGATTCAATGCAGTTTGGAAGACTGTTGTAGATACATCTGTATCAGGATACCATTGTGAAAATGGAATATTTGCTCCTCTAACTGTGATTGTATCAATAGCGACAACTTTGTCTCCTGTATTTCTGATACCTGCGGCACCCCAAGCTAAACCTGTTGAATCAGTTGAGTGTACCCATACTTTGGTTCCTGAAACAGTAATGTTTTCTGTTTGTGTACCCCCTTGGAACAATGATGTTCCGTAAAGTACAACACCAGAACCGAGTACAACTGAAGACACCAAGATGATGACAGTTGTAAGTACT
>NZ_JANQTA010000031.1 GCF_028278985.1 Candidatus Nitrosopumilus sp. | reverse complement strand
GTGTTGGTTCTGGTTCAGGTGTTGGTTCTGGTTCAGGTGTTGGTTCTGGTTCTTGTGGTTTAGTTCTAGAATCAAATTCTGATAAAATATCTTCTGCGTCGGATTTTTTTGGATCGCTCAATTTTAAATTCCTTTTATACCAAAATCTTCTTTCGCTTTTATTTAATTATTGATGTTACGATCTTTCATGTAATCTTCAAAAATTTTTTCTAATTCCTCATTGCTTTGACATTTTTTGATTTCATTGACAAGAGACTCTTCTTCAATCTCATAACAGTTGAGCATTTCTTGAGAATCTTTGAAAACAAGAATGGCTTTGTTTTTAAAAATACAATGATAGAGAGTCTCTTTTTCCATCAACTCGGGTTTCATATTTACTCCATTGTCATCAGCTGATACAGGAGAATCCATAAAATTAGTTATTCTGTTGATTATTTAGATGATTCACAATATTGTAATATCATTCAGGGAGACAGAACAGTATTGGAAACAAGAGTAGTTTTCCACATTGATTTTGATTACTTTTATGCACAATGTGAAGAGATAAGATCACCAGAACTAAAATCAAAACCTGTCTGTGTCTGCGTATTCTCAGACAGGGGAGGCGATAGTGGTGCAATTGCTACTGCCAACTATACTGCAAGAAAATTTGGAGTTAAATCAGGAATTCCAATAATGTTTGCCAAAAAAAGATTAGAGGGACAAAAGGATGCAGTTTTTCTTCCCGTGGATTTCGATTACTATGGAGAGATGTCCGAAAAAGCTATGAACATTATGAAAGAATACGCAGATGTTTTTGAATATGTGGGAAAAGATGAGGCATATCTTGATGTCACAAATAGAGTAGAAGGAAGTTTTGATAAAGCAAGTCATTTAGGACAGCAGATCAAAAATTCAATTAGGGAGAAAACCAAACTGAGTTGTTCAATTGGGATTTCGCCAAATAAATTGATTTCAAAAATTGCCTCAGATTTTCAAAAGCCTGATGGTCTGACAATTGTTTCACCAGATAAGACAGATGAATTTTTAGAACAATTGCAAATTAGGGCAATTCCAGGAATTGGAAAGAAAACAGAAAAAAGATTTTCTGAGATGAATCTTGAAACAATTAACGATGTAAAGAATCTAGACGTGTTTACTTTGAATAAGGATTTTGGTAGGAAAAGTGGAACATACATCTACAATGCAGTGAGAGGTATTGATTCAGAACCGGTCAAAGAAAGAGAACCAAGTATACAATATAGCAAAATCATGACATTGAAAAAGGATTCAAAAGATTATGAATTTTTATCTGAAAGTTTAGATGAGCTTTGCAATGAAGTACACGAAGTTGTAAAGAAAAACAACAGGATGTTCAAGTCAGTTGGAGTTCATTTTGTACAGTCAGATTTATCCAACAAATCAAAATCTAAGATGTTAAGAAACCCCACATTAAATCTAGAAGAATTGAAAAGAACAGCTGATCAATTATTAAAAGAAGCACTTGAAAACCAGAAAAACACAATTAGGCGTCTAGGAGTTAAAGTTGCAGAATTATCAGAAGTTCAAGGTCAAAGTGACATTACTAGTTATTTCTAGAAATTAACGTTCAGATTTTTTTAATCGTCTAGATTCTATGGCTATAACGACCAGTATGAAGGCAAATAGCCAAGGCAAGAACATGATTTCACCTGCAATTTTGTGATACTCTTCCCACGCCACAGGATCAGTTGTTACTTTAAGAGCATACCAGGAAAGCGAGAAAATCCTAATCAGATTTACGGTGATGGTTCCAATAATTCCTAAAACAAAGTAAATGGCTTTTCGTTTTCTTGGAATATTCATCTTTAGCATAAAGGCGCCAATTACCAAAGAGAAGATAATGATACTATGAACACCAGCTGATGGCCAAAATACTTGTAATGCCATAGAGCCATGATCACCGCGCAAGAACATCACATTATCTCGTGCAACAGCAGTTCCAAGATCAAGTGCAGTGATTACCCAGACATTAGCTTGTACAAAATATGGAACAATGTATTGTAATGGACCTAGCGTATCATATGGGAAAAATGCATCAAGTGATAGAATAATTGCAGTTCCTGTCAAGAAAATGGGGCCTGCAGGGGCAATTCGAATCCATCTTTTTCCAAAGAATATACTCAGAGCAACAACAATGAAAATTGCCATGACTACAAAGTCCCACATCCATGTCCAAGAATAAATGAGTTGAACGTCGAACTGTTCTGCAGATTCTATTATGTAATCTCTTAATCCATATTCTAAAGAGATCAAATAACCAATAGTTGCAATTGCTAATGGAATTACTGCTAGTAACCGTTTTTTAGAAATTACAATTTTTAAACCGATTAATTCAGCTACTACAAAAACAAGAGCAAAAAGATACCCTCCACGTCCTTCATTCCAACTCCAAGCAACAGAATCAGGGAATGCAATCATGGAAAACAGAATAGGACTTGAAATTATTGCAATTCCTGCAAAGAGATTCCAATTTTGCATGATGTTACCTAAAAAACGGTAAATAAATATCTCAATGATCTGAGTATCAAAAATTCATCTTGATTTAATACAAATAAGAAAAGATGCTAATCTTCTGCATCTTCAATTTCGTCTGAGTCGGGATCTCTCCTACTAGGTCTTATTGGAACATAGATGAATGTCACAAATAGATTCAGGCTAACTAGAAAATACATTCCAAGGTTGCAAAAGTTTGCCCTTTTGGTGTATTATTGGTACAAGAAGGAAAGGAAGCATCGAAATCGAATTATTCCGATGCCCCAGTATCTTCTACGCAATTAACCACGTGGGTATGTCTCAATGTAGATTTTGAAGAATAAGATAATATCATATTGTATGATCATAGTAACAACACATAAAGTATGAAGAATTATATGCGATCAGTTAGTTTACATTCCACTTTTAATGATTTTACAGTGGTAAAATAAGTAATTACCAAAATTGCAATTGCAATAATCCTAATTGGTAATTCATAATTTGTTAAAAATGCAGTAGCTGTTGCACCAACAGAACCAAATGTAGAGATTACTGCAAATCCAACAGGTCCACAGCTACATGCACCAGCAGCTGCACCAATTATTGAACCAAAAATTCCTCCACTCATTTTTTGTTTGGATGATTTTAGAATGTTAATTCTAAAAACATTCATCGGAATTACCAATGCAGACAAAGCAGAGAGCATTACAATCAAAACAAAACCCAATTCTGTTCCTTTTGGCAAATGACTGACAACATAAGGTTCTAAGAAAACATATTCAGATAAAATCAACAGACCAATTAGCATTGGAACAAATATTAGAATAGACAAACCAATGTATTTGTAATTTGAGAATACTAGTTTGATTGTTTGTGCCATCTAAATCATAGATTCAATAACTTGTTGAAAAGTTGAGTATGGTTGAGCACCTTTGATAAAATGTTGAGTGTCAGAACCTACAACAAAGAAACCAGGAGTACTATTGATACCGTTTTCTCTTGCTTGTTGAACATTGTATTGAACACGTTTAGAATATTTGCCAGAGTCAAGACAACTATTAAACAAATCCATATCAAGACCTAGAGCAAATGCAAATGCCTTTAGTCTTTCAGTATTTGCCCATCCACCATCAATTTTTGGTTCCTGAGAGTTGTATAACATATCATGATATTGCCAATACATTCCTTGATCCTCAGCACAGTAGGTAGCCTGAGCAGCCTTAGGAGAGTCACGGCCTAAAAATGCCATATCCACAAAAATCAGATTCACTTTACCAGTTTCAATATAATCACGCTCAATGAGAGGCTTTGTTTCATGAAACCATATTTCACAAAAATGGCATTGGTAATCACCAAATTCAACAATGGTGATAGGAGCGTCTGGATCACCCAAAATTGGAGAACCCATGGCAGTAGATATTGAACCATGATTTCTTTCCATGTCTAGATTCACAGTTTCAGTAGTAGACGATGAAAATGATGCTGCAATTCCAGCAATAACTGCTATTGCAATAACTCCAATAATTACTCCTTTTTTATTCACAAATCAATGTGTCTAAAGTTGGTTAAAAAAACTTATTCCAAATTATTTGAGAATTTACGTCTAAATAAATTCGCAAATTTAGACAGAGCAGTATCAATTGGGCATACCTCACATGAGACATTTGATGAATGTTTGTCTAAATGCTCTTCAAATTTTTCCCTAGAATCAAAAACAAGATCACATTTTTCACAATAGACTTTGGTCACATTATTTTTGATTGGCTTTTTCACAACATAATTCTAAACTTAGTGCTTATAAAGATCCTGTTGAGATTCATCGTGTGAGAAAATTCTTCGATAATATCATTACAGGATTTTTTGTGTTCACATTTGGAATATTGTGGTATTTTAGTACAAAATATCATGTCAGATCAAATGATTATTCTATTGTAATTCATGATGTATTTGGAAAAGAAATAACAATGAATGATTTAAGAACAGAGTTCAAAACTAAAGAAGTTACAAGAAGCTATATTTCAGAATATCAAAAAAGATTTCCTCAGTATAATTTTTCTATAAAATTAGAGTTTCCAGAAATTAAAAGAAAATCAATGTTTAGAATTTTAAAGACTTACAAATAATGAATCTTCATGTGAACATCTAGTTCTACTTGATATTGAGTAACAAATCCACAATGAGTGCATGAAAACATACCTTGAGGGGGTGCAGGTTCTCGTTCAATAATTTTTCCCGAAATAGATTGTATTGCAATTACTTCATTTTTTGAAATAACTGCAAAATTATGCCCCTCACCAATAGAATCCAAAAATTCTTTGATAGAAGAAATTACCACAGAAGTATCAATTATTTCATCATCATCTAAAGTTGACAAAGTAAATTGGTGATTTTTCAAAGTCGGGATTGCTGCTACTTGATCAGAAACATACACAAGCAATTCATTTTGAATTGCCAACACATCCTTACAATCAACGGTTAGCATGTAATTTTGTAGTCATTTAGATATTTTAGTTTAACATGATTTTGAAAATAATTATTACACATTGATTGATGAATTTACCATATGAGGGATTCTGAAACATTTGGCATTGAAAAAGGTCGAGGAGAAGAAGTAATTACTTGGCTAAATGAGCAAGCAAAATCGCAGAAAATCAAACTTGAAGCAAGATTATATGGATATTCAGTATCAACAAAAAATTTTGGGGATTTTGAAATGTTTTCATGGATGGGGGATGTTCAGGTGGCAAGAAAATTAGTGATTAAAGCTAGTAAACGATTCAAAATTAGAATTATTGAAGGTGGATACAAACCAAAAGACAAGATCTTTAAAATGAAAAAAATTGATTTTGCTAAAGTCAAGAAAGGGGATAAAACAATTGGATTGATAGAGTTTACAGCTTCAAGATTTGGGAATGGTCAGTGGGAGATAGAAAATGAAGAACGGCATTGAGGTGTTATGTATTTGAAAGTTGGAATTATTGGGTTAGGGATGCTTGGAAATGCTGTAGCATTACATCTTTTAGATTCAGGAATAGAAGTCAATGTGTTTAATCGAACAAGTGACAAAACTAACGAAGTCAAGGAAAAAGGAGCAAATGTCTTTCAAACACCTAAAGAAGTGGCTCAAAAATCAGAACTAGTTATCATAGTTGTAAAAGATGCCAAAGCTGTTGAAGAGATTTCATTTAATGAAGGAGGAATAATCGAAGGCAAACATGAGAATTTGATTGTGGCAGATATGAGCACAATTAATCCAACTGAGTCTAAGAAAATTGCTCAAAAATTTCTAGAGAAATCAATACAAAAATTAGACATTCCTGTAATGGGAGGACCAAATGTTGCCATCACCGGAGATTTGGTTATGATGGGTTCAGGAAATAAAGATGCATTTGAAAAATGCACATTGATTTTTGAGAAAATTGCAAACAAAGTATTCTATCTTGGAGATAGTGGTGTTGCCCATTCTGTAAAACTTGCAATGAATTTACAAATCACTATGCTAGCATTATCATTATCTGAAGGAATAACACTAGTAAAATCTTCAAATGTAGATCCAAAAATTTTTCTGGAAATTTTGAATTCAACTTATTTCAAGACAGGAATGAGTGAGAAAAAGGCATTCAAAATGATAGATGGGAAGTATGATGCAACTTTTACCTTGGCCAATCTAAAAAAAGATATCAGTACAATGACCAGAACTGCAAAAGAATTGGGAATCAAACTTCCAATGATTGAAAAAGCAGAAGAGGTGTATGAGGATGCAATTCGTAAAGGATTAGCAGATTTGGATTACACAGGGATTATAGAGTATATCAAAAAGATAAATGAATAAAATTCTGTAGTCAGCAATTAACGATCTAGAAAATACCTACTGCAAATCCTACTGCCATTGTAGCTAGTATTATTGCAGTAATCTTTGAGAAATACTTGCTATAGTGAATGAATTTGTATTGAAATTTTGTAAAAGCCTTGATAGCTCCCATTGTGATTCCAATCATAGCCAATGTAACTGAACTAGCATATGCTATCATTAACAATACTGGTTCAACTCCTCCTGCACTTAGAGAAAGTATTACAAATTCTTCCTCATGTACAAAACCAAGGATCAATGCAAATGCTGCCATACCCTTCAAGCTAGGCAGGGTTCTTGATTGATGAGCATGGGCATGAGCATGATAACCTACTCCTTGGTGCCAATGCATGTGTTCATGTTCAATCTCGTCAGTATTATCATGCAAATGTCCATGTTGGGTATCTACCAAATCTTCACTTTTCTCTCTCCAAAATATGATTGCTAAAATTCCCAATCCAATGGCTGCGCCATATTGCAAGAATTCAGAAGGAATCTCTACAAAGGTAACAAGAACAAGAAATGCAATAACAACAACTATTGATGAAACAAAATGTGCCCCAGCAATCATTGAAGAACTAACTAGACCAGTTAGCAGAGGATTTTTACTTTTTATCGAATACATCATTGCAATAATCCAACCATGAGAAGGGTTTATCCCATGTAGTAATCCAAATAGAATCACACCAAGCACTATTGCATCAGACATGAGAAAATTTTTGGTTGGTTTGATTTAACTATGTTATTAAGGATTTAAGAAATCATAATAATTTAGCTGTAACTATTCTATAAATCATAATAACTAAACACCAAACAGATTTTGTGTAAAAATCAATTTAGGATTTGAATATCATTTTACTCGAACTAAAATTAGTTATTGAATTTGTAAGATTACAAAGTAGAATTTTTTTTCTTTACTGCCTGATAGCTAAATGCTGTTATCAACATGATAATTCCTGTAATTCCTGCCCATACTGCAAAAGATGGAATTGCGGTTTCATCCATAATTATAGCAAGATTGTAAAACATCTAAAGTTTCGGATTGTAGACACAAAAAAATCATAATTTTTCTGAAACATCTAAATACATTTGATTCTGACTAAATTTAATGCCTGAAATGATATGTCCTGACTGTGGAAGACGAATATTTCATGAAAATGAGACCACAATGAAGGTTATGCAGACTATATGTTCAAAATTCTGCGTAGACCAAAAGGGAGATCATCACAGTTACATGCATAGAGATCCAGCCCACATGGAATCTATTGATCCTGAAAGAGCAACAGATTCAACAGGTTCACCAATCATAAAGCAATAAACCACATCCTCAAAATTATATCCTAGATTAACAGATTGAAGTCACTTGTCTGAAGAATACAATTATGATTTAGTAGTTGTTGGTGGAGGACCTGCAGGTTCATCATCTGCATTTTCAGCTGCCAAGGCAGGAATCAAAGTGGCAATAATTGAAAAAGAAGAATCCATTGCAGAAACTGTAAGAACTAGCGGTGTCACTTGGATTCAAAACATCAAAGAATTTGGAATTCCAGAAGATTGCTATAATCCAATCAAAAATTTTTCTTTTTGTTCTCCAAATAACGAGGTTTCAATAAGTGATTCAATTCCAAGGGCAGCAGTTTTAGATGTTAGAAAAACGTACAGATGGCTTGCAAAACAAGCAGAAGAGCAAGGTGCGGATATTTTCACAAAGACAACCATTACAGATGTAATCAAAGATACAGATGGAAATATTATCGGAGTATCAGGAACCAATGAAAATGGAAATGTAATTTTTCATTCCAAAGTAGTGATTGATGCAAGTGGTTTTCCATCAACAGTTGCAAAAGCTATGGGATATGTCACTCAATGGGAAAGATTTGGTGCAGGTGCAGAATACGAAGTCAAAGTAGAAAAGGTTGAAGAAGACAGATGGTGGCTCATGGTAGGACAGCAGTATTCACCTGCAGGATATGCATGGATTTTTCCACTTGGAAATAATATTGTAAGAATAGGAGTTGGAGTTGGTAAACCTGATTCAGCTGTTGATCCAACTCAAAGACTAAAAGAGATAATGGAAAAAAAGATGGGTCCAATCAAAGACTTGGGAGAAATTACACCAATTGAATTTCATTATGGCTTGATTCCAAATGATGGATTATCAAGAAAAACTGTTTTCAATAATTTGATTCTAGTTGGCGATACAGCTGGTCAAGCAAATCCATTAGTTTTAGAAGGAATTAGGTATGCAATAAAATTTGGAAGAGTTGCAGGAGATACAGCTGCTAATGCAGTAAAATCTGGAAAAACATCAGAGAAAGAACTCCAACCATATGAAGATAATTGGAAAAAGGAAATTGAATCAAAAATAAATTCTGCAGGCAAAGTACAAGATAGATGGATTGGGTTAACAGATGAAGAATGGGATAAGGAATTAGACATAATCAGTGAGCTCAAATCAGAAGAATTTTTGGATTTCATCAAAGCAGATTTTGGATTGTCAAACATGCTAAAACTTGCAACTCATCATCCAAAATTGGCAGTAAGACAGCTCTTCAATTTAGTGAAAGGGAAATAATTATCGTACATTAAAGAAATCAGTCACAACTACATCATGATATTCTAGTTGAGCAACATAAACTCCAGATTCAAATGGAGTAGAAATTACTTCTGTGAACAAACCTGAAGAATTATCCTTTAATGCAATTTCCTCTACTCGATCACCTCGTTGATCATAGATATCCACAAAGAGATCCTCTCTAAATGCAAGTGTTTTTTGAACTGCACCTGACAGAACTAGTGTATCATCCTCATAGTGGGCTTCTACAACAGCTGAACGTGAACGAACAGGCAAATAACGCTCTATGATTATTTTTAGTTCTTCTAAATTATCATCAACGTTTTCAGCATCACGATTAGCTAGACCAGATTTGATTTCATTAATTACTGATGCAAATCTAGGATTAGAGTTAAAGCTCTCGCCACTGAATTTTTCAGCAAAGGATTCTAGCTCATTGAATTCACGAGCTAAATCTGTCATGTCTAAATCAGATTTGTCATAAGTTGTAGAAAATTTCTCTTCAACATGCACAATCTGAGTTGCTTTGGATGCTTTGTACTGTAACAAAACAACATACAATCCAGGATCAGCAGGAGCTTCCCATTGAGTATAGAAATTACCTTGTCTTGTATCAGTAAATTCTAAACTACTATGAGTAGTCCCATCCATATTGTAAATTGTAACATAGAGATTCTCACGTTTATCAAATGCAGATTTTTCAGTTGCTCCTTGGATTATCCAAAGTTCTTTCTCAAGATCATATGAGATATCATAAATGATGCTAGGATTGCTCAATGTCAAATATTCACTAAGATAACTTCCAATTTCTGTAATCTTTGTTTCAGCATCAATAAAGTTTGCAATTTCTATTAATTCATCAGCATCGGCCATCATTTGATGATATTCGTTTGCATGTGAGGAAAACTCACTATTGTAAAACGTGTTTACCATTCCCGAAAACGTATCAAGTTTTTTGCGTAACTCAATTCTTTTTAGTTCATCAGCTGTGTAACCAACATCTGAACCATAAGGATCATTTGTATATGCATCAGATACTAGCTGCCATTCTTCAAATAACTCTCTGACCAAGATGTCTGCTTGTTCTAAATCATTTTGAATAACCAAATCTCTTACACGGTCAATTTTTTCATTAAAGGTTTCAGTAAATTCTACATAGTTTGGCAAGAATCTGTTTTTAGTCATACTAAGTTCAACTAAATTTTCAATAGATTTTGCTCGTTGCAAAATATCACTTGCTCTTATTTTGAATGCATCCTTATTGTAAGAGTCTAAATCACTTTTGATAACAGGTGCTTTTTCACTTGCCCAAGTTAGTAGAACTTCAATTCTATCAATTCTAGTAATTGATGGATTGCCAGATTCCATATCTTTGGCAGTTTCAATGATTCGTAGAGCATTATTTATCAAAAAGAGATTTTGATAATCAGCTTGAAGTTCAGCCTTTTGTTTCATTGATTGGTATTGGAATTCCAAAACAACCAAGGGATTTCGCTTTTCTCTCAATTCAGTCATAGATTGATCAAATTCAGAAACAATTTCCAAAATTTCTTCGACAGAACTTGCTTCATCAACTCTTTCCAACAGGTCTTCCCAATCTGAGATTAATCTGGAATCAACTCCTGTAGATTGGGAGATTTCTACACTCTTACTGATTCTAGAAGAAATGTCAATAACCTGTGTCATTTGATATATTTCGCTTTCTGCCTCTAGAATATCACTAACAGATGATGCCAGTACCAAATCACTTTCTAATTCACTCCAGTTAGGCTGAAGCAGATTAGCAAGTTCACTATTTTCTTCGGATTCTGAAGAAATGAAACGCTCAACAGAATCTAATTCTCGTAGCAATAATGCAGCAGAATGGAGGTCAGATACACGGGTTTTTGATTCAATTAATTCGTCAATTGACTCTTTTGCCTGAAGTGATGGTTTCAAAGTATCCCAGTCATTTTGAACTAGACGATAAAGGTCAGTTTGTTTTCTTGAAATGACATCAAGATATCTAGATTTTGAGAGGACATCGATTAATTCAGTGATTTCAGTAGAGTATACTGGAGCAGTACCTCTTGCAAAAATAAAGGCAACTTCACTTTTGACAGATTTACTCATTACAGTGTCTGATTTTTTCATTAGATTCAACAAGGTTTCTTCTAATTCATCAAAGGTGGGAGTTCGCTGATTTGTAGTTTTTTCAGGATTTACATTACGGATATCAACAAATGCATCAGTAAGTAATTGAACTGCTTTTGTTCTGTCACCTATTTCATAATAAAAAACAGATGCAAAAATTACTCTGTCAATTGATTTTGCCACATCAAAAGAAATTTCATCTTCATCAAGTAATTGAATTACAGAATCTAGTGATGAAGACACTGCAGGTCTAATCATAGGATCAATTTCGATTAATAATTCTTCAACAAAGAATTCATCCCACAAATCCACATAAGATGTTTCCAAGTCATTCAAGCTAGATGATGTTTGATTAGATATCGGAGAAGCAATTTCAAATGTATCTGAAATGGTTTTTGCATGATTTGAAACTAGATGATTGGCTAAATCAATACGTTGATCAGAATTTATCTCAGAAAATGTATCAGTACTCAAACTAAAAGTAGTTGATTTTGTATAATCACCATAGAATAATTTAATTTCATATTCACCGGGAATTCCACAAATTCTTCCATCAAGAGGGATTGTATCTGTAATGAATACACCATTTGGTAATGGCATTAACTGCTGGATTTGACACAAATCACCTTGAGGATTTATGATTTGCATTATTAGAAAAGAATCATCATCAAGACTTGCAACTTCGCCAAAGATGAAGAGAGGCTCGCCTTTCTCAAAGGTTCCAAAATTGTCTAAAATGGAAATTCTATCAGGAGTTTGAGCAGAGGCATATACAGGCATCAATAAGACTACCATTAGGCTCAAAACGATAGGAATTTGTCTCACAAAGATCAAAACGTCGACTTATGTTACTTAAGATTTGGGTAGCTATAATACTGAAAATTACTGTTATTTTTGCCATAAAATCAAGCCATGGCAACTACCGAAGAGTAGTTGCCGGACTTGACTTTTGGCACAGCATTGGTCTGGTTGGTCAGTTGAGACATACAAATTGAATGAAATTGTTCAATTGTACAAAAGGCACAATCTTGACAAATCATGCTTGTAGGTTTGAAACAATGAGAGCAAGTTGAGTTGACTCTTAATTTTCCACCACAATGTCTACATGATTCATCAGGCAATTTCTTTCAATACAATTTATCAAAATTTGAATATAAGAAACACGAAGAAGTCGTTCATAGTATAGCTCAGTAAAAACAAGAATATATTGAAACGAAAAAATGATAAATTATGGATGGAGTTCAAAAAACCTTTGACAAGTGGGCTCAAAATGGCAGAGCAGAACTAATGGAGATAGAGCACGGGAAAAATGTTACAAAGTTTTTAGATTCGGTATCGTTTGAAAAGCCATTTTCATTTTTAGATATGGGTTGTGGAAATGGATGGGTTGTAAGAAAAATGAGTGAGATAAATAATTGCAAGAAAGCTATTGGTATTGATAAAAGTAAAAAAATGATAATTCAAGCAAAGAAAAAAACTACAAATAAAAAACAAAGCTTTGTTCATACGGACATTGAATCTTGGAAATACAATGGAAAGTTTGATTATATTTTTTCTATGGAATCATTATACTATGCAGATTCTATAGATATAGCTCTAAGAAAAATTTTCAAATTACTAAAACCAGGAGGAAAATTCTTTTGCGGAACTGACTTTTATTTAGACAACAAAGCCACTGCAAGATGGGCAGGAATTATGAAAATTCAGATGCATCTACATTCAAAAAAAGAATGGAAAAAATTTTTCAAAGATGCAGGATTTGAAGTAAAAACCAAGCATGTCAAAGATTTGAAAAATAAAAAAAAATGGAAGAAAGAATGGGGAACACTATTCATTACAGGCACAAAACCATCAAAGTAATACTCAAATCCAATCAAGTCGTAGATTTTTCATGTGAGCTGGAGCACGACACGCTGCTACGGCAGAGGAAACTCCTCCCTCCATACAGGATATGTGATCTGGAGATAGATAATCAGAGATGGTTGGCAACGGAGCAGAAAAGAATCCAATATGGCGCACTGTGATGGTGAAAACCTGAGGTTTCCATAAAAGGAATGAAAAAAGCCGTCCCACATGGAGCAAAGCCAAACAGAACTTTACGTTCCTGTACTAGGTTCAGGTAGGCTGCAAAGCGAAATATCGTGAAAACAGAAGGAGGGTTACTCCCAGCACACATTTTTAAAATTAACCAGTCTATTTTTTCTTCAAAACAGAAAATAGTGCTTTGGGGAATTCGTCAAGAGTTCCTTTGAAAATACTGGTAGATATTTTTTGTATCTCAAAATCAGAATTAAAAAAATCTTCAATGTCTTGTTTGGAAAATTTGTGAGGCATTCCATCATCAGGTAAATTTTTTTCTTCTTTACTCATACATTTTAAGAATAATATTCCATTCTCATTCAATATTCGTTTTATTTGAGATAGATACTGGGCTCTTTGATCTTTTTCAAATACATGGAAAACACCTCTATCAAAAATATAATCAAATTTCTTGTCAGGAAATTTTGAATCTAGAATATCATCTACAAGAAAATCAATCTTATCTGAAAGTTTTTTTGCTCTTTCAATTGCACTATTTGAGATATCAGTACCTGTCACATCAAATCCATAGTTTGATAATTGAATTGCCTGAGTTCCAGGACCAGTTCCCAAATCAAGAAAATTTCCAGAGTTTAATGAACGGGTGTTTAATTCATTTTCAAGATCATGATCAAGTTTTTCTTCATACCAAGGCATGCTTTTGACATCATTATCTTTGTAATAGTCATCCCATCCAGGAAAGGTTTCTTTGAAATTTTTTGCATCATCATTCATTTTCAATCAAAATCCATCAGTAAATACAACATCAGATAGTGAAAGTTGTCCACCTCTAGGCATCGGAGGTTGAATTTGCTTTCCAATTACAATCATCATCGATATAACATGATCTTTTGGAAGATTAATTATCTCTCCTACTTTTTCAGGACTAAAGCCAATCATAGGATTAGAATCATATCCCATAGCTTTTGCAGTCAACATAATAGTTTGAGCAGCAATTCCACATGAACGCATTGCCTCATCACGTTGTAACTCATCTTTTCCTTCATAAAATGGACCCATAGCATTTACAAGAAATTCCTGAGCTTCTTTTGGGGCATCCCTCCAATATTGGGAAGGATTTTTCTTCCATGCTTTCAAATCTGCACAAAGAACTACAAGTAATGAACAATCAGTAACCTGAGCTTGGTCCCAAGATGCTGCACGAATCTGCTTTTTCTTTTCAGGATCCTTGACCAAAACAAATCTCCAATTCTGCATGTTAAAGGAAGTCGGGGACAGTACTGCCAGAGACATTAGTTGATTAATTTCATCTTCAGTAAGAGAATGATTTTGATCATAATGTTTTACAGAGCGACGCTCTTTAATTGCATCAAAAGTTTCCATAGGACAATTAGATTATAGTAGTATTTGTTTTTTGTAGGAAATTCAATTAATGTTTGATTTCATAAAATTCAACAGGGTGTGAAAACTGGCGATTATAGTCTACTTCAACCCAAAACTTTTCTTCATCGATTTCCTTTCCTTCAGAAATCCAAACATTTAGAATTTTTTGCATGTACATTTTTGTAGTATCATCTATCTGAGGTCGAATACCTGTTTCTTTTTCAATTCTATCTCTTTCTTCTTTGAATTGTTTGAGTAATCCTTTGAGAGTTTTGCCGTTAATTTGAGCCGCCTTTTTGGCTTTGGCAGCTTGCAAATCTTTTTTAAGATTTGATAAAAATCCCATGCACATACTAGAAAATGTATCGTAAAAAATTATTTCTAATTAGTTAAATGCTCTAAAATGACGTTATTAGTTGCAAGAAACACTTTGAACTGTAAATGCTTCATTCATGGTAATGTATTCATTAATTTTTAGTTCAATATCATCAGGTGTTGTATCATTCATTCCAGAAAGACCTGCTTGGAAGGATATAGAGTTTTTACTTGTCTGAATATTTGAGACCTCCATATCTGCATATACGTTAACAATTTCATTTGCCCAATCCTCACCTTCTTGTGGATCAATATTATCAACTTTGATGGTAACGTTAATCATTTTTGTTCCATCATCAGCTGGTGCTGCTGCTGGTTCTGGAGGTGGACTTTGTGTGGTATTTGAAGAGTCTTCATAGTAACTTCGTGTTTGTTGGTAATCAGTACCATCTGCTAATTGTGCTTCACCTCTGTTGGTTTGATATCCACCAGATGAGGCACTTGTTTGATATCCAACAAGACGACTTGGGTCAATTCCTTGTTGTCCTTGTTTTTCATTTTTGAGTGAACGGTTACTTACAAAGAAGAATGCAATACCTGCAATAGCTGCCATTCCAGCCATTCCATAAACAATGAAGATTGGAAAGTCACCAGTAGAAGTGGTTGCATATCCTTCTGGAGGAGTTGGAGTAACGCCTGCTATTTCAACTCCATCTAAAATATCTAAAGCACCAAAGCCAATTGCATACAAGTTTCCTTGGTCTGTTGATTGAACACTTCTTACAGTGTATGGTTGATCAGCAACAATTGTTGCCTCAAAGATTCTTTCAACTTGACGGCCTTCTCTAATACTACTCTCACCCATAGTCCAACTTGAAACTACAAAACCTGCAATTTCATCATCAAGACCAAAGGTTCCAGCATCTACGTTGATTCCGGTTGGATCAAACAAGAAGTGCCAGTTGGTTAATGGTTGTTCTAAAATAAAATCAGCATCAATTAATGGTCTATTCAAAACATCTTCTGCTTCTGTTCCTTCAAAGTAAGAATAGACTACAGGTTCTTGGTCTCTAAGTAGACTAAGTGGAACGTTGATGTCAGTTCCATCAATAACTACCGGACCATCAGCAGACAATCCTCTCCAACCCAAGTCAATTAGGGTTCTCTGAGAATCCTCAGTGATAACATAATCACTTAAACTTCCTTCAAGGATTACTCTGTAATCAACTGAAGTGTTGATGTTTCTAGCTTTAAGGTGAAATTCATAATTTACACTCATATCAGAAATTTTTGCTTGACTTCCATCAGCTGCAATTCCTTCATTTAGTCTGTTAATCAAATCTCGGACTTCAGGATTTGAAGAATCAGCAGAACCAGATACAGTCCATTCTTTTCCTTGAAGTTCATCAAACAAGTCACCACCATTTGGATATTCGATAAAGACTGTCTTGAGGTAACTCATCTTAAATGGAGATGATTCATTGTTAGGATTAATTCTAGCATCTAATTGGGCTGCAAAAGCAGAAGAACTGCCACTAATTACAATAAGGCCTGCAAGTAAAACTGTTAACAAAATAGCCCTAGACACGTGTAAAATCCACAAAAAAGGAGTAATAAACTTATCCTCATTAACCAGATCGAGATTTTTTGAAAAGGTAATATGGAGTATTGCAAGTAGACTTTGCAGTTTTAGAGGAAAATGGTATGATTACAGTATTAGCAGGAGGAACAGGTTCGGTTAAACTCGTCAGAGGTCTAGTATCTCAAGAATCCAAAGTCAATGTGATTAGTAATGTAGGTGACAATTATTGGCTTTATGGTCTCTACGTATGTCCTGATATTGATACTATTGTGTATGGATTAGCAGATTTGCTTGATCAAGAAAGAGGATGGGGAATTAAAAAAGACACTTTCAACTTTTTACGTCAAATGGAAGTTTTCGGTGAAGATACATGGTTTGGAGTTGGAGACAGAGATGCTGCAACTCATTTGATTAGAACCAACATGTTGAAGAACGGAAAAAATCTCAGCGACATCACACAATGGATGTGTGAGAAATTTGCAGTTAGTGCAAACATTATTCCAGTTACTGACAACAGTATTGAAACTAGAATTATCACAAACAAAGGAGAATTACACTTGCAAGAATATTGGGTAAAATATAGAGGAAAAGATGCAGTTGAAGGAATTCAATATATCGGCGCAGATAAAGCTCGTCCAAATCCAGAAGCAGTAAATGCAATTCATGATTCAGATATGGTCATTTTGGCTCCAGGAAATCCATTAACTTCAATTGGTCCAATGTTGCAAATCAAGGGAATTAGAAAAGAACTATCAAAAGTAAAGAAAAAAGTTGTTGCAGTAAGTCCATTAATCGGAGATAAATCAATCAGTGGTCCTGCAGACAAATACATGCAAGCAGCAGGTATTGAATCAAATGCATATGGGTTAGCAAAGATGTATTCAGATGTATGTTCAAATATTATTGTAGATACAAAAGATAGAATGTTATCAAAGAAAATTCAGAGTTTAGATATGAAAGTGTTTGAAACCAAAATTACTATGAAAAATAAAGTGGCCGAAGATGCTTTAGCAAATTTCATTTTAAAACAAGTACACGTATAACTTGAAAATAGCTGCAATCATTCCTGTAAAGACATTTTCAAATGCTAAAACACGTTTAGGATTATCAGACGACAAAAAAGAAAAATTATGTAAAATTATGTTAGAAGAAATTGTTCAAACAATATCCATATCACCTCAAATTGAAAAGATCATTTTAGTTACAAAAGAAGAAAAGGCAATAGAGATTGGAAAAAATCATAATGCAGAAATCATAATTGATGAAAACGAAGAGAGTGTCAATAGTGCAGTTGCTCTAGCAGACAAGTATTTGCTAGAAAACAATTTTGATGCATCAATAGTTTTTCCTCAAGATATTCCATACATCAAAACACAAGATATTGATTTTATGATGAATTACAAAATGCATCCAAATTTTGCAATCATTGTTCCATCTAGAAGATTTGATGGAACAAATGCGCTTGTTAGAATGCCAGTTGATTTGATGGAGACTCATTATGATGAAGACAGCTACAAAATTCACATGAATACAGCAAAAGAAAAGACACTCAATGTTGCAATGGTTTTTGTTAAAAGAATCATGTGGGATGTGGACAATTCTGAAGACCTAGAATTCCTATTAGAGCAACCAGAAAAGCCAGATTTTGCAGAAAAAATAAAGAAAATTTTAGAATCAGAGTAAAAAAATCCTAAAATAGAGATCAAAAATAGCGTTTTTCGTACCAGATCACCAGCAGACTTATAAGGGATTATTTAGAAAATGTTAAATATTATCATAAAAGGTTTTGGGAGATATAAAAATGGTTAAAGGCGGAAATCCAAAGGACAGGTGTCCAAGATGTGGACAAGGTACTCTAGTAACAGATGCCAACACAGGAGAAAACTTCTGTGGAAAATGTGGTTTTGTAATTACAGATAAAGTTGAAGAGTCAGGTCCAGAATGGCGTTCATTTTCAAATGAAGGTGAAAACAAAAGCAGAGCAGGAGTTCCAACATCACTTGCAATGCACGATATGGGATTAGCCACTGTAATCAATCCTCAAAACAGAGATGCAACAGGAAAACCACTAACTGCATCAATGAAAAGTACAATTGAAAGATTAAGAACATGGGATAGTAGAAGTCAAGTTCACGAACCAGTTGATAGAAACTTTAGACAAGCATTTAGTGAGTTAGACAGATTAAAAGATAAACTTGCAGTAGGTGATGCAGTTATTGAAAAAGCAGCTTACATTTACAGAAAAGCATTAGAAAAAGGATTAGTTAGAGGGCGTTCAATTTCTGCTTTGATTGCATCAGCACTTTATGCAGCATGTAGAGATACTGAAACTCCAAGAACACTAAAAGATATTGGACAAGCAAGTAACATCAAAAGAAAAGACATTGCAAGATGTTATCGTTTGTTGTTAAGGGAATTAAATTTGAAAATGCCAGTTGTTGATCCAATAAAATGTATTTCAAGAATTGCAAGTAAAGCTGGTTTGTCAGAAAAAACAAAAAGAAAAGCAACTAAAATTTTACAAACAGCAGAAGAAAACAAAATTTCTGCAGGAAAAGATCCTATGGGATTAGCAGCAGCAGCACTTTATGTTGCATGTGTTACAAATGGAGAAAACAAAACACAAAGAGATGTTGCAGAAGCTGCCGGAGTAACTGAAGTTACAATCAGAAATAGATACAAGGGTTTGAAAGTAGCACTAAACCTCTAATTCAGGCTCTCTTTTAGAATAAAATCGATTTACCAATAAGACGGTTAGAGATATTCCTCCAGATACTAGCAACAATAATTCCAATGAAGACATCAAGGAATGAGTAAATGCATTCTCAATTGAAATGGAATTTACCTGAGAAACAAAATTTGCATATGCAAAAATAAAGTAATTTGTTGCCCAATGAATCAAAAGAGAGGCTACAAAACCATATCTAAGATAGGCCCACCCTAGAATAATTCCACCAATTGATGCTTGGGCAAATTTTCCTTCACTCCAAGATTCACCAAATGCAATATGGGCAAATCCAAACAAAACACCAACAAATACAATTAGTAAAATTGCTTTTTTAGAGTCAATAATATCAAGATTGGAAGGATGCCACAAGCTTTTTACAAAAAATTTCAAAGAAGTACGTCTCGAATACATCATAAAAAGAGGAATTCCAATCAATAGGATCCTAAACCCAAATTCTTCAATCAAAGGAGCCAAACTGACATAGAAAAATTGTATCAACTCATTTTCAGCCATTGGAGGGGTCGTTGGAATTCCAATCCAATCTTGCAAATATGTCACAATTGCAGAAGCAAAAACAAGTATTGAGAACCATTTTGTTATACCAAGCATATAGTTTGATGAATCAATTTGTCCACGAGAAATTATGGGAGAAAGAGATTCTAAGAAATTATGTTTTGGTCCTAAAATAGCAATCACAAAAATAATTACATAAAATGTCCACAAAACAACAAATGCATCGCCAATACTCACATCAATTGAAGATTGGTAAAAATCAGTTCCTTCAAAAAGTTCCAAGTGAGAAATAGGAAATTCATAGTTAATGTCATTGCCAATCTCACTATCAAATACTACAAAAACTCCTATTGGTAATGATACCAAGAGTAATCCAAAAAGTACAGACAATATTGCAGAATAAGGAATACCAAGAGCTTGAAGTATTTTGTTAGATGATTCCAATTTGATTACTAGTGTAATTCTATGCTTTCTTCTGGGAAACCTAAATCAATCAAAGTATCTTTGATTGTATCACGATGATCACCTTGCAAGAAAATGTAACCTTCTTTGGCAGTTCCGCCACAAGCATATTTGTTTTTTAGTTCTTTTGCAACATTTTCAAGATTGTTTAGTTTAGGATCTAATCCTTCAATCATAGTTCCTTTTTTCTTAAATCGTCTAGTTTCTAATCGGATAATGATTTTAGTACTATCTTTGGCGAGCTCACCACAAGCACATAGGTCATCGGGAAGACCACAAGTATTACAAATTACCGCCATACGTTCGAATTCATTTCAATTATTCACACTATTAAGCCTTGTTTGATATTAAACATCAAAACAATTGTATTTTTTAGATAGAAAACAGAGAGAAAATCATGTCTAAGGATCTGACAAAGAAAGCAGCAGAAATGTTACTCAAAGGAGCCACTTTACTTAGTGAACCATGTCCTTATTGCAAAGGAGTTAGAGTCATGAAAGAGGGACATGCATTATGCATTAGTTGTGGTAGAGAGCCAGAAAAGAAAGAAGTTCCAAAGACAGAAAAAGTCACAAAGTCACAATTAGAGATTACGCTTGAAAAAAAGATGGAATCGTTGTCTAAGGATCTAGAAAATGAATCAGACCATGAAAAACAACAAGAAATTCTAAAATCGATCAATTCAGTACTAGAAACTCTAGAGAAGGTCAAAAATAAACAATAAAGTTTTTATGTTAAAATCCTTGTTTTCGAATTAAATGGCAGATAAGAAATCAGCACCACTTCCAGCATCAAGTGGGGGTCTCATGAGATTCTTTGAAGATGAGACAAAAGGGTTTAGAGTTGATCCACGTATTGTAGTATCAATACCCATTAGTCTAATTTCAATTTCATGGGTTATCGATATCTTTCTAGCTCCGTGAAGAGACTATGGAAAATCAACCAGATGATGTTTCAAATATACATAATAGGTTCTCCCTTACACTAATCAATCCATCATCACATTATTTCTCACTAGTTGCATCTTTAGTAATTGGAGCTGTAATTACACTTACAACATATTTTGCATATTTACCGGAATTAGATTTTGAGCAAGTTTGGTACAGACTTCCAGCAATTATTGCAGTTCTTGTTTTGACTCAATTACTTGACACTAGATTTACAAAGAAAAGAGAGTATTCAAAATCTCTGCATTCATCATTGTTTGCAAACATGTTATGGATAGTAACAATGCTATTTGGTTTACTTGCAAGCGTTGTACTTGTTAAAGAAACATCATTGTTTTTCATTACTCTTGGAATGTTCCTTTTTGCGAGTTTCAGAATTGGAATATACACAACAACATTGGGTGCAAGTCTAAAGAAAGCATGGGCAATTTGTTTTGTTCAACCAATGGCAATGTTTCTAGTACTACTTCCACAAGACTTGTGGATTCCAATGTTAAGTGATTCATTGTCATTAGGATATGGAATTTCATTTTTAATTTTAGCAAGTGTATGGTCTTTTATGACAGATAGAGCGGGAAGACCAGGAATGCAAAGTACACATAAAACAATTCAAGCATATCTTGCATCACAGGGAAATGACTTTTCAGATGCCGAAGAAATTATGGAAGACCGTTCTAGTGAAACCAAAGTATCGACATCACAAATTAGACTATCTACATCGAAAGGGGATAAAGAATTCAGAATGGTGTTGCCTGAAATCCATCCTGGTCCATATCACCCAGTAGGTGGAAGCAATATCCCATACCTAATTTACAAAAATTTAGAATCATCTGCGATGGTTATGCATAGTATATCTGATCATGCACTTAATTTACCATCTAGAAATGAGGTTGAGTCATATCTTGAAAATTTAGAAAACAGTAAGGTAAAAGAAGAAGGATTACAATGTACAGAGCCTGTTACTGTTCAAATAAACAAATCGCGTGTAATTGGATTATTGTTTGGAAACAATCCGTTGCTCTTTTTATCATTGTCACCACATGGAATGGAAGATATTCCAAGCTATATGAAAAATGAAATAGAACAATATGCAAAAAATAGAAACTACAAAAAAACAATGATTGTAGATTGCCATAATGCAATGGGCGAAGAAATCTCTAAAGAAGACGGAGAAGATATGCTAAAAGCAGCTAAATCTTGTTTGGATACTCTCATTTCAAAAGAAAGTTATCCAATTGAATACGGTTATGCAAACTCAGACGATATGGATGTGTGGACAGAAGATCTTGGAATGGGAGGGTTAGGAATTGTTTGTTTGAAAATTAATAATAAAAAATACTTTTTGGGTTGGGCAGATGCCAATAACATGGAAAACGGAGTTAGAGAAAAAATAGTTGAAAACTTTGCAAAAAGAGATTGCCAATTATTAGAAATTTGTACATCAGATACTCATTATCAACCAGTCAAAGCAAGAAACAAGAATGGTTACTATCAACTAGGGTTAATCACAGGTGCTGAGAAACTATCAAAGTGGTTTCTAGAGATTGCCAGAAATGCTGAAGCAAGTGCAACTTCTGCAAAATATGAAATTTTAGAAAATGAAACAAGTGTAAAAGTTATGGGCCAGGGAATTTTTGAAGACTATTCAAAAGCATTAGATAATTCATTGAAAATAACTAAGGGCTTTGCCATTGGCGGATGCGTATTATTTGCAACTAGTCTTTTTCTATAGTCCGCATCTGATCAATATTTCCATAAAACTCATCTACAAATGAAGAAAATTGGAAAATCGGAACTATAGGAACACCATCAATAAAGTCAATTTTATCTTGATATAATGTTACAATAACAGGTACAGCTACAGAACCCTCAGTTTTTGCAACATATTGCTTAGTTCGTTCAATTTGTTTTGATACTGCTGTAGAAAGTGATGAGGAACTATATCGTTTCCAGTGTTTGCAATCAATTAACATTGCAACACCTAATCTAATTCCAACAACATCAATTTCCATTCGAGGTTTTGTAAGCATCATGTTTTTAATTACAGCAAAATTTTTGGAGGATAATATCTCACCAGTCAAGCCTTCAAAGTCTCTCCAATCCAAAGATTCAGAGATCTCATCTATTGGAAATCCGTTTTCTAGCATGCTTAATGCAATTTTTAATTTTGCGCCAGATTCAAAATAATAAAACGAATTTTCAAATGTACAAAAATTATTTTTTGCAAGCATGTCTAAAATTGTTTCACAGTCAGATTGAGGCAGGGAAGTTACAGCTGAGAAATCTTCAACAGTTACACCATCTTGAATAATTCCTTTTAATCCCAAAATCATTTTAGAATGAAACTTCATCTGAGCAACAATCATCTACAGGAAGATATAGGTTTTAGGAGTTAAAGTTCAAGGGTATTATGAAATAGATTTTATTATAAGCAAAACAAGTCGAGAATATGAAAAAAATGCTAGTGTTAGTACTAGCTCTTTTAGCAAGCGGAATAATTTTTGAAGATTCTTTTTCAGAAAAAAGTTCTTTTTTTGACTCTGTTAAGTTCATTCAATATTTAGATGAAAACACGGCCCTTGAAGAAGTTAGAAATGGAAATTTAGATTTGTATTATTATAGAATTTCATCAGATAGATTAGAGAATCAGCAGGCACGAGAAGGACTTAATGTGTTTGATTCTACAGGAGGATCATATAGTATTTTGACAAATCCTGCAGAATCAGAAAAATTCAATCCATTCTCAATAAAGGATGTAAGATTTGCATTAAACTATCTAGTAGATAGAAAATTAATTGTCAATGAATTGATGGGAGGTTATGGCTCACCAATTTCGTCATACTATAGTCCTGCAGATCCAGAGTTTTTGACAATTATCGAAGTATTAGAGAAATTCAATTTCAGATACAATCCAACACTTGCAAATGAAATGATTGAAAAATCCTTGTATGGTGTAGGAGCTACAAAAAATGATAACAGATGGGAAATTAATTCAGAACCAATAGAGATTACAATTTTTATTAGAAGTGATGATCCCGTAAGAAAATCAATTGGAGAGTTATTATCAGTTGAATTAGAAAAATCAGGATTTGTTGTCAAAAAAGAATTTGGAGATTTGAATAAAGCATTTGTTCTAGTGTATGGTTCTAATCCAGCTGAAGTGAAATGGAATCTTTACACAGAAGGTTGGAGTCGTTCTGCCTTTGTAAAATATGATTCAGTAGGATTGGGACAGATGTATTCCCCATGGTTTTCCAATATGCCCGGATTCAATGATCCTACTTATTGGAATTATCAAAATGAAAAATTAGATTCACTCACACAGAAAATCTACACAGGAGATTTTAGTTCATCTGAAGAAAGAACTCAATTGATTCAAGAAGCAGTTTCTGAGGGGATCAATGAATCTATCAGAGTATTTTTGGCCAGTAAAATTGATCAATATGTAGCAAATGAAAATATTTCAGGAATTGTAAATGACTTTGGAGCAGGAGTTCCCAGTAGATTTACACCAATTAATGCACAAGGAGATAATCAGGAATTATCTATTGGTGTCAAGCAAATCTATCAAGGGGCATGGAATCCAGTAATGGGTTTAACAGACAGTTACAGTCGCCACATATGGGGAATCATTTCTGATCCTGGTACATTCAAACATCCATTTACAGGTGAAACAATTCCAATTAGGACTAATTGGATTGTCGAAACAGCAGGGCCAGATGAAAAATTAGAAATTCCATCAGATTTTGAAATGTGGAATCCTACTACACAAAGTTGGGAAAAAATTGGAGAAGGAAATAAAGCTACTAGTAAAGTAACATTTGATTTTGAATTTGGAAATTGGCATAACGGTATTCCAATGGATATCAATGATATTCTACATTCATTGTACTTTACAGTAGAATGGGGAACTCAAACAGACGAGAATGATAAAACATTTGATACAGAATTTACACCTAGAGCAGCACAAAGTATTCAGACAATTAAAGGCATAAAACAAGTTGATAGTGATACAATTGAAATTTTTGTGGATTATTGGCATTTTGATAAAGGAGAGATAGCAAACTGGGCAGTGTTGTGGAGTACTGTCCCGTGGGAAATTACAGCATCAATGGAAAAAGCAGTCTTAGATGGAAAGGTTTCTTTTTCAAGATCTGGGGCTACAAGCAAAAACATCAGTTGGCTTTCCCTAATTATCCCAAATGATGCAAATCAGATAAAAAACAATTTAGATAAATTTGCAAAAACCAATCATATCCCAAAAGTATTTGAGGGCAAAGGCATAGATTCAAAATATTTCTACGATAGATATAACACATCAAGTGGGTGGATAGAAAGAAACAATCACGCAGTAATTAGCAATGGTCCATTTTATCTCAAATCATATGCTCCAGAATCAAGAACCATACTTGTTCAAGCATTTTCAGATAAATCATATCCATTTAGTACTGGAAAATGGTCAAATTTTGAAAGTCCAAATTTCCCCACAATAGAAAGTGTTGAAGCTAAAAGCATCATCAGTCAAGATACAGAATCAGAAATCATTGTCAATACTTCAAATGCAGATTCCATTTTGTATTTTCTAACAAATAGTCATGGAGAGCTAGTCACTTCTAGTCACATTAAGAATATCGAAAAAGAAACTACTATCAAAGTTAGTTCTGAAGAAATAAAGAATTTAGAGATAGGTGCAAATAATATCAAAATTTTTGCAATTTCAGACTCTGTACTCAAACCTGATTTTTATGAAACAAGTTTCATCTTATCATCATCAGAAATAAAACTGCCTGGAAATTCAATTTCAGAGGATAAGGAATTTGTTGAAAAACAAAACTATGAAATTCTAATAATCATCCCAATCATCATAACCATTGGAATAATTATTTACATAAAGAAGAAATCACGCTAAATCATAATCACGTAAAATAGATTCAATATCATCTTGTTTTTTGGCATTAGCATAATCATGTAAAAGATTTTGATTTAATTCATAGAAAGTATGTCCCCACTTGAATTTATCAAGTAATTCCAAACCTTGTTGAGAAAAACCAAGAATAAACAGACTGGCAGTTATGGCTTCCACAGTAGTTAGTTTATTGAGTTTGGCATAATTTACTGGATTTCCAGCAAGAAGAGGCGGAAGTTTACGTTTAATTCCACTGAATTTTTTTGAAAATGCCTGTTCTGCAAGATTCCAAGAACAATCAATTCCAACAATTGAGGAAACTAAATTTTTGTCAGCAGGTAAAAGATATTTTTCTGAAAAAGGATCTAATACCAACCCCTTACTACCAATTTTTTTAATATTTTGTGCAAGTCCAAATTTTACCATTTTAGCCGCTGTGCATTTTTTTGGATCATCCTGATAAAACATCAGAACTTGTATTCTCATAGATTTCTACCAAAATGATAGTATTTTGTGGTTACTCTAGAGATTTGTAAGTAACCTTGTAGTAAAATCTAGAAACTTGATCTTCTTTGATTACTTCAACATTCCAATTTGCATCAGGTAAAAAGGCAATAGAAGATTCAGGTAAAATACTGAATTTTTCCAGGCGAACATCAGGACCACTATACCTTACATTTAGACTCATTCCATCAACTTCTACTACATCATAGATTTGTCCAGGTTTTCTAGTTGATTCACGAACAAGACACTCTGCATCAGGACCAATAATACAAACTCCTGTAACAGTAGAAACTTTGAGATTTACATCATCAGAATCATTTCTATCAGGAGTAATTAAGGAGCCAGAAACAACTCTAGGTGCAATAGTGCCGGAATCTACGATTTTTTCTTCAGTAAATATTGGAACAGTACTTTCAGAGATTCTATTTTGTTTTTCAATTACAGTATCTAGTTTTGGAGTTGCAGGCTTCTCTATAACATCAAACTGAATTGATTGAGTATCAAAGTCTGCGTCAACTGTAATTTCATAAGAACCAATTGAGGAAGGAGAATCATCAATCATTAATTCGTGTGTAAATGAACCTGATGGGCTAGGTAGAATAGATGTAATTGGTCCAACATGTTCTCCACAATAAAATGAACCACATGTAATAGAGTTCTCTGATTGTTGAATGAAACTAACATCAAATTTTTCCAGATAAACCAACTTTGAAGGCTTTCCTGTAACAATTACAGTATCTCCAGGATAATATTCAGATTTGTCAACAGATAGTAATAATTCCAATTCAGCATCAGAACCAAAGAGAAAATCATTTGCTACTGTAAATTTAGATTGAGCAGAAGTTGATTGATAATTGGCTTTAACAGTGTATTCACCTTCAGGGAAAACAGTTGCAGGTAATTCAAACAGGCTAGTAAAGTCTCCTCCCTGAGTTGGATAGACTTGGGCTTCATGAATTTGCTTGAATGGGAATGTTCCATCTAAGACTTTGATTGTAACTCTATGGGGAACAACAATTCCCTCATCTCCTTGTTGGACAACCATCACATTTCCAGTGACACGAAGTTTTTCACCAACTTTGTAGAGAGATTTTTCAGTTCCTACAACAATTGGTTCTTGGGATAAAGAGTCATTGGAAGGATCATCTGAAACCTTAAAGAAAATATTTTCACTCATAGAATCAGTTGAAACTATAATTCGATAAATTCCTAGATTAGAGGTATTTCCTTCTCTGCCTTCATCAGATTTAATATTTTGATATTTTTCTGATATCGGAGTAGTCCATGACCAGGTAAATCGTTGATTATCAACAGATGCGCCAGAATTTGTTCTAGTACCGTCAGGACGAATTAGAGAAACGTCAACTGAATGAGCACCTGTAGGAGGAATTATTCCAGTCATAGTAACTGTTTCACCCAATCCATAAACTTCTTTGTCAGTGGAAATTAAAGCCCCATCTTCAAGACTTAGAGAATTTGCAACAGTAAAGGAACTAGTTGCAATATGATCTTGGTACTGAGATTTTACAACATAATTTCCTTCAGTAAAAATATTTTGTGTTACACCAATTGAAACAGAATAACTTCCTGAAGTTTCAGGAATGGCAGTAAAATCATAACCAACAACGATTCCACCAGAATGTAATGATTGCTCACCTTCAGGTAAACCAATTATCTCTAAAGGAGTTCCATCCTCATGTTTGATTGTAATTTTTACAGAACTTCCTGTAGAATAACTAGAGTTACTAAATGGATCCTTTACAAATCCACTTACAATTATTTCATCTCCAATATCATAAAGTTGGTTGTCGGTTTGAACTGTGAGTGGATCATCAGATGCTACAAAAGTACTAGGATCTTCAACAGCTGAAACAATTGTTGTAGCTGAACCAATGTCTTTGGATACAGTAATTTTGTAGTCACCATAACGAATTGAATTATCAGGAATTACAAATGAATAACTAAATGTTCCATCACCTTGAATTTGAAGTCCATCTAAAATTTTAAAGCTAGAATCACTTGTTGTTGAAATAGAAGTTTGTTTAGTTTGAACAATTTCTAAATCTAATGTACTAATCCAAACATCATTTAGTCTGCCTGTAATTTGAACAGTATCACCTAATGCATATGCAGGACTATCAGTCCATAATGAAATTGGAACGTCTTCTTTCACATCTTCAATTACTTCAAATGTATTTGTGAGAGATTGGCCATAGTATTCTGCATTTATGCTGTATTCTCCCAAATTAGGATTAACAGTTGTAACAAAGAAACTAGTTTTGAATTCACCATTTACGGGGAATAATGTTCCCTGTGAAACTAACTCTCCAGCACCATCAGTTACAGTAAAAGACATTCCCTCAAATGGAATAATATCAGTTGCAAAACCTGTGATAGTGACAAATTCGCCAGGAATATACTGAGATTTATCTGAAACAATTCCTAATTCAGAATCTTCTATCTCTTCAGTTTCAATAATTTCAAATCCAACATTAAACGAAGTAGTTGCAGTAGAGTCAGCATAAATTGCTGTCACATCATATTTTCCTTCATTGATTCCAAGAACTTGGTGAAGAGTTAATGTTGTTTCATAATTTAGATTTAGATCAGGATATAATGTTAAGACGTCATTATAATTTGGACCAGAGATAGTCAATGTAATTGATTCTGGTTTAAAAAATGGTTTTTCAATAAATACTTCTTCAGATACAGTACCATGAATAACTGCAGTTTCACCAAACAAGTAGGAAGATTTTTCAGAATCCAAAGTTATTGTTACGCCTTCTGATTCTTGTGTTTCAATTAATTTTCCATTTGAAGAACCTGCAGTGGATGTAACAAACTTCCAATCATCTGCACTGTCGAAATCAAATCCATCATAGATTCTTTGCCAAGATGAAAAATCATTTTGAATATCTGCAATTAAAGGAGTCTTGTCAATTACAATTCCATTTTCATCACGTAACTCAACTGATTCATTTGAATCAGTAAACCAAACACTTTGATAAGAATAAGTTAGAAATTGTCCTGGTTCAATAAAGGTACCATCAGGAATAGTCATTGTTTTCTTTAGTACAGTTGTTGAAGCAATTTGCCATCCTCCTAAATCAATTGGATTGTCAGTTGGATTGTACAATTCTACCCATTCTGAAACAGATGCAGCATCATTTCCGGGTGGATTGACATCTACTTCATTGATAACTACATTATCAGCAGATTGAGCAAAGGCTGGAATAGTAAATCCTGCAACTAACAGTAATGATAGCAAAGCATACATGTTTTTCATTGCGATTTCCTGATTTTTTTGCCTAAAAGACTCATTTTAGAATGGGATTGAGGAAAAGTTGAGCTTATTGTTAAAGTCCTATATCTCAAGTTCATGCTAAATTTTGAACTTTTTACGTTTTAAGCCGTGCGTAGAAATTATTCCTTGGCATCACAATTTGGGCACTTTTTGTTCTTAACAGGACTTCCACATTCCATGCAAAGTCCTTCCCCAACATCTTTTTCAATAGACTGTTTACGCTTACCAACATAGAATTTAATTCCAAAATACATCAAGGAGACAACAATTACTGCATAAAATGGAGACATGAATGGAATTAATCCAATCATAAACAAGAGCAATCCTGCAATCAGGATTGCATCACGTTTTTCAAATTTCATTAAATCAAGACCATCCAGAATTGATAAAAACGTGCCGGGCTCAGAGCCAATTAGTTACTTCATATCAAAGTCATTACTCTAACTCTTCTTCATTGCTCGGCATTACAAAATAGAAGATTATTCGATAATAAGATAATGGTGGGATCGGCGAGATTTGAACGCGCGACCTCTGCGTCCCAAACGCAGAATCATACCAAGCTAGACCACGATCCCAGTAAATCCAAAGAATAGCCCAATTTAAGCTTCACAGATTTTCAAGAAATATAACAAAAACCAGTGAATTTCAAGTGTCATGAAGAATCCGAAATAACTTTTAAGATTTCTTCATTAGAAACATCTTCTACAGGTTTTTCTTCAATAGATTGTTTCATCCACATAAAAGTTGGACTTTGAACCCAGTTTGCTTCAGTAAATGAAAATTTATTTCCACATCTAATACAATTCAGATCCATTGTAGGTTCTGGGAATTTTTCTTGACAATCATTACATACAAAAAGATTCGGCATAACTCGGTAATCTACACCAAGCGCTTTAATCTCTTTATGACATTGAGGACATTTGTCATCAACAAATGCACTTTCTAATTCTATTGCACCACAATCATAGTGTTCAATTAATTTTGTTTGCTCAAAATTTGAGCAGTTACATTTAGGACAAGAAAAAACTTGTGAGATATTTACAGAATTACATTTATTACACAAAATTTCTTTTATTGAATTCATTTCCAATACATCACCTTGTGATACTAGTCCTCGTAAATACGACAGAACCTGATCTGCAGAAAACCCACATGTTTGTGAAATTCTTGTAACACTTGCCCTATGTGCAACAACTAGATGGTCCTTAATTTTATCAAAGTCTGTTTCCATTCCAACACTTTCATCTAATTCAAATTCAGTTTTTATCGTGTTTACAATTTCTTTGAGATTATCAAAACGTAAAGGTTTTGAGATAAAATGGGAAACGCCTAATGCAAATAGATTTCGAACAGAATCGTCAGATTTTTCATGGGCAGTTTCTAAAATAATTTTCACTTCAGGAGTTTTTGAAAATAATTCAGGAGTAATTTCAGATGCTGACATATCAGGTAAATCAAAATCAAGAAAGACTAGTGGAGTTTTTTCGGAGTCAATTAATTCAATGAATGTTCTAATTCCAGATTTTCCAGTTTGAGCATTAAAAACATCTGTAAAACCAATTTTTTTCAAATATTGGGTAAGCATCAACCCTACAACAGGACTATCTTCAATAATCAAAGCTGGAGTATTATAGAAGCTCATAATTCATAACTGATGATTTACATTAATTCATAGCATTTGTCCATATTGAACAGACATCGAATGTCTGAAAAAATTTCTATGAAAAAAGATTAGATAATCATTTTAAAGGTAAAAAATCACTCAAAAATGTGCAGATAGAAAATTATCAAAAGGCTGGAAAAATCGCAGGAGAAGTTCGCGAAATGGTCAGATCAAAAGATTGGATTGGAAAAACAGTTTATGAAATTTGTGAAGAAATAGAATCAGAAATTCAAAAGCGAGGAGCTAAATGTGCATTTCCAGTCAATACAAGTATCAACGAAGTTGCTGCACATTATACTGCAGAACCTGATGATCCTTTAACAATCAAAGATAATGATTTGATAAAAATTGATTTGGGTGCACAAATTAATGGATACATTGCAGATACGGCAGTTACTGTTTGTTATGATGCACAATTTGACGGACTAGTTCAAGCAGCAGAAGAAGCTCTAGGGGGTGCAATGTCTATGATAAAATCAGGAGTTAAAGCAAGTGATATTGGAAGAAAAATTGAAACCACAATTAAACAGATGGGATTCAAGCCAATTGCAAATCTGAGTGGACATTCATTAGATCAATATACAATTCATGCTGGCAAATCAATTCCCAACATATGGTCAGTAGGAGGATTTTCCTTATCAGATAATTCTGCTTATGCATGTGAACCATTTGTTACCACCTCTGAAGGGGGAGGATTTGTAAGAAATGGACAAATAAAGAATATTTTTGCCTTAAATTCTAGAAAGAAAACAAAAAATGAAGAAGCAGATGAATTATTAGATTTCATTTGGGAGAATTTCAATATGCTTCCATTTGCATTAAGATGGATTACAAAGAAATACGAATTTAAAAAAGCAAAAGAACTTTTAGATTTCCTAGTAAAAAAGAAAGCAGTTCAAGCATATCCAGTTTTGATTGAAGTAAATGAGCAGAGAGTGGCCCAAGCAGAGCACACATTTATTCCTAATGAAAACGGAGTTACTGTTACAACTGCTGCTCCATAATCACAGAGAGAAAAGTTGAGTGAAGAAGTTAGACCATGTCCAAAATGCAAGGGACTAATGTTTAGTGAACGAGGGGAAGGAATTACTTGGTTTTGTCCTTCTTGCAATGTAAAATTCAAAACAGAGTAATTTATTGTTCTAGTGTTTCGCCATAGATTTTTTCTATCAACATAGTACTATCACAAGACGAACAACTAGATGATTCTGAAAATAAGATATCACCTTCAGAAAATTTACGTTTTTTTATCATTTCACATTTTGGGCATTTTTCAATAGTATATGCAATTGTGATTTTTTCCTTTGAGAAGATCATTGAGGAACTCCCACAGTATTTCCCACACCTATTACCAATACAGATTGACCAGGTTTGGTGTTATCTCTTATCATATCATAAACTTGTTCGGTAACAACCTCGGCTTGATCAGATATTTCTTTTGTCATCAAAGTAATAGCTTCTTTTACAGATTGTTTTACAACAATAGAAAATACAGGAATTTTTGAACTTGTAGCAATTTCTTCAATTTGAAATTTCTCAGTACCAATACCACCAATGGCTGCACCAAAACCTTGAGCAATGGTTGCAGAATCCTCTCCTTCCATTTTCAATGCAGCATCAATCATTATTATTGCATCTAAATTATTTTTTGAAATTAGATTTTCTAATCCATCAGCAGGTCTTCCAACTGTTGAACCAGGGCCTTCAGCTTTTAACAAGAAAAGTTTTCTTTCCTCAAATTCTGTTTGAGCAAGTGAAGTTTGAAATGAAATTGTTTCTTTAGGATGATTTAACATCATTTTTCCTACTACCATGGGTCCAATTCCATCACCTACAGGTTGACTTGTTTTAAAAGCAGGTATGGCTTCTTTCATTGCTTCTGCCTGCTCCATTATAAAAGGAAGAAGCATTTGTAGTGGTAAAATTAATGGATAGTTGTTTTGCTTTTTTGCAGTTAAATACATGTGATTAATGATTTTGTAAATCATTTGTAGTGAGGATGCAATTTCTAATAGTGTTTGGACTTTGTTTAATTCAATTTCATTGATTTCCGGAGATAAAGAACGAACATGTTCACGTGTATAGTCTTCTCTTGACCGTACGGTGTGTCTTACTTTATCTACAATTCCATTAGGATCCATGTCGACAGGCATTATAGTAAAGTATTCTAAAAAGCGGTCAATTTTTTCAGTAGGATTATTTTTTGGATTTAGATTTTTTTTGACATAATCAAGTAATTCAGTTCTCGATTCATCTCGAAATGAATCTAATTTTTTAATTCCCTTTTTGATTTCACCTGAAGTGATGTAAAGTTGAATGCGTTGTCCATAAAAAACAAAAATGATTATCGGAATAATCCAAATTAACATCATGATTGGATTTGTATCATCACTCATTCCAAACAATTGATCAAAGTCAAAATTTGTAAAATTCACTAGACTCAGCGATCGTTGGATGTAAATTAAATGATTCGACGAATTTAGGTCCTAAAAATCCCCAAAAAATGCCAAAAACCTGTTCTAGAGCACAGAAAAATGGCGAGTCCTTTTATTATAGTTAAAATACAAAAAAGCTGAATATGCCACAAACAAAACCTATCGTAAGCGTGGAAAACGTTGTAGCATCAGCTTCTGTAGATCAGAAGATGGACTTGAATGAAATTACAAAAACATTTCCAGATGTAGAATATCATCCAGATCAATTTCCAGGACTTGTATTCAGATTAAAGAGTCCAAAGACTGCAACACTAATTTTCACTTCAGGTAAAATGGTATGTACTGGTTCTAAATCAGAAGAGATGGCAAGAAAAGCTGTAAAGACAGTTGTTCAGAAACTCCGTAAAGGAGGAATTAAAGTTAAGAAAGATGCAGTTGTTGAAATTCAAAATATTGTTGCATCAATTAACTTGGGTGGAAAAATTCACTTAGAACAAGCAGCAAGAACATTGCCAAGAAGTATGTATGAACCTGAACAATTTCCGGGATTAATTCACAGAATGCTTGATCCAAAAACAGTCATTTTGTTATTTTCATCTGGAAAACTTGTCTGTACTGGAGCTAAAAAAGAACCAGATGTTTACAGATCAGTTAATAACTTGCATGCATTACTTGAAGAAAAAGAACTTATGATTTATGATTAGTCATAGTTCAAATTTATTTTCATTCATTTTCAAAATTTAATTTAAATAATATTTTCATACAAAATTTTCAGTTGTTTATATACGACTATTTAATAGGACTGCCCAAAGGAACGTCTTCAGTAACTGTTAACCAAAATGGTTTGTCATCAACATCTGCGGCCAACAACATTGCATTTGATTCAACACCTGCCATTTTTTTTGGTTCCAAATTTGCAATAACAATTACAGTTTTTCCAACAATATCATCTGGCTGATAATATTGCGCACCACCAATAATGACATCACGTTGATCATCTCCGCCTAGATCAATTCTTCCTTTAATGATTCTAGATTTACCTTCAATTGGTTCTGTTGCTATAATTTTTGCTACACGAAGATCTAATTTTGCAAAATCATCATAAGAAACTGTAGTCATATCAAACCCTAGAGTTACTATTTAAAATGAATTTCGAATTATAAAAGATCTTTTTTGTCAATGCCACTAGTTTCAATTTCATATTTTAGAGGAGCAGGAAGCTCAATGTATTTTTTGTTTACAAGAGCAGTTATTTGATCATCAGGTACGTTGACTTTACGTAACAGCTTTCCACGTTGATGTGCATAAGCATTTTTCCAAAAGCCTGCACCATCAAAGGTTCCTATTTTTGGCATGTATTTTGAGGGTTTCATTTTCTTTCAAAGTTTAATTGACTGTGACGGAAGAATGGCAAATGCCATTAGAACTGGAGTTACTGTTCTGGATTTTAGGCATGTTGCCCATCACAGTCTATTAGAAACAGTATTGGAATCTAATATATTTAATGCGGACACTATAGCAGTATAGCATGGCTACAATCGAGGTTGAAGTTGAAATTAACGCACCAGTAGACAAAGTTTGGGATGTAGTATCAGACATTGATAATGAACCAAAGTTTTGGAAAGGAACTAAAGAAGTTCATAACATTTCAAAAGAAGGAAACAAGATCAACAGGGAAATCATAATTGCATTTAGAGACCAAAAGTGTCTTCAAGAAGTAACAATCACTCCCAAAGAAAAAATTGAAGCCAGATTTACAAAAGGAATTATCGATGGAGAGAAAATTGTTTCAGTAATTCCAAATAATGAAACTACAGTTTTGAAAACATACTGGGATATTAAGATGACAGGAATGATGGGTATGTTTACTGGCATGGTAAAAAAGCACATCAAAAGTGGTACCGAGCAAGCAATGGAACTCATAAAATCTGAAATCGAGAAATAAATTGGCTGAAATCATTGCAGATGTAATAAATTATTCATTAGCAGCAATTATGATAGGAATTTCAGGTGCCTGGATTTTTCTTATAAAATCTATGATTGACACATTCAGATTAACACCATTTTTAGATAAATTTGAGAACAAATCAACAAAACATCCCAAAGTTTCAATCATCCTACCTGCAAGAAACGAAGAAGAGTTCTTGGGGAAGTGTCTTGATTCTTTAGAAGATCAAGATTATGATAATTATGAAATCGTTGTAATTGATGATTCATCGGAAGATAGAACCAAAGAGATCATTTTAGAGCATACAGAAAAATCATCCAAGATTGTTCCGGTGTCTGCAAAAACAAAACCAGTAGGATGGATGGGGAAAAATTGGGCATGTATGGAAGGGTATCGACAAGCTTCAGGTGAACTGTTATTGTTTACAGATGCAGATACAACTCATGCAAAAAATGTAATTACATTAGCAGTTGAGCATCTAAACTCATTTGAATTAGATGCATTATCAGTAATTCCAAAAATGCTAACATTTGATTTTTGGACCAAAGTCACATTACCTATGATTTCAACATTTTTACACACTCGATTTTCTCCACTAAATGTAAACAATCCAAAAAAGAAAACAGGTTATTTCTTTGGAAGTTTCTTCATTCTAAAAAAGAAAACATACGAAGATGTTGGAATGCATGAAGGTGTCAAGCACGAAATAATTGAAGACGGAGCTTTAGGAAAAAAAGTCAAAGAATCAGGGCATAAAATGAAGATGGTTAGAGGGGAACATCTTGTTGAAGCAATTTGGGCAAGAGACAAAACCACTCTATGGAATGCTCTGAAAAGATTGATGGTTCCATTGTATTTGCAAAGTGGAAATATTGCTATTGGTATTTTTGTTGCAGTGGTATTTTTGCTGTTTGTACCATTTCCAACGGTTCTAGTAACATCTGTATTTCCTGTAGATACCATGTCATGGAAAATTCTGTGTATGACAGCAGTGGCTGCATCAATTCTAATTCACATTGGTGCAATAATTGATGCCAAAATGGGTTTAGGATTAAGATTTGTACATGCATTGTTTGCACCATTAGGTGGTTTAGTAGTAGTTCTGGGATTTCTAAGTGGTTTACTTCAAGCTAAAAGTAATTCTTCTGTAACTTGGAGAGGAAGAAGTTATTCTATGAAAGACCATTCACAAAGTTCCATCAGGGTATAGCAAGCCTTTTACATAGAAAATGAAAAAGAGAGATCCTCTTGGATAAATCAGGAATTGTAGTTGGCGGTGCAATTGGTGCAGCTATAGTAGCAGTGATTTTTGCAGTATTGTTTGTGGCACCACCAGAAACAGTCAAACCAGATATTGTTGTAAGTAATGGACATTCAGCAAGTACCGTTGGAGAAACAACACCACTTTACCAATCAAAACTTTCACTGATAGATATTTTTGAAAAATCAGAACCAGGAGTAGTCAGAGTAAATGTTCAAAGAGCTGAGTCAACAGAAGGAACAGGAGGAGTTGGTTCAGGATTTGTATTTGATAAGAAAGGGCACATCATTACAAATGAGCATGTTGTTAGTAATGCTAAGAAAATCGTAATTACATTTTTGGATGGGAGATCATATAATGCAGACATTGTTGGTGTTGACAAATTTACAGATATTGCAGTAATCAAAGTTAATGCAGATTTGGCATTGCTCAAACCGCTATCATTAGGAGATTCATCAAATCTCAAAGTAGGTGAACAAATAGCTGCAATAGGAAATCCATTTGGTTTATCAGGCTCAATGACATCAGGAATTGTTAGTCAATTAGGAAGACTGCTCCCTTCAGGTGAAGGATATTCCATTCCAGACATTATTCAAACAGATGCTGCAATTAATCCAGGGAATTCAGGAGGACCATTATTGAATATGCGTGGAGAAATTATTGGAATCAACACTGCAATTCAATCGGCTACTGGGGAATTTACTGGAGTAGGATTTGCAGTTCCATCACAGACAGTTGCAAAAATTGTTCCAACTTTAATTGAAGAAGGTGAATACATGCATCCATGGATTGGAATATCAGGTAGAGACATTGATCCAGACATGGCAAAAGCATTAGGATTGAAAGATGCTGTAGGATTTTTGGTTGTTACAGTTGTCGAAGACAGTCCAGCATCAAAAGCAGGATTAATTGGTTCTGAAAAAACAATTGATGTTGAAGGAACAACATATCCAATAGGAGGAGATGTAATTCTAGCAGTTGATGGGCTTGAAGTGAGAAAGATTGACGATATTTTGATTCATTTACAAAGAGCAAAATCAGTTGGGGATGAAATGGTTTTAGAGATTTTAAGAGATGGTAGAACAACTAATGTTACAATTGTACTACAAGAAAGACCTAATTGAAACTAAGAAAAAAAATAGATTAAATTTTCTCTTCTTTTAATTTGTCATTGAAAAAATCAATATCAGTCATCATTGTTTCATTGATTTTATCAACTACAAGTTGAAGAACTTGTTGTTTTGATGTAAAGAAACCTCTAAACCAATCACCTTTTTCAACACCACCCAAATCTTCAGCTACCAATCCAAACATTCCATTATGATTTTTTGAAAGAACGATCCACATATCCTGAAGATTTGTTCCAGCACATGTCAAAATTTCAGTTTTATCAGGAGGAGTTCTTGGTGCAAAAAATGGATTGTCAAAACCTCCAATGATCCAAGTTTTTGGAATGTCTCGAATTAGTTTGAGATATCTTTCCTCAACATACTTGTAGAGATGTTCTGTTTCAAAAGTTGCAACTAGGGGCTCATATGCTCTTGCTGCATGGTTTTCAATAAGCATGCTTAGTCTGTATAGATCAGGTCTTTTGACCTTGTCAAAACTTAGATGCTCAATTTTTAGATAGTCATCAAGTGTATTGAAAACACTCCCATCAGAAATATCAACTAATTCTTCTTTTTGTAATCCTGGGAATTTCTCGTAAATAGGATCTAGAAATTTTGTCATTTCATAAATTCTCCTTTAATTGTGTCTTGGAGTAGCTTTTCCAGTAATCTTTACGATGTCAGGATCAGATGCTATCTTTTCAATGTGTCTAACTCCCATCAAACCAGAGAATATGACTCCATCTTCCCATCTACTAGCAGATACTTCGATTGGATACTTGTCTCTACCTTCTTCTTGTTTTTGATGTAAGTCGATTCCATCTTTATAATTGACATAAAGATTGACATGGGGAATGTCTGGACCCATGTATCTTTTTAGATTTAGTTCAAACAGCAATACACGAATTAGAAGCTCAGGATCAATGGTAGGATGTGAATTCATTACATTGTTGAGAAAAATCCGAAAATGTTCTTCAACAGTTAAAGTTGTACTCATGATAACCGATATGCAAAAACCATATTTAAGGAAGGGAATTCTCACAGCGTCTTAGCACTAGCATTATCAAAAATCTAAAAATATTTTTGAAAAACATTTTGCACAAGCATAAATACTTCTAGACAAGAATCTTTCTGTTGAACAAGCTTGTATTAAACTCAGAGAGCTTAAACAATGTTTTAGAGAACAAAGTAATATCTCGTCAGGAAATTTTAGAAATCTATAATGATTCTACAAAAAATTCTAGAGAATTATTTTCAGCTGCACAGAATTTAAGAAAAAAATTCAAAAAAAATTCTGTTACTTTTTCTAAAAAAGCATTTTTTAACATTATCAATATGTGTAAAGACACATGTTCTTATTGCACATACAAAGCTGAACCCGGAGAAGAGAAATTATCTCTTATGTCAAAACAACAAATCAAAGATGTTTTGGAGTTAGCAAAAAAATATCGATGTGTAGAAGCATTATTTGTAACAGGGGAAAGACCAGAACAAAGATATCAAGAAGCAAGAGACTGGTTAAAAGAAAATGGATTCAAATCAACTGCAGAATATCTTGTCCATGCATCTGAAATGGCTTTAGAAATGGGATTATTCCCACATACTAATGCAGGAAATTTAGAATTTGAGGAATTAAAAGAATTAAAGAAAACCAACGTATCCATGGGAATTATGCTTGAGAATATCAGTGATAGATTAACTGAGAAAGGAATGCCTCATCATTTGGCTGCAAGCAAACGACCAAAAACAAGACTGGAAGTATTAGAGAATTCAGGAAAATTAGGAATTCCAATGACAACAGGGATTCTAGTTGGTATTGGAGAAAATATCGAGGAGATAATTGATTCACTTTTAGCAATCAAAAATCTACACAATCAATTTGGGAATATTCAAGAAGTAATTATTCAAAACTTTCAACCAAAGCAAGATACTAGAATGAGAGATAGCCCTTCAGCTGATCAAACCTACTTTAAGACAATAGTTGCATTATCAAGAGTCATAATGCCAGAAATGAATATACAAATTCCTCCAAATTTATCACCAGCATCATACCAAGACTTTTTACAATTAGGCATTAATGATTGGGGAGGGATTTCTCCATTAACACCAGACTTTGTAAATCCAGAATTTTCATGGCCGGAAATTAGTAGAGTAGATAATTATTCAAAAGATGCAGGATTTGAATTGGGATGCAGATTCCCAGTGTATCCTGAATTCTTTTCGTCTTTAAGTAAAGAGTTAAGAGATAAGATGAAGTTGATTGAAAATGAGGCAGGACTGGTAAAAGAGGAGTATTGGAGATGAATTTAGAGAAACTTTTCAAAAATGCAGATCCAGTCGTTGTTGAGATTTTGAATAATGCCTTATCAGAAAAAGAGATTTCTGCAAAAGAAGGAGTAGAACTTTACAATACAATAGGTATTGATTTTCATCTCGTAGGACTAGTTGCTGATGAGCTTCGAAGAAGAAGAGTAGGAGATATTGTATCGTATGTGGTCAACAGAAATATCAATTTTACAAATGTCTGCATAAAACAATGTGGATTTTGTGCATTTAGTAGGGATTTTAGAGAAGAAGAAGGATACTTTCTACCTAACGAGGAAATTGTTAGACGTGCTAAAGAGGCTCATCAATTAGGTGCAACCGAAGTATGCATTCAAGCAGGATTACCTCCAGATATGGAGGGAGGATTATACGAGAGCATATGCAAAGACATCAAAAAAGAAATTCCAGATATTCACATTCACGGATTTTCTCCGGAAGAGATTCTATATGGTGCAACAAGATCAGGAGTATCTATTGAAGAATTTTTGAGTAGAATGAAAGATGCTGGAGTAAATACACTGCCAGGCACATCTGCAGAAATTTTAGACCAAAAATTAAGAGACAAAATTTCACCCGGAAGAATTAGTGTTGAAGATTGGGAACGTGTAATCAAGGGAGCACACAAAATTGGAATTAATACAACATCTACAATGATGTTTGGACATTTAGAAACAATAGAAGATAGAGCAAACCATATTGCCAAACTAAGAGATATTCAAAAAGAAACTAGAGGATTTACAGAGTTTGTTCCATTGAACTTTATTCCATCTGAAGCTCCAATGTACAAGCATCAATTACATGAAGGAATCAGAGAAGGGGCAAGTGGTAATGATGTATTGTTAACTCATGCAGTTGCTAGAATTATGCTAAACAATTACATCAACAACATTCAGATGTCATGGGTTAAAGAAGGTCAAAAAATGTCACAGTTACTGCTAATGTGGGGTGCAAATGACTTTGGTGGAACTCTGATTAATGAAAGCATATCAACATCTGCAGGTTCAGAACACGGACAATTACTTAGACCAAAAGAGATTAGGAGAATGGTAAAAGAGATAGGAAGAATACCAGCTGAAAGAGACACACAATACAACATCATAAAAAAATTCAATGGAACTAATGAAGTCGAAGAAGAGTTAGATAAAGTAACAGACACATCACAATTTGGCTCCTACGTTGAGCTGATAAAGATTAACAAATTCAATTACAAGAATCCTAGGAGAAAGTAAATGTCTGCCTTAGAAAAGGCACTAAACCATTCTAAGAATCAAGGAATTGATGAATGTGAAGTTATAGAACTAAAAAAGAACATAACAACTGCCAGAATAACAGATTCAGAGATTGCAGAAATTAAACAGAATTTTGATGTAAATTATGGAATAAGGATAATTCATGACAAAAAAATTGCTTCAATAGAAACAACAAACCAGGATGAAATTCCAAATGCAATTAGCAATTCAATTAAAAATCTGGGCACACTGAAAAAAAGAGAATTTTGGAAAGGATTACCATCAAAATCTAATTTTAGAGAAATTCAAGGAATATTTGATGAGAAATTAGATGAAATTTCAGGCACAAAAGCAGCAGATATTGCTCAAAAATTGATAAATTCAACACTTGATCAGAAAATTACATCAATCACAGGTTCTCTAAATATCGTATCTGAAAATTTTGAATTGTCAAATTCAAATGGATTGTCTTTGGATGAAAAATCAACATACATTTCTGCGATAATTAATGCAGAATCAGAAAAAAGTACAATTCCAGTTTCAGGAATAGGTCATGCAAGTGGGAGAACATTAGATAGTTTTTCACCAGAACAAATAGGAGAAGATGCAAAAATCATGTGTCTTGAATCCATAAATCCTCAAAAAATTGATTCTGGAGAGTATTCAATAATTTTTGAACCATATTCTGTTGGAGAACTATTAGCTTTTGTTATTGCTGCAAACTTTAATTTTAAAACGTTTTTAGAAAAGAAAAGTTGTTTTACAAATAATTTTCAAAAAGAAATTGCAGTAGATGGTTTTAGTTTGACTGATGATCCACACAGTGTAAACGGAATTGGTTCAAAATCATTTGACGATGAAGGTACTGAAACAAAACAACAAAAACTTGTTGAAAAAGGAATATTCAAAAATACATACGCAAATTTGTATGATAGTTACAAAGAAAATTCCGCATCCACAGGAAACGGATTAAGAATGGGTTCACCAATGGGAAGAAGTTCAGAACCAATACCCATATCAGCTCCACATAATTTGAAAGTAGAAAATGGTGATACATCACAAGAAGAGATGATAAAAAATACAAAAAAAGGAATTCTTGTGAGCAGATTATGGTACACTTATGCAGTAAATCCAATCAAAGGGGATTTTTCATGTACTGCAAGAAGTGGGATTAGAATTATCAGAGATGGAAATATTATTGGTCCCGGCAAATCAGTTAGAATCATACACAATCTTCCAACAATGCTAAAGAATATTTCATCAATAGGTAATAATCAACAGAATGTAATTCAATGGGCATCTTTGCCCTCAATTACTCCTTCAATAAAGGCCGAAAATATTTTTGTAAATTCCATCTAAAATAGGCACAAATTATCGGAAAAATGTGACTGCCAAGTATACAACATATCCTATTGCCAAACACACACCCATAGCACGACCTATCACTCCAGTTTTAATTGCTATCAATATAGACAAACTAAACAGAATCATTATTACATAATCAACATAGACATCTGCAGAAATCATTACACCGCCTAATGCTGCACCAACTCCCATGATCATCAAAATGTTGTAGATGTTACTACCAATGATATTTCCAATTCCAATGTCAGTGTGGCCTTTTCTGATTGCCATGATTGATGTAATTAATTCAGGAAGGGAAGTACCGATTGCAATTACAGTAAGACCAATAATTTTTTCAGATAAACCAAATTCTTGTGCCAATACAACTGCATTGTCTACAGTTAGAAATGCACCCACATAGAGAAAACCTATTCCAAGTCCAATTAGACCAATTGATTTTAGATAAAAATTACTCTTTTCAGGTACTGGTTCTTCTTTGGATTTTTTTTCACGGTGCTTCATTGCATCTTTGAATGTGTAAACTGCAAAAACACCGAGTCCAACAAGTAGTAGAATTCCATCATACTGAGTTAATTCTCCATCAACTGAAATTGCAACAAGTAATAATGAAACACCCAACATAATTGGAATTTCTTTTCTTAAAACAGATTTTTGGACTGCAAGTGGAACTATAATTGCTGCAATTCCAATCACCATTCCAACATTTGCAATATTGCTTCCAACGATGTTTCCTAAAATGATTGCACTATGTTCTCCAGCTGCAGCTATACTTGCTGCTAATTCAGGAGTTGATGTACCATATGCAACAATGGTCATACCGATTACTAAATTACTAATTCTGAATTTTCTTGCAATTGATGCACCACCACTAACTAGCCAGTTGCCTCCAAAACACAACATAACCAATCCAACTACCGTTAGGGCTGCACTTACTATTACTTCCACAAACAAATTTGAGAAATGGCTAGTTTAAAGGAGATAATATACTATAATTTCACAAATGTAACAATTCAAGCTCATTTAGAGCCTGATTTTAGGCACAAAACAACCAATTTCTATCAAAATATCTTATTTTGATTCTTCAGAAATATGAGAATGAACAAAATCGATGATTTTCAAATAATCAGCTCTTGGTTGGGTGCTGATCAAGAATAATTCATTAGAGTTTATTGGAATAGTAATCAAAGTGACTTTGCCATACTCAGTGATGGATGATTTTTCAGCACCAATCTTGTATGCTAAATTTGTATAAAGTTCTCGTTTTTGTAATGCATAGTGAATTGACATTTTGACATCATCTCCTGACAGCATTTCTTCTACGTTGTCTCGTTGTCCGCCTGCAACTAGCTCACCTTTACTATTTGCAACACCTGCAAAACGAACATCAGAATCTAAATCTAAAACTTGCTGGGATAAATCATCATAATTTGTTGCCATGAGTTTCATCAACTACTTCTTCTTTCTAAAGATTTCATCTTTTTCTTGAAGATTTTCTGTGTATTCATCCATGTCAAGCATAAACTCTTCTTCGTCAGAGTACGCTGATTCGGCATGTTCACTAATATCCAATCCAACATCTTCAACTTCTGGCGAGACTCTAATTCCAATTAGATGTTTAATCACTTGCATCAGAATCCATGTTCCTCCAAATCCAATTGCCGCAGCTACACCAACACCAACAGCTTGAATCCATAGCTGATCAGGATTGCCAAACAGTAAGCCATCAACGCCACCAGGATTAATCATAGTACTTGCAAAGATTCCAATTGCAAGAGAACCTACAATTCCTGCAACACCGTGAACAGAGCTGACATCAAGTGCGTCATCAATCTTTAGTTTTTCTTTGAATAATACTACACCAGAGTATGAGATTACACCGATTGCAATTCCAATGACAAAGGCATGTTCTGCACTAACAAATCCAGATGCAGGAGTAATTCCAGCAAGTCCGGCAATTGCACCATTAATTGTTGCAACAATAGATGGTTTTCCAGTTCTAATCCATGAAAGCCCTGCCCAAATTAGAGCAGATACGGATGAAGCCATATGAGTAACAATTACAGTATTTCCTGCAACACCACCTGATGCTGCCAAGGCACTTCCAGCGTTGAAACCAAACCAACCTAACCAAAGTAGCGAAGAACCAAGTACAGCAAGTGGTATACTATGAGGAATCATTATGGCAGGACCATAGTTTCTTCTTCTACCTAGTACCAATGCAGCAGCTAATGCAGCCATACCAACACTAGTGTGAATTACTATACCTCCAGCAAAGTCAACGACACCTAATTGGGCTAACCAACCGCCACCCCATACCCAGTGTACAAGTGGATAGTAGATCAAGATAGACCATGCAGATATGAATATGATAAAGGAGCTGAACTTCATTCTTTCAGCAATGGTTCCTGTAAGAAGCAATGGAGTAATACATGCAAACATCAATTGGAATTTTACAAACAACACTCCAGGAATTGTTGGAGCAAAGTCTAGAGAATCATCAGATGGAACACCCTTGAGGAATGTCCATTGCATATCCCCAATCAAACCATGCTCTGAAGGACTAAAAGATAAACTAAATCCAAATACAAACCACATAACACTAAGTAGTGCCAAACCAAAGAAGATCTGCATGAAAATTGATGCAGCATTCTTTTTTCGTAAAAGTCCTGATTCAAAGAGACCTAATGCGGGGATCATTAGCAGTACAAGACTTCCAGCAATTAACATCCATGCTGTATCTCCAGAATCAAGAACCATTGAAAAAAATTTTCGTTTTAAATTAATAACAATGACTAAATTTGATTAGCAAATGATTATCATTTGAATATCAAAATCAGAAATTATATTTGTAAAGATGACACAATGAAATCAAATGTTAAAGATCGAAGTAATCCTTGGCAATAACGATGTCATGGCAATTAGTGAGGCATTAAAGAAAATTGGTATTGGAGGCCTTACAGTATCAAAAGTTAGAGGAAGAGGTAAGAACCCAGGTCCCGAAATTCACGCCTCAAAAGGTAGTGAGATTTTTGTGCCTCAATTCAGTGAGAAGTTCAAAATGGAAGCAATCGTTTCTGAGGATACAGAGGATGAAGTAATTTCAATTATCAAAGAACATGGAAGAGTAGGAAAAATCTTTGTTTCACAGATTTTACGTGCAGTAGACATTTCATCTGGCCACGAAGGCGATGAAACTATCTAGAGGAAGAATAATGAACTTACGAAAAAGCAAACTATTCCACAGAGAAAAGATGCAGCCTATCAGACCTAAAGACTACCCAAAAGTTGTTGCAATTTGTGGAATAATTGTTATACCACCTATTCTCTTATTCTTATTATGAAAATATCCAAAATATCAATTGCCAAATTAATTATGGCAGCAGTAGGTCTATCACTAGTTGCAATGTGGTTGTTTTCAGATTATATTTTCTAGAAACTAAAAATCGCCAAAATTATTTTCGTAAACAATTGTAGGATTCTTTAATTGTTTTTCTAAAGTTGGAATTGATTTCATTATACAATAATTTACAAAGTCACTAAATGATTTTATTCTATAATCACTGCGCAATGTCTCTTTGTTTTCTTCATAAATTACTTGTAATTTGTGCAATGTGAATTTTTGTAATGGAACAAATCTACTTCTTTTTGGTAATTGTTTTGATTCAAGTTTTTCTTCAGAATTAATTTCAAGGTCTTGATTTCCGTCAAGAGTTCCCATATCAACTACTTCTTCCATTTCAGAGACGAAGATTTTACCACCATGTGCAGAAGTCAACCCTGAATGAGATGAAATCATTTCTACAACCTGTCTTGCATCTTTGTCAGAAACTACCATCTCAATTTTTGCAAGAGGAATAGATTTTAGACCAGTTGAACCTGCTCTTGATCCTTTTGATTCATCATAGATATTGCTATCATCAAGATTTCGTTTATCAATTATGTAAATTCCAACTATACCCAGTTTAGATTTGATAGTGGGAAAATTCCTTCGTTTGATAACTGCCTCTATCTTCTTCACAAATTTTTTCCAAAAAATGTCTTATTTATGCGGTAAGGTCATTCTCAGCATTAGTATTTGATCGGTCATACGAAATATCAATTCAGGCACAAAAATAGGTGTAAAAAAACCAGCTAGAAAGATCAACAAAGCTCAAGTTAAAGACTAATAAGGTAAAGTACCGTACCATACGGTATGATGCGAGCAAGACTAACATATGTACCACTTGAGGTGGCAGATCAATTCGAAGATTTCATAATAAAAAGAGACGAGCAAATCCTTGATGCAGTAAAAGCAAGGACAAAAGACTACAGTACTTTGTCATTGTTGAAACTATTGTATCAACTCAAAGGAAACCCAATGACGTTTTCAGAATTGTATTCAAAATCAAAGATCAGAATGAAGAAATCATTTCTAAACTATCTTCATTTGTGTGTAGACTACAACTTTATAGAAAAAGAAGCAGTTGGATCTAATGTGATCTATTCAATTACAGACAAGGGACGAACCATGTTGAGTCTCTTTATGCAGAAAAACAGCTAACAAAAAGAGTACAAAATACTTAGTGAGTATAGTAATTAGACAGAACAAATCGACGATAAACGTGCAACAAGAATTTCCAGATGCCGAAGTATTTGAAATAAAAAAAACAGAACTAAAAAATCCAATAATTTTTGCAGGATTTGTAGGGGCAGGTCTAGTTGGACCTGTTGCAATAAATCACATCATAGAGAAATTAAAAATGGAAGAAATTGGTGTAATGAGATCAAAATATCTCCCACCATCAACTGTCTTTATGAGAGGAAGACTACGTCATCCATTTAGATTCTATGCAAATCCAGAAGGAAGTGTTTGTGCAATAATTTGTGAAATCACATTAAGGATGGAAGGGCTGTATTCACTAGTATCTACAATTTTAGATTGGGCAGCAGAAAAGGGCTCAAAAGAAATTGTCATTTTAGATGGAGTTGCAAGCAACGAACATGACGACAAAGCATACTGTGCTGCAGAAGAAGATTTGGTAAGAACAATGGCAGACAAAGATATCAGCATGATTCCACAGGGATTTATCACAGGAATTCCAGGAGGCATACTAAACGAATGCCTAGTAAGAGAGATTCAAGGTTTGACACTATTAGCAAAAGCAAACAAAGTAGCCCCTGATTCAGGAGCAGCTGCAACCCTGATTGAGGCCCTAAATCGATTTTATGAGATGAATATCGACACCACAGAACTCCAAGAAGAGAAAGAGAGAATTCATTCAGAATTTAGTGAATTATCTCAGAAATATGTAGAACATAGAGAAGAGATAGCTGGCATGTACATGTGATCGAATAAGTAAGCAAATTCTTTTATTCAAAGCAAATACGCATCAAACTATGGCTCTGACATACAAAAAAGCAGGGGTAGATATTTCAAAAATCAAACAGAGTCAATTAGCAATTGGGAAATTAATCGCATCAACTCACAAACTTCAGAAAAAAGCAAAGATTGCACATGGTTTTGGACATTATGCAGGAATCGTAGAGATTCCAGGAGGAAAACTTTTGGCAACACATACAGATGGAGTTGGAACCAAAGTTGTAATTGCAAATATGATGAAAAAATACAACACAATAGGAATTGATTGTGTTGCAATGAATGTAAATGACATAATTTGTATCGGTGCAACACCAATATCATTTGTAGATTATATCGCTGCAAACAAAAATGATCAACAAATTTTCAAAAAGATTGTAGAAGGATTAGTTGCAGGTGCAAAAAAATCTGCAATGCCAATTGTAGGTGGAGAGACTGCAATCATGCCAGATGTAATTGAAGGGAAAGGATTTGCATTTGACTTGGCAGGGATGGTGGTAGGATTAGTTGAAAAGAAAAAGATGGTGTTAGGAAATAAAATCAAATCAGGAGATGTGATTATTGGAGCAAAAAGTACAGGAATCCACTCAAATGGATATTCATTGGCAAGAAAAGCAATACTAGGAAAATATTCTGTTAAAGATAAAGTAAAAGGAGTTGGAAAAATTGGAGATGCATTACTAAAACCAACTCAAATCTATACAAATCCAGTTTTAGAAATAATCGACAAATGCAAAGTCAACGGTTTGGCACATATCACAGGCGGAGCATTTACCAAACTTTTACGCCTAAAGAAGATAGGATATGAAATAGATTCACTTCCAAAGATTCCACCAATAATGGGATTGGTAGAAGAGCAAGGAGTAAAGCCTGAAGAGATGTACAAGACATTCAACATGGGTGTAGGATTCTGTGTTGTGGCACCAAAAGATCAAGCCACACGTATCAAAACAATTTTCAAAAAACACAAGATCGTCAGCCAAGAAATAGGACAAATAATATCCAAAAAAGGCGTTTTTGTAAACTCTACAAAAATAGCCTAACAATATTAAGGAAAAAAGGTACAATTACACTGTGAACAAAAACGGCTTACCATTCAAACTTGGAATGGCAACCATAGTTGTGGTAATTGGACTAGTTGTAGGCAGTTTGATCTTCAATTGAAAAATTTAACGCATGCAAAATAATTTTCGACACGATATCACCTTATATGACACATTTTAACAGCCATAATAGGTAAAATGGCAGCAGAGGCACATCTGATTGAAACAATTATCGGAGTAGGAATTCTATTGTTTGCTGCCAAACTGATGGCAGAACTTTTCCTCAGATTAAAGCTCCCAATAGTTTTGGGTGAATTGTTAGCTGGTATGATAGTAGGTCCATTTGCACTTGGACAATTCTTTGTAATTGATGGAAAACAATTGTTGCAAATCAACAGTGAGATTAAGATTCTAGGTGAGATGGGTGCAATCGTGATTTTGTTTATGGCAGGATTAGAAATGACTCCAAAAGAATTCCTTAGAGGGGGAAAGGCATCATTTACAGTTGGAACATTAGGAGTTGTTGTTCCATTTTTTGCAGGGTTTGCAGTATTTGGCGTATTTGGATTCGAAGCGTTAGAATCAATGTTAATTGCGACGGCGCTGACGGCGACAAGTATAGCGATTTCGATTCAGGTGTTAAACGAGTTTGGAAAAATCAAGACTCCCGAAGCTAGATTAATTATTGGTGCAGCGGTTGTTGATGATATTTTAGCAATTGCAGTGTTATCGGTAGTAATTTCAATTACGGGCTCAGATGCAGGAATCGATAGTATCGAGATTACAGATGTAATGATTACAATTCTACAGGTACTTGGATTCTTTGCAATAATGCTGATTGTTGCTGTAATTGTAATACCCAGAGTCATCACACCAAGATTATGGAAGGCCAAAGGTAGTGTTGAAGGAATCGCAACTGCGGCGTTCTTTGGTGCAGCGGCACTTGCAGGTTCAATTGGATTGTCACCGATTGTAGGGGCATTTGCAGTAGGAATGGCGTTATCCACTACCAAAGTATTCGAAAAAGTAGAGAATTTCATCGGAAAGATAGGTCTGATATTTGCACCATTATTCTTTGCAATCATTGGAGCTCAAGTAGATCTTAGAGCAGTAGACATTAACATTCTGATGTTAAGCGGAGCAGTCATAGCAGTAGCTGTTGCAACAAAACTATTTGGATGTGGACTGCCTGCAATGTTCTTTTTGAAAAGCAAAGCTCAAGGACTAAGAGTAGGAATCGGAATGATTTCAAGAGGAGAAGTAGGGCTGATTGTTGCAGGAGTAGGAGTCACTGCAGGAGTTCTAACTTCAGAAGTATATTCAACAATTGTAATCATGGTAGCAGTAACCACCATCATCACACCAATTTGGTTGAAGATGGAATACAGAAAAGAACAGAAAAAAGGCGATGATCCGCCAAGTGAAGAAATAGAACAAAAACCAGAATAATTCATCATAAAGTCTTAAATTGATCAGAGATGGTCATCAAAATATTACATGTCATCAGAAACAACTAACGAACAATTTAGAGCAAACATGTTAGCAGAGATCAAAAATATTCTAACTGATCTTAGTCAAATAAAGAAGATGGCAGCTGGCACAACAAAGAGAAAACCAGCTAGAAAGACTGCTGCAAAGAAGAAGGTAGCAAAGAGAAAACCAGCTAGAAGAGCATCAAAAACAAAACGAACCACCAGGCGAAGATAGGCACAAAATAAGCCAAATTATTTAACGAATTTATGTCTAAATCGAATTGAGCAGTCATGAATAAGCTAGATTCTGAATTATACAAAGCATGTAATGAGATTACTCAAAATTTGCTTACATTTTCAAAACCTAGTAGAAAACAAGTAAAAGAAGAAATCAAAAAAATATGTGCAAAATATTCTCTTGATAGAATTCCAAGAAATCATGAAATTTTATCAGTTGCAAAAAATTCAGAATTTGAGCAATTACGTAAAGTGTTACTCAAAAAACCTGCAAAAACGGCATCAGGTGTTGCAGTAGTTGCATTAATGCCAAAACCATATGCATGTCCACATGGAAGATGCTCATATTGTCCAGGAGGTATTGAATTTAATTCTCCAAATAGTTACACCGGAAATGAACCATCCACACTAAATGCAATAGAAAATGAATATGATCCTAAATTACAAATTACAACAAAAATCGATAAACTAATTGCATTTGGCCATGACCCATCAAAAATGGAAATTGTTATTGTTGGTGGAACATTTTTGTTTATGCCAAAAGACTATCAAGAAAATTTTATCAAATCCTGTTATGATGCATTAAACGGAACAGATTCAAAAACACTAGAGGAAGCAAAACAAAACAACGAACGCGCTTCAATAAGAAATGTAGGATTTACAATTGAAACTAAACCAGATTACTGCAAAAAAGAACATGTTGATTGGATGTTAGATTATGGAATTACTAGAATTGAAATCGGGGTTCAATCTCTTCAAGAAAGAGTTTATGAGATTGTAAACAGAGGTCACAACTATCAAGATGTAGTTGAATCATTTCAGATTTCAAAGGATGCAGGTTACAAACTAGTTGCACATATGATGCCAGGCCTTCCTACAATGACACCAGAAGGAGATGTTGCAGATTTTAAGAAATTATTTTCAGATTCAGACCTTCGTCCAGATATGTTAAAGATATACCCATCACTAGTTATTGAAAATACTCCAATGTATGAAGAATACAAACTTGGAAAATACACTCCATATTCCAATGAAGATATGATCAATGTCTTAACTGAAGTAAAAAAGGACATTCCAAAGTGGGTCAGAATCATGCGTGTACAAAGAGAAATTTCTCCAAATGAAATCATTGCAGGGCCTAAAGCAGGAAATCTCAGACAAATAGTGCTCCAAAATCTTGCCAAACATGGCTTGTCTTGCAAATGCATTAGATGTAGAGAGGCAGGATTGACAAAATCCAATCCAGAAGAAAAAGACATCAAACTAACACGGGTAGATTATGATTCATCAGGAGGAAAAGAAGTATTCTTGTCATTTGAAGACGAAGATGAATCAATTTATGGATTTTTGAGATTAAGAAAACCAAGTGATGATGCACATAGGGATGAAGTCAAATACACATGTATTGTGAGAGAACTACACGTGTATGGTAAATCCTTGAAGATTGGAGAAAAGGAGGAAAATGAAATTCAACATTCTGGATTTGGTAAAAAGTTGATGAAAGAAGCTGAGAAAATATCAAAAGAAGAGTTTGATGCAAAGAAACTTTTGGTGATTAGTGCAGTTGGAACAAGAGAGTATTATCAAAAACTAGGGTATTCGTTATATGGGCCATACATGGCAAAAGAGTTGAGTTAGTTAATGTCTGAACAAGAAATCATAGGTAAAGGAACTTGGATTGACAAATTAGCACATGAATTATTAGAACGAGAAAAATCACTTGGCAGAAATACAGATGTTTTAAGAGTGGAAAGTGGTCTCGGGGCATCAGGAATTCCCCATATTGGAAGTTTAGGGGATGCAGTTAGAGCATATGGTGTTAAACTTGCATTAGAGAATTTAGGATACAAATCAGAATTAATTGCATATTCAGATGATCTTGATGGACTAAGAAAGATTCCAGAAGGAATGAAAGATTTTGGATTAGAAGAACATATTGCAAAACCAGTTTCACTCATTCCAGATCCTTATGGAGAACATGATTCGTATGGAATGCACATGAGTAGCATCCTCCTAGAGGGATTAGAAAAGGTCGGAATAAAATATGAATTCAGACGTGCTAAAGAAACTTACGAAAAGGGATTACTCAAAGACCAAATCCATACAATTTTGCAAAACAGTACCAAGATTGGAGATAAAATTGCAGAACTAGTAGGACAAGAAAAATATCAAAAATATTTGCCATATTTTCCAGTATGTGCACAATGTAATCGCCTCTACACAGCAGAGGCAATAGAGTACATTGCTGATGAAAAGAAGGTAAAGTACAGATGTCATGATGTAGAAATTGGTGGAAAAAAGGTCAAAGGGTGCTGCTATGAAGGAGAAGCAGATATCACAAAAGACTTGGGAAAACTAGCCTGGAAAGTAGAATTTGCTGCACGATGGGCTGCATTTGACATTAGATTTGAAGCATATGGAAAAGACATCATGGATTCAGTTAAAGTAAATGATTGGGTTGCAGATGAAATTTTACAGTTCCCACATCCTCATCATGTAAAATATGAAATGTTCCTAGACAAAGGAGGAAAAAAGATTTCAAAATCTTTGGGTAATGTTCTAACAGCACAGAGATGGATGGAATTTGGAAGTCCAAAATCAATTTTGCTATTGTTGTATAAGAGAATCACAGGAGCTAGAGAATTAGGTTTAGAAGACATACCATCATTGATGGGCGAATATAATGAATTAGAAGACATCTATTTTGGAAGAATCAAGGTAGATAATCCTGCAAAGCTGACAAAATCAAAAGGACTCTATGAATATGTCAACTTGTTGAATCCACCAAAGCAAGCAAGTACACATGTCAACTACAGATTACTAGTAGAACTATCAAAAATATTCAAAGAAGATAGAAAAGACAGGGTAATGAAAAAACTCCTTGACTATGGAGTAATTAAAAATCCAGAACCAGAAATTGAAGAGCTAATTGAGATTGCAGGAAATTACTCAGATGAATTTGATGAACAAGAAAAAACTGAAATTGATTTAGATGAAACTGCTAAAAAGGCATTAAGAATTCTTGTTGAGAAATTGGGAGGAGATGAAGAGCCTGAAGATATTCAAAATACAATTTACCAGATTGCAAAATCAAATGATGTGCAACCAAAAGACTTTTTCAAAATATTGTATCAGATAATCTTAGGGACATCCAGAGGTCCAAAGATAGGTCCATTCATTTCAGATATTGGAAGAAAGCAGGTTGCAAAAACAATTTCAGAATACGTATAGGTATGGCTCATAGCGAACACAACAGATCAAAAAACAGCGGAGGGTTTGCACTCATAATTTTTGGTGCACTATTGTTATTTTTGGCCCCAAATATCTATCCAAGTATGCCTGAATTAGGCACAGTTTCATTAATCGGGGGAATAATTATTGGAGCAATTGGGTTTTATCTGAAATTTATCAAAGGAAGACAAAGAAAGGTGTAAGAGAGAAATGGGATTTTTTGGAAAAAAGAAGGAAGAAGGATATGCTGAAGAGAGTCTAAAAAAAGAAAACGAAGACGAACCACGTAAAGGAGAACTACTAACAGCATTAGAAAAACTGGAATTTCAAGTCAAAGAGCAAAAAGCAGAAAGAGACCAACTCTTAGAACGAGTGAAAATTGTAAAAGATGAGTATGACGCTACCATCAGTAATTTAATGATGGTAAAAAAAGAGCTAAACCAGAAAAAATTAGAATTAGATGTTGCACAAAGAGAACATAAATCAATTTTAGAGAAAATCAAAGGACTAGATAGAATCAAAGATGATGCAAAACAAACTGAGTTTGTAAAAACTGAAGCTGAACTAGAGAAAATCAAAAAAGAGCTTGAAGAAATGACAAAAGAGCATGAAAAAGTAAAGGAAGAAATGACCAAAGGACAGTCAGATCTTCATTTAATTAGAAAACAGCAAATTGATGTCGAAAAAGAACTTGAAGAAGCAAATTCAAGATTGTATAATGCTAAAGAAGAACTAGAGAAAAAAGATCAATTCCAAGATACAAGTGTTTTAACTCCTAAAGAAAGAAAATTCATAGAAGGCGAAACTGGAAAAGATGTATCTTCAGGAGTCATTGAAGCTGCAAGTGCAGTTGTAGGTTCTTTAAAATCAAAACTAAGTACAACTCAAAAAGAACTTGATACAGTTCAGAATCTTTTAGAAAAAGAAAGAGAAGCACATGCTGAAACTAGAAAAGAACTTGAAAAGTTAAAATCAGAATCATAGATTCTCAAAATGCTTTTTCCATTTTGCCCTAATATCATCCTCAGAGAGTCCCATATCATATAGTGGAGAAGTCACTTCAGAGACCTTTGAGACATCTACTAGAACAATAGACCCTATGGGACTTTTGATGCCTTTATCACGATAAAATGACATAATTTCATCAAATTGACTTCCATCATTTAGAATTCTGGCTTTACCTGAGAAAAGATATCCCTTTCTTGATAGAGGATCAATTGAATTAATCTCCACATTTGGATTTGACTGTAAATTCTTCATAGTGTCAGGAGAACGAATATCTGCAAATGCAAGTGTATTTTCATCCCATCCAATTATGGTTCCCTTTGGAGAAAGATTGGGCATTCCATCTTCAGAAACAGTGGCAACATATCCTAACTTGTGTAAATCCAAAAATGCTTTGATTTCAGATGTAATCATGACTACAAAATTATCAAAACTTTGATGTATTAATTTTCAATGCTAACGCATGACTTCAGCCATAAACTGAGAGAAGAAGAAAAACCCTATCCCACCACCAATAATTGCCACCCATGCGGCAATTTGTTTGATTTTAGACATTAAAGAAATTTTTTCAAACCTACTATTGAATCTAATTGAATCATTCAGACAATTATAATTAGATTAGACATAGATAACAAGTAATGGCAAGTATCAAAGATGTAGGCAAATTCTTTGTATTCATCATAGGCGGACTAGTGGCAATAATTGTTGGTTCATTTATGATTCGAGGAACTATGCACATGTGGGACAAGCCAGAAGACCACAAGGAAGACAAGGACTAAAAACAAGCTATCAGATTTACTTTGCAGTGTTACAAGACTCTTCAATTAGAAAATCACTAGACCAATACATTTCACGAAGAATTCAAGAGATTCCAACTGAAATAAAACAAACTTTTCCAAACGTCAAACAAATTTGGAAATGTGAAAATGAAATTGATTTTCTTTACGGGTATTATGTTGGAAAAATTGAAGAAGGTGCATTGCATTATTTACTAAAGGCAACAAGAGCATCAGCTGGTGGATATGTTGATACTTTTGAGATCAGAGGAATAATAGAGACACATAAGACAGAACTAATGAAGACAATTACAGATTCTATCAATTAAAGTAAAAATAGTCCATAAATGCTGTAAATACATGGTTGGACCACAGGATGGCGGATTTGGATTTGATCAATCAAAAAAATATACCGATGTTGAAAATTTAGAAGAAATTTGTGTTCAATGTCAAGCTGGACAACACAAAAATTGTTTGCAGAAAGCAAAAAAACAAGATAATTGTGAATGTGAGCATTGCATAATTTATGGATAAAAAATTAGATTAAATTTATTTAATATTGTAAAAAAACAAAAACGCATGTCAAGCCAGTACAAATTTCAATGTGCATATTGTGGTTTGGATTTTGGCTCAGATGTTATAGAGTTGGCATTACATATAGGAAAAGTGCACGATCCTCCTAGAAAAAAAGATTCGGAAATGAGTAGTTTATGAAATGCAGTAATAGAAAAACTGGATGTTATCATGACAGTTCAGTTCATCTTGATGGAAATGGGAAATGCATTGTAAGAGGATGCAAATGTGAAAAATTTGAAACCTAGAGACCAGATAGTTTGTTTTCTAATTCTTTGATTTCGTTTTGACAGGAATCTGAAGCCTGTTGTGCAAATTCTTTGTGAGCAGCGACTATTGCAGTTAGTGCTTCTTTGTAGTCAGGATGACCTTTTTTGAGAACATCACAAGACTCTAGTGCTGTAATGTGGCCTGTAACTGTTGCAATTGCACCTTTTTGATTGAATTTTACAATTCCACCAAAGGCCTCAATGAGCATAAATGCAGAATCTGCCTTGCATTTGTAGGTAACACGGCCTGTTTCAGTATTGAATAATTGTGTAATTCCTCCAGGTTTTCTTGTTACTGTAACAGTCATGAAGTGATTAAAAATAATGGGATATTAATTATTTTTTAAAATATCTTAAAGATCAAAAAAAATCATAGTAAGATATTTTTTTCTTTCATTTCTGAAATTACTTTTGGAATTCCTTCTTTGTAAGAAGGAAATTTGAAAGAATAAATTTCTGAAATTTTTTTGTTTGAAACCTTCATGGATGTTGTTAGAAGTTTAATTAAATCCGAACCCAATGCTGCTTTTGCAAGAAAAACAGGAACGCTGCCAGGGTGTTTTTGTCCCAATTGATCTGCAGTATAATTTACAAAATCTTTGAAAAAGACAGGAGAAGAATCAGCAACAATAAATGATTCTCCAAATGATTCTTTTTCATAAATTGCAATCATACTACCAACAGCGTCATCCACATTAACAAATCCCTTGAAATATTTTCCTCCACCTGGTACTCTGAATGATTTTTTTTGTAATCTTTTTGCAAGAATATCTGAAAACCAGCCCTCTGAACCATAAACGTCTCCAAAATATACAACTGAAAAATTAATTCCATTTTGCTGGCACTTTTCTCTTAAGAAATTTTCTGCTTTCAATCTAATGTCAACAAATTTGGTATTAGGATTTTGAGGGTGAGACTCGTCAATGATTTTATCTCCTGGTTCTCCAAATACCCCTAAACCAGAGACATAAATCAAAGACTTTGTTTTGCCATTAATTGCATTAAAGAGATTTTTTGTGCCTGTAAGGTTCACATTTTCCAGTACTTTGGCATTTTTTTCTAATGGAGTGCATGAAGCCAAATGAAACACACAATCAAAACAATCATCAAAATGCAGAGTGTCGCTGGTAAGGTCCCCAACAATTTCCTTTGTCTTTACTTTTGTATGCCTACCATTTCTCACCAAGGCAGATACAGAATATCCTTTCTCAGTAAGTGTGGATACTAGTCTAGTTCCAATAAAGCCCGTGGCTCCTGTGACTAAAACGGATTTGTTATCAACCAAAAATCATCACCCTCAAAATATCAACTAGATCTACTTGAAACTATTTTTGAGATTTTATAAAATCAACAATCGACAAAATATGACCCATATCGGCAATATTTCCATAATTTTTTGTCTTTGAACTTTTCTTTGCGGTATTATCAATACTTAGAAACAATACGTGTCCACGACCCAAAGGAATACTTACACGCTTAATTTTTTCATAGGATGCAATCGAGTATAATCCAGAGCCAACTTGGTTTGAAATTTTAGAGTTTTCCTCCCAAGCATCAATAGTTCTTTTGATAGCTTTTTTTGTTTCATCCAAGGGAACGATATTTTTTACACCTTCTCTTTGGCTGTTCCAAAGAATTTCACCTTGGTCATTGCATATTGCAGCAAATCTAACTGACTTGTTAAAGTCCATAATCATATTCAAAAGTTTTTCATTCTTATCCATAATGACTCACCGGCATTTTCAGTAATAAGGATTTGAGATTTTTCATATAGTGCCAACTCATTCAAATGTATTTACAAAATCCACAATAGACATTATCTTTCCCATCTCAACTAGTCTTCCATAACTTTTCTTCTTGGATTTTTTTAGCGGCTCATTGTCAACACTGATCAGTAACAAATGAAATGCATCAATTGGAATTGTAATTCGTTTAATTTTTTTGAATGATGTAATGTGATACATTGCCCTACCAAGATTATTTTTTTCCTCTAGTTTGCATCGTTCTACCCACTCATCAGCCTCACGAACTAGTGTTTTTTTAGTTTCTGAAAGAGGAATTTTAATTTCTACATCATTTCTTTTTGAATGCCACAAAATTTTTCCAGAGGTGTCACTTATTGCAGCAAATCGAATTGTATTGTTAAAGTCCATTAACATGTCAAGCAATTTTTCATATCTTGTCATACAGAATAAATTATGAAAGAATTGAATAAAAGGGATGATGTAGTATTGGCACTAGTTACCAAAAAAATACTTTCCTTATATTTTGTAAAATGAAAAATCACTTATGGATAATCCCTACACACATTTTGTGAATCAAGTCTGGGAAGAGTTCCCACAGCTTGAAGAATGGCACAATTTAGATAACTCCAATCTCCCCAAATGGAAATTAGAACAATTCATAGATGCAGGTTATCACAATTTTGTTGCAGAAAGAAAGCCTTTGTACAATCTTAGTAAAATGATTGAGAAGTATGCTCAAGAGCACAATGAACCATTGCTTGCAACCTTTGAGAAAATTGCAAGATTTTCTTTTGTAAAGAAGAGATATCAAGTTATGGCAAAAGAAATTCCAAAACTTTGGATAGTTGCAGATTATGATAAATCAATACCAAACAAGGAATTAATCCCAAATGCCAAATTTTTGAGTTGTAAAAATACCAATCTTGCAAATGTTTGGACAGTGATTACCAGAGGTCCTTATGGCCCATTTGGTCTTATTGCTGAAGAATTTGAAGATGGTAAATTTAGAGGATTTTTTACACTGAATTCCAATGTCTGCAGATACGCTCTTCAGGTAATGGGTAAAACCCTAGGAACAAAATTCACAATTCAATAATTCTTTATTTTCAAAAATAAAGTGAAAAAAAAGTAAATCAGCAGACTAGAGTCTATGCTGCAGAATCTGTAGCACCAGCTTGAGAGGCCAAAATTTTGTCAATTTCATTTATTGCCAATTTGTCTCTTCCAATAAGATCAAATTTTTGCAATAGATCCTCAAACTTTGTTTCTTCTTGGACTTGTTCATTTACGAACCACTCTAAGAATGCATAGCTACAATGATCTTTTTCTTTGTGTGCAAGGTCTACAATTTTATGAATTGCTTTAGTAACAGCTTGTTCATTTTTTAATGCGGTTTTGATTAAACCCTCTAATGATTTGTAAGAACTTGCAGGAGCTTTTACAGTAGGAATTGTTGCAGTAGCTCCAATATCATTTAGATATTTTACAAACTTTAGCATATGATCACGCTCTTCAGTTGATTGTGCATAAAAGTAACTTGCACCACCATGGTAACCTGTCACCTCACACCAAGAAGCCATTGCCATGTATGTGCTTGATGCTCCATACTCCATGGCAATTTGATCATTGATTGCTTTTTTCATTTTTGGTGAAATTCTCATTGTAATATGAATATCAATTTCAATTAAAAAGACTTGCGAAAATTAGGATCGTCTAATTAGGCAAATCTAATTCAAAAAAATATCTAAGATTCAGGAGAAGATAAATGAACTCCTACGCATTCAAAATTTGTTCTGTCTCGAATTTCTGAATCCTGAATTCCTGAAAACTGATAGATGAATGTAGTATCTTGCAGATAAGTTCCATAACTAGTAATTTCACATTTTTCGAATTCCCATGTTTGAATTACATTGCTTTGACCATCAAGAACATCAACATCAATATCAAATTCATTTAGTGAATCTCCCCTATCCATCCAATCTGCAACAAATGCATAAAATCCTCGTTTATCAGCACTTGGAAGTGATTCTAGAAAGAATTTAGGGGATGTATCTCGAAAATCATACATTCTGCCTCTAGGATCATCAGCATCACCTGGTTGAGAGGTGGATAATTCAAATTTTTCAAAATAATGGACAGGTAAGGGTTCAACGATATTTGAGATTGTTACTCTAAATGATTGTGCACGTTCTTCATCAGAATATTTTGTTTGTGCAGCAGTTACTTCGGTAATCGGAATAGGAACATCAATTATTCCATTAACAATAAGATATTCTAAAGAACTAATGTAATCAGACTCACCGATAGTTCCTTCAGACCACCACTTTGCGTTATTTTTGACCCATTCAGGAATTTCAGAATCATTTGCAAACGCAGAAAATGAAAAACCAAATGAAGCGATTAGTAAAACAGACAAAAATATTGAAAAAGATTTCATTTCACAATACCCTAATTTTCAATCTTTACAACTTCGGGTAATTGCCAAGATTTATCAAAATAAAATTCAGTTGGAGAATAGAATCTCATATAGATAAAGAAACCATCTCCTTCATTGGTTTTGATCCAATTACTTTCATAACCTTCAGGAGTTTCTGGGCCAAAGTAGACATCGTAAGAACCATCTTCATTTACCAACAGTTTGTCAGATTCTAATGAACGAATTCCAGGTAATGGTTGTAATCCATTATTAATCATTGAACGGGTTTCTGCATCATATACTACAATAGACCAAAAGTTTTCAGCTGGAACATTGGCAGGAATATTCAAGTGATACAAGTTTGAGCCCTTAAGGAACTCATCGTTGGAATCACGATAAGTTCCAACATATTTTGAGCCTTTTCCAATCATTTCCAACACCATTGCTTCAGCAGTGGTAATGGCTTGATACATGAAAGACATTCTTTGTTCAATTTGTGTTACTCCTCGTTCATCTTCATATCGAGGATTTTTTGTCATAAAGGCAAGTTCATAATTTTTGTCAGGCCAAAATAGATAGGGTTCTTTGACAGGTGAATCAAACGCAATATTGCGGGCCATAAGATTTGCAATTACTGCGGCTTTATCCAAAATTTCTCTAGTGTGTTCATCAGGAGTAAATGGTTCTCCAGGTACAATTCCAATAGTATGCATCAATCCAACCAAGTTTTTGTCTTCAGGTCGAACTACTGTTTCTTTAGAATAAACTTCATGAAGTAATTCCCAATATCCATCAGTTGTAGGATATGAAAGTTTTAGAGACTCACCGCTTACATCGATGAATTTGACTTTGGGAGGATTATCAAGTTCAGATAATTTGAAAATATTTACTTTAGTGATTAGATCTTCAGCAGCTGCTTTATCAGGAGCATTGACAAATGCACGTGCCATTGTAATAATTTGCATTGTATCAGATTGGAAAACAAAATGATTTTCAGTTTCATCATTAAAGATAGATGGAATTTCACCATCAAACCCAGGAGGAAGGAATAAGAAATAAGCTTCTTTTCCTTCATTAGGACCTACAATTCCCCAATCAGTAATTACTTGTTGGTAAATGTTATCAGCATGTCCCTGAAGATTTCCTTCTGGCATGTGGACTACAATGGGCCCATCAGAAAGATCTTGCAGACTCATGAAATACAAAACAGATGTGTTTCCAGTAAGCAAATCAATTTCTGAATTCATAAAGTCAGACCAATAAACAACATCACCAGGAGCTGCACCTACTTTATGTTGCTCATAAAAAATTCCAGCACCACTTACTGCAGGTAATGCAAGATGATAAACTTGAACGGCTCTGAGATATAGTAATTCATCATCAAGAAGTTCTGCAGACTCAGGAGTCAGATAATCATGATCTAGTGTGATAGTACCTTTGTGGGTTTCAATTGTTTCAATACCTAACAAAGGATCTCTTTCAGATGGCATTTCAGGCACTACATCTTCGGTAGTTTCAGGAATTTCAGGTTCTATTTTTACATCAGAAAAAGATACAATCTCTGCCATTCCAAGACGAGACCAAAGAGATGCAGCAGATTGACTTGTACAGATGTAATCCATACTATTTGTTCTAAAAACTAGAACCTGACCATCTCTACATTCAGTTTCAATATCTTCAGGTTGTAAAGAGAAAGCAGGTAGAATTCCCATTGAAAGAATTACAGGAATTAATGCAAACAGAACTATTTTCACACATAGATGAAATTCTTGTTGAATTTAAGGAATTTGGAACAACAACAAATCACAAATGACTTCTAATTATCCCTACAACAGACATCAAGGTAAAACCAAATGAGAGACCCGTCATAAAGGGAATGGGATAAAATTCTTTTTTATGCAATCGACTTCTAATGCTCTTAAAAATTGCGGCAGGAAGAGTAATGAGAACTAGTATCGATATAGACAAGTGCCAAAGATGAGTAGTTGTTGCAAAAATTTGTTGGATTGCAGTTAAAGGTTCATCAGACAATTGCAGAGATTGAAAACGGTGTTCAATATACGGAACAAAAATTCCAACTGCTATACCTATTAAAAATAAAATTAGAACTTTATCCATTGTCTGAAAGAATTACAAGAAAATAAACATATTTTTAGATTCATTTAATTTTTCTAACCTTTTAGTTGTCAAGAAAAGAATTTTGTGACCAAAAAGAAAATTGCAAATCCTGTCAAAAATACAATTCCTGCAAAGCTAAGAATTTTTAGAAGTACAGAAGGATGGTGCTCTGTTGGAAGATATTTTCCTGTAACTAGTCTGAAATTAAAGATTGCAATTATGGGGGCTATAACAAATGACAAAACAGTTGCAAAATCAACTAGTTCTTTTAGATTTCCTGCAAACTGGAAAATAACTATCAGAGAACCAATTGAAAGAATTATCAGAAAAACTACGTAAAATGTACGGAATTTTGTGCGTATTTTCTCTTCTTTTTTAGAGAAAATTAACTCAACTGTTCTCTGCAAAGACCGAGAATAGCCATCAAACAATGCAATAATGGTTCCAAACATTACAGAAAATGCCGAAGCTGCAATCACAACATAACTCCATTCCCCTATTGTCTGAGTGTACAAAGTAACTACCTTGTGTGCAAAACTCGAATTGCTATTTGGTAATTCTTCACCTGAACCATAAAAGATGAAAGTTCCAAGAACTACAAACATCACGGCTAAAACACCAGTAATCAGGTATGCAAGCCGGAATTCAAGTAAGGTTTCCTTTAGTTTTGGTTTGTAACTTGTCTGCTTTGAACGCTCAAGTGTCCACAAGCTATTCCAGCTAGAAAGATCCAATGGTGCAGGCATCCAACCCATTAATGCAAGCAAGAAAAAGATTCCAGCAAGATTCCACAATTCTTTTGGAGCAAATCCAGGAACTTCTTCAATTGGACCATTATACAATGCAAGCAAAAATGCTGAAACAGTTGATACTAGCAAAACAATGGCAATTATCTTAATCAGACTATCAAGGACATTGTATTTTCCAACTGCTAAAATGCCAACACAAATTGCAAATAAAATAACTACAGTAAACTCTTCAAGAAAATCAATTCCAAATAGATTCTCAAAAAATCCTGCAGTAACAAATCCTACAGCTCCTGTTACAAAAAACATTGAACAGATTGTGATGATAAAATACATCCATAATGCAGGTCTTCCAAGTTTTTTGTAGCCATCTATAATACTTGTCTGAGTAGAGTTTGCATATCGAGAGCCATATTCAAAGAAGGGATACTTTAGAACAGTAGCTAACACAACAAATCCTAAAATCATTAATCCAAAGTCAGCACCTGCACGAGTTGATTGAATCAAGTGAGATACACCAATTGCAGTACATGCAAAAAGTATTCCAGGTCCTGCAGTTTTTGAAAATTGAGAAAGTTTAGAATTCATTATTTTATACAGGGTTGATATTCCAACCTTAAAAATTATTTTTGAAAACGAAAGCATTCAACAGTATGATCATTTACCATTCCAATTGCCTGCATCAGAGCATAGCAAATTGTAGGGCCAACAAAATTGAATCCACGTTTTTTGAGGTCTCGGCTTAATTTTTCAGAGATTTCAGTAGATGCGGGCAAATCAGTGTATTTCTTGAAACTATTTTTGATGGGCTTGCCATTGACAAAACCCCACAGATACTTGTCAAAAGAGCCAAACTCTTTCTGAACTTTGAGAAATTGCTTGGCGTTGTTCACTGCTGAGTTGATTTTGAGTTTATTTCGGATTATGGATTCGTCTTTGAGTAGTTTTTCTATGCGCTTTTCAGAGTATTTTGCCACCTTTTTGGCATCAAAATCAGAAAATGCCTTCCTATACCCTTCTCGTCTGTTCAGAATTGTGGTCCATGAAAGACCTGCCTGAGCCCCTTCTAAGACCAAAAATTCAAACAATTTTTGATCGTCATGCTGGGGACGACCCCATTCCTTATCATGGTATGACATATTTGGTTCTTCAGCTGCCCACTCACATCTCTTTTTCATTACCATTTCAGAGTTAACACAAAATATTAGTTAAAAGAAACGGTCATCATGAAACTCAATCAGCAGTTGCTGCAGATTAACCGCAACTTTTTGATCTGTTTTGCAATATCTGCATCACTTTCTGCAGTTGTTGCTCAACTGTTAGCTGATCAAGAAAATTATCTAAACACAACATTTACCATAATTTTTGGATACGTTGTATATTTTGGAATTTTTTCAGTGTTGTTTTACTTTGACAACAGAGAACGATACAAGAATATGAAGTCAGGTTTAATTAAAAAAGAAATCATTGCAATCATTTCATCATTTGGAGTAGGAGAAATAATTTATCTTGCTATCAGATGGCCATCATTGTATTACTTTTTAGAAATTGGAATAGAACCATATCTTGCATCATTGATTTCTGAAGTAATCTCTACTGCATGTTATATGGCATCAGTTACAGTATTTCTTAGAAAGACAAAAACGTTCTAATTATTTTGCAAGTTGGTTTACTAAATCAGTTGAAGTAATAATTCCAACAATCTTTCCATTATCAGATACTGCTAGTTTTCTAATTTTTTTGCTACTCATTATTTCTGCTGCTGAAGAAATTGGTGCATCATTTGGAATTGTAATTAATGGTGATGACATTATTTTTTCAACTGGAGTATCAAATGGTAAGCTTTGTGCTGCAATTTTTGTTGCAAAATCTCTATCAGTAATAATTCCAATTGGGATTTCATTTTCTTTAACAATAATTGCTCCAATACCACCTTGCTCCATCATCTTTGCAATCTGAAGTGAGGTTGTTGCAGGATTTACAGAAATGAGTGCTCTAGTCATAATGTCTTCTACTTTGATTTTAGAATAGTCAAAGTCTTCTCGGCTCATTACCAATATACAAAATTGTGATATTTAAGAAATTCACACTATAGGCGGTAACTAGGATTGCTTTTCTTGAAATTTATCCATTTCATGCTGCAAAATCACCATCAATTCTGAATAAAGGCGCTCCAATTCTTCTAAATCAGTTCCTGCGGCAAGCAATTCCTTGATTTTTCTCTCAAAGTTTTCAAGAATCTGTGTTTCCAGTGCCATACCCATATTTGGTAATGAGTATGATTATAATAAATATTATGAAAGTATTATTTTTGACAGACTTTATTTCATTAGGCATAATGACGCACAAAATAGATCGTAGTAACTAATGGAACTAGTACACCACCAAATAAGAAAATTGTATTTATTGCATAGTAATCACGATTCTCATTTACACATTTGTTCTGCTTTGATTTTTCAAGATCACCACACTTTGGAAGATAATCATTTGCCATAAACCATAATGCATCACCTAGGTATCCTCCTCCAAAGAATCCAGCAATTCCTAATGCAATTGCAAGTATGACACCATATCCTTGTCTATTCACGGTTATCAAGAATTTTTTTTAGAATTCGAAATGCAGTTGCATGTTTTTCAGGAGTGATCCATAATCTTTTGTAAATTTTAAAATCAGTTTCTAAAACTATGGCTTTTTTCTTTGCAGGTCGTGTTGCATCAAAGTGAAACCAATCCCTAAAATTGTTTGAACCAGAAATTCTAAGGCGCCCTGAAAACAATCCCATGTTTTTTTCAGAAATCTTCTTGATGTGAACCAGTTTTACATCTTTTTTACCCCAGGGTAAACACCAAGAACGGAATCGAAGTTTGTCATCGAAAATTTGAATATGTTTATCACTATACAAAACAGATTTCGACATAACTAGTCTGATTATTTTTGACTATTAGATCTTACGGTGATTTTGGCAGTGTAAATCTAAAGACTGTGCCCTCTCCTACCTTTGATTCAAAGTCAATTTTGCCCAAATGCTGTTCTATGATAGTTTTAGTAATTGGTAATCCAAGACCAGTACCAATTTGTCTAGTAGTGAATAAGGGATCAAATATCTTTGTAGTAAGTGTATGAGGGATTCCAGGTCCCGTATCAGTGATTGTAATCTCTACTTCAAAGTCAGATTCAGTGAAATCGACGCTTAATTTGCCAGTTTTTCCCATCGCCTGCATCGCATTCAATAATAGATTTCCAAATGCAATTCCAATTTTTTGTTTATCACAATTTATGACGACATCATTTTCAGGCAAAATAATTTCAACGTCTTTTTGAACGATTAATTCATCAAGAGTAGTTTCAATGATTTGTTTTAGGGAATTTTCCTGAATTTTTAACGGATGAGGGGTAACAAATTCTAAAACTTCGTTTATTTGATGATCAATTCTTACAGTTGCACGATGAATTGCCTTGAACATCTTTGCGTATTTGTCTAATACAGGATCCTTTTCAAATTTGATTAATTCAATGTAATTTTTAATCACGCCTAATGGATTTTTTATATCATGTGCAATTCTAATTGATAATTCCCCCATAACATCTAGTCTATCTTGTTTTAGAACACTAAGATCTTTTTTCATCAAAGAGATTTCTGTAATATCACGAATTGCAGTATTGCTTCCAATCAAGTCACCATTTTTGTCATATAGATTGTTTGCACTAAGTAATGCTAAAAATTTATCACCATTTTTTTTCTTTAACCAAATTTCAAAATTTTGAACAGGTAAACCTGTCTTCCATCTTTCAAATGAAGTTCTAATGTCTGAAAAACTTTCTTCATCAGTATGCTCAAAGATATGTTTTCCAATAATTTCTGAGCGTTTGTATCCTAGAGTGTCTGCATAAGATTTGTTACAATTAATTATGATTCCATCAAGATTAATTGTCCTATACAAGTCTGGGGAATTCTCATAAAGACTACGATACAGTTCGTATGATGTAAGATTATCAAACGGGTTTGAAGAGTCTGCCATATTTAAAATCAAAAATCAAATTATCTAACAGAGTGTTCTTTCGATACAAACAAGCTATAGTAAGGTATGAACATAGTATATCCTATGAATTTAGTACCTAATTTCACCACATTTTATGCACGAAATTGTTCCATTTTTAGCATATTCGTGTAGGCATAAAGACACTCTGCAGCCTGTTCCAACAGAACAAGACATTGCTTCATTGTTTTCTTGCATGAATTTCCTTTGTTTAGAGATTAAAAACATCCAGTTTGTTGACAACAAACAAACTTGTAGAACATAAAATGAACCTAAATACAGGAATTTTCTAGGATTAGTATGATTACTGTAAATTGTTCTGAAGTTCTACCAATACAGCAGGAATTGCTAATTTATGTTTCAGATGATATTGGTGCAATTCCAACAATGAAGCGACATGAATTTGTTTTATCACCAATAGAAAATGATGAAACAATTGATCAAGTAGAAGTAACAACATCAATTAGAGGATATTTGGATTCCATTGGACAAGGAAAAAACTTTGGAGTAATTTCAAAATCTGAAACAATTTTCATCAAATCAATTAACGGTGAAAAAATGCCAGGACAAGCAAAACCAGTTCATTCAATTCGTTCTTGTTGTGGTTTGTAAAAATAAAAAGAAAAAAAGGAATTATTTCCTATTCGACATTAACTGAGCCTTCCATCCATGGATGCAATTGACAGTAATAGTAGTACTCACCTGCGGTGTCGAATGTATAAGACCATTCATCGCCACCAGACATGAAACCACTATCAAATAAACCATTTTCATCATCAGATGAAGGTTTTTCTGCACCTGTTGGATTAACTGAAGTTACTGTGTGTGGTAGTGTATCAGTGTTAACAAATGTTACTGTGTCACCAACATGAACATGTAGATCATTTGGTAAGTAACACCAATTATCTGCCTCACATCCTGGAACACCAGAACCTGCTGGCATACCAACATGATTTGCTGGCAAGTCTAACACTGGAATACCATCATCATCGCCAGATTGCATTGCAGCCATTTCAGCTTCTTCAATTATTTCATGCATTTCATGTAATACATGGTCTACAGAATCATTTCCTGAATTGTAGATACTGATTTGGGTACCAATATCATCAATTAGATCTGATGTGATGTAGAGTGAAGTAAAGCCTTCATGTACTTCAATGACACCTGCTATGGCATCTTCAGCTGGCATTTTGTCTAATTCATACTTGTGTAGATGTTCATCTATTGCTCCAATAAACTCTGGATCCACATTTTGTGGTTCAGCTGACAAGTGGACTGCTTCAATAAAGGTGTCTCCTGATAGCTTACCAGAATCCATCAATGCAATTTTCTCATCAACTGCTTCAATCAAGTCAGATGTGATGTACAATCCAACAAAGCCGTCATGTACTTCTACAATACCATCGATTGCTTCATCAGCTGAGATTGCATCTTTCTCGAACATGTGAATCACTTCGTCTAATGCACCCTGATACTCAGGATTGACGTTTTGTGGTTCAGCTGTCAAGTGTACTGCTTCAACTGCATCGCCTCCTGATAGTTTACCAGAATCGATGTGACCGATGATTACATCAACTGCTTCAATCAAGTCAGATGTGATGTACAATCCAACAAAGCCGTTGTGAACTTCGATGATTCCATCAATAGCGTCTTCAGCTGACATTGCATCTTTCTCGAACATGTGAATCACTTCGTCTAATGCACCCTGATACTCAGGATTGACGTTTTGTGGTTCAGCTGTCAAGTGAATTGATTCAATTGCTTCTTCAGCGTTGAGAGTTCCTCTGTTGTAGAGATTTAATTTATCTGCTACACCATTGATAATGTCATTAGAGATTCTTGCATTAACATATGCAGTATGTACATCTTTGATTCCATCTAGAGCTTCTTCAGCTGAGATTTTATCCAATTCGAATTTGTGGATAAAAACATCTAGTTGTGCTGGATATTCAGAGTCTGCAGTACGTGCATTTGGTACAATTTTTCCTTTGCTGTGATCATCATGATCATCTGAATGCATCGGAGTAGAATCTACTTGGACACTTGGGGCACTCAAGTATGACTTAAACCAGTTTGCCTGATATGCTTCTTTTCCGCCCGGATATTCAGAACATAGCGATAGTCCACAGATATCGGTTGCAGGGCCGCCTTGATTTTTAGCTTTTAGTGCTTCGGCTTCTGGAATCATATTTCCAGATAATCCTACAACTCCAACCATTAAGACTGCTGTAATGAATACGGTTAGATTTCGAGTCATCATTGAAAAGTTAGGCCGGCCTAGTATACTTAATCCTGAGTCTTTTTCTCATTATATAGAACAAGAATAGAAAATAACTCTACTTCCATTTGTGCAGGTTTTTCTGAAAAATGGTTGAAACAGTTACAGGACGCATTTGTAATTTATCTTTATTTTCTTCTATACAATTTGAACACAGATAATGAGACTTGTCACAATAATTGCAATAGACTTTTTCTGTTAGAGGATTGATTTTGCACATTTCACACATGATTTGTTCTTTAAGATTTTTTGAAATCATATCTCATCAATTAATTGATTTTTCAACAACGTGAATTCGCTTCCATTTACTTCCTCTAGGTGAAGTTCTCAGTTTGTATTTACAGCATGGACAACGAGAACCATCCCAATTGATAAAAACTTCACAGTATTGACATCTTTTTTGTCCAGCGATGTATCGTTTTCCATCTGAAGGGCGTTTAGATTTATAGTTTAAACATACAAGTTTACAGAACATGAACAAAATTTGTTAAAGTAGATAATAATAATATCAATAATTTCAAAATCCTAGTTTAGCAAATTAGAATAAGATTACCAAATGACATCAAACACAACTATAGAATAAAGACTTGCAATTTGATAAATCTATAATAATTTTTAGAAAGTATCTACATTGTCATACAATGCATCGACATTAGCCCTAGAAATGTACTGTAAGACTAGAGAAATTGGAAACCAAATGAAAATAGTTGTTCATCCTAATTAACACGGAGGGGTATTTCTATTGGCATGAGTCAACATGGTTTTCAATTCTCTAATTTGTTCAAGTTTTCTCATGCAGTTGAAGAATGAATATGAGTTTGGATTTCTTCAATAGAGTTACAACATTTACAGATTGTAGAAACAACTAATTTGCATTGTTCGCACTTTGAATATTCTTTAATCTCACAGCCACAAATTCTACACAATTCACTTTTCAATGTGATCACAAAAATAATAGGAATAATCAGTCACTTGGATAAGACTGATAGAATTGGCATTACATCCCATTGATACAATTCATAGGTCAAAATTCCAGAGCAAATATCTTCATATTTTTTGTAAAATGCCCTAGCTTCCTCCTCTGTAGCCTCAAAAACAGCCATAGAAGACAATGCATTGTCAAAAGGTCCAGAAAGCATGATTTTTCCATTTGCATGCCACTCATCCACTAATGTAGAAACTTGTGGAGATATCCGTTGTAAGTCCTGAGGATTGGTATCTTGCTTAATGCTACTTACAATCACCCATGGTTTAACATCAGATTGACTCATACTAGTTATTTATTAAAAAATTAATTAAAGATGATGCTCAGTACATTTTCTTATTTTATTATTATGAAACAAGACAAAGTATTAGATTAGAAAAGTACACAAGTTTAGAACAACAAAAAGAAACCACAGTCAGATATAATTAATTTGAAAACTAAGAATGAGTTGGCCGTGCTGTGATCTGACATCATTACAAGTCAGCTTGGCCAAAGATCATTGGAAAAATTGGAAATTACAATAGTTCTCCATTCATTACCGACCAGGTATAGTATTGCTATTGGCGTTTTGTCACCTTCCAATTTTCCAATGATCAAAAAATTATTTTGAAAATTTACTTTTTCGCTTTGCTCGTAACTGAGTTCCACAGCAAGGACATATGATTCCCTCATATAGTATGTAGATATTGCATGCTGTGCATCGTTTTGTACCAGGATCATATCGTTTTTTTTCAGATTTGTATCTCTCACAGATTCCTCTACAAGTCAACAGCATCACTTTTTTCTACATTTAGGACATTGTATGTAACCAGGATAATGATTTGTAAAAAAGGACCCACAATCACGGCATGAGGAAAATTTTACAAACAAAGTCACACCACAAATAAAAATTTGAAAAATTAAAACAGGATCTTTATTTTACAAACATAGAATAATTGTTAAAAAAAATCATTGGTTGCTGAAATGCCAGTAGAATCTTCCAGAATTATGATAGCATAATAGCAACCAACGATAATTAGTTCAAGCTAATTAGAGATAATTAAGATGTCTCTTATCTCCAAAAGATATTCTATGAGTGTAGAATTATAATTTAGGCACAAAATTTTGAGAGATTTGGAAATTAAATATTATAATCTCACTACTGAGGATTCCACTCTATGTTTGTTTGAGCGAGTAGAATAACGAACTCTAGTATTGCAACATGGACATCTCAGAAATTTTTCTTTAAAATAATAATCACAATTTCTGCAATAGCACCCACCATTTTCATATGTGAACTGTTTTGAGGATGGCTCAAAATCCGAACACTTTTGCTTGCATTCTGAAATACCCATTTGAAAAACTAAAAAATAAAGATATTTCAATATTTTTCTTATTATCAGATCATATTCTATTAAAAATTCATATATTCATAGGTAGTAAGAACATCATGCCATTTAGAATCAATTACAAATTCAAAGATGATGACAATTACTATACATGCCTAGTTACTGAAGAGCAATTTCAGAACTTTCAGGCACTACCAGCAATCGAGATTTGTATGAAAGACAAAGAAGTTCACGATGATGTAAATAACAACATGGAAGATGTTGAAGTAGCATTGGATTTGGCTAAAAATAACGATACCAGTAAAATGAAGAAACTATCTGATGTAATCTCAGAGTGATTTCATTAAAACCAATTTTTGCTTTAGTTTTCTTGCCCTAGGTTTTGTTCGAAGTAACCTTCCACAACATGGGCACCACAATCCATCCCATTTTACAAATATTTCACATTCAGGACATCGCTTTTGACCATTTGCATATCTACTGCCTTCATTATTTTTTACATAGTACTGTTTGCAAGAGCCGTTACAGTGCACAATAACAAAAAGAATCACATACAAAAAAGACTATTGTTTTGGAACAGATCAGAATCTATTTTTCAAACAAATCAACTGTGATCTTAGTCATTGGTCTTGATAGTTCATCAGGAATCACAATTAGTAATCCTGCAGTATCTGCTACATTTTCACAAGTTCCTGCAAATTTTTGAAAGTTGTGACCAAAGCATCCTTCAGAATCATAGTACTCAAAATGCTCTGAGAACAAAAAGTAATTCCATTGCTGAGCAAAAGATGAGACAAAATAGACGTCAAATCCTACAGAATCATCATTTATGGATACTTCATACTCATAGTTTGTTGAAGCCTTTGAAGTACATATTGGGACAAACTGTGCAAATCCGTTTTCAAGTTTTTGTGCTTGCTCAGCATCAGAATATGCCGAATTTTTGATTATTTTTTCTGAATTAAATAATGCAAAGTTGTTTCCAAGCAAATCCAATCCAGTTTTTGCATAATGGAACCATTGTGATTGACAATCCATATAATCAAACTGAACTGCAACTACAGGTTTTGAATTAACATACTGTAAACCATTTTGCCTGTTTTTTGCACCATGTTTTGAAATATCTGATTCTTCATTTTCACCTGAAACAAATTCTCTATCCCAGGAAGTTGTTACATCAACTATCAAGTTTCTAGGATAGCTATTCCATTCAGGTTGAAAGTGAATGTAATTTGCATACTCGTTGGTCTGTTCTATCGTTTCAATATTTTTTAATTCTCTAGGATTTGCAAAAGAATCTCCAACAACTGATGTTGAGAGTAATGTAAGAGAAATCATCATTATGATGGCTAATTTCACAATATTATATCGTCAAATAATATTATTAATTGATTGGTACAAACTCAAGAGAGAAAATAGGAAACAGGAGTCTCAAAGCCAAAATTTGTTAAAAAATTCTAGTTACCTTCAGGTAGTACTGAAGAATGATGTGACAATATTTTCCAGGCATCCCCAGTTTTTATGAAAACAAATGTGTATCTTGCTTTCACGGTTTTACCATCTACTATGAAATTGTACAAACCAGAGTTTGCAACAAGAGAATCAGTTTCATGTTTATGTTGAGTGACAATTTCAACATCAACTTGAGATTTTAGTAGATTCTCAAAGTATTTCAAGATAAGATCATGCCCTGGACGTTCAATATCAGAGAAGGTTCCTAGTAATAGACCATCTTCTGGATGGTATAATTCTGCTACTTGGTTTGGATCGTTAGTACGAATTTTTTCAACCCAAGTTTCTAACATACCAGTCATGATTTAACTGAATTTTTACCCTAAATATTATTTTTCATCAATCATTTAGTTCACTTCTCCCTAATACTGGAACATAGATGTGAAAATTCTTATCTGAATAAAATTCATAAAATTCTGTTATGGGATTATTTGATAGATTTAGTCGAACGTTTGACAAATACGGATATGATCTAGATGGCTATGACAAAGATGGATTTGACAAAAAAGGGTACAATAAAGATGGATTTGATACAGATGGTTTTAACAAAAATGGGTATGACAAAAAAGGGTTTAACAAAAAGGGGTTTAACAAACACGGATTCGATAAAAAAGGATATGACAAAAATGGATTCAAAGAGGGATATGATGAGGATGGATTTGATTCCAGAGGTTACAATAGAGAGGGATTCAACAAAAATGGGTATGACAAAAAAGGATATGACGAAGAAGGTTATGACAATCGCGGTTTTTCGATAGACGGAATTCACATCGAAACAAAATCACCTTTTGATAAAGAGGGATTTAACAAAAAAGGGTACAATAAAGATGGTTTTAACAAAAATGGATTTGATAAAAATGGGTACAATAAAGATGGGTTTAACAAAAATGGATTTGATAAAAATGGGTATGATAGTAACGGGTATGATAAACAAGGATATGACAAAAATGGATTCAACACAGAAGGATTCGATGAAAATGGATTTGATAGTAAGGGATACAATGAAAATGGATTTGATAGTAACGGATATGATTTAGATGGATATGATGAAAATGGATTTGATAGTAACGGATATGATAAACAAGGATATGATCACCTAGGTTATGACAAAGAAGGTTACAATCAAGAAGGATATAACAAATTCAACAAAAAGAAAGACGAAGTATCAAGTGAATAAATCATTTGATTATTCTTCATTTTCTCCCCATTGTCTACCTAATTTTGATAAAATCCTAAATGCAAATATATCAATATTGATGTGAGGCTCTGCAAGAATCATTACTGCCTTGTCAAAGATTGGAAAACTCATTATTACAACTCGTTCCCTTCTTGATGCAGAGTATTTTACGTGACCTAATTCAGAATTGAATTTTTTTCTTTTTGTTACACGAGATGCTAATTCAGAGCATATTGTCTGATGTTGCTCATCACTAAGTCTAGAGCAAGTTTCAGGTTTGTAACCACCAGTCAAAAGAGAACCTTCTCCATCCAACAAGCCTGCAAAAAGAATTTCCGGATCTTCTAAAATCTTGGAGCATTTTTCAGAGTATTCATTCAAGTCTAGATTATTTTCACTCATATCATAAATTCACATCTAGATTATTTAAGAGCAATTTTGTACAAAACAGAATTAGCATTAGATAAAATTAAGACTCGAGAATTTTTTCTGCATTAATTCCATCGGTAGTCCATGTCAAACATCTAACACTACCACCCATAAAACAAACATTTGATGCATCAATACTAACTACTTTTTTGGTGGTGTGAGATTGAATCAATTCCAAAACCATTTGATCTTTTTCCAAACCATATACTGGAACATAGATGTGATTCTCAGTTACAAGGGAGTTGAGATAATAGCCACATGCTGAAGGCCAATCTCGCCACAATTCAGGCTGAAGATCATAAGGAATTTCTACTATCTTAATGTCAGAAAATGATTCTTCTAGTTCTGATAGAACTTCGCTTCTAAATGGTTCCTGATATTCATTGACTAGTAATTTGTCGGATTCTGCCCACATTACCATTCCATCTGAATGTCCTGTAATGTCACCCTCTTCTTCAGGAAGATATGCAATTTCAGTTACTTTCAACAATTCCTTTAACATTGAATCAATTTCTGATTCAGAATATTGTGGATTGTCTGCAAAAACTCTAACAGTTGTAACTGCTTTGTCATCGCCATTAAAAACAAGATTGCCACCATCTAAAATCAAATCAGATTTTTGACTAGAAAGATTTTTTGCATCAAACCAATCTCTAAAACTATCATCAATCCATACAGAATCTTCATTTTCAAGATACTGAGGTTTGTAATCAAATTTGACTTCAGTTATTGTATCTACAGTTCCAAAATCACGAATCCAAATGTCTGCAACATCAGATACATGAATTACTTCATCAGGAATTTGCCCCTCAAACAAATGCTTTGTATCTTCATCTACAAGTAACACAACATTGTCTTTTCCATAGATAGTGTTAACAGCATCAATATCATATTCAATGATTTCAGAAAATACTTCCTCATAGTATTCTTCATTAATTGATGGTGCTACCATTACAACTAGAGATTTTTCTTTATCTTTGACTGGTTCCTTCAAAGTTTCTGCATATTCTTCAATTTCACGCATGTCAACCATGTTACTTCTAGACGGAACGGAAATTACTACAATGATAAAAATTACAATGCTCAGTGAAATTAATCCTATTTTTTTCTTTGACATGTTTTATCCATGGATTGTGAAAGAGATTTCTCAGGATTTCATTGTAAGCAAGTGACAATGAGATTTGTGATGAATGTGATTTATGATATCATCAAATAGAGTGATTTCCTCCATGGATAGTTTTGGATAATCTACAATTAGCAAGTCAGTTTTATGGTCCTTTACATAATCAATAACCCAATGAGAGATATTTTCAACTAGGGCAAATTTTGTCTTGATTGGTACACCTTCTTTCTTTGCAATTTCTTTCCAGTTTTCTAATTCTTCCTTTAGTTTGTCAACTTGTGTTTGTGTTGTTTTTTTGTCAGATTTTGTCTCAAAGAAGTAGAATTTTGGAGGAGTTTTGTACATACATTCGATGACAGTTAATTCGGCATCAAATTTTTTTGCCATCTCTAAACCAAGATCAAAGGATTTCTTGGTGTGAGTTGGAGTGATAATTGCAACAACAATTTTCTTTAGAGACATTTGAAATTCTCACTTGTAGAGTAAATTAAAGGATTACCGTTCTGAATCAGATTCACAACCATGTTTTAGTGCCCAGGGTTGAGTAGAAAATTCACTTTGATCACAAAATGCAGAATACAGATCACCTAATCCTAAATCAAGTAACTCTTTGTTCAGATTCATATCGTTACAGTAGACTACTCCTAAAAGTCGGCCATACTTGTCTTCAAGTTGCATATCATCCTGATCAACTACAGCTGTTGAACCAACTGGACAGATTTGTTCAATAAAGCCTAAAGATTGACCTCCATCATATTTTATTTTAGGAGCATCAACTAATGCAAATCTAATAATTTCATCATCCACATGTAATGTATCACCATCAACAATTTTTGTAACAGTACCAGAAATGCATCGTGTAGTTCCCAAGCATAGAGCATTTTCAGATTCAACATCATCGTCACTTGGCCCTGCATCAAGTTCCAAAGAAGGAGGATCAATCTGAGAGGATGTTTGGACTCTAATTGTTCCACTGCCAACCAAATATTCAATTCCTTTTACAAAATCAAAATCAGAAATCATGCCATCTGCCCACCAAGCAGCATTTGTTCTAATCCAATCAGGAATTCCATCACTCTTTTCTTCTCTTGGTTGAGTTGCAGGGATTGAAATGGTTCCTTCTTTGATTAGAAATTCTATACCAGAAACAAAGGTTTGATCATCTATAGAGCCGTCAGCCCACCAAGCAGCATTGTTACGTATCCAACTTGGGATTTCATTCTGATTTGATTCATCATCAACAATAACAGATAATGATTCGTATTGGTGTGTACATACTTCTCGATGAATTTCTCGGCATTGACTAATTACTTGTATGGAGTAGTCTCCAATTTCTGCATCAGTTGGTATTGGAATGGATATAGCAAATACTCCATCAATTTCACTAGTTGTGTATTCATCAAAAATTTTTGTCTCATTAGGATTTGTTGCAGTTATTTGTAACAATACATCTGATGTTGGTTCATCATTGTATTCTACCCATCCTGAAATAATGATATTTTCTCCTTGTTTGTAATTAGTTTTGTCTGAAGTTATTATCGGACTAGACACATGGGTTTGAAATGAATCTAAAATTATGATGTTGGAAGAAAATAAAATAACTACAATCACAAGCATGCTTTTTATCATATTGTTTCTCAAAAAAACTAGTATTTCAACTGAATTATGTAGTTTGATTATTGTAAAGTATTGGACTTTAGAAAAAGGGGCTTTTCTTATACCTCGGACAGAAACATTTGCTGCAACCAGTACCAGACTCTGAATCAGAATGTTCTGCCTCTTTATGTCCACAAACACATTTTGCCATTTCTAATACATTTTTTCATCTCCATCATTATTTGTAATTATTGAATTGATGTTGTAATTTAGGAAGAACGGACCCGACCGGATTCGAACCGGCGACCTAACGCTCCGCAAGCGTTCGCACTATCCAAGCTATGCAACGAGTCCGAAAAGTTTGGTAAGTTTAGGCTTAATTTGGATTGCTATTACCCAGATTCTGCAAAAATGTATGGAGTGTCATCAGGTTCATGAAATGTCCAGACAGTTGGAAGAGTAATTTTTTGGATTTTTTTCAAATCATTATTTTCAATTAGTGTGCCCCATCCAGCCTCACCTTTAGGATCTGCGGCATATTTTGGAGACAAGGTTCCTGCAAAAGCCCAACCTGACTTTTGTTTTAATTCTGAATTAATTTTCTCCAACACACCAGATGCCAAACCAGTTCCACCCATTTGAGCAAGACCACCAATGAAGAATATTGGGCGAGTTAAATTTAATGTAGAATAATCAAATGTCGTAGCATCTGAACAGTGGGGATGAAAATCAAGCGAAGTGACTAGTAACTTTTGAAGATCAACTAGTATGTCATCTAGTTCTATACTGTATGATTCCATATCCAAAACTTTACCACAAAAAGCTATTCTTCCATCACCTGAACCAATATCAATAATTTCAGAAAACCCAAGTTCTTTGGCATATAATGCACCAATGTATGCAGACATTATCCATGTTGGAGAAAATGGAGCATTGCTGGAACCATGCTGAATGCTATTCAACCAATATTTGTTAATGTCACCCTCATAAACAATGCAATCAACGTCATTGACTTTTAATTCAAATGAATGGTAATAGATAGGATTCTTTGTTGCAAACTGATGTAGTAATTCCAAGTTCTGTTGAGGAATAGAAAATGTATCAGTGGTAGATTTTGGAATTACTTCTTGGACCTGACTTTTACCTTCATAGATTTTTGCAAACTCTTTTTTTAGTTCAACAAGATTTTTTGCAAGATCTTCAATCATGACAATCCTTTCTGATATTGTTCAACAAATTCTTTGGTACTCATCTTTTTGCGAAGATCCTCAAACATTGTAGACTCTTTTTCAATGTCTTCTTGAGATTTTTCATTAGAACTTGATTGTAGAATTTTTGTTGTTTCTTGGATTGATGTAGTTAGGGAATCTAGAATTTTTGGGTGGATTTTAGCATCAAAGTTTGATGATATGAAATCTCTAGTCTCAGAGATTTTTGCCATCAGAGGCTTGTGTTCATCTCCGGAAAGTTGATGAGAGAGCATCTCACACATCGAGGACACATTCATGACCTGATAATATGTCTCGACAATTTCAGGAACTCCCATATCCGAATCAGTAGCCTTTGTTACTAAATTTTGAAGTTTTGCAAATTCTGCATCAAGCATTGCAGAAATATCATCAACACTCATTACGAAAAAAGAATTATCAAATTTTTAAAAATGTTAGGATTATGCTTCTTTTTCTGCTTTATTGACATAGATGTAGTTCATAATCAATCCAGCAATAATACCGCCAACGATTGGACCTACCCAATATAGCCATTGAACTTCCCACAATCCAGCATCTCCAGAAAGCAATGTTGGAGACAAAGATCTTGCAGGATTCATTGATGCACCAGTTAGAGGAACACCTACTAAGTGGAGTAAGAAGACCATTCCACCAATTACAGCACCGTAAACACTTTTTGGTGCTTTCTTGTGAACTGCAGTCATAAAGATTACAGTAACCAAGAAGAATGTAAGAATAATTTCAAGTACTAATCCAGACATCAAACTTCCACCAAGCAAATCACTTGGTCCACCATGTGCACCCCAGAAAACAGGTTTGCCAATTTCAGGGAATAAAGCAATTAGAGTACCAGTTGCAATGATTGCACCAATTATTTGAAATATGATATATCCAATGCCATCTGCAATTCCAATCTTCTTTGTGATCATCATTGGAATAGTTACTGCAGGATTAATGTGAGCACCAGAAATATGTCCAAATGCATATACCATAAATGCAATTGCTGCACCGTGACCCAAAGAGATCATGATGATTCCTTCAATAGTTAATCCTTCACCAAAAACTGCTGCTGCAAGAATCACAGACAATGGACCAAAGAAGACCAATGCAAATGTGGCAATTGCTTCTGCAAACCAGTTTCTAGGACTAACCATACGCAAAAACCCCGCCAATTTCCATATAAAAGATTCGGACTAGCTTTTTGATCAAGTTGGGTCAAAAAGTAATTAATTACAGAATATCAGATCATAAAACATGCTAGAAGAAGGTGATTCTGTTCCAAAATTCAAAGTAATGGATTCAAAGGGAAACCAGGTAAAATCGTCTGATTTTAAGGGCAAAAAACATGCCATCTATTTTTACCCAAAAGACTTCACTCCAGGATGTACAACTGAAGCTGATGAATTTGCTAAAGATTACAAAAAATTCCAAAAAGAAGGAATTGAGATTGTGGGAGTCAGCCCAGATGATGTAGATTCACACAAAAAATTCTGCGACAAAATGGGAATCAAATTTCCACTGTTATCAGATGTAGACAAGGAGATTTCAAAATCATTTGGAGTGTGGGGTTTGAAAAAATTCATGGGTAGAGAATACATGGGTGTTATGAGAAGTACGTTTTTGGTAGATGAGAAAGGAAAAATTTTCAAAGTATACCCCAAGGTTAAACCAGCAGGACATGCCCAACAAGTTCTAGATGATTTTAAGAATCTAAATTAAAAATAAAGTAAAAGAAAGGATTGTAGAAAGATTAGAATCCTTTTGGAAGAGTTCCTCTAGATTGTTTTGGAGCTTCCGGTTCAGGTTCTGGTTGTGGTTCGAACCCTTTTGGTAAACTACCTCTTGTAGCTGAAGCTCTCTTCTTTGCTTCTTCTTCGAGTAATCTATCGAATTCTTTTTCTTGCTCGATTTGTTGTTGCTCGATTCTTTCCAAGTAATCTTTTTCATATTCTTCGAGTTGTTGTTTTCTTGATTTTCCTTCACTAGAACTATAGCTAGTTTGTTGTGGAGGAGGTGCTTGTTCAGGTGGTGGAGCTTGCTGTGTTTGTGCTTGTTCCATACCTTTTGGAAGTGTACCCTTTGGTTTTGGTGGTTCTGGAGGAGGTGCTTGCTGTGTTTGTGCATTTGCATCAACACCTTCTACTGTCATGTTACTACCACTGAAACCTCCAAACGTTTTGTCTGGTGGATGATATGCAAGTCTTGCTCTTGTTGCAAAGTATTGGTTTGATGGTTGTGTGTAACCAGTAACTTTTGCTTTCTGCTCATTCCAG
>NZ_JANQTA010000011.1 GCF_028278985.1 Candidatus Nitrosopumilus sp. | reverse complement strand
TGTTCTTTCGAACTGACCAATGTTTTCTGCGTTAATTCTAAAGTATGCTTGTAATGGCATGTCAACTTTGACACCAGGTGGAACATAGATGAAAGAACCACCGCTCCATACTGCACTGTTAAGTGCTGCAAATTTGTTGTCCTCAGGAGGAATTACCTTGCCAAAGTATTTCTTGAAAATTTCTGGATGCTCCTTTAGAGCTGAATCAGTATCCAAAAACAACACGCCCTGTTTTTGCAAGTCTTCTCTCAAGCTATGATATACAACTTCGGATTCATATTGTGCACCAACACCTGCAAGGAATTTCTTTTCAGCTTCTGGAATTCCTAATTTGTCAAATGTGTTTTTGACATCTTCAGGAACATCATCCCAGTTCTTTTCTGCTTTGTCAGATGCTTTTGCATAATAGTAAATATTTTGGAAGTCAATACTGCTGAGTTCCCCACCCCAAGTTGGCATTGGTTTTTTCATAAAAATTTCATATGAACGTAATCTAAAATCAAGCATCCATTGTGGTTCTTCTTTCATTTTGCTGATGCCAATTACTGTGTCCTTAGTCAGGCCTTTCTTGCTAAGGTGAACATACATTTCTGTAGAGTCTTTAAAATCATATTTTGAATAATCCATGTTGAGGTTTTCAGTGGACATGAGGCCAAAAGAGTTGTCATACTATTAATACATTTTAACACCTTTCCCACAATTATGGCGGAGTAGTTACAGCTAATCCATTTTGTCATGTCAAACTCATCAAATTTTTTTTGACATTGTTGATTTGTATAACACCAATACCCGTTGTAGTTTTTGTAAAATGTATAATTGAAAGAAAAAATTATGTGGGGAGTGATGAAAGTCATCTTGGCAAAAACAATTTCGCCAATTGCTTCCGAGACGATGTATGCATCTGTTTGTATTGGTTGACATGTTCACATACAAACTTTGTCAACGTTGGCTTTCATCGAAAACGAGAAGTGTGTGTCATGATAATAGGAGTTCCAAGAGAAACAAAAAACAACGAAAACAGGGTGTCGTTAGTTCCGACAGGGGTTGCTGCATTAACACAAAAAGGACACAAGGTAATTGTTGAACATGATGCTGGCATTGGAATTGGATTGGGTGATGATGACTATGCAAATGCAGGGGCGGAAATAGCTTTCAGCATATCAAAAGTTTATGAGAATTCAGACCTAATTCTAAAAGTAAAAGAGCCACTTCCAGACGAATATGATTTGTTACGCGAGGGACAAATCCTTTTCACGTTTCTTCATCTCGCTGCCAACGAAGAATTGACACATATTCTTCTTAAGAAAAAAGTAACTTCGATAGCATATGAAACGGTACGTAACTCTGAGGGAAATTTTCCAATCCTGACTCCCATGAGTACCGTTGCAGGAAGGCTGGCTAGTCAGATTGGCGCAAATTTTCTTCAGATCAATAATGGAGGAAAAGGAATGCTGTTAGGAGGAGTTGTGGGCTCTGAGCCTGCCAGAGTGGTGATTCTAGGTGGGGGAGTCGTTGGAATTAATGCCGCAGAGGTTGCGGTAGGCCTTGGGGCAAATGTAACAATTCTGGAACTTGATCCCAAAAGGATAGATTTTCTCCAAAATCATTTTGGGACCAAGGCCGAAATAATCCAATCAAGCCCACAAAGCATATCTGATGCAATCATTGATTCAGATCTGCTAATTGGCGCTGTTCTGATACCTGGCTCTCGATCCCCAAAATTGGTTTCAAGAAAAATGCTCCACAGCATGAGCAGAAACAGCGTGGTCGTTGATGTTGCCATTGATCAGGGCGGCTTGTTTGAAACAATAAAACCGACAACTCATCAAAACCCGACATACGTGGTTGATGGAGTAATACATTACGGAGTGCCAAACATGCCGGGGATTGTACCGCATACATCAACATATGCATTAACCAAACAGACCCTAAGATATGTAGAAAAAATAGCAGAACTGGGATGGCATAAAGCTGTAGAAAATGATCAGTCTCTTGCAAGTGGACTTTGCACAGCAGATGGAATGATGGTGAACGCATGACTCTGACAAACATGATCAAAATGCAAGATTGGTCTGTTTTTACAGATGTGATTGTTATGAGATACCACATCCGTAAAAAAATAATTGTCAAAAAGACTGGAGGTAGAGTGAATGGAACTTGATGATTTGCGTAGTGTTGTAGTCTATCAAAATTCGATTGATGTCTGGATTGCATTCTGTCAAGAACGTGGATATGACTGGTATGCTGCTGAAAATTACAAAAAATTTATTGCATTTTTGCGAAAACATGAACTGCCTTTGAAAAAGTTTCCTCTGTGTGTCAAAGAAACCGGTGGAATGTTTGAGAGAGGAAAAGACAAGACAAAGTTTGCAGAAATTCTCTCCGAATCAATTGATGAAAATGCAGCTGCATACACAATCAAACTTGATGAAAAAACCACCGCCTTGATTAGATGTTTTGAACTCAGCTGAAAGAGATCATCCTAAAAATGCACTAGCTAACAGTTTGACACCCAACGATAAATTTTGAATTTGAAAGTGCGATTTACGGGAAGAATCTGATATGTGCTCTTTTATGGGGATTTGGAAAATTACCAAATTCATTAATGCACTATTAGTCATATATCATGAGTTCTTTTTCTTCTAGCGTTACATGAAGTGAGTTAACAGCACGATACACGTCTTGTTCCTTCTTGCCCCCAGTACAGACAAGCTTTCCTGATGAAAAAACCAAGAAGACTACTTTTGGATCCAGCATTCTGTGAATTATTCCAGGAAATTGTTCTGGTTCATACATGCTTCTTGCCAGTACTCTTGCCGCTTTTTCCAAATGTATGCTTCCGCCAAGATTTACTGCAGCAACTATGTTCTGTACAGTGACTATGGCGTCATTTTTTATCTTGATTTTGCCCTCTCTGAGGCTGTCTACGACTGTTTTTACTGCCTTTTGAGCCATTGCTTCTGATTTTGAGCCAGTGCATACCATTTTTCCAGTCCGAAACAGCAGTGTTGCAGTCTTTGGTTTTTCCAGTCTGAACACGGCTCCTGGAAACTGCTCTGGACTGTACTCTATTTTTGGAAATTTTTTTTGGATTGTGTCAAGATCCAACTCTTGATTTATTGTAGCTGATGCCACTACGTTTTCGATACTTACCATTGGTTTTGTTTGCGGCATGAATAACCATCTTTGGATGTCTTTGAGTTATTTATTGATTGTTATAATTTCTGTCTTGTGTGGCAACAGCATGATGTTCTAAAAAATAGAAAAGAAATTTTTCTAGAATTCGATTGTTGAACAAGCTGAAATTGTATACTTTTGACTCTGCTGATTACCATGCACGTATTTTGCATTTTTGATTTAGCATGAGTTGTGAAATTTAATTTTTGATCGGAAGATCTATTTTAGCCATTCCTTTCAGATGCATCTGGTATTAATATTAAAACGTACCATATTTCAATATGGCAAGGCGTATTACCGTCGTGATTGATGACTCTACATACAAGAAACTCCGACAACTTCAGGCAAAGATGATCCAGAATTCCAAAAGCAATATGAGTTTCTCAAAACTGATCAACGACCTTTTACGAAAATCACTTTGATAGTAACCCATTTGTTCCTCTAGTTCTGAAGCTGATTATTGTTTGAATAATTAGAGTAATTCTTGCTAATTGTAGACTAGTCTAACTTAAGTGAACAATTGCCTATTTACTAGTATGGCAAGACGGTACAAACCAGTAATTACTTATCGACTAAAGGAAGTGCCAATCAAACAGATCAAGGTTTGGAAAGAGGCTCAGGCAAGAAAACTTGACCGGGAAGGCATTTCTGAACTTGCAAAATCTATCAAAAATGAGGGGCTTTTGAATCCGCCACTTGTACAAAAACAAGACAAAAACACGTATCTTTTGATGTCTGGCCAAAGAAGACTTGCAGCCATGAAAAGATTGGGTGCCAAAAAGATTCCCGTTCATCTCATAACTAGAAAAACAGAGTATGATCTGGAGAATGCAAAGGCTGCCTCCGTAATTGAGAATATCCATAGAAATGACATGAACCACAGGGAGATTGCAGATGCATGCAAATTCCTTGCAGAGCAGATAGGAAAATCTGCCGCTGCAAGATCAATGGGAATGTCACCGATTACGCTGAACAAATATCTGGGATTTGCAGCAGTTCCTGACAAACTAAAGTCCATGGTGCCTCAGAAAGTGTCCAGAGATGAAATGACAAAGATGTATCTTGCAGTATCCGATGTCTCAAAGATAGAAAAGCTTGCAGAAAAAATATCCAAACTTGATTCGTCACTGAGGAAAAAATACATTACCGCACTGTCTCGTTCTCCAAAGTCATCCCATGCAAAATTGCTAAAGCAGGCAAAATCCATGAGGATAAAGCAAAATGTGTCCTGCCGTTTGTCAAAAACTACTGCAAGAAAGCTTACAAGCCTTGCAAACAGGAACGAACTTACTTCTGACGAACAAGCAGCAGAAATAATTTCCAAGTTTCTTAAACGTAAACGTTGATGTCTGATGAATTAAAACCCATCTTGAGATTAACCAGAAAACGAAAACTATGTATTATTTTTAACAAAGAGTAGAGACAGAAATTTAAAAAATTATTTTTTTGAGTAGGATTTACAAAACCAGTTCAAAACTACGGATGTTGTTTTTTTGAAAAAAATTGAGTTGATATTGTAAAGTATGATTGATACGATATGCTTAAAAACAGTCATGGTTGTCTGATACGTATGATTAACCAGATAATTTTCTCAATAATTTTCAGCTCTATGTTGCTATCTATAACTCCTGCAATTGCAGAAGATGCTCTGTTCTCATTTGAGAATCCATCAGTACTTGATACAGTATCAGGCAATTCTGTAAATACTGTTACCATAGGAGGACAATATATGATCAACACAGACATAACGAATCATAAAACAACAGCACAAGATTTCGCATATACTGTTCAAATAACGAATGTTGATGATGGAACTGAGCTTGCAAATGCCATGCTTCAAGGATCATTAGAACCAGGTCAAGAGTTTACTCTGTCATTACCTTGGGAACCTGCATCTTGTGGAAATTTTATTGCAAATTTTGAAATATTTGACAACATCCCAGATGGAAATTCTTTGTCTGTTCCGCTAAGTTTGCCAATAACCATTGAAGGTTGTGAGTCTGAAAATTCTCCTTTGGGCGGTCTGTTTGAAAATATTCAAGAATTCTTTGTAGGATTGTTTTCCTAATTTTTTGAATATTGATAATGTATCTTCGATTGCCTAAATTTTGAATTTGATTAGATCTCTTGTGGGGAATTACACGTTTGATTCAAATCCCTACTGTTATTGAATTCGGTTTGAGTCTAATGGGACTAGTATACTTTTCTGGGTTTGATTTGGACCCATTTTATTCCTAAAAATGGTTCAAGCCTTGCTAGATTTGACTCTGAATTTATGATTTGAGAAAAGGATTTGGTGAGAAACTAGATGAATAAGCAGATGACTCAGTTTCTCACCCCATGGACGTTAGATAATTATGATATGTCCTTTGAGATTAAAACAAAATTGGTACATTTGAAGACAGTACTGGTATAAACAGAAAACGTGACAATCGTATTTTTCATTTCAGATTTGAATCTATGCCTAATTTTTTCAAAAATTCTTCTCTTTTTGGAACTCCTGTAAACACAATTTCATCGTTTTTAATTAATGCAGGAGCCATAAACACAGGAAACTTTTCTAATATTCTGGGATTTTTTGCTACATCAACTAATTCATAATCTATCCTAAATTCATCTAACATTTTTTCAATTTTTTCACATCCGACACAACCTTCTGATGTAATGAGCTGAATTTTCACAGTATCCTACTCTTTGATGAATTGTTTTGGATTTTGTTCAAATGCCATCTTACAAGTAGCACAACAAAAATGATATGTTTTACCTTCAAACTCTGCTGCGTCGTTTTTTTCTGAAACTTCCATATCACAAACTGGATCTTTCATAATTCTATTTCATGTTTCTAATTTTTAACTGTATGTTTGATTTTCAAATTTTAAATTATTTTTATTTTCCAAATTATTTTTTTACGCATTGTTCTAAACTTGTACCATATTTTTTTGTTTAAAAATCATCAAGTGGTTTAAGAGTAATAAAACCAAAGTTAAAGTAGGAAGGCTGAAAAGTTTGAAAAACACAACAATGTCTAAAACTGTCTTAAAAATTGGAGGAATGACCTGTGCTGGCTGTGTGAATATTATTCAAAACAAACTTGCTGGAATAAATGGTGTTGATAAATGTGAAGTGAACTTAGGTTCAGAAAAAGCAATTTTAGAATATGATCCTGAAATCACAGACATTACAAAACTAGAAAATGCAATAAAGAGCACTGGTTACAAAGTTGTTTATGAAAAACTTACTTTGTCAATTGAAGGCTTGTCTGATTCAAGTAATGCACATCAGCTTGAAAAGAAACTCATATCAATTCTTGGAATAAAAAATGCATCTGTAAACTATGGAAATTCTCAAGCCATTATTGAATACAATTCAGCCTTACTATCTCTTGGAGATATAAGAAGAACTATTGAAGATTTGGGTTATCAAATTGTCAGTGAAGATATAGCCTCATCAGCTGAAGAAATTGAAGCCAAAAAAACAAAGAAACTACTTGTTATTGGAACGATATTTAGCATTCCAATAATCTTGTTTGGCCATTTAGGTGCTCATTATCTATCATTGCCCTTGTCAGGAACACCTGAGAGTGTTTACATTTCTTTTGTCTGTGCAACAATTGTCCAATTTTTTGTAGGAAGAAGATTCTATGTGGGAGCATTCAAGATTGCAAAAATGAAATCTGCAAACATGGATACATTGATAGTTTTAGGAACAACTTCGGCCTTTGTCTTTAGCGTATATCATACGTTTCCAACTGTAATGTTTGAGCATATTCATTACACAGCAACTGCCATGGTTATCACATTCATTTTACTTGGGAAATTTCTTGAGAACAAAACCAAAGGAAAAGCTTCATCTACAATTAAGAAACTTCTTGAACTCCAACCAAAAGTTGCAATTGTTAGAAAGGATGGCGTTGAATCAGAAGTACCTGTCGAGTTATTACAACAGGGAGATATTGTCATAGTAAAACCTGGACAAAAAATTCCTGTAGACTCTGTAATTATTGATGGTATGTCAACTGTAGATGAATCAATGGTTACAGGCGAATCTGTTCCTATGACAAAAAAGACCAATGATTCAGTAATTGGTGGAACGGTTAACCAGGAAGGTTCCCTAACTATCAAAGTCTCAAAAACTGGGGGCGAATCGTTTCTATCTCAAGTTGTTTCACTTGTTGAAGATGCTATGGGCAAAAAGCCTGCACTACAACAGATTGTCGATAAGGTTGCTGGACGTTTTGCATTTGCAGTGATGGGTATTGCACTCGTGACTTTCTTTTCATGGATGATTAACGTACCTGGCGAAGTAATGTCTGCACTAATTCCTACTGTTGCAGTACTAGTTGTTGCATGTCCTTGTGCTTTGGGACTAGCTACCCCTACAGCAATAATGGTTGGCATGGCAAAGGCTGCACAAAACGGTGTAATTTTCAAGGGTGGTCCTAGCTTGGAATTGTTATCCAAAATCAACACAGTTGTTTTTGATAAAACAGGAACTCTGACTGAAGGAAAACCAAAAGTTACTGACGTCATAACCGTAAATGAAATTGCAGTTATTGGCGGAAATACATCAAATGAAAATTCTCTTTTAGAGATTGCTGCATCAATAGAAAGAAAATCTGAGCATCCACTTGCACGTTCATTGGTAAACTATGCAAAAGAATCTGGAGTAACAACCAATGATCCTTCTACGTTTGTTTCTGTTCCAGGAAAAGGTGTCAAAGCAAAATACCAAGATCAAAATATTTTGGTTGGCAACCAAACTATGATGGAACATGAAGGAATTATTTTAGACAAAGTTTCTGAACAACTTAGTAATTTGAGAAATCAAGGAAAGACGATCTCACTAGTAGCCATAGAAAAAGAATTGGTGGGACTAATTGGATTTATGGATACTGCAAAACCATCTGCAAAAATTACAATAAAAAATCTGAATGAAAATGGTATTGAGGTTGTAATGCTTACTGGTGATAATGAGCAAACTGCATCAACCATAGCAAAAGACCTTAGAATAAACAGAATTATGGCCAATCTGATGCCTTCAGACAAGGTCGATTCTATCTCTAATCTACAAAAAGAAGGAAAAATAGTTGCCATGGTAGGAGATGGAGTAAATGATGCTCCAGCCTTGTCTCAATCAGATGTTGGCATTGCAATAGGTAGCGGAACTGACATTGCTATTGAGGCAGGAAATGTTGTTTTAGTTCGTGATAACCTAACTGATGTTTTATCTGCAATCGAAATTAGCAAAAAAACTGTTAGCAAGATTAAACAAAATCTAGTATATGCTTTTGTGTATAATACTGCACTAATTCCTGTTGCCGGATTTGGTCTTTTGTATCCTGCATTGGCAGGATTGGCAATGGCTGCAAGTTCTGTTTCTGTAGTATCAAGCTCACTGATGCTTAAACGTTGGAAACCAAAGTTTGAATGAATAAAAATTATGAAAAAGTAAATTTCCTATTTACTTTTTGTTTGCTTCACATTGACAAGAAGCACCACAAGTACAGACACCTGAACTTGCACATTGGCAACTTGCATCAATGCAACCGTCACTTTCTTTTGCGCAACCACATGACATAACATAGTATTGTTTTTCTAGTATTTAACAAGATGTCCTTATTTTCATTATTGTAATTCAATTTTGTTTGGTGTTTATACCAGTACAAAACAATATTTTTTTTCAGATATTAAACTCAGCATGCATACATAATAATCATAAAATCAAACATTACTTGTGAGCGAGATACAAGAAACATCTGTCACAAAAAGAACACTAGTTTTTGTTTTGTTTGGATTGTTTTCCGTAATTTTTGTTGGAATTGTTTTTTCATTTACAATTGAGCTTAGTCCTGAGGCAAGTGAAAATTATTCTTTCTCATCTTGGCTGATTCTTGCATATGCTGCGGGACTCTCAATGATCATTCTTCCATGTACACTTCCATTTGTTTTCATGATTGTTCCAATGACTGTTGATAAAGGATTGAAGAGAGGGCTGTTAACCGCATCTTTGTTTGGTGCAGGACTAATCACTACACTTACACTTTATGGTGGAGGTCTTGCTTATCTTGGTCAAATTACAGGAATCAGTGCTCTTTCTACTTGGTTAATGTTAGCTGCAGGAATTATCACCTATGCATATGGACTACATAGAATTGGTCTTGTAAAAATTCCAACTCCTTCATATTCTGGCACTCCTGGTTTCATGAAAAATCGTGGGGATCTTTCAAAAACGTACCTTATGGGAGTTTTAGTTGGTAATGCTGGAGTAGGATGTACTAACCCTCTATTCTATTTGATGCTATTCTACATCATGGGAACTGCTGATCCTATCACTGGAGCTTCCCTTGGTTTTGTTCACGGAGTTGGAAGGGCTATACCTCTTGTAATGGTTGCAGTTCTTGCAATTCTGGGATTTAATCCAACCAAAGGATTGATTGCAAAAAGAAAGAAAGTTGAATTGGCAAGTGGCTATTTGCTAATCATTATAGGCTCTTTTCTAATCATAAATTCTACTAATGAAGGACAAGCTTGGTACATGAATGCAGTTTTGCATACTGTATGGAATGATATTGTTGATGCAACAGGCATGTCAGAAAACATGAAAATCTTCATGATGCCTGGTGTTGATCATTCTAAAATGGGCCATGCAAGTGTTCCTTCTGATGCATTGATCAAATTAACCTCTCAAGAAGATTGGCGTGTGTATTTTTGGTGGGAGCCTGGTGGAGTAGTTGGTGTTGACAAATCTAATGACTTTAACATGATGTTTCATGAGCCCATAACTAACATCATGCTTGAAAATGTCAAATATGATATGACCGTTTATCTTAACGGAGAACTACTAGATTACAAAAGAGGGCTGTTTACAGAAACAGGCCATGTTGTTCATACAATGACATTTCCTGATAGAGGCTCTGCAAAAGTTTTGATACATAATATTGATGATGAGACAACTCAGGCCTCATTCTCATTCCAAGTTGCACCTGAGGCAAAATCTGTCTACAGAGAAGGAAGCAGTACAAACTTTATGTTCCCACTAGAGATGGTTCCAGTTTTTACTGCATTAATGATTGCAACTCCAATTATTATTTCAAAAATCAGAAACAGGAAACAACAGGACACATCTAAAGTTACTTCAAACTAATCTTGTTGTTGTAAAACAACTCTTGTTCTACTAATCTGTAAATTCAACTATGAGAATCAGACATGAAAAAAATTCTTCCCTTTGATAATCTCGTATTTCCTTTAATAGGAAAATTGCAATTTACCAATTTATGTCAGAAAAATGCAAAGGCTGTGGAAGAAAATTAATTGTTTCAAATATCTCATATTGTTCTGATATGTGTTTGTTCAAGATTGTTTCTGATGCTGAATCATTATCTGAAATCCCAATTCGATTCAAAATTGATTCAGAACCCTGGATTTGATTCTTTTGAAATGCAAAACATGCAATACTCAATTGATAGAATCCAAAACCCCTGGTGGTTTTTCTATGTATCTATGTAAAAACCAATTTTGTGATTTTTATGGCAAACATGTTGAATATGCCCATCAATAACCAAAATGTTAGATCATCTTTTGATTTTACACATAACTGTGTCCATTTTTGACCCCAAAATAATGGCTGAGTCTCTGTGGAGTTGAATCCTTACAACTCAAACCGTTATGAAAACAAATTCAGTCCCTCATGGGGGATTTACTATTTGGTTAAGTATCCTGGCCTAGTCCGGTCGATGTGGAAAATTTCATCTAACATGTATTAGATGAATTATTTACTAATTTTCAGCATAGAACTTGAGCGTATTTTGTATGTCTTTTAGTTCTATATCGCTTTTAGTCAATTCTTGTAGTTTGTCTTTTTGTATGTCATTATAACGAGTCTTTGCGATTCTATTCAAATCTTCATTATCCTGTTCACGATTTGCCCTGAATTTTGACACAATCAAAGTTTCTAGGCTCATGGCATTTACAGTATTTCCTTTATTGTCTACAGATATTGTCTGAGCATTATCAATTATTGTCTGTAATGGAATATCATTTAGATCATGTAAACTGTACATGTCAATTTTGTATCCTCTAGGTGTGTACTTTTTCACTTTTCCATTTTCTTGTATTATTCTATATTGTTTTTCTACTAGATCTTCATTTGATACTTCATTTGCAATTACAAAATCAATATCTTGTGATTGACGAAATTCATTTGTTTGTAAAATTACTGCAACTGCTCCCACAAACGTTACTGATCCTAAATCGTTTGTAATATTAAGCGCTTCACGAATTATGGGTTTCATTTAGTTTCCCTAGGTAAATCATCTTGAACTTTAATTACGGTTTCAATTGGAAATCGTGCTTTTACATTTATTGTATCACTGTATAGTAATTGAATTGCTACTGCATCTAATACACTTCTTCCTCCATTTGCAAGACAATCCAAAAACACTCGTTCTGCTTTGTTATCAAATGATCCTATCTTTGGTAATAATACAACACGTCCTTTTTCCCCTTCACTGAAATTATTTTCTTTTAAGAAAGAAACTCCTTTTTCTACATCATCTACATAGACAAATAGATCACGTGGAAATTGAAATTTGGTCATATTCCATGCTTGATAATCTAATGTAATCATTGCTGATTCAGGTTTATGGTTTAAAACAAAATTAATATCTGAATTATTATAAGAACGTCCAAATCGTCTTGCTTGTTTTAATGACATTAACGACGGAATTAATTTTTTTAATACATTTACTGGTTGAGACACCACTTCTTTTTTGATAGAAAATTTTCCACGATTGTATGTTGCAAGACCTAGTGGAAGTAATGATTTGATTCTTCTGTGAGCCGTTTTTGTTGATTCGTCAATTGTTTTGAGATTCTTTAGAGTATAGACAGGTCTAGGTGGTAATTCCTGAGCAAATAACAATGCAGGTGCTGCCTTTTCTAGAAGCCCTGCTGAATCTTCTATCATCATGTATTATTATAAAATCTTGATCTATATATATAATTTGGACAAAGTTGTCTATTCCAATATATATTGGGTAATGAGGGGGGAGAGGGGGCAGGTATGATATATTATGATTAATGATATCTGCTTGTTTTGTGTAAGATCGTAAAATTTAGGAATCCATAAATTTGAGGATCCTGTAGAAATTGCTACGCAATTTCTACGTGTTTCATTATTCAAATTTATAAAAAAATAATACTTATTTGAATAAATATATTTCATTTATCTTGCCAAAAATAACATTCATTGTCAGCTGATGATTCTCTATTGGCTTAAACTGCACCAATAACAATCAAAAAATGATTATAGTGACAGTTCTGATATGATAATGGATTGTCGTCTAATTCAACCCAGATTGATCCCAAACTATTCTTTGACAAAGGCACAATTCGTATAGAAGATAGTCGTCTATTGAGAATTCCAAATACGAAATACGATGAGCGGGAAAAAATTCTAAGATCTTATGGACTGCATTATGCTGAGATAATTGAATATCTAAGCAAAAGTGATCTGAGCTTTGTTGACAATGTGCCCAACTTCATATCTTCTTCCACACTAAAAATAAGAGATCTAGAATTACGTGATTACCAACAACAGGCCATAGCAAATTGGGAACAATCCTCCATGAGAGGGTGTGTGGTTTTGCCTACTGGCTCTGGTAAAACTGCTATTGGGATTCGGGCAATTGAACTGGTAAATGGTTCTGCACTTGTGGTTGTACCGACAATTGATTTGATGGAGCAATGGGCAAGCAATATTTCAAAATACCTCTTCGTTAATGATTCTCATTCTATTTCTGTTGGGAAACTTGGGGGCGGTGAGGAAAACATTCAATCAATTACTGTGGCAACTTATGATTCTGCATATATTCGCGCACCGATAATAGGAAATCAGTTTAAACTGATAATTTTTGATGAAGTGCATCATCTTCCTGCACCTGGATATCGTTCTATTGCAGAGCAGTTCATTGCCCCATGTAGATTAGGCTTGACTGCAACCATAGAACGAGAAGATGAATTGCATGAATTGATTCCATACCTTACTGGCGGCGTCGTGTTTCGTCTTGGAACACAGCAGCTTTCTGAGCAGAAACATCTGGCAGAGTACACTATTGACAGATTACAGGTATCTCTAACTCCTGATGAGCAAAGCGAATACGAAGCTAGTCAGGCAAAATTCCTAAATAATCTAAGGCAATTGGGATTCAAAACCCCTTCCATGTACAATCTTAAACAATTGATCATGATGTCAAATAAGAATAAAACTGCAAGAGAAGCCATACTTGCGCGAAACAAATCCAACGAAATTGCGCTAAACAGCAAATCAAAGATTGACGAATTGAAAAAAATTCTTGAGCAAAACAGGAATTCCAAAACCATAATTTTTACACAAAATAACAAAATGGTTTATGACTTGTCAAACCAATTTTTAATACCAAATATTACTTACAAGACAACCAAAGAAGAGCGACAATCTGTTCTTGAAAAATTCAAATCTGGCATCTACAATGCTGTCGTAACCTCACGCGTTTTGGATGAAGGGGTAGACGTTCCTGATGCCGAATTAGGCATAATTATGAGCGGGACTGGTAGTGGACGAGAACTCATCCAAAGATTGGGAAGGATTCTAAGACCCAAACAAGATGGCAGGAAGGCAAGATTGGTTGAAATTGTTGCAAAGCACACTAGGGAAACCAACACTAGTGCAAAAAGAATTACTTCCATGAAACGAAATTCTATTTCTGATGGTGACTTCTAATCTTATGAGGCCTAATGGTGATGCTGAAATGAACTACGTGGTTGGGGCCACTATCTGATGCTTCCTTCTGAACTCTTGCGTACTAGAACAAACCGAGGTAAAATTACTCCGTTGTTTTGTACATCTGATTTTGGCAATGGGACTGATTATGAACTTGCTAACAAATTAGTGACTTTTTTCACAAATGCTCAAAAAAGTAAACAAGCAAAAGGAGACCTGCTAGAAAAAATCAAACTTCTTGAATCTGAATATGATTACAAACTGGTGAGAGGTTTTTTTACATTACTGGAACGTCGTTCTATTTTTACACAACTCAATTCCGTATCCACTAATGCAACTCCTATGCTAATTCGACAAAAACTGTTTGAGCAATCATCAAAACAAGGATTAGCTTTGTCTGATTCACGTAGACAAGAGATTATCCAATACGTTGCAACTCAATTACACATATCATCAGATGATGTACAATCCATCATGTGGCGTGACAAAGATGAGAACCTTGTCCTGTCACAGTTTGATGCGATAAATCCCAAAGACTTGATCTTCTGGTATAATCTATCCTTGTTTCAGACTCTGCTTTTCAAATGTACAAAACTAGAGTTTTATGTTAAAGGCGGACTGTATTGGAAACAAGTTTTGCGCAATGTCAAACGTTACGGCTTGATGTATAATTTAGAATATGATTCTGAAGACAATGATTCCATAAGGTGTGTTTTAGACGGCCCCCTCAGTCTCTTTAAGATGACTGATAGGTATGGTGTGTCCATGGCAAAATTATTGCCTTCAATTCTAAGTACTCCTTTTTGGAAGATTGGTGGTTCTATAACGAAAAAAACAGATGACGGACAAAGGTTCTATGCTTTTGAGTTGTCAAGTGAATCCACTGCAAAATATTTGCGCTCCATCATAGAAAACCCCTCACAAAATTCCCAGAATGCTGAATTCGATGATTCTGTATATGATAGTTCAACTGAGGCAATTTTTGCAAAAAAATTCTGTCAGCATTTTGATCAAAATGATAAAGATGGCTGGAAAATATCCAGAGAGCCGGATCCCCTGATTGCAGATGGCAAGGCAATGATTCCTGATTTCCTTTTTGAAAGATATGGACGTAAGATGTACTTTGAAATTGTGGGTTTTTGGACCAAAGAATACCTTGAAAGAAAAACTGCTAAACTGGAAATACTATTTGAAGGTAATCAAAATGATGCACGCAACAAATCCGTGGATTTGTTGATTGCAATAAACTCTGAATTGTCATGCTCTCAAATCGAGTCAATTTCTCAAGACAAAGTGTTCACTTTCAAAAAAGAAGTTCAGCTTAAGCATGTTTTAGAACACTTGAAAAAAATCGATGCTGAAATAACTGAAGAAAAGACCAAAGATGTTAAAATTGATTTAGACCTAACAAATTCTGGTTTGGTTTCTCTTGACCAGATTGCCCAAAAACATGGCATTCCTGTTGCATCGGCATTGAAAGTTATCACCGCTACTTATCCTGACATATTTGTTACAATCAATTCCTATCTGCTCTCAAAAGACAAAATGAATTTAATTCGTAATGCCCTTGATCATATTTCTAAATTTGTTGATGCATGCAGCATCATGAAATCCGATGGCATTCCTGATTCATGTCATGCTGATTTGTTGTCTGAATTAGGGTATGATGTCATTTGGCCTGATTTGGATCCTAACAATGCATCAATATATAAAAAATAATTTACCGTTATCTTATGGGGGAATTACATATTTGATTCAAATCCCTAACTGTTACTGAATTCAGTTTGAATCTAAAGGGGCTAGTATGCTTTTCTGGGTTTATTTTCAATCCATTTTGTGCCTAAAAATCAATGTTTGTAAAACAATGATTAGTCTGTGAACCAAACACTCACCAATAACAGTTCAAACACAATGAAAAAACATTGTTCAAAATTACATGATTTTTGATTTTGATGTAACTATGGTTCAAATTGAAATGAGAGCATTATGTTGATAGGGCATAGACAATGAGTCTCCATTTGATCCTTGACAAAATATGTGTCTAGAACACCAATGAAACTGGGGGAATTCTGTGTTTTGGGAATTAAAATAAAAATTACTTATACCTTTTTTTGTAGGTTATATCTCAAATCTAATTGAGTAAAGACCTTGTTTGAAGAAAATAACTTGATTGAACGAATCATTCAGATAAAAAATTTGAAAGAAAACTGCTTCAAATATCTTGATGAATCTTCTAAAGATTTACTCACACATAAAATCATCTTTTCAATTGCTAAATTGTCTTCTGAAAAAATGGGTCCAGTTAAAATTGCTGAAATATCTAAAGACATCTTTGGTGAGGATGAAAAATCAAAAAAAGACTTGATCAGACTTGGCATAGAGAAATCTCTTTCAAAATGTGGTATGGTTGAAAAATTACAATATGCTACTAATGACGTTCGTTATCTTCTTACTGCATACAGATTTCAAAGGGTCAAAGAGATTGAAAGTTTTAGAGGAGACCGAGTTGAATCTTTTAATACCTTTGAGATTCCAAAATCATCATGGCCAATTCCTGACGAGTTTTACAAGTTATTATCCAAAAAGTTTGGTTATGATGAAGCACTAAAGAAAATTAATGCAGACTTTGATCATGGAGTAATTCCACGAGGAGAATATGAAGATTTGATACGCGAATATTCTCAAAATCTTACTCAAATCCAAAACAAAATTCATTCTAAATTTGAAGGGTTGGAGGATTTGGTGAATTAAGATTGAAAGTTGCAGCTGTCTTGATTGTCTTTTCATTTTTATTGTTTTTTGCATACGATCACTCTTTTGCTCAAACTGATTCTCGAAATACCTTACAAGTTAGTTTCGTCAATAATACTGCAGCGTCATATGTGATTGATTTGGATTCAAATGAAATCTACACTTTGAGCCAAAAATATTCTTGGGTAAGGGACCAGAATAGCAGGTATAATCTAGTTTCATACAGTCTTGATGGCCAAGATTTTTCTTCAATCTCAAGACAATCTAGAGGAAATTTCATTTTAGATGTGCCTACTGATTCATCACGTACAGTTGTTTTTTTGGCCGTTACCCAGTATCCTGTTTCTGTCCTAGGTGTGAATGAATATTCATTTTCACCAAAATCCCCTACTGGTGATAATTGGTTTGATGCAAAATCTGAAATTAAAATTTTAGACATTACCTCCAATAATGATGGATTATTCCCTTATGAAATAGGATATTGGGAAGGTCCAGCAATATCCTCATCTGGAAACTCTGCTGAAATACTAGTTGATGGTCCTATTGAAATCGAAGCAATATGGACGCCAAATTATTCCCCGCTTGCATTTTTGATTGGATTGCCAATTGTAGCAATTGTAGTATTTCTAGTAAAGAGAAGACATAAAATTTCTCAGATGTCCTCTCCACAACCCGATATTCGACACGGTACCTCACAACCTGATACTCAACAATCTGAAATTGATGATTACCGTGAGAAGATTCAAGAGTATTTAAAACAAAAATCCTTCAAAAAATTAGAACTATTCCTAAAATCAAAATCTATCTCTAATGAAAAGTATTTGGGAATTAAAGAAACATTATGGGAAATTTGAATAGAATCAAGCATTCTGCATTAATTTACTCTGGTTCGCTCGAAAGAACCACTCTTTAGGAAGCAAACTAGGTGCTTTCTTTTATTATGTCAGTGCGAATACTGTCTTGTGAAAAACAGAACTATCCCAATATTTGTACTTGCATACGTGCTATTGGCTTCAACTTATAGTGTAGCCCCTGCATTTGCTGATACTCACTTTACAATTCAATCAATTTTAGATGAATCAAAGCTGGGACTAGAAGAAAAACTTACTGCATTTGAGACAAATGGACTAGAAATACCCCCAGATGCTAATACTTTGTATAATGACGGTCTAGTCAAATATCAAGAATCACTTGATTTTCTAGAAAATGGAGACTTTGAAAATGCAAGGGATCCTGGTCTTGATGCATTATCCTTGTTTGAAGATGCCTATGAAGAACTTTTGAAGGCCGAAGAAGAACTTGTTGAAGAACAAGAAAAACATCTTAAAGGACTTTTTGAAATTGCAGAATCCATAGTTGACTTGCAAAATGAAGCTGATGAATTAAGGACTCTCATATTAAATAATGAATTAGACATTAGCTTAGATGATCTTGATGCTGCAATTTTGTTGGCAGAAGAAAAACTCTCTGAGGAAAATACAGCTGAGGCTGAAGAACTAGTCAAATTTGCTGAGGAAATTCTTGATGAGATATTAAATCGAATCGAGTACAAGGCAGAAGAAGAACAAGATGAGCGAGTAAGTAACTTTGTCGAAGATTTGGTAAGTGATCTAGAAGATGTTATAGACACAGCGAATGTGTTAGGCATTGACGATCCTGTTATTGAACAATTACAAGCACTAATTGATGAATTAACAGATTATGACGATATTAATGAAATCTATGAGATTACTGGTGAAAGTAGCGACAATGAAGAAGTTCTATCCACTTCATCTGACTTACTCCCTGACAAGGTAGAACTTGAAGCAGAACTAGTTAATGATGAGGAAGAAGATATTGGAGAAGCCGAATTTGAGCAAAGAAATGACAGAAAGAAACTTTCTGTAGAAATTGAAGATCAAACGCCAGATGAAACATTTGATGTTCTTGTAGGTGGTGAATCTGTAGGTGAAATTACAACAGATGAAGATGGTGAAGGAGAATTGGATCTTGATAGCAGAGATGGAAATGATGTGCCTCTGGTAGCAGATAGTGACATTATTGAGATCAGTGGTGGTAATGGAGTTATTCTTTCAGGAATTTTTTCACTTGATGACGATGATGAGCGAGATGAAGATGACGAAGCAAGAGATGATGACGATGATGAGCGAGATGAAGATGACGAAGCAAGAGATGATGACGATGATGA